>ONGP01000037.1 GCA_900317405.1 uncultured Prevotella sp.
CTGCTGATGGAGCGCCACTCATTCACCGCTCCTGCCGACCTGTATATCGTAACTCCAAACTTCAAGAAGCCACAGAATACAGCTGTTCAGCAGCTTACTTTCGAGAATAAGCACATCACCGATCAGCTGGCTAAGCCATCTGTACAGCAGCGTTGGGTAAAGACCAGCGACGGCAAGCAGATGCTTACATGGATTATCCTGCCACCAAACTTCGACGAGACAAAGAAGTACCCCACTCTGCTATTCTGCGAGGGTGGTCCTCAGAGCCCAGTTTCACAGTTCTGGAGCTATCGTTGGAACTTTATGATCATGGCTTCACAGGGCTATGTAGTAGTAGCTCCTAACCGTCGCGGTCTTCCCGGATTCGGACAGGAGTGGCTTGAGGAGATCTCAGGCGACTGGACTGGTCAGTGCATGAGAGACTATCTGGCAGCTATCGATTTTGCTGCTAACAATCTGCCTTACGTAAATAAGGACAAGCTGGGTGCTGTAGGTGCTTCGTTCGGTGGATTCTCTGTATACTACCTGGCAGGTCATCACGACAAGCGCTTCAAGGCATTCATCGCCCACGATGGTGCTTTCAACCTCGAGGCCATGTACACCGAGACTGAGGAGAACTGGTTCTCTAACTTTGAGTACGATGATGCTTACTGGAACAAGGATCGCACTGCCAATGCAGACAAGACCTACAAGAACTCACCTCACCAGTTTGTTGACAAGTGGGATACTCCTATCCTCGTTATCCATGGCGAGAAGGACTACCGCATCAACGCCACTCAGGGTATGTCGGCATTCAACGCTGCCCGCATGAAGGGTATCGAGGCCGAGCTTCTCATCTTCCCCGACGAGAACCACTGGGTACTGAAACCACAGAACGGTGTGCTGTGGCAGCGCACATTCTTCAACTGGTTGGACCGCTGGCTGAAGGATTAAAGATTAAACATTAAACATTAGACATTAATGATTAAACATTAAATACAATAATGACTCAAGCTATTCAAAAGACACTTCGCGACAGCGCTGGCATGCGCTGGACTGCTCTGCTGCTGCTTGCGCTCGCAATGTTCTGCAGCTACATCTTTATGGACATCCTCTCACCTATCAAGGACCTGATGCAGGATACCCGTGGTTGGGACTCTACAGCATTCGGTACCATGCAGGGTTCTGAGGTATTCCTCAACGTATTCGTGTTCTTCCTCATCTTTGCAGGTATTATCCTCGACAAGATGGGCGTACGTTTCACCGCAGTGCTCTCAGCAGCTGTGATGCTGGTAGGTGCCTGCGTAAAATGGTATGCTGTAAGCGAAAGTTTCGCAGGAACAGGACTTGAAACATGGTTCAACAACAATCTTAATTATATCCCTGTGTTCGACGAGCTGGGTGTATCGCCATTCTATGCCGGCATGCCTGCATCAGCTAAGTTTGCTGCTTGCGGATTCATGATCTTCGGTTGTGGATGTGAGATGGCAGGTATCACCGTTAGCCGTGGAATCGTTAAGTGGTTCAAGGGTCGTGAGATGGCTCTGGCTATGGGATCAGAGATGGCACTCGCCCGTCTGGGTGTTGCCACCTGTATGATCTTCTCGCCTTTCTTTGCCCGTCTGGGTGGTCAGGTGTCAGTTAGCCGTTCGGTAGCCTTCGGTGTAGTGCTGATGTGTATCGCACTCATCATGACCATCGTTTACTTCTTCATGGACCAGAAGCTCGACAGTCAGACTGGCGAGGCTGAGGAGAAGGATGATCCATTCAAGATCTCTGACCTGGGTAAGATCTTGACCGATGCTGGTTTCTGGATTGTTGCTCTGCTCTGCGTGCTGTACTACTCAGCTATCTTCCCATTCCAGAAGTATGCTGTAAACATGCTGCAGTGCAACCTTACTCTGACTGCTCCTGATGCTAACTCATTCTGGGCACAGCCCGATGTTACCATCGTTCAGTATGTAATCATGTTGATTGTAGCTGCTGCAGGTTTCGCATCAAACTTCCAGAAGAAGGCCAACCTGAAGTACGGTCTGCTGGGACTTTCGATCGTAGCACTCGTTACATATTGCTATATGGGTTACATGCGCCAGTCGGCTGAGAGTATCTTCGCTGTATTCCCACTGCTGGCAGTGCTCATCACTCCTATCCTGGGTAGCTATCTCGACCACCATGGCAAGGCAGCCTCGATGCTGGTACTGGGCTCTGTACTGCTCATCGCATGTCACCTCACCTTCGCATTCGTTCTGCCTATGTTCAAAGGCAATGCCGTAGGTGGCATCATCATCGCTTACACCACCATTCTGGTTCTGGGAGCATCGTTCTCACTGGTTCCTGCATCACTCTGGCCATCAGTGCCCAAGCTCGTTGATGCTAAGGTTATCGGTTCTGCCTATGCACTTATCTTCTGGATTCAGAACATCGGTCTGTGGCTGTTCCCACTGCTGATTGGTAAGGTGCTCGACGCTACCAACCCAAATGTAACCGATCCTACTCAGTTCGACTACACCGCTCCGCTGGTAATGCTGGCATCACTCGGTGTTGCAGCTCTCATCCTGGGCTTCGTACTGAAGGTTGTTGATAAGAAGAAAGGTATTGGTCTTGAACTTCCTAACATCACAGAATAATTATGAAAATCGGTTTCGATAACGACAAATATCTCAAGATTCAGTCTGAGCATATCAAGGAGCGCATCGCACAGTTCGATGGCAAACTTTATATGGAGTTGGGTGGCAAACTGTTTGACGACCACCATGCATCGCGCGTACTGCCAGGTTTCAAGCCCGACAGCAAGCTGCGCATGTTGGCCCAGCTTCGCGACAGCATAGAGATTGTCATCGTGGTAAGTGCTGAGGACATCGAAAAAAACAAGGTACGTGCCGACCTCGGCATCACCTACGATGAGGATGTACTGCGCCTGCGCGATGAGTTCATGGGCCGCGGCTTCATGGTGGGTAGCGTAGTTATCACTCACTACAACGGTCAGCACGCTGCCGACCAGTTCCGTCATCGCTTGGAGCGTGAGGGCATCAAGTCATACTTCCACTACCCAATCGACGGCTATCCCCACAATGTGGAGCTGATTGCCAGCGATGAGGGCTTCGGCAAGAATGACTACGTAGAGACATCACGTCCACTGGTAATCGTGACTGCTCCTGGACCTGGTAGCGGTAAGATGGCTACCTGCCTGAGTCAGCTGTACAACGAGAACAAGCGTGGTATCCGTGCCGGTTACGCCAAGTTCGAGACATTCCCCGTCTGGAACCTGCCACTTAAGCACCCTGTAAACATCGCCTACGAGGCTGCTACTGCCGACCTGAACGATGTGAACATGATAGACCCATTCCACCTGGAGGCATACAATAAGACTGCCGTGAACTACAATCGTGACATCGAGATCTTCCCCGTACTGAATGCACTCTTCGAGGGTATCTATGGAGAGAACCCATACAAGTCGCCAACAGATATGGGTGTAAACATGGTTGGCTTCTGCATCTGTGATGACGATGTTTGTTGCAAGGCTTCGAAGGATGAGATTATCCGCCGATTCTACGATGCTACAAACAAGATGGCCGATGGTGCCGATAACGAGAGCGAGGTAAACAAGATCCGTATGCTCTTCAATCAGGCTAAGATCACTACCGCCTTCCGTCCTGTTACCACAGCTGCCTACGAAAAGAAGATCGAGACCGGTCAGCAGGCTGCTGCCATCGAACTTGAGGATGGCACCATCATCACTGCCAAGTCAACCCCACTGCTGGGATGCAGCGCAGCTCTGCTCATCAATGCCATGAAGCATCTGGCAGAGATCGACCACGAGGCAAAGCTCATTCCACAGAGTCTGATCGAACCCGTTCAGAAGACCAAGATAGAATACCTGGGTGGCAAAAACCCACGTCTGCATACCGACGAGGTGCTTGTGGCCCTGAGCGTACTCTCTAACGACGACGATAATTGTCGTAAGGCTCTTGAGCAGTTGCCTAAGCTGCGCGGCTGTCAGGTTCACACCACAGTAATGCTGAGCGAGGTTGACCGCAAGATATTCAAGAAGCTGGGTTGCGGACTTACCTGCGATCCGGTGAAGAAGAAGTAATATATGACCGAGGCGATTCGTCATCGACTAAACGATTCTCCTTTTGCGAGATGGACAGTGCTCATCATCGTGGCAACAGCCATGATGATGGGCTACTTCGTTAATGACGTAATGTCGCCTCTGGAAACTCTGCTCGAACTGCCAAAGAGTCAGGGAGGACTAGGTTGGACACCGTCTGACTACGGATTCTTCTCGGGTGCAGGCAGTTTCATCAATGTATTCCTGCTGATGCTCTTCTTCTCGGGACTGATTCTCGACAAGATGGGCATACGATTTACTGGAGTGCTGGCGTGCAGCCTGATGGCACTCGGCACACTGCTTAAGCTGTATGGCGTAACTACCGACTTCGGAACTGCCGAGATAGCCATTTTCGGATTCCAACTGCCCATGTCGGTAGCTGTTGCATCACTGGGCTTTGCTGTGTTTGGTGTGGGCTATGAGATGACCGGCATCACCGTGTCGAAGGCTATGGTACGCTGGTTTACCGGTCATGAACTTGCACTGGCAATGGGTATACAGCTAGCTATGGCCCGACTGGGTACTGCCGCAGCGCTAAGTATCTCGGCACCTATAGCACGCTACTTTGCACTGTCAACACCACTACTTGTATCATTGGCTTTTCTTATCATCGGACTGCTGGCATTCCTGGTATTCTGTGTGATGGACCGCAAGCTGTATGATGACAGCACGAAAAGTACAACCGACGATAGCGAAGAGTTCCACTGGGGTGATATCCTAGTCACCCTGCGCAATCCTGGGTTCTGGCTTATTACATTGTTCTGTGTGCTGTTCTACTCGGCAGTTTCGCCATTCCTTAAGTTCTCAACCAAGCTGATGGTTATGAAGTATGGCGTTGATACTGATATCGCAGGATTCTTCTCATCGATAGCACCATTCGGCACTATACTGATGACACCACTATTTGGCGCTGTCTACGATAAGTATGGCAAGGGGGTTACACTGGTGATTACAGGTGCGCTTATGCTTACTGCCGTACACTTCGGATTCTCGCTGCCCATGCATAGCAGCACTATTGCCATTGCACTGATGGTGACACTAAGCATCGGCTATTCGTTGGCTCCCGCTGCACTATGGCCATGCGTGCCAAAGATTATACCACTGAAGTGTCTGGGCACAGCCTACTCGATGATATTCTTTATCCAGAACTTCGGCCGTGCCATCATACCTATGTTTGTAGGTCGTGCCAACGAGACCGATCCTACCTACACCACGTCCATGCTCATCTTCGGCTTCACCGCTCTGGGTGCAGCCGTAACAGCCATAGGCATTCTGCTTATAGACAAGCATAAGCACTACGGCCTGCAACTACCAAACATCAAAAAGTAAATCGGACTATCAGCGGCAAATGATCGCTGTAGCCTGACTGATAGCGAGGACCAATATATGTTCTTCGTGGGCGATAGCCACTATATCTTGCATCCTCCTCTAGCAAGAACTGTGGAGCATGCACATATGACGTGTCCACCTTATTATATATATAGGCGCTGCCAAGTATATGGTCGATACTCTCCCACTCGCCCTGATAGCGATACGTGCCCTTAACACCGTTTTCGCCACACGCATCCTTCGTAAGATTAATGAGTCCATGCTGATAATACTGCTGCAGACTGGGACTGTGGGCACCGTCGTTAAAGTCGCCTGCTATCAGCACCTTTGCATCAGGCGATAAGGCTCTGATAGAGTCAACCGATGCGCAAACCCTATCGGCCACCACCCTGCGGAACGGTCTGCTATACTTCTCGCCACCAAATCTACTGGGCTGATGAACCACAAACACATGCAGCGTATCGCCCGATACAGTCTCACCGCAAGCATACAGAATATCTCGAGTAGCCCTCATGCCTTCTATCGGCTTCACCCTTATCCCATAGCTACAGATAGGAGCAAACGAGTATGGCGAGTACAACAGCGCCACATCTATACCTCGCACATCGGGCGATGAAGTCATCAGGTATTCATATCCGGCATTACGCAACAGCGAACGCTTAGTGAGATCTCTCATCACCGAATCGTTCTCTACCTCACACAGGGCGATCAAGTCGGGTATGCAGCCATCAGCAGTAGAGCACGACAGCAGTTCCTGAGCAATGTTATTAAGCTTATGCCAATAGCGTTTCTTAGTCCAGTGGCGTGTTGCCTCCGGCAGATACTCCGTATCATTTTTTCCATCATCGTGAGTATAGTCGAACATATTCTCGCAGTTCAACTCCACAAAGGTAAGAAAGCCTGATAATAGTAGACTAAGTATCATTTACGCTTAATCTTCCATCCAAGTGCAGCAACCACAATCGAAGTTACCGGCGATAGGAAATTAAAGAAACAGTATGGCAGATAAGTAAGTGTGGCCACACCCAGCACGGTGCTCTGCGTAAGTCCGCACGTGTTCCATGGCACCAGCACTGATGTAACCGTAGCGCCGTCCTCGCAACTGCGACTCAACAGGCGCGACTCATATCCACGATCCTTATACACGTCCTTAAACATGGAACTGGCAAGCATTATAGACAGATACTGATCGGCCATAGCTATGTTGCAGAACAGCGATGTACCAACAGTCGATGCTACCATAGATGCAGTACCGCGAACCCATCGCAGCACAACCTTCATCAGGTCCTGCAACTGTCCTGTAGCGGTCAGTGCACCACCGAATGTCTGTGCACAGATGATAAGCCAGATAGTTGGCATCATACCACCCATACCGCTGGTTGCCACCAGATCGTTAAGCATCGGCACACCCGTCTCGATATTAGTTCTGCCGTAGCACACCTGCATCATACCCTTATAAGATGACAGGAATCCGTCGTGACCTGATATCTGGCGCACCAAATCTGGCTGCACCAGCAGTCCAACAATAGCTGCCAACAATATAGCCAGAAACAGCACCACCATCGATGGCCACTTGCGGGCTATCATCACACCAGTGAGCACAGGCACTACCAGCAACCATGGCGATATGACAAACGTGTGCTGCAGTCCGTCCATAAACTCCTGCACATTGCCATGCCCTTGCACGTTCATCATCAGTCCGGCTATCAAAAATATAGATAGCGAGATGATAAACGTAGGCACCGTAGTGTAGAGCATATAGCGGATGTGGGTAAACAGCGGAGTACCCGACACGCTCGATGCAAGCACAGTGGTATCGCTGAGTGGCGACAGCTTATCGCCGAAGTATGCACCAGTGATAATCGAACCGGCTATCCAACCGTCGTCAAATCCATGCGCCTTGCCGATACCCATCAGCGCCACACCGATAGTGGCAACTGTTGTCCATGATGAACCTATCATCAAGCTTACCAGCGCACACAGCACACTACTCGAAACCAGGAATACCTCTGGTCGGATGATCTGCATGCCATAGTATATCATCGTTGGCACTATTCCCGAAACCATCCATGTTCCACCGATGGCGCCTATCAATAGCAGGATAATGATAGCCGGTGTACAACTGGCTATCTTATCCGTTATCTCTTTTTCCAAATTCTCCCACTCCAGTCGCTTGGTGAAGTGACCTATAAGCACACTCACTGCCGATGCCGCCAGAAGCGACACCTGACTGGCACCATCAAGTGTTGCGTTGCCGAACACGGCAACGCAACATGTGATGAGTACTATCAGTACCAAAAATGGGATGAATGATATCATATTAGCAAACCTTCTCCAGGCGCTTCATCATTGCAAACATAAACAGGGCAGCAACCACGCATACTGCAATGAACACACCCCAAACCACTGTCAGGTTGATGTCGCCCCACAGGTAACCACCTACACCTACCAGTTTGTTACCGATGGCGGTAGATACAAACCATCCACCCATCATCAGTCCCTTAAGCTTTGGAGGAGCCACCTTAGATACAAACGAGATACCCATTGGGCTAAGCAACAACTCACCGAATGTCAGAATCAGGTATGTACCAATCAGCCAGTAAGGCGATACGAATGTAGCAGCATCACCTGCAGCCTTCTGCTCGTTAGGAGTCATCAGTCCCTGCGAAGCCAGCATCATCACGATAAATGCCGATGCAGCAACCAGCATACCGTAGGCAATCTTACGTGGAGGTGTTGGCTCCTTGCCCTTGCTGGCCAGACTGCTGAAGATAGCCATCGATACTGGTGTGAGTGCAACTACATAGAATGGGTTGAACTGCTGGAAGATAGGAGCCGAGATAGCAACCTCGCCAGTAGCCTGAGTATACTTGTAGCCCAGTATGCCAAGTGCAACCACGATGATAGCAGCCGAGATGCACTTACCCTTTGGAGTCTTGCTCTGGAAGAGTGAGAAACCTGCATACACGATGAAAATGATCATCACCAGGTTGATAACATCGAATGGCATTGTATCGGCACCAGTAGCCGACTTAGCTGTAAACTCGTCAGCAAAGTATGTAAGCGACAGACCGTTCTGGTGGAAAGCCATCCAGAAGAAGATAACCACTGCGAATACCAGACACAGAGCAACCACACGCTGTGCTGTCTCCTCCTTGGTAAGCTCGGGCTCGTTGCTTGCAGCCTGAGCCTTATTGTCCTTGCCCTTACCACCCTCAACATGGCGGAATGTACCACGGAAGATGTAGTAGATAGCGATAGAGAGGATGAGCGATGCACATGCGATAGCGAAAGCAAAGTGATAGCTGTCGTTAACGCTGGTGCCCAGATTCTGCTGCGACCACTCCATGATGCGTACTGCAGCTGTAGGAGCAAACAGGGCACCGATGTTGATGGCCATGTAGAACAGTGAAAAACCGGCATCGCGCTTGTTGGCGTACTTTGGATCGTTGTACAGGTCGCCTACCATTACCTGCAGGTTGCCCTTAAACAGTCCGGTACCGAAACCTATCAGTACCAGTGCAGCCAGCATCACCACCAGTGCGAATGTGTCGCCACCCAGGGGAATAGACAGCAGCAGATAACCTGCAAACATAATCAGGATACCGATGGTAACCATCTTGCCGAAACCGAACTTATCGGCCAGCCATCCACCAACGATAGGCAGGAAGTAAACCAGCATCAGGAAGTCGCTGTAGATCTCGCCTGCCCAACCGGCGTCCAGACCATAGTTAGCTCTTAAAAACAATGCAAATACGGCGAGCATCGTGTAATAACCGAAGCGCTCGCCTGTGTTGGCCAGGGCCAACGCAAATAAACCTTTGGGTTGATTTTCGAACATAATTAATTATTTATTTGATTTTAGAATTCTTTGTTCTGATTATATCAAACAGATAGGTACATTTCACTACGATATTACCAAAGTTTGATCTTGAGAAATAGTCGCGTTTTGTGTTGCCGTAGATGTTACCTAATCCGTAGTAGTAGCGTCCCTCTATCATAAAGTGGCCGAAGTGACGGTTGCTGAACTCAAGTCCTGCACCCACTGCGATACCATAGTCGAACTTGTTTTCGACAGCCATCGTATCCTGTGCCACCACGCTCGATGAGCGCATTCCGCCATACTGATAGCCTGCGCTCGATGGATTGAATGCATCCTCGTGAACGTCGAAGTTTGACTCTATCTTATCGTTCACGTAGAAACCAATCTGCGGACCCAGATGTATGAATGCCTGCAGACCGTTGCGCTCGCGTCCCCATCCAAGTCGTGCAAGCAGCGGTACCTGCACATAGGTCATCTTACGTTTGTATGCCAGATTCTGTGTAGGGTCTGTATGCAGTGGTACTGGCTGATCATTTTTGTCCAGTATCTGCTCGTTCCAACCTATCTGTGCAAAGTTCACCTCGGCAGTAACTGCACAAATGCTACTGAAGTATTTCTCGCATGTGTAGCGTGCTGTAAAACCACCGGTCACACCACCCAGCATCGTCTGCGGAACCTTAGTCACAAACGCCACGTTGCTCATCACATAACCACCGTTTACACCGATAGCCAGTTCGTTGCGGTATTCACCCACTTGGGCGCTTACCGTTGCAATGAGGAAATGTAAAAATGTAAAACTGGAAATAAGTCGCTTCATATCTTTTGCTTTCCTCATACTTTAGAACTTAATGGTTTCTACCCTACTGTCGGGGGTGTAGTGTACAAACAGCTGTGTATGGTTGCGCAGTCCGCCATTGCCATAGCGCTCAAACTGCAGTGGTGTCTGTATATAATCGGGATTGCTCTTCTCGCCCAGGAACTTGCGGCCTTCGCTGTGCAGTCCCATCAGGAAGAAGTATGCGTGGTCGAAGCCTGTTATGGCAAATCGTGGAAGACTGTTCTGCATGTCGGTATGAAAGTTCCAGCGGAACTTCTGCTGCAGGCGCTTGGTTGATGACGAAAGTGGATTGTAGTAGAATACCGATGGCACATAGGTATTAAACTTATAATAGTTCTCCAGATGTGCACGTGTGTACATCAGCCACTCTGTATATCCGAACATATTTATCACCAGGTCAGGATCGGTTACCTTCAGTCCGTTTAGCTTCGAGAATGCGATGCCCAGCTCAGGCGAACGACCAGTGTTAAGTATCACCACATTGGGCTTAGTGCGACTAAATGCCTTCGAGAAGTCAGCCTCGACCGACTTAAGATTGGTGATATTGCACTCCATGTTCTCCTGCTCCAACTGTCGGCGCAGTGCTGCAGTAAAGCTCCCCTTCTGGCTTGTGGTATCGTTGCAGTCGATAATCACCGTGTGGAATTTCTTAAACGCCTTCACAAAGTGCTCGATAGTAGCTGAGTTCTGTTGTGTGTGACTTTGGTACACCTGATAGATGTACTTGTTGTCGGCCAGTTGCGGTGCATTGATAGAGAATGGTATCAGCAACTTTATCTTATGCTTCTCAACAAATGCCGACATAGCGTCCATCTGCTTCGAGTACAGCGGACCGATTATCAGGTCGCACTTAGCGGCAGCCTCGTCCTTCAGTAGCTGGTTGATGTCTGCATCCTCGGCAGCATTCCAAGCATGCACGTCGACCGACACGCCAAGTTTCTTGATACTGTCGCATGCCATCAGTACTCCGCGATAGTACTCCACCATGCGCTTGCCGTCGCCATTAACATTGTGCAATGGCAGCATCACGCCCAGTCGGATAGTGCGCTTGCGCAGATCGTCGGTCACGTCCTCGTCTACAGGTTTAGGCGCAGGGGCCTCTGTCTGCAGTGTAGCATATGGTATCTTAAGCACCGTACCCTTTTTCAGTTCGTAGCCAGGAGTGTTCATCTCGGGGTTAGCTTTCAACAGCTGCTCGATGGTGATATCATACATACGCGAAATGCCGAAGATAGTCTCCTTCTTCTTCACCTTGTGCAGTCCACGTATATCCTGTTCACCCACCTGGGCCATTGCCACGCTAACTGACATCCAGAAGGCGGCAAAGAACAAAAAATATCTTAAAACTCGCGTCATATTTTCTAATTTTACATATTTCGCATGCAAAAGTACAAAATAAATATCAATTATCGATTGTGAATTATCAATTTTTTAGTAACTTTGCACTTTAAATTAGGAAAAAATGAGATTTCAGCAGATTATACTAACTGTTTTTGCGATGTTTGTGCCAGTTTTGGCATCAGCACAGAGCACTTACCCGTCGATTTCGCCGACGGCCACCTACACCGATGATAATGGCGTAGAGACCGTGACATCTACCGACTTTCAGGGACAGGCTCCGCTCGCTGTTTCATTCCGTGCCAACCCGCAGAATGTGGATGGACTGTCGCCTGTTTACGAGTGGCACTTCCGCCGACTTGGCGAGGCCAAGGACCTGATGGTGCGCTATGAGCAGGACACCGAATACACCTTTACCCAGGCCGGACAGACTAACGTAACACTGGTGTTCCGTCCCGATCCTACCGACGAGGCTGTAGACTCCTTCACCATCGCCGTAACCGTAAGCGAGAGCAAGCTCGTCATGCCCAATGCCTTCTCGCCCAACAATGACGGCCGTAACGACAAATACGATGTAAAGGAGTACCAGAGTCTGGTTGAGTTCCACGCTTATATATTTAATAGGTGGGGCCAGAAACTCTACGAGTGGACCAACCCTGCCAAAGACAACGGATGGGATGGCACCTACAACGGCAAGCCTGTAAAGGATGGTGTGTACTTTGTACTGGTAAAGGCTCGCGGTGCCGACGGCATCGAATACAACATACGCAAAGACGTAAACTTGCTTAGAGGATACATAAATAATGAATAGAGAAGACGAAAAGATAAACGTGTACGGAGCACGCGTACACAACCTTAAGAATATCGACGTAGAGATACCCCGCAACTCGCTCACTGTGATTACGGGACTAAGTGGCAGCGGCAAGTCGTCGCTGGCCTTCGACACAATATTTGCCGAGGGTCAGCGCCGTTATATCGAGACGTTCTCGGCCTATGCCCGCAACTTCCTTGGCGGTATGGAGCGCCCCGATGTCGACAAGATCACAGGTCTGTCGCCCGTCATCAGTATCGAGCAGAAGACCACCAACAAGAATCCACGCTCTACCGTGGGCACCACAACCGAAATTTACGACTACATGCGACTACTCTTTGCTCGTGCAGGTCGTGCGTATAGTTTTGAGACTGGCGAAGAGATGGTGCGCTACACTGAGGAGCGTGTGCTCGACATGATAACCCACGACTATGCCGGCCACAAGATCTACATCCTGGCGCCGGTAGTGCGCAGCCGTAAGGGCCACTATCGCGAACTGTTCGAGAGCATGCGCCGCAAGGGCTATCTTCACATACGTGTGGATGGCGAACTGCAGGAGATTAAGCAGGGCATGAAGGTAGACCGATACAAGAACCACGACATCGAGGTGGTAGTAGACCGTATGAAGGTGCCCGAACAGCCTGATGAAGAGCGACTCAAAAAGTCTATCTCGCTGGCCATGCGCCAGGGCGACGGACTGATTATGATTCTCGACCAGGACACTGGCCAGCTTAAGCACTTCTCCAAGCGACTGATGTGCCCCACCACCGGCATCAGCTACAGCGACCCTGCGCCAAACAATTTCTCATTTAACTCGCCCCAGGGTGCATGTCCGCACTGTAAGGGTCTGGGCGTAATCAATGAGATTGATATCGACAAGGTAATTCCCGACAAGCAGGCCTCCATCCGCGAAGGCGGTATCGTGCCTCTTGGCAAGTATAAAAATCAGATGATATTCTGGCAGGTAGAGGCCATTCTCCGCAAGTTCGACTGCGACCTCAACACACCTATCGCCGACATCCCAGACGATGCCATGACCGAGCTGCTCTACGGATCACTCGAAGACGTGCGCATCGACAAGGATCTGGTGCGCACATCCAGCGACTACTTCGTGGCTTTCGATGGTATCATAAAATACCTGCGTGGTGTGATGGAGAACGATGACTCTAGTGCCGGCCAAAAGTGGGCCGACCAGTTTCTGGCAGAGATCACCTGTCCTGAATGTCACGGTCAGCGACTAAACCGCGAGGCCCTGTCATACACCTTCGGTGGCCGAAACATCGCCGACCTTGCATCGATGGACCTGAAGGATCTGCGTACTTGGATAGACAATCTTGAGATAGGCAACAAGCTGTCGAAGACAGAATACGCCATCGCAAAAGAGATACTTAAGGAAATCAAAACACGTCTCGACTTCCTGCTCGAAGTGGGGCTCGACTACCTCTCGCTCAATCGCCAGTCGGCTTCGCTCTCTGGTGGTGAGAGCCAACGCATACGACTGGCCACACAGATAGGTTCGCAACTCGTAAACGTGCTCTACATCCTCGACGAGCCATCAATCGGACTGCACCAGCGTGACAACGAACGACTCATCCGTTCGCTCAAAGAGCTACGCGATCTGGGCAATACAGTCATCGTGGTAGAGCACGATGAGGACATGATGCGCAGTGCCGACTACATCGTGGACATAGGTCCACGTGCCGGACGCAAGGGTGGCGAAGTAGTATTCCAGGGCACACCCGATAAACTACTGGAAACTAACACGCTGACAGCACAGTATCTTAACGGTGCACTCACCACTATGCCCGCCGATTATAAGCCTCGTAAAGGCTCAGGCAAGAGTCTGATACTGCGTGGTTGCACCGGCAACAACCTCAAGCATATCGATGTAGAGTTCCCCCTGGGCAAGCTCATCGTTGTCACCGGCGTAAGCGGTTCGGGCAAAAGTACGCTTATCAACGAGACGCTGCAGCCCATCCTGTCGCAACACTTCTATCGCTCACTAAAGCGCCCCATGCCTTACGACAGCATCGAGGGCATCGAGAATATAGATAAGGTGGTAAGTGTCGACCAGAGTCCTATCGGTCGCACACCGCGCTCTAACCCAGCCACCTATACCGGCGTGTTCAGCGATATCCGCTCGCTGTTTGTAAATCTGCCCGAGGCCAAGATACGTGGCTACAAGCCAGGCCGATTCTCGTTCAACGTAAAGGGTGGCCGCTGCGAAACCTGTGGTGGCAACGGCTACAAGACCATCGAGATGAACTTCCTGCCCGACATACAGGTGCCTTGCGAGGACTGTCATGGCAAACGCTACAACCGTGAGACACTGGAGGTGCGCTACAAGGGCAAGTCGATAGCCGACGTGCTCGACATGACCATCAATCAGGCCGTAGAGTTCTTCGAGAACGTGCCCGACATACTCCGCAAGATCAAGAGCATACAGGATGTAGGTCTGGGCTATATCAAGCTGGGCCAGCCCTCCACCACCCTCTCTGGCGGTGAGAGTCAGCGCATAAAGCTGGCCACCGAACTGTCGAAGCGTGACACCGGCAAGACCATGTATATACTCGACGAGCCCACCACTGGTCTGCACTTCGAGGATATCCGCATACTGATGCAGGTGCTGCAGCAACTTGTTGATCGTGGCAACACCGTCATCATCATCGAGCACAATCTAGACGTGATCCGACAGGCCGACTGGCTTATCGACATCGGTCCCGAAGGCGGTCGCCAGGGCGGACAGGTTCTCAGCACCGGCACACCAGCGCAAGTGGCTAAGAGCAAGAAGGGATACACACCACGGTTTATATGAGTCCAAGGGCCATTGCGAAACCAATGGCCCCTATCACTCCCTAGCCGATAATTTGTTCTGTTGACATAATAGATTATTAGAACATGTTGTTGCCTTTGAGATAGATTTCGTTGCCGCGCACCTCACCGGACCCGCTAAAACTAAATCTAGAATTCAAAGAGACTCTACCGTCGCTCTTTATCCAGGCAACCGCACCTTCCTTCTTTGAATACACTGTTACTTCAGAACCACCGTAGGATATACTGCCCATCTGGTTACTCCTATCGTCATGAAAACTATTATAAACATCAACTTTGAACTTCTGGCCGTTGTAGTAGACAGCCGTGTATTTAGTCTGGCTCGAACTGCTTGAACTGCTGCTCGACGAACTACTGCTGCTACGCTGTGCAGCGGCTCTCTTTGCAGTTTCCTCGCGGGCCTTTGCCTGTGCAGCAGCCTGTGCGGCAGCCTCAGCATCGGCCTGCTGGCGCAGCACCTTCAGCTTGCTAACCTGATCCTTCGAGAGCATGATGCCGTGGAATACGTAGGCCATCAGCAGCGGACTCACATAGCCACCGCTCATCTCACCCATGGTAAAACCGTAGCAGCTGGCATCGTTCACGCTAGCATTACCTATCACCTCGCCGCCCATCGTTACCTCATAGGTCTTCTGGTTCAGCTTGATGGTGCCCAGGTTTGGTGTCTGCATTGTGCCGTCGTTGCTCATCTGACCGATCACGTTGCCTGCAATGTTTGTCCACTTTCCTGTCTGTGGATCCAACTGGAAAGTTACGTTCTGTCCCTTATACTGTCCCTCGTCGTAGGTCTGGTTGAAAGTCAACTTCAGCGTCGATGGGTCCCACTGGCCCACCTTGTTCTTGTTCCACTTCACGGTCACCACCTTACCTTTTTCAGGCTGCGGAATGGTCGGCTTTATCTTTTCCATAGCCTTCTCCTTCTTCGACTTGATTCCGAAAGCCTTACCCAGTCCACCCAGGTCGATCGTCGTAGTCTGCGCATCAGCTACCGTTGCCAGTGCAAACATTGCCACCAGCGACATTACTGTAGTTTTCAAAGTACTCTTCATGATGATAATGGTTTATAATTAATTTAATCTTCTGACTGAGCCTTCATCGATGCAAGCATCTTCTCCACCACAGGCTTCATCTTAGCCTCGTCCTTCTGCAGATACGTGATATCGCCAGCCAGGGTATTACCGTTGCTAATCACAGCGAACGAGATGCATACGATATTCTGCTTCACTAAGCCCTTGACACTGTCATAAGTCTCCTTCACGCCAGTAAAGCGGATGGTGTTGATGTTTCCGTTCGTCACAACATCGCCGCCCTTCAATGACCAGATGGCCTTCCTCTCTTTTTTCTCTGCAGCCCATTCCTTCACGCCATCAGCATCGAATTCACCGTATCGGGCCGAAACCTCGACCATGCTCACACCGTCCTTGCCTTCGAATGCGACATCCTCGCGGGTATTTTCCGTAGGTTTCCAGTCGGCGGGATACTGGAAAACCATATCCTCATCGGCATAACTTGTCATCTTAACATCCTGCGCATTAGCAGTAACACACATGGCTGCGAAAGCCACAAACATCAAAAACTTTTTCATAACTTTTGTTTTTTAATAATTAATTATGTATTGAATAATTCACTTAATTGTCGCGTCACTTGTTGATTTCGGTTGCAAAGTTACGGCAAAAAGGGGCAAAGTCCTTCAGCAGAATGCGCGGAACATTGTGCAGAATCTTCCAAAAAGTACAATTTCATCGCATTTTGTAACATTTACTATAGTTTCATGATACAAAAAGTAGCTTTTCGAGGGGTGAAATGTCTCATGTCGTGATGATGCGAGGCGTTTTTGTAAGCAAAAAGCAACATTTGCTAACATTTTATTAAAAAAGTGGGTAAAAAGTTTGGCGGTTTGAAATTAAATATATACTTTTGCAGCCGAAATGTTATAATCAACGATAATAAAAGAACATTATGATACGTATACAGAACAACTATTGGTGGTGGCGCTCTCGAGATTAACAAGTCGCGAGGCTCATAGCCGTGTATACATACGTAAGAATATACAGAAAGGCTCGTCGCGACAGCGATGAGTCTTTTTTTTGATTAGAAAATAAAAATAAAAAGATATATGGAGAATTATTTTGCTGATGAGAGAGGTTTTTATGGAGAGTTTGGTGGCGCTTACGTGCCCGAGATACTCTACAAGTGTGTGCACGACCTGCAGGACGCTTATCTGCCAATAATAGAGAGCGATGAGTTTAAGCAGGAGTATCATGCGCTGCTGAAGGACTATGTAGGACGCCCCAGTCCGCTGTACTATGCAGAGCGCATGAGTGAGCAGTACGGTTGCCAACTGTACCTGAAGCGCGAGGACCTGAACCACACCGGTGCGCACAAGATTAACAACACCATCGGACAGATACTGCTGGCCAAGCGTATGGGTAAGACTCGTATCATAGCCGAGACGGGTGCCGGACAGCACGGTGTGGCCACTGCTACGGTGTGTGCGCTGATGAACATGAAGTGCGAGGTGTTTATGGGTGCTACCGACGTGGAGCGACAGCACACCAATGTGGAGCGCATGAAGATGCTGGGCGCCGAGGTACACCCAGTGCGCACAGGCAACATGACACTGAGTGACGCATGCAGCGAGGCTATACGCGATTGGTGCTGTCATCCTGCCGACACGTTCTATATCGTGGGCAGTACAATGGGACCGCACCCCTACCCTGACCTGGTGGCACGCATGCAGAGCGTAATCAGCGAAGAGATAAAATGGCAGCTAGAGGAGAAGGTAGGTCGCGACTATCCCGACTATCTTATCGCCTGCATAGGTGGCGGCAGCAACGCTGCGGGCACCATCTACCACTACGTGAATGATGAAAGAGTAAAAATAGTACTGGCCGAGGCCGGTGGACACGGCTGGCAGACTGACTACACGGCTGCTACCATACACAAGGGCACAACCGGAATACTGCACGGAGCCAAGATGCTGGTAATGCAGAACGAGGACGGACAGATACAGGAAGCATTCACCATCAGTGCCGGACTGGACTACCCAGGTGTGGGCCCAATGCACTGCAACATGGCCAAGAAAGGTCGCACCAAGGTGCTGAGCATAAATGACGACGAGGCTATCTACGGCGGCTACGAGCTGACACGCATGGAGGGTATCATCCCTGCCATCGAGAGCGCACACGCCATAGCAGCGCTGAAGAAGCTGCAGTTTAAGAAGGACGACGTGGTGGTGCTGACAGTTTCTGGTCGCGGTGACAAGGACGTTGAGACATATCTTAAGAACAAGGCTATGGCCGGTGAGTACGGAAAGTTTTAATTGAGAATTGGGAATTATGAGTACATTCAATTATACAACAATATCAAAGACGATCCTGGCGGATCTTTATACGCCGGTGGGAGTATATATGCGACTGAGGGACCTATATCCACAGAGTGCACTGATGGAGAGTTCGGACTATCATGAGAAGGACAACTCGCGCTCGTTTATCGGCATAGAGCCTATGGCCAGCGTGGCTATCGGACACGGACAGGCAACCATCACCTACCCCGACGGCAGCACACTCACCCATGAGGTGAACAAGGAGTATCGCAGTGACAAGGCTATACACGAACTAATAGACCGCATACACGTGGAGGGCGATGATGCCAAGATGTGCGGACTGTTTGGCTATACCAGTTTTAATGCTGTGCGCTACTTTGAAGACATAGACGTGAAGGACGAGACACAGGCCAAAAACGATGCTCCCGACTTGCTATACATATTATATAAGGTGGTGATAGTGATAGACCACTTTAACAACACACTTAAGGTAGTATCGCTCGACGGCGAGGCAAAGATAAACGAGGTGATGAAGGCGATGAACAAAGCCAATGTGAAGGCATATGACTTCCACCCTGTGGGCGATGTGCGCTCAACACTGACTGACGATGAGCATCGTGCGACGTGTTCCAGATAGTGCTGAGCCGCCGATTCATCCAAAAGTACGAAGGCGACGACTTTAAGCTGTATCGTGCATTGCGATCAATCAACCCAAGCCCGTATCTGTTCTATTTCGACTTTGGTGGATTCCGTATCTTCGGTTCATCACCCGAGACTCACTGTCGTATCGAGGGGCGCAAGGCTTACATCGACCCGATAGCCGGAACAACCAAGCGTACGGGCGATGCTGAGGCAGACCGCAAGGGGGCTGAATATCTGCGCAACGATCCAAAGGAGAACGCAGAGCACGTGATGCTGGTAGACCTGGCACGCAACGACCTGTCGAGAAACTGCCACGGCGTGAAGGTGGACTTCTACAAGGATCTGCAGTACTATAGTCATGTGATACATCTGGTATCGCGTGTGAGCGGTGAGCTTGACAACGGCGCTGATCCTATCAAGGCATTTATCGACACATTCCCTGCAGGCACACTGAGCGGTGCACCAAAGGTGCGCGCTATGCAGCTAATAAGCGAGTACGAGCCACACAATCGCGGTGCATACGGCGGATGCATTGGCTACATCGGACTGGACGGCAGTTTGAATCAGGCCATCACCATACGTACATTTGTGAGCCGTAACGGTGAACTATGGTTCCAGGCTGGTGGCGGTATAGTGGCCAAGAGCGACGTGGAGTACGAACTGCAGGAGGTGAACAACAAACTGGGAGCACTGCGCAAAGCTATACTCCAGGCAGAGAAACTTTAGATAAAAAGAACAAAAGAACAGATTTCTTATGAAGATCGTTATAATAGATAACTACGACTCGTTTACATACAACTTGAGTCATTTGGTGAAGGAACTGGGTGCAGAGGTAACGGTGCTGCGTAACGACCAGTTTGAACTGCAGGACCTGGAGGCATATAGCAAGATCATACTTTCGCCTGGTCCCGGTATCCCAAGCGAAGCAGGACTGCTGCTGGATGTGATCAAGACTTATGCCGGCAAGAAACCAATACTGGGCGTGTGTCTGGGTCATCAGGCCATCGGTGAGGCATTCGGTGGAAAGCTGGAGAACCTCTCAGACGTGTTCCACGGAGTGGCTACACCTTGCCACATCACAGTAGACGACCCCATATTCAGCGGTATAGACCGTAACATCACAATAGGCAGATACCACTCGTGGGTGGTAAGCCGCGAAGGATTGCCTGAGTGTCTGGAGGTGACTGCCGTAAGCGACGAAGGACAGATAATGGCACTACGCCACAAGACGATGAACATTCGAGGCATACAGTTCCACCCAGAGAGCGTGCTGACACCCGATGGACGCAAGATGCTACAGAACTGGATGTTCCTTTAACATTTAAGATTAAACATTAAAAGAGATATGGCACAGACAATGAAAGACATCCTGAACAGGATGCTGAACCACGAGGAGCTGACTCGTGAAGAGATGAAGAATATTCTGATTGGAATCACTCAGAGTGAGTATCCTACAGAACAGATTACAGCACTACTTACAGCACTGCAAATGCGCGGTGTGACAGTGGACGAGTTGTTAGGTTTCCGCGACGGTATACTGGAGACAGGCGTACCTGCCATACTGAATGCCGACCGCTACATAGACGTGGTGGGTACTGGTGGCGACCGCAAGAACACGTTTAATATCTCGACTACATCGTGTTTCGTGATTGCAGGTGCAGGCTATAAGGTGGCTAAGCACGGTAACTATGCTGCAACGAGCGTGAGCGGAGCATCGAACGTGATTCAGCACCACGGCATTAAGTTTACCGACGATATCGACAAGCTAAACCGCTCGTTGAACGAGGCTGGTATAGTATATTTGCATGCACAGCTGTTTGCCAAGGCTATGAAGTTTGTGGGTCCTATCCGCAAGGCGCTGCAGTTCCCAACAGTATTCAATTTGCTGGGCCCACTGGTTAATCCATCGCAGCCACAGTGCCAGTTGCTGGGTGTGGCCAATCTCGACCAGATGCGACTGTACAACCAGGTGTATCAGAAGATAGGTATAGACTACGGTATCGTGAACTCTATCGACGGATACGATGAGATTTCGCTGACTGGCGACTTCAAGGTGACAACCAAGCAGTACGAGCGAATATTCAAGCCACATGATCTGGGATTCGATATAGCTAAGCCCGAGGAACTGGTGGGCGGTGCTACCGAGGAGGAGGCTGCACAGATATTCGACAGTGTGCTGGAGAACCGTGCTCTGCCTGCACAGAAAAACATCGTGCTGGCAAACGCAGCATTCGGTATACAGGTACTGGAGAAGGGCCAGAAGAGTATCGAGGAGTGTGTGGATATCGCCCGCGAGAGTATCGACAGCGGCGCAGCCCTGCGTACCTTTAAGAAATTTGTTGAGCTTAATTCGTAAAATCCGTATAATCCGTAGGTAAAAATGGATATCCTAGAAGAGATAGTAGCAAACAAGCGCGTGGAGGTAGAAGCAGCTAAGCAGGCTGTGGCTCCGCAGGTGCTGCACAGACAGGTGGAGGCTATACTCGACTTCAGCACAGCATCGATGAAGCAAGCACTGACAGCATCGGATACGGGCATAATATCCGAGTTTAAGCGCAAGTCTCCATCGAAGGGATGGATAAAGGAGGACGGACAGCCCGACATTATCCCACTGAGCTACCAGAAGAACGGTGCTGCAGCGCTGAGCATACTGACCGACCAGAAGTACTTTGGCGGATGCGACGAGTTTATAAGCATAGCTCGACGCAGCGGTGTGAAGATACCGGTGCTGTATAAGAACTTTGTGATAGATGAGTATCAGCTGTTTCAGGCCCGACTGTGCGGAGCATCGGCTGTGCTGCTGATAGCTGCTGACCTGCAGAAGGACGAGTGCCGCACGCTGCTGCACACTGCCCACGAACTGGGACTGGAGGTGCTGCTGGAGATGCACTCGGAACAGGAACTGGAGTACGCTGAGCTGGAGCCAGACATGTGCGGAATAAACAATCGCAATCTGGGATCGTTTGTAACAGATGTGGAGAACTCATTCCGACTGGCAGAGCTGCTGCCTAAGGACGCTGTAAAAGTGAGCGAGAGCGGAATATCGAATCCAGATACGGTCAAGGCACTGCGCAAGGCCGGTTTCCGCGGGTTCCTTATCGGCGAGAACTTTATGAAGACAGCTGACCCAGGACAAGCGCTCAAAGAATTTATCTCGAAACTATGAGAATCAAGGTATGTGGCATGCGCGAGGCCGATAACATACGCGAGGTGGAGCGACTGGGCATAGACATGATGGGACTGATATTCTGGCCCAAGTCGAGCAGATACGTGAGCGAGAAGCCTGACTATCTGCCCATATACTGCAAGCGCGTCGGCGTGTTTGTAGATGAGGACATAGAACAGGTGAAGCGTATTGCAGACGAGTATCAGCTGGACCTGATACAACTGCACGGACACGAGCGCCCCGACTACATCAGACAGTTGAACGGAAGAAAGGTGATTAAGGCATTCAACATAGCCACAGCAGCCGACTTTGCGCTGACTGAAGCCTACGAGGGTGTGGCCGACACATTCCTGTTTGACACCAAAGGCAAGAGCGTGGGTGGCAATGGCGAGAAGTTTGACTGGAGTGTACTGAGCGAATACAGAGGCGAGACACCATTCCTGTTGAGCGGAGGCATAGGACCCGACGATGCAGAGCGTGTAAACGGGTTCCATAACGACAAGTGCATAGGCATCGACCTGAACTCACGATTTGAGACAGCCCCTGGGTATAAAGACATCATGTCGCTGAAAAGGTTTCTTCAGAATGTAAAGATTTAAAAATGAATAATGTAAAAATGCAATAATATGAGCAACAAGATCAATCAACTTTTCGCAAACAGCAAGGACAAAAAGCTCCTGAGTCTGTACTTCTGCGCAGGTTGCCCCACACTAGAGGGCACTGGCGACGTGATACTGGCAATGCAACGCCGCGGTATAGCCATGATTGAGGTAGGAATACCATTCAGCGACCCTCTGGCCGACGGACCTGTGATACAGAGTGCCGCCACAAAGGCACTGAAAAATGGTATGAGCCTAAAGACTCTATTCGGACAGCTGAAGGAGATAAAGGACCAGGTGGAGATACCGCTGGTGCTGATGGGATATCTGAACCCGATACTACACTACGGCATAGAGGATTTCTGCAAGAGTTGTGTGGAGAGCGGAGTGAGCGGTGCTATCATACCAGACTTGCCATTCAAGGACTATCAGGAGATAGTAAAGCCGATAGCCGACAAGTATGACCTGCGTATCATCATGCTGATAACACCCGAGACAAGCGAGGAGCGCATCCGCTTTATCGACGACAATACCGATGGATTTGTATACATGGTATCGAGTGCGGCCATCACAGGTGCACAGAAGAGTTTCGACGATGCTAAGCAGGAGTACTTCCGTCGTATCAATGCTATGAATCTGCGTAACCCACGTATGATAGGTTTCGGCATAAGCAACAAGCAGACACTGGAAGCTGCACAGCAGAACGCTGCAGGAGCCATCATAGGTTCGAAGTTTGTGACACTGCTCAATGAGAGCAAGGACGCCGACGAGGCACTCGACAAGCTGTTCGAAGCACTGAAAAGTTAAACGTTTACGTTGCTTTTTTATCCGACATTTAGTCCGTAGTTCGCGATTTTGTTGTATATTTGCACCAAATTTGCAACTACGGACTAAAAACGTTTACCAAATATGAAGAAGTTTCTACAAATTGTGATGCTCTGCATGCTGACACCATTGTTGGCTACAGCCCAGCAGTGGAACGAGGCTCAGTATCGACAGATAGAGCAGAGCATTCGCACCCCTAAGTATGCCGACAAGGCATACGTTATCACTAAGTATGGCGCTAAGACCGACAACACGGCTGCCAAGAACCAGAAAGCTATCCAGAAAGCTATCGACCTCTGCTCGAAGAAGGGCGGCGGACGTGTAGTAGTGCCTGCAGGACAGAAGTTCCTGACGGGAGCTATCGAGCTGAAGAGCGGCGTAAATCTGGAGGTACAGGAGAATGCCGTGCTGGAGTTTGTGTTCGAGCCTGCACTCTACCCCATTGTCGAGACATCGTGGGAGGGACTGGAGTGTTTCAACCTCTCGCCATGCGTATATGCTTTCAAGGCAAAGGATATAGCCATCACCGGTAAGGGAACTATCGACGGTGGCGGCAGCAACGATACATGGTGGCCATGGAACGGCAACAAGCGTTTCGGATGGAAAGAGGGACAGACCAGTCAGCGCGACATGGGACGCCCACGACTGCTTCAGGCTGGCGAGGACGGCATACCGATGTATGACGAGAAAGGCAAACGCTCGCCCGAGAGAGTGTTTACAGAGAAGGATCGTCTGCGCCCGCAGTTGGTTAGCTTCAACAAGTGCGAGGGCATACTGCTGGAGGATGTGACACTGCTGCGCTCGCCATTCTGGGTTATTCATCCTCTGCACTCTACAGACATCACAGTGCGCCGAGTAAAGATGATAAACGACGGACCAAATGGCGACGGATGCGACCCTGAGTGCTGCGACCGTGTGCTGATAGAGGACTGCTACTTTGACACTGGCGACGACTGTATAGCCATCAAGAGCGGACGCAATCGCGACGGACGCGAGCGCAACATGCCATCAAAGAATATCATTATACGCAACTGCGAGATGAAGAACGGACATGGTGGTGTGGTAGTTGGCTCAGAGATTTCAGGAGGTTGCCAGAATGTGTATGCTCACGACTGCGTGATGGATTCGCCAGAACTGGAGCGCGTGCTGCGCATAAAGACCAACTCGTGTCGTGGTGGTGTAATAGAAAACATCAATATGCGCAACATAAAGGTAGGCGTGTGCAAGGAGGCTGTGCTGAAGATTAACACCGACTACGAGCCAAAGGAGATTTGCTGCAGAGGATACTACCCTACAGTGCGCAACGTGCTGATGGAGAACGTGACATGCCAGAAGTCACAATACGGTGTGATGATAGTGGGCTACGAGGCTGACTCGCTGTCGTATACAGTGAACCACATCACTGTGCGCAACTGTAAGTTTGACGGTGTATACGGCAAGCCAGTATACCAGATAGGCAAGGCCGAGGACGTGAAGTATGAGGACCTGATAATAAACGGTTCGCTGGTGCTGCAGGAGAAGCCATATAAGCACTACTCAGAGTGGATGACATACTCTGAGATGAAGCGTGTGCCAAGAAGCTATCTGCTGGACTTTGCATCGAAGCCACGATGGAGCTACGTGATGGGCATTGAACTGGAGGCTATGCTGGACACATATCTGGCATATGGCGGCGAGAAGATACGCAACTACTGCCAGGAGTATACTGACACAATGATAAACGCTAAGGGCGACATCCGTGGATACAACATCTTGGAATACAACCTCGACAACATTCGTACAGGCCACTTTGTGACACGTATGTATCAGCAGTGGCCCGAGGCTAAGAACCTGCTGGCTATGAAGACTATGATGAAGCAACTGCAGAACCAGCCCAGGACAATAGCCGACAAGGTGTATTGGCACAAGGCCATCTACGCCTATCAGGTATGGTTGGACGGCATCTTCATGGGACTGCCCTTCCGCTGTCTTACTGCGCCCATCACCACTACTACTAAAGAGGCAAAGAAAGGCGCCGTAAACAAGATATACGACGACGCTGTGAACCAATTGAAGATAACCTACGAGCGCACTCTGGATAAGAAGACAGGACTGAACCGTCATGCCTATGATGAGACACGCAAGACCTTCTGGGCAGACAAGGAGAGTGGACTGTCGCAGCATTGTTGGGGACGTGCTCAGGGTTGGTACTCGATGGCTCTGATAGAGGTGCTCGACGTGTTGCCAGAGAACTATGCACGCAGACAGGAGGTAATAGATTTGTTGCAGAAAGATCTTGACGCCGTACTGAAATGGCAGGACAAGAAGACCGGACTGTGGTATCAGGTGATGGACTCACCCAAACGTCAGGGCAATTATCTGGAGTCTACCTGTTCATCGATGTTTGCATACGTACTGCTGAAGGCTTGGAACAAGGGGTATCTGGGTACAAAGTATCGTGATGCTGGCGTGAAAGCCTATCAGGGCATCATCGATAACTTTATCCGTGTAAATGCGGATAAAACCATCTCACTCACCCAGTGTTGCAGTGTGGCCGGACTTGGTCCTGCTGCTACACCAGAGGTAGAAAAAGCACTGAAAAAAATTAACCCTAAAGGCAGCGTAAAAGAGAATAGTAAGCGCGACGGCAGCTTCGACTACTACCTGAGCGAACCTATTCGCGACAACGATGCTAAAGGCGTGGGGCCATTTATCTGGGCATCGCTCGAGATGGAGAAGCTATGAATGCTTTTTGCGGTATTCGTAGAGTTCCAGACTGTTGACGATGTTCTGCCAAAGAACATAGCAACCTGCTCCTACGGATGCCACAGGATTAAGATAGGTATATGCAACCCAAATAGACAAGGCCGTGTTCTTCTGGAACATGGCCTGTCCGCCACATAGCTCATCGCCAAGACGTCGACCTATGCTGCGACCAAGCAAGAACAAGGCGAAGCAGAGTATCATGCTCATAGTGGCAATCATCAGCAATACAGACAATCCTGCATCGCTACGAACGATATTGCGGACAGTAACACCCGATGTAACAGAAAGCTGCACTGACCAAAGATAGAACGACAGATCGGGAATGCCCACAATCCAAGCACACAGGCGCTTGGCATAGTGCTGCACAACCCATCCGAGAACCAATGGAGCAACAAGCACCATAGCCAGTTTCTGCAGGATAATGAGGAAGGCCGACCAGAAATCTAGTCCAGAACCACGTTCGAGCAATGGGAATACGGCAGGAATCATAAGTGCCGAAGCAAACGACGACATGACCACAAAGGCAGTCATAGTATTGATATTGCCACCTATCTTGGCTGTGATGACAGGACAAGCTGTGGCAGCAGGTCCGATGATACAAGTAAGCACACTCTCCCACAGTATCTTCTGTGCAGGGTTAGCCTCTACGCCATAGATAATCCAAACATTAAGTGCAACAAGTGCTACCTGGGTAATCAGCACACCCAGATGCCAACGATGAGGACGCATCTGATGGAAGTCGATACGGCAGAAAGTGGAGAAGAGGGTACAGAACACCATCATAGGAAAAATGGTATCCACAACATCGCCCAACACATCGCCTGCAGTATCAAGCTGAGGCACGAAATAGAACAGCAGATATACCACTGTTCCTACGGCTATCGCCACCGGAAGAGTCCAATCTTTGACAAATTGCTTCAGTTTCATGCTGCAAAAGTACAAAAAAGTTTTGTAATAAAGAAATTTTTTGTAACTTTGCAGCCAATATGAGTGTTACAGAGTTTATACATCAAGATAAAGAGGCCAGACGATTCTCATTTGAAGTGCTACCACCACTGAAAGGAACAGGCACTGAGAAACTGTTTGCCGACATTGACAAACTAAGAGAATTCGACCCTGCCTATATTAACATCACCACCCATCACTCAGAGTTTGTGTATCGCGAACTGGAGAATGGGCAATTTGAGCGTCGTCGCATTCGGCGTCGCCCTGGTACAATTGCCATAGCAGCAGCCATACAGCAGAGATACCACATACCAGTACAGCCACACGTCATCTGTAGTGGCGCTACTATCGAGGATATCGAATATGAGCTGCTCGACTTGCAGTTCCTTGGCATAAGCGACCTGCTGTTGCTACGTGGCGACAAGGCCAAGGAGGACAGCCGATTCCAACCTACACCTGGAGGACATGCGCATACCACAGACCTGATGCAGCAGGTGAAGAGATTCAACGAGGGATACTTTGCCGACGGCACACCTATCAAGAATCCTGGTCGTGCGTTCGACTATGGCGTGGCTTGCTATCCTGAAAAGCACGAGGAGGCGCCCAATCTGGAGATGGACATGCAGTACCTGAAGCAGAAACAGAATCTGGGCGCACAGTATGCAGTTACACAGCTGTTTTTCGACAACGAGAAATACTTCCAATTTGTGGAGAAAGCCCTTGCCATGGGTATCACTATCCCCATCATACCAGGCATAAAGCCTATGGCTAAGCTGAGTCAGCTTACAGTAGTGCCCAAGACATTCCACTGCGACATACCAGAGCCTTTGGCAAAGGAGGTTGTGAAGTGCAAGACCGACGAGGACGCCAAGCAACTGGGTATCGAATGGACCACAGCACAGTGTCGCGATCTGTATGCTCACGGAGTACATAATATACATTTCTATACCGTATCGGCAGTAGATTCGGTTGTTGAGGTTGTAAAGAGACTGTTATGAGTTTCGACGAGGTAATAGGACAGAAGGAAGCTGAAGAGCGACTGCTGCAGTTGGTTAAGGAGGAGCGACTGCCACATGCACTGATGCTATGTGGACCACAGGGATGCGGCAAGCTGCCACTAGCAGTGGCATTTGCATGCTATCTGCTCGACAACGGCACTCCATCGGCTAAGGCAATGCTGGCCAAGCTGGAGCATCCTGACCTGCACTTCACCTACCCTACCATCAAACTGCCATCGATGGGTGCAGAACACAAGCCAGTGAGCGACGACTTTGCCAAGGAATGGCACGAGCTGGTGATGCGAGGGCTGTACTTCACGATGGAAGACTGGATGCAGGCTATCGGCGCAGAGAATCAGCAGGCCATCATTACTGCAGGCGAAAGCGACGACCTGGTAAGAAAACTCAGTCTGAAGTCGAGTCAGGGTGGATATAAGGTAAGCGTGGTATGGCTGCCTGAGCGCATGAACATAGAGTGCGCCAACAAACTGTTGAAACTGATAGAGGAGCCACCACAGCAGACAGTATTCATTATGGTGAGCGAAGAGCCTGACAAACTGCTGGAGACAATCCGCAGTCGTGTGCAGCGCATCGACATCAAGAAGATAGACAATGACGACGTAGAGCGCGCTCTGATAGAAAAGCGTGGCATAGGTGCCGACGATGCACATCGCATAGCCCGACTGGCTAACGGCAACTGGCTGAAGGCGCTTGACGAATTGCAGGTAGGCTCAGAAAACGAGCTGTTTCTGGATATGTATATCATGCTGATGCGACTAGCCTACCAGCGCAAGATAAAGGATCTGCGCAAGTGGAGCGAACAGATGGCTGGCATGGGGCGTGAGAAGCAGAAGCGATGGCTGACTTTCTTCCTGCGCATGACACGCGAGAACTTCATGTACAACTTCCAGGACGAAGAACTGGTATACATGACTCAGCGCGAGGAGGACTTTGCCAAGAACTTTGCTCGATTTGTGAACGAGAATAATGTACTGCCTATTAGCGACCTGACCAATCTGGCCATACGCGACATAGGACAAAACGCAAACGGAAAGATAGTATTCTTCGACTTTGCACTACAAATGATTGTATTACTTTTACAGAAATAGATATGACCGAGAAAACTAAAGAACATATCGTACATGTAGGTTGCGACCGTGGTCTGTGTCACCAGGCAGTGGGACGACAGGACAAACAGCTGAATACATACGACTGGTTGGCCGATGTGCCTGGTAATCCAGATACTACTGACCTGGTAGAGGTGCAGTTCAAACACACCCGTAAGGGATATTACCACAACGTGAACAACCTGGATCTGAAGAAGGGCGACATAGTAGCCGTAGAAGCCAGTCCTGGTCACGATGTAGGTGTGGTAACACTTACTGGCCGACTGGTAAAACTGCAGCTTAAGAAGGTTAACATCAAGTCGCCCGATGACATCAAGCGTATCTATCGCATAGCCCGCGAGACTGATATCCAGAAATGGCGCGAGGCTCAGGCTCGTGAGCACTCTACGATGATTGAAAGCCGTAAGATTGCTAAGGGTCTTGGGCTGGACATGAAGATCGGCGACGTGGAGTATCAGGGTGATGGCAACAAGGCTATCTTCTACTACATTGCCGATGAGCGTGTAGACTTCCGTCAGCTCATCAAGGATCTGGCTGTGGCCTTCCACGTACGCATCGAGATGAAGCAGATTGGTGCCCGTCAGGAGGCTGGTCGTATCGGAGGAACAGGTCCTTGCGGACGTGAGCTTTGCTGCGCCACATGGATGAAGAATTTCTCGAGTGTGAGCACTAATGCTGCCCGATTCCAGGACATCTCACTTAATCCACAGAAGTTGGCTGGTATGTGTGCCAAGCTTAAGTGCTGCCTTAACTACGAGGTCGACGACTACGTAGAGGCAGGCAAGCTACTGCCTAACAAGGAGGTTGTGCTGCAGACTCAGGATAGCGACTACTATCTGTTTAAGAGCGACATCCTGGCAGGTATGTGCACCTACTCTACCGACAAGAACATAGCCGCCAATCTGGAGACTATCACTGCCGAGAGAGCAAAGGAGGTAATCGAGATGAATCGCCGAGGCGAGAAACCACTTTCGCTCGAGCACGACGAGGGCAAGAAGCCAGAGGCAAAGCCACACGTTGACTTGGCAGGTGGCGACATTAGCCGCTTTGACAAGGCCAAGAAGAAAAAGAAAAAGAAGAAGCCACAGGGCAACAGACAAAACGAAAAGAAGAATGCGGAATAAAGCAATGATCATAGCACTCGCGATGGCAGCACTGATGGTGTCAGCCTGCCATCGCGGTGCGATATACAGCCACTACGAGCATGTGGACAACGACGGATGGGAGCGCACAGACACTATGCACTTCTACATACCACATGTAAAAGAGCCGGGTGTATATCAACAGCAGGTCATGCTACGCACAGACAACTCAATACCATTCCTAGGCATAAGCGTAGTTGTAGAACAAGAAATCTTTCCACGTGGAGAGCACAAACGCAAGCGCATAAAATGTCCACTTGTAGAGAAGAACGGGCATGTGATGGGCAACGGGATAAGTTGCTATCAGTATAGTTTTAAAGTGGATAGCGTAGAACTATACGAGGGCGACTCGCTACACGTTTACGTGATGCACTACATGAAACGTGAAACCATGCCTGGCATCACGGATGTTGGAATCGAAATAAGTAAGAAGTAATAGGGCTTAGTTGTGCAACAGATTGCGGCCTGCATCGATACGCAGGAAGATGAATAGCAACAGAGTGAAGCCCCAAAGCGATGAACCTCCGTAGCTGAAGAATGGCAACGGGATACCGATTACAGGCGTAAGTCCGAGCACCATTCCTACATTGATAAACACATGGAACAGGAATATACTCACCACACAATAGCCATACACTCGGCCAAACTTGTGCACTTGTCGCTCAGCCAGGTGGATTAGTCGCCATATCAATGCCA
>ONGP01000003.1 GCA_900317405.1 uncultured Prevotella sp.
ATCTTCATCAACAACAAATAGCGCGACACCCGAAAGTGTCGCGCTAATGTTATTAGGTGTACCAAATTGATGGCATTGGTTTTTGTGACTTCGATTCAGCCAGCTGCTGATCATTCTTTCTTCTTTCCTGTTTCGGTTCGTTGTTAATAAACATAAGCAATTTCTCCTTGTCGATTAATAATTAGATTTCTGCTGCAAATATACGCCCGCGCGTCGCAACATTGTTCTCCATAAACTGCTTATTTATAATATATTAACACTCCCGCGCTGGTTCATGCATATTTATTCGCTCGAAATGCATGCGGATTATTAATATAATTCAAATACAGTTTTCAGTTTCTTAAAGAAGTATCCTGGTGAATCGCAGGCCATACCATCGTCGAAGAGCAGACAACCCTCACAGAAGTTGCAACCGCACGTAAAGTAATGCGCATCAGGATTATCCTTAGGGTTTATTTCGATAGTGTAATATATAGCTTCTCCGTCCTCCTCATCATTAATAGTTGATATCTTATGGCCTGTAAGCTGATAGGTGTAGTCGCCACTAGGAATGAATACGCCGTCCAGCTTGTTTACCACCTTCATCGTCTTGGTAGCCTCATCTATTTTCAGCGCCAACTCGCCCGCGTTATAATCCTTAAGACTTCCCCAGCCATTGCTGAAATGCACCAGACACCAAACGCCATCTATGGTTGTAGGATTTTCCTCGTAAACCAGCTGTTGCGAGTCGTCCCACAGCACTATCTTGTCGTCATCATTACTGCAGCCACACACTCCCATGGCCAGCATCACCACTGCGCTCATCGCAAGAAAGATACGTTTCTTCATCATTTTCATTAGTTTTTTAGTATTGCAAAATTTTATGTTATTCTGCTTCTATAATGCAGCTATCTATAGAATCTTGTATTCCACGTATCGCTTTTAACAACTTTTAGGCATTAATGAACAGCACTTTGCGACGTCAAAACGTAAGTTTTGGCTACCCAAGGCACACAATTTGAGGGGTAATTTCTGGTAATTTTGATGCCAAAAGCGCGATATGCCTCGGATAAATTGGTCATAATAGGCAAAAAACACTCGTCGTCGAAGGCGGAATAACTGCTACAAAGGTGGTATTTCTACTTGTCTACAAAGCGATTTATGTTATCAAGACGCATAGATAAGTGGTTGATATACAAGGCAATAGGTGTAATTGAAATGAGTAAAGAAAAACAAACGATATTCAGGAAGATAAGACACAAAAATACAGAAATACAGAATACAGTTTATTTGGCGAGGGTATCATTCTTGGAAGAGAAATATGTGTATAATATTTTTACTATATATATAATATATATATTATATATATAATACTACTAAACTTGCGCCGCTTAAGTGCTCCCTAGAAAACTGTATTCTGTATTTCTGTATTCGCTAGGTGTGAAAAAAATATTTTCCACGTGTGGGCGCAAATGCGCTCTCGTGTTTTAACAATTCATTAACAATTGTATTTTGGATACCTCGCCAAAAAGTCGTACCTTTGCATTGTCAAAATAAAACAAATAACAACAATACAAAAATTAAACTAAACAATTATGGCACTAAAAGTTAAAGCACAGGATTACTCAACGCACTCTTTACGTCCATTTACTACGTCGGCTATGGATGAGAACCAGGCAGGGTTGAAACCCATGCTTTTCCAGACGATGCGTTTATCGGGCGAAATCAATACGAAATATGGTGTGGCTGGAAAGTCGCAGTAGTGGGCATCAAGGCCTCCCCTGAGCATCTTTCCTTCGTTCCAGTTCTGCCAGGCCATCTGCCTGCCACTGGCATTTTGTTGCCAGAGAGAGAGATGATCAAGATTAATGCTAACAATCTCCAGTTTGTCAGAGTTCTGGCAATAGAGTTCGTTAATATCTTGCTGTACACCAAGGCTCACACCACAGGCGAAACTCCAAAAGGCCATCAACACATAACGCCCACGGGCAAAGGCATCGAAAAAATGATGCTTATTACCCTGCATATCGAATAGTTCGCCATCGACAGCCTCTTCGCCCACTTGCAGGATATGTGGCGGATAAACCAGGGTGTGTATGCCCGACAACTCTCGTTCGAAACCTTTAGGAGCACGTGCTGCAGTGGCCGCCTCCAGCTCCTTGAGTTGCTGCTTATAAGGAAATTCTTCGTAGTTCTGGGAATGAAGCGCCACCGTCTCAAGCTCGAAGAGCAAAGCTGCATCTACCGGCAGTGACGGCAGGAAATCCATAGTTTGCTTGAGTACCTTAGAATAGATGTGCTGAGTCTTGCTCCAAGAGGCGTCGACCACGCACTGCTGAAGATATTCCTTAAATACTTCAACATTATGACCAACGATGCTATTTATGGTCTGTTGTTCGGCTATAGGGCTGTCTACCTTCCAAAGAGGATATAAGCAATCGGTGCCTGATAAATGTATCAACGCATCTGGGCTGAAATATAGTGGCATAGAATAGTTTGGGCAGCCTTCGCCACGTAACATCAGTTCGCTTTGAGTGAATCCGTTGACAGGGACAACAATCGTGAAGTGTCCGCCACGAACAGTATCGACAGCTACAGCTGCATGGTGGATATAACTTACTGCAATCGTTCCGTCTTTGAGTGCGGGTGAATTACCAGTAATGGTTGCAGTCTTTTTTGTCTGTCCCCACCCTGCCATTGACATGAGGGCGAGGAGAATAGTGATAATGGATTTCTTGTTCATTGGTTGATTTATTTAGTAAAACGTTTAATCGCGGTAGGCTTTTTCGCCGATGGTTTCTTGCGAGCCGATGGTCATCTGGCGGAGGTCGTAGAACGAGCCGTTGTAGATATTGAAGTCTACATTGCCCTTGATGCCGGGCAGACGGCCCACATCGGTGTGCTGCCAGAACTTCCACGGGCCCTGATACTCGAGCGAGTCGACATAGTAATGGGCTATCCAGTAGGGATACTCATCGAAAATGGGATCGGACAGATAGCGCGTCTTAAATTTAAAATAGGTATATATAATAGGCTTGACACGGTAGTGACTCTCTACGATGTTAAGCCACTTGAGCACTGAGTGCCTAAAGTCCTCGTCGGACTGGTTCTTGGGTTTGTGCTCCACATCGAGCACGGGTGGCAGGTCGCCGTTCTCCAGGTCTACGGTCTTGATGAAGTGATAGGCCTGCTGCTCGGCGGGACTGTGAACACTGTAGAAGTGATAGGCTCCACGGGTAAACCCATTCTCGCGGGCTTGGAAGAAGTTGTCGCGGAAGTTGCGGTCGGTCTGGGTGGCACCCTCGGTGGCCTTGATCATCACAAAGCGTATGGGGCAATGGTCTATCTGGCCGTTGTCCTTCAGCTCTTCCCAGTCGATACGTCCCTGATGGTGCGAGATGTCGATGCCATGAATCTCGTAGCCCTCGGGATAGCTCACGTCGCCATACAGCGCGCGCCAGCGGAATCCGAACGGACCTACAAAGAAGTAATAGAAAAAGTAGAGATAGACAGCGACGACAGCTGCTCCGCCTACCCAGTATGCCCAACCGGGCATGTGGCGCAGAATACGGACAAAGAATCCGGGCTTACGACGGCCACGGGGGCCATGGTAAGTGTGGGTAGTGCCTACCCCTTTTCTACGGATTACGCGTCGCTTTGGCATCAAAGAATAAAAAAGGCACGAATTACACAAGAGTAATTCGCGCCTGATAATCTATTTTACTTAGCCTGCTCGAGAGCAAGTGTGCGGGTTGGCTGGTCGCAAACCTCTGTTGGACCCCAGTACTGGATAGGACCGGGATATACGTATGCGGTCTGACGAGCCCAAACGTCGCGATGAGCAGCAAACTCCTTGAATGGAGCACCGTCGAGCTCAACGAGAGCCTTGCGGATAACTGGCTTCATCTCGCCGTTACGCTTCTCCATGTTCATCATCATGGTGATGGGCACACCACCAGCAATCCACTGCTCGGCAGGAGCTGTAGTGTTCTTAACGATAGCCATGTAGCCAGTCTTGCCGTTAGCAATCAGCTGGGCAGCGCTGGTACCAAGAGCATAGCAGTAGTCGGCATCGAAGTTAGAAGGAGCAGCGCAGCGTCCCTCGTAACCGAAGAAGTGGTGCAGAGCTGAGAACTTGCCTGTGTACTTGCCCTCCTTCTTCATCTTCTCGAGCTTCTGGGCTACCATAGTGCTGAGCAGCTTCTCGGTCTCGATGAGTGATACCTGAACGTTTCCGTGTGGGTCGCGGTCGAGAGCCAGCTGACGGGCAACACCTGTAGGCAGACTGTTGAATACAGCCAGGTTAGCCTCGGTGAGGTGAGCCTTTACGAAGTCGATTGACTCATGACGATCCAGGTTCTTAGCCTCTGGCATAGCCAGTACGTCGTTCAGCTGAGCAATGAGCTTCTTGATAGCAGGAATGAACTCGATAACACCCTCAGGGATGATAACGGTACCGAAGTTGTTGCCATCGGCAGCACGCTGGCAAACAGCGTTAGCGATGTAATCAACGATATCGTCGAGGCTCATACCCTTCTGCTCGATCTCCTCAGAAACGAGGCAGATGTTAGGCTGAGTCTGCAGAGCGCACTCAAGAGCGATGTGAGAGGCTGAACGACCCATCACCTTGATGAAGTGCCAGTACTTGCGGGCTGAGTTACAGTCGCGCTCGATATTACCGATAAGCTCTGAGTATGTCTTACAAGCAGTGTCGAAACCGAATGAGGTCTCAATCTGATCGTTCTTCAGGTCGCCGTCGATAGTCTTAGGACAGCCGATAACCTGTACGCCATAGTTCTTGGCAGCATAGTACTCGGCCAGCACACAAGCGTTGGTGTTAGAGTCGTCACCACCGATGATAACGATAGCCTTGATGTCGAGCTGGCGGATAATCTCCAGACCCTTCTCGAACTGGTCTACCTTCTCGAGCTTGGTACGACCTGAACCGATCATATCGAAACCACCAGTGTTGCGATACTCGTCGATGATATCAGCTGTGAGCTCCATATAGTTGTGGTCTACCAGACCGCCAGGACCCAGGATGAAACCGAACAGACGGTTCTCGGGGTTGAGCTTCTTGATCTGGTCGAACAGACCTGTGATAACATTGTGACCGCCAGGAGCCTGACCTCCAGAGAGGATGATACCTACGTTCATCTTAGTATTGTTAGCCTCGGTGGCTGGCTCAAACTCTACGATAGGCATACCGTAGGTGTTAGGGAAGAGCTTCTTGATCTCCTCCTGGTCGCCAACACTCTGAGTGGCTGCACCCTCCTTGATTTTTACTGCACCCTGAAGCGCCTTAGGCAACTTAGGCTGATAAGCGGCTCTCGCCAACTGCAATGCACTTTTTTCCATATACCTTTTTATTATTAAATAAATGAATAATTGTTTTCTGAGGCGCAAAATTAGTCATTTTTTGTAAGAAATACGAAAGAAATCGCGCGATTTTCGACATTTTAATATTTTTTTTGGATGAAACACTTGTTATATCAGATTTTTTTTCTAACTTTGCTTACTGAATATAACAAAACACCCTAAAAGGAAGGGATAATAAAGATTATGATGAACAAAAGAACACTTAAGAAGTCAATTAACACAATTTGCGATCAACTATTCGCTAACGCAGTAGCACTTTCACTGTATGGAAGTAACAGGAACCAGGAAAACGACGAGGCTCTGATAGAGTCGATCCTCAAGATGCGTGAGGACTATGTAAGCCGCATCTCACACCCCGAGCCAGGCATGAAGAAGCAGGAATTCTATAAGGATCTGCGCGAGAAGTTTATTTCGCGTGCACAGGAACTTGCAGATCAACTTAGCGCTTAATGCCCGATGCTAGGAAAACTTTGCAGTTGGCTGCTATATAAACGACTGGGGTGGACTAAAGACGTAACACAGCCCCACCCCGACAAGTTTATCATCTGTCTTGCCCCGCATACCAGTAACTGGGACTTTGCGCTGGGACAGCTGTACAGCCGCGCCGAGGGAATGAAGATAAACTTCTTGATGAAAAAGGAGTGGTTCTTCTGGCCCCTCGGCCCCATCTTTAAGAGTATGGGAGGCATACCGGTGTTTCGCCAGAAGAGAACAAGCATGACAGATGCAATGGCAGAGACGGCCAAGAGCGTAGACAACTTTAAACTCTGCATCACCCCCGAAGGTACCCGTAAGCGTGTGGAGGAGTGGAAAAAAGGTTTCTACTTCATCGCACTCAAGGCGGGTATACCTATCTTATTATATGGAGTGGACTACGAGCGCAAGCTGATACAGTGCACACGAACCATCATCCCCAGTGGCGACCTTGAGGCTGACATGCGGGAGATAAAACTGTATTTCAAGAATTTCAAGGGCCGGAAACCCGAGAATTTCACGATAGGAGACGTAGAATAATGAAACGCAACGTGATAATACCCCTGGCCCTGTGCGCCTTACTAGCTGCAACGCCTATCGACGCAGCGCGGAAGGTTAAGGTGAAAACACCGCCAGACCCCTATAAAGCTCTAAAGGAAAAGATAGACAGATACTTCGTCAACTACAAATCGGACGAGCAGCGCACTGGCGCTATTTACCACTTGAGCAGTCTGGTGGTAAACGACTCGTTGCAGAAGGTAGACATCAGCGCCAGCACTCGTCTGAGCGAACTGCTGTTTGACGACGATATGGCCGAGACCATATATCAGGAGATATGCGAAATGCTGCCCGACTCGATACAGACGTACGACCTGACTATCAAGACCAACGGCTATGATTTGCGACAGCTGGTGCCCAACCGACTGCGTGAGCATAAGGACCGGGCGCGCACTTGGGGCAACACAGATTATCACGGACGTCCATGGGTTAGCAATGCATCGCGCCCATTCGAGATATCGGAGGGATTGCAAAACCGACATATAGCCCTTTGGGCTAGTCACGGGCGATACTTCAACGTGAAGGACAGCACGTGGAAGTGGCAACGACCACCACTGTTCGGCACTCGCGAAGACCTGTTTACCCCCACTATCGTTACCCCCTACCTCATCCCCATGCTGCAAAATGCTGGGGCTGTAGTTTTTACCCCGCGCGAGCGCGACTGGCAGCGCAATGAGTTTATAGTAGACAACGATACACCCGAGACAGGATACAGCGAGACCAACGGACACAACCCGTGGCAGAAGACCGACGCCATCGGATTTGCCTGGCACACAGGATCTTATCAGGATTTTGAAAACCCGTTTAATGAGGGTACAGCCCGCATGGCTGCCGCCACCAACAAGCTGAACAGTCAGAGCGAGATAGTATGGATGCCCGCCATCACCGAGAGCGGCAACTATGCAGTGTACGTGAGCTATCAGACCACCGACAAGAGCGTGGACGATGCGCACTACACGGTGTGGCATCAGGGTATGCCCACAGAGATACGCGTGAACCAGCAGATGGGCGAAAAGACTTGGGTGTATCTGGGCAACTTCTACTTTGACGAGGGACAGAGCCGCCGCAACTGTGTTACGCTTTCGAATCTGAGCCGTCATCACCACGGTATGGTAACAGCCGACGCAGTACGCTTCGGCGGTGGTATGGGCAACATAGATCGCGGTCGCGGCATAAGCGGACTGCCCAGATGTATGGAGGCAGCACGCTACTACGCACAGTGGGCCGGAATGCCCTACGAGGTGTATAGCACCAAGGACGGCGAAGATGACTATGGCGACGACATCAACGTGCGAAGCTATATGGTGAACCATCTGGCCGGAGGTTCGGTATTCGTGCCCGACACCACTGGTCTGAACGTGCCCATCGAGCTGTCGCTGGCTATCCACTCGGATGCCGGATATACCAAGGACGGCAAGAGTCATACGGGCACACTGAGCGTGTGTACCACCACGATGAACGACTCGATACTGAACTCGGGACTGACACGACTGGTATCGCGCGATCTGGCCGACGAGCTGCTCTACTCTATCCCTACAGACATCACTCGCAAATACGGCAACTGGCCCATGCGCGAACTCTACGACCGAAACTATTCGGAAACACGATGCCCGATGGTGCCAAGTGCAATACTGGAGACGATGTCGCACCAGAACTTTGCCGATATGCGACTGGGGCAGGATCCTAACTTCCGTTTCGACCTGGCTCGCAGCATATACAAGGTGGTGCTGCGATACATATGCGATATGCACCAAAAGAAGTATGTGGTACAGCCGTTGGCACCATGCCGACTGAGTGCAGAACTTACAGGCAAGGGCGAGGCCAAGATAAGCTGGCGCGCTGTGTACGACCAGTATGAGCCCACCGCAAAGCCTACTGGCTACGTGCTATACACAGCCACAGGTCGTAGCGGATTCGACAACGGTACATACATAAAGGGCGGTACCGAGACGTCGATAACCATACCCGTAGAGAGAGACAAGGTGTACTCATTCCGCGTGACTGCCGTAAACGAGGGTGGCGAGAGTTTCCCAAGCGAGGTAGTTTCGGTTTACGATGTGCCCGAAGCTCAGAAGACGGTGCTGGTGGTAAACGGTTTCCATCGACTGGCGTCGCCAAAGGTGATAGACAACTCTATCAATCAGGGATTCGACATCGAGGAAGACGCTGGCGTGACCTATGGTCGCACAGCCGGATGGTTGGGGTATCAGACCGGTTGGGACAGAAGCAAGATGGGAAGCGAGCGCCGCGACGGACTGGGATATACTAACGACTCGCTGATGGGACAGTTTGTGGCCGGCAACGACTTCGACTACATACGCACCCACACACAGGCCATCGCCACAGCACGTAAGTATCGTGTGGTGAGCTGTTCGAGCGAGGCGCTGGAGTACAACGACGTGCATCCGCAGCGCTACGAGATGATGGACCTGATACTGGGACTGAACCGCAAAGACGGCTACTCGACGGTGAAATACCAGGTGATGACACCAATAATGCGCGAGCACCTGCGCCTGTTTGCCCAGAAGGGCGGATCGCTGCTGGTGAGCGGTGCATATCTGGGCAGCGACATGCAGGAGCCTGCCGAGCGACGCTATCTGGCCGACGTGCTGAAGATAAACTACGAGGGACGCGACCAGGACAGCCTGCAGCGCGACTCAATACGCGGTCTGGGTATGGAGTTCACGTTCCATCGCCATCTGAACGAGCGCCACTATGCGGCTCATCATCCGGAGATACTTGAACCCGTATACCCCGCATTCTCGGCTATGAAATACGCCGATGACTATAGTGCCTGCGTGGCCTATGGCGGCAACGACTACAAGGCTATCACCATGGGATTTCCCCTGGAGTGCATAAAGGACGAGCCCAAGCGCAACTCTATCATGCGCGGACTGCTGCAGTTCTTATTACAATCGCAATAACAATAACACTAATAACAAATAAATCATTATGAAAATTCAATCTAATTCATCCGGAACCCGTAGCATCGAGGTTAGCGAAGAGCACCTTATGACAATCGAACATTACCAACTCTTTCGCGACCTGATCGACAGCAATGGCTATGTCGATGAGCAGGTGCTTGACAAATTGAAGTTTAACATACGCAGCTTGCTGGAGGGCGACGCAGGTAAGGACAAACGCCTGCTTGACCTTTGTCTCGACGTGATTTATCACCAGAACATGAAGGCTTTCGGACTGCAGCAGCTGGTATTATTGTATATCAACTGGAAGGATCAAGCCAACGACGGTCTGGGTATGACCATGAGGGCTGTACAGGGCACGCCGTTTAACTGATCGCTGCCGATTTAAGAATTAAAAATTGAGAGAGTATAGATTAACAGATTTTCTACCAACAACAAAGAAGGAGCTTGAACTCCGGGGATGGGACTACGTAGATGTAATCCTATTCTCGGGTGATGCTTATGTAGATCACCCTTCGTTTGGAGCAGCAGTCATCGGCCGTACGCTCGAGGCTGCTGGTTTCCGTGTGGCTATAGTGCCCCAGCCCGACTGGCATGGCGACTATCGCGACTTTAAGAAGTTGGGCCGTCCGCGCCTGTTCTTCGGCATAGCACCAGGCTGCATGGACTCGATGGTAAACAAGTATACAGCCGCACGCCGACTGCGCTCGGAGGATGCGTATAGTCCCGACGGTCGTCACGACATGCGCCCTGAGTATCCCACCATAGTGTATGCCAAGATACTGAAGGAGCTTTATCCTGATGTGCCCGTGGTATTGGGCGGCATCGAGGCTTCGCTGCGCCGAGTGACTCACTACGACTACTGGAGCGACAGCCTGAAGAAATGCCTGCTGTGCTACTCGCCTGCCGACATGATAACATATGGTATGGGCGAGAAGACTACCATCGAACTGGCTCGCCGACTGAGCGACGGCGAAAAGATAAGCGACATACGCGACCTGCCGCAGACGGTATTCTTGGCCCGCAAGGAGGATATACCAGGAGGCATAACCGAACACGACATAGTACTGCACTCGCATGAGGAGTGCATGAAGAACAAGCGTGCTCAGGCTGAGAACTTTAAGAACGTAGAAGAGCAGAGCAACATGATGCACGCGCAGCGATTGCTGCAGGGTGTAGACGGGCGCTATGTGGTGATAAATCCACCCTACCCGCCTATGACTACCGAAGAGCTCGACGCATCGTTCGACCTGCCATATACACGACAGCCGCACCCCAAGTACAAGGGCAAGCGCATACCGGCTTACGACATGATTAAGTTCTCGGTAAACATCCATCGCGGATGCTTCGGCGGATGTGCGTTCTGCACCATTTCGGCCCATCAGGGCAAGTTCATCTCGTGCCGCTCTAAGGAGAGCATCATGCGCGAGGTGAAACAGGTGATAGAGATGCCCGACTTTAAGGGTAATCTGAGCGATCTGGGCGGCCCGTCGGCCAACATGTACGGCATGAGCGGCAGAAACAAGAATGCATGCGAAAAATGCCGCCGACCTTCGTGCGTGCATCCGCAGATATGTCCGAACCTGAATACAGACCACTCTAAGCTGTTGGACATCTATCGTTCGGTAGATGCTCTGCCAGGCATTAAGCATAGCTATATCGGCAGTGGAGTGCGCTACGACCTGCTGCTACATCGCAGCAAGGACGAGGCCAGCAACAAGGCTGCAATGGAATATACACGCGAGTTGATTTGTCATCATGTGTCGGGCCGACTGAAGGTGGCTCCCGAACATACCAGCGACAGAGTGCTGTATCTGATGCGCAAGCCATCGTTCCAGCAATTCTACGAGTTTAAGCGTATCTTCGACCGCATAAATCGCGAAGAGGGATTGCGCCAGCAGATCATACCCTACTTCATCTCCAGTCACCCAGGGTGTCAGGAGGAGGATATGGCCGAACTGGCAGTAATCACAAAGAATCTGGACTTCCATCTGGAGCAGGTTCAGGACTTTACACCAACGCCGATGACCAACGCTACAGAGACGTGGTATACTGGCTATGACCCATACACGCTTGAGCCGATATTCAGCGCCAAGACTCCTAAGGAGAAGTTGGCCCAGCGCCAGTACTTCTTCTGGTACAAACCAGAGGAGCGCAGAGGCATAGAGCAGTCGTTGCGTCGCATAGGTCGCCCTGACCTGATAGCTAAGCTATATAGCGGAATGCCACCTTCGCAAGGCGGATATCGCCCATCGGCCCCACAGCGCACATCAGGCGGATATCGCGCATCGGAAGGCAATCGTCCATCAGGCGGCAATAAGAAGAAATCATATAACCCAAACTTCAGCAATGAAAATAATAGAGCAAAGTATCATAGCGAAAAACCCCGCGAAGAAAAGCGAGGACGGGATCGTCGTCACAGATGATTTTATCGCAGTCATCGACGGCAGCACATCCAAGACCAAACGTCGCCATTGCCCAGGTATAAGCAATGGACGATACGCTATGTTGCTGCTCAGCCGATATATCCGTAAGATGCCGGCCGACATATCGTGCCACCAGTTCTGCGTGGGTGCCACCAAAGCGATACGAAAGCACTATCTGTGGCGATTCCCCGTTAAGAGGATGAAGGAGCACCCCGAAGAACGACTCTGTGCTTCGGTGATAATATACAGCCGACTGCGCCGCGAGGTGTGGATGGTGGGCGACTGCCAATGTATGATTGGCGGCGAATACTTCGACAATCCAAAGCCCTACGAGCAGGAACTGGCCAAAATGCGTGTAGCCAAGGTGCACGAACTATTGGCACAGGGTGTACCGCAGCTGGATCTGCTGAAACAGAATGATCCTGCACGCGAGGTGATGATACCAACCATGCTCGAGGTGATGCAAAATCAGAACGTGACGTATGCTGTAGTCGACGGATTCCCCATCCCCGAGAGTAAGGTAAGGGTTATTCCACTGGATTTCCAGAAGTGGCAGATAGTGTTTGCCAGCGATGGTTATCCCAAGATAACCGACACACTGGAGGAGACAGAGCAACTGCTTGACTATCAGCGCAAAACCGACCCGCTGAACATCAACACATTCAAGGCCACAAAGGCGTTTGTAGAGGGCAACAACTCGTTTGACGACCGCACATATATCCGATTTGAAGTATGACGCAGCCTAAGGAGAAGATAATACTAGGTATCGACCCGGGAACCAACCTGATGGGTTATGGACTGCTGAAGGTGCTGGACGGGAAGGCGCAGATGATGACCATGGGAGTAATCGACCTACGAAAATTCCCCGATGCATATCTGAAGCTGGGGCATATCTTTGAGCGTGTGACCGGCATAATCGACGGATTTCTGCCCGACGAGATGGCCATCGAGGCTCCGTTCTTCGGCAAAAACGTACAGTCGATGCTGAAACTGGGTCGCGCCCAGGGCACCGCAATAGCTGCTGCAGTGCATCACGGAGTGCCCATACACGAGTATGCGCCAATGAAGATTAAGATGGCGCTGACGGGTAATGGTAACGCTTCGAAGGAGCAGGTGGCTGGTATGCTACAGCGACTGCTGAAGATACCAAACGAGGAGATGGGCAAATATATGGACGCTACCGATGCCTTGGCAGCAGCCTACTGTCACTACCTGCAGATGGGGCGCCCAGAGAGCGATGTGAAATATCGCGGATGGAAAGATTTTATAAACAAGAATCAAGATAAAGTTTCAAAGAGGAAATGAAGACTATAGAACTTAAAAACGCAAGAGCGCGCAAGCCGGAATGGAATCTGGCCGAGCCTGTAAACTTCTACCTGGACGAAGGCGAGCACTTGGCTATCGTTGGCCGCAACGGTGGTGGTAAGAGTATGCTGGTAGATATGATTACGGGGCGCCATCCAGTCAACCCAGACCAGATAAGTTATTCTTTCTCCGAACCGTATAACAATCTGAAAAACATCACTTTTCGCGATACATACGGCGGCGACAACGACCGTACATATTTCCTGCAGCAGCGTTGGAATCAGATGGAGATAGACGAGGAAACTCCTACCGTAGGCAGCAAGCTTGAAGAAGCTTTTCTGCTGGCAGGCGAGGATACTCCTGAGCGCAGAAAGTTCCAGCAGCATCTGTACGAGTTGTTCCATCTGGACGAACTTCTCGACAAGTATATCATACTGCTGAGCAGCGGCGAACTGCGCAAATATAAGTTGGCTGCCAATCTGTTTACCAAGCCAAGAGTACTCATCATCGAGAACCCGTTTATCGGTCTGGATGCCGAGACTCGTGACCAGGTGAAAGAGTTGCTCGACACGCTGTCGAAAGAAAAGGATATGCAGATGATCCTAGTGTTGTCGAAGATGGACGAGATACCAAGTTTCATCACTCGAGTAATCAGAATGGCCGACCTGAAGTTTGTGTCAGACATCAAGGTTAAGACCGAATTCCCAATCGAGCGATGTCCGTTTGCCGTGCAGATAGCACAGGACAAAGAAGCAATGCCCCCGCTGCCACAGGAGGTTATCAAGTTTAACAACGTGACTATCCGCTACGGCGAGCGTACTATTCTGAAGAACCTGAACTGGGTGGTGCTGAAGGGCGAGCACTGGTCGCTATCGGGCCAGAACGGTGCGGGTAAGTCTACCCTACTCTCGCTGGTATGCGCCGACAATCCACAGAGTTACGCGTGCGACATATCACTGTTCGGACACAAGCGCGGCAGCGGCGAGAGCATATGGGATATCAAGAAGCATATCGGCTATGTATCACCCGAGATGCATCGCAGCTACAAGCAGAACATACCTGCCATACAGATAGTTGCCAGCGGACTGAAAGATACCGTGGGGCTATACTATAAACCCACCAAGCAGGAAAAGGATCTCTGCATAGAGTGGATGAATCTGTTTGGTATAAAACATCTGGCCGATCGCAACTTCCAGGAGATGTCGAGCGGCGAACAGCGACTAGTACTGTTGGCACGTGCGTTTGTTAAGAGTCCCGATCTGCTTATTCTAGATGAGCCTCTGCACGGTCTTGATCTGTGTAACCGCAATCTGGTAAAGTCTGTGGTAGATCGCTATATGTTCGAAAATCCCGACCGCACACTCATCTACGTTACACATTACGAAAATGAGTTACCGAACTGTATCGATAACTCATTATATCTGAAGAAAAACTAATCAATGTTTTCTTATTTCTCCATCAGGGCCGCTGTTCTAACACGGGACAGCGTCTCTGGTGTCATCTGCAGATAGCTGGCGATGTAAACCAGCGGAGCACGCAGTACCAGTTGTGGCTGATTCTTAACCAGCTTCTGATAACGGTCCTGAGCACTCTCAAAGCGCAGCATATCAGCGTGGTGCTGACTCAGGATCAGGCTCTCCTCAAGTATCTTACGATACAGGATCTGGATGTTAACACTCTTCATTGCCACAGCCTCAAGGTCGGCCTTTGGCATAGCGATAAGGATGGTTGGCTCGAGCGCCTTGATCTGGAGCTGAGATGGCTGCTCGCGGAACAAGCTCTCGATACACATCACGATGCTGTTCTCGGTTGCCATATATTCGGTCAACTCCTTGTCGTTCTTAAAGTAATACTGACGCACAAGTCCGCGCACAACCCAATAGATGTTTGAACAAACCTCGCCCTCCTTCAGTACCAGTTCGTTTTTTGCAAACTTCATTGGCACCAGGATGCTCTCGAGCAGGTCGAGCTCTTCGTGGGTCATTGTACTGTATCTGCGTGCCAATTCGCGGGCCACGTCGCGTGTTGTCAAACTTACATTTGCCATAGATTATTGTTTGTTTTTAGTCCAATTTCAATACTGCGAGGAATGCCTTCTGTGGCACCTCTACGTTACCAATCTGTTTCATACGCTTCTTACCTCTCTTCTGCTTCTCCAGCAACTTACGCTTACGGCTCACGTCACCACCATAACACTTGGCGGTAACATCCTTGCGCACCTGCTTAACAGTCTCGCGAGCAATAATCTTAGCACCGATGGCTGCCTGAATAGCAATATCAAACTGCTGACGCGGAATGAGCTCCTTAAGTTTCTCACACATACGGCGACCGAATGTTACGGCGTTGTCCTGGTGTGTAAGAGTGCTAAGAGCGTCGACAGGTTCTCCGTTCAACAATATATCAAGTTTAGCCAACTTTGATGGACGGAAACCATGTATATGATAGTCGAACGAAGCGTATCCCTTAGATACCGACTTAAGTTTATCGTAGAAGTCGATCACAATCTCGCCAAGTGGCAGCATAAAGTGCAACTCTATGCGATTACCGCTGACGTACTGCTGGTCGAGCAACTCACCACGCTTGTCAAGACATAGCGTCATTATCGGACCGATATAGTCGGCTGCTGTGATGATCGAAGCACGGATATATGGCTCTTCGATATGATCAATCATAGTCTGATCGGGCAGTCCTGATGGATTGTGCACCTCCTTAACCTCGCCCTGCTTGGTGTAGCACATATAGCTTACGTTGGGTACAGTGGTGATGACGTCCATATCAAACTCGCGATCGAGTCGCTCCTGAATAATCTCCATGTGCAACAGTCCCAGGAATCCGCAACGGAATCCGAATCCCAGAGCTACAGAACTCTCGGGCATAAACGTGAGCGAAGCATCGTTAAGTTGCAGCTTTTCGAGCGATGCACGAAGGTTCTCGTAGTCGGCAGGATCGATAGGATATACGCCGGCAAATACCATAGGCTTAACCTCCTGGAATCCCTCAATGGCCTTGTCGCAAGGGGTAGCAACGTGTGTGATGGTATCACCCACTTTAACCTCCTTAGAGTTCTTGATACCACTAATGATATATCCTACGTCGCCAGTCTTGAGTTCCTTGCGGGGTATCATATCCATCTTAAGTACTCCAATCTCGTCGGCATCGTACTCCATGCCTGTATTGAAGAACTTAACATGATCGCCCGACTTGATTGAGCCGTTCACAATCTTAAAGTACGCAATGATACCACGGAACGAGTTGAACACTGAGTCGAAAATAAGCGCCTGCAGTGGAGCCTTCTCATCGCCCTCTGGGTGCGGAATTCTCTCAACTACAGCGTTGAGTATCTCTTCTACGCCCTCGCCCGTCTTACCCGATGCACGGATAATGTCGGTGCGGTCGCAGCCGATAAGGTCGATGATTTCGTCCTCTACCTCATCAGGCATAGCGCTGGGCATGTCGATCTTGTTAATCACTGGGATAATCTCCAGATTATGGTCGATGGCCATATAGAGATTAGAGATAGTCTGAGCCTGAACACCCTGTGTGGCATCAACCACCAGCAGCGCTCCCTCGCAGGCAGCAATCGAACGGCTTACCTCGTAAGAGAAGTCAACGTGTCCCGGGGTGTCGATCAGATTCAGAATATACTTCTCACCTTGATAAGTATACTCCATCTGGATGGCATGACTCTTGATGGTGATACCACGTTCACGCTCCAGATCCATATCGTCGAGCATCTGTCCCTCGGTCACCTGTATAGTCTTAGTGAACTCCAGCAGACGGTCTGCCAGAGTAGACTTGCCGTGATCGATATGGGCAATAATGCAGAAATTTCTTATATGATTCATTGATATATCTACGCTTTAGAATGCAAAAGTACAAAAAAAGTCGCTAATTACGCATAATTTTGCTTTTTTTTGTATCTTTGCAGCCAAAAAAAAGTATTCATTATGAAAAAGTATTGGTTATTGGCCGTAATCGCCATATTTTTTACAGCATGTCAGGAGTCGCTTGAGGACAGATGTGAGCGCGATGCTAAAGAATATACACGCAAGCAGTGTCCGGCAGCTATCGACAGCAACACTATCATTGATTCGCTGACCTTTGAGCGAGCCACTCACACTATACATTATTATTATAGACTGACTGGTGCAGCCGACGAAGAGAAGCTGCTGAATGAGATAGATGCAGTAAACACCCTGAAGAATAGTCTTAAAAACGCAACAGTAGTTAAGACGTATAAAGATGCTAAGTATAGATTTGCTTACACATATCGTTCAGACAAGGATCCAAACAAGATACTGCTGGATGTGGTGTTTACAGACAAGGATTATTAAACATAGCATTATTAAAAAAAATTAAAGGTGCCTTTCGAAAGAAAAGCACCTTTAATTATAATGTTTAACTTAATCTCTTAGAAGAACAGGTAGCGGTTATCAACTACACCAGCCTTCTGGTAGAGTTCCTGCATGAACATGCGAGCAGCCTGAGTGGCCTGCATCTGAAGCTGACGCTCAGTCTGAGCTGCATCAAACTTAGCACCCTCGCGGTTGCTCTTCTTCAGCACCTTGAACAGGTAAGCACCACCGTTACCCTTAACTACAGCCTTGCTGAACTCGCCAGCCTTAACAGCTGCTACAGCACCAGCAAGAGCGGGCTCAGAAGCACCTGTGGCCTGTACGAATACAGGAGCACTGAAGGTAATCTGGTTTACAGAGTCGATCTTAGCACCCTTAGCCTGAGCACCTGCGATGTCCTTAACACCAGCAAGCTTAGCCTTGATCTGCTCGAACTTCTTGTCGCGGAGAACCTCTGACTTCAGAATCTCCTTAACGCTGTTCATATCGCGATAGCCTACAGGGTTAACCTTAGTAAGTGCTACAACCAGCAGGTGGTCGTTGTTACCACACTCGTACAGAGGACTAACCTCACCAGCCTTAGCATCGAAGATCCACTTCAATGCCTCGCGTGTGGCGCGCAGACCAGCTACGTTGTGCTCGTAGTTGAAGAGGTCCTGACGTGGAGTAACCTTGAAGCCGAACTTAGCTGCATTCTTCTCCATGTCCTCGATAGTCTTGTTCTCGCTAACAAACTGACTGAACTTATTGTAAGCCTCAGAGTATGTAGTCTTAGAGAAATCGATAGTATGCTTAACAACAGCTGCCTCGTACTTATCAACCATAGCCTTGCGAGCTGTTACCTGCAGAATGATGTTGCCCTGAGCAAACTCGAGGTTCTTAACATCGTTTACAGCCAAGCTGTTAATTGAGTTGAGGTAGTTCTTTGACTCCTCGTCGATAGAATTGCTGCTCTCGTACATAGCAGATGTGAGCCACTGCTTAGCACCAGTCTGACCGTACTTCTGAGCAAGCTGCTCGAAGTCGGCACCAGCCTTAAGAGCTGTGTAAATGCTATCAGCTGTCTTCTTAGCTGCCTCAGGTGTAGCACCTGCAACCTGAATCTGACGATACTCGATAGAGTCAGGCTGCTGTGACTTAGCGATGAGTTTAACTACATTGAGAGTATTGTCGAAAGCTGTCTCGAATACAGCAGAGGTCTGACCAACTGCCATAGAGTCGAGCTTAGCTGCGATGTCTGAAGGATAAGCGCGCTTGGTAGCAGCGAAACCTGTGTAAGCGAACTGTGACTGAGCCTTGCGAACAACCTCAGCGGCGTTAGCACCACTCTGCAGCTTCTGGGCTGCGTCGGTCATTGTTGTCATCAGGGCCTTGCGGTCAGCAGCCGAAGCTACAACCTGGAAGTCAACATACTTGATGTCACGGCTCTCAACGTCCTGCTTGAACATCTCCTTGTGCTCATCGTACTTAGCCTTGAGATCCTTATCGTCAACCTTAACATCATTGTCATTGATTGAAGAGTAAGCGATTGAAGCAAGCTGGATGTCGCTCTCAGAATTCTGACCCTCGAAAGCCATCTTGGCTGAGATTGGGTTAGAGATCAGACAGTTGCTGAGCAGAGCCTGATACTTCTGAGCGAGAGTCTGTGTGCGGAGGTTCTTCTCGATGAACTGCCAGTACTTGTAGATAGTCTGGTACTGCTCTGCGAGCTGTGGGGTCTGACCTGCCTTCTTGTAGTCGTCCAAGAACTTAGTAAGCATGGTAACGTCGAAACGACCAGTCTGCTGGTTAACGAATGGAGACTGCATCAACATTGGGTTGGTGCCCTCCTTCATGATGTTCTGGAGTTCCTCATCGGTAACGGTAAGGCCAAGCTTCTCACACTCGCTGCTGATGATCTGCTCGTTGATGTACTGACTCCAAACTTGATCCTTGATTTGGTTAAGCTCTTCCTCAGAGAAGTTCTCGCGACCCTGAGTAATCTTCAGAACATCCTGATACTCATCAACAAGTGCCTGAAACTCCTGTACGTTGATTTTGTTTCCTAACACTTCGCCAATCTGCTGACGCTGCTGGTTCTTGGTTGCTTCACAAGAACGGAAAGCTTCTTCAGCAATGAAGGCGAAAAGGCCTAAGCCAATAATGCAAACGAGGGCTACGCCTCTTTTACGGATTTTTCCTAATGCTGCCATAAATATTTAAATTTTTAATTATTATTCATAAAACGCGTGCAAAATTAATAAATTTGTTTGAAACCACGAAATTTTTTCGTAGAAATTTGGTTATTCAGTGATGTTTAAGCGAACCAACTCAATTTTTGTCGCTGTATTCTTGACGATTTTGAATTCGTAATGGTCGATTTTTACTACTTCGTTCAATTTTGGGAATGACTGATATTCGTGCAGAATAAGTCCGCCCAATGTCATATATTCATCACTTTCAGGTAAATCAAGGTCGAACATCTCGTTGATCTTTGCAATCTCCAGTCGGGCCGACAGGATATATTCGTGATCAGAGAGTTGTTTTGCCACATGGTTAGTATTATCGTGTTCATCCTCAATTTCACCAGTAATTTCCTCCATAATATCCTCGAGCGATACAAGTCCGCTAGTTCCTCCAAACTCGTCGACAACAACAGCCAGAGAGCGTTTCTGCTGCATCAGTTGGGCCATAAGTTTAGAAGCCAGCATAGTCTCAGGAACAAACGTAATCTCACGGATAAGTTTTGTATCTACAATTGCGGTCTGAGAGGCGCTCTTATCCAAGCGGAACATGTCGGACGAATGAATATATCCGATGATATGATCTACATCCTCATGATATATCACAATCTTACTGTGTCCACTCTCAATAAACACCTGCATCAGTTGCTCGATGGTAGCGATATCTTCAACCGCATCAATCTCCGTGCGAGGCACCATACAATCACGTATCTTTGTCTCAGAGAAGTCGAGTGCATTCTGGAATATCTTTACCTCTTCTTCGATATCATCTTCATTATCAGCGCTGTCGATACTTGTCTGCACCAAATAGTCGAGGTCAACCTTGGTAAATTCCTTCTCTTCACCACCCTTCTTCATCCTTACGCCTACCAATCGCAGCAGTCCTTTTGACAGCAACGTAGCAAAGCGTGAGATGGGATAAAGTACCACGTAGCATATCCATGCTGGGACCGCAAATACTACGAGTAAAGTATTGGGATTGTTCTTGAAAATCGACTTTGGCAGGAACTCGCCCGTAAACAGAACAACAAGTGTCGACAACAAAGTATCGCACGTTACTCTGACACCATCACTAAAAGGTGCAAATAGTGTGTCGTCGAAAAGTTTTGCAAAGAGAATACCGTAGATTACAAGCGAGATATTATTACCTACCAACATCGTTGAAACGAAGTTGTTGGGATGCTGATAGAAAATCTTGATGATGCGCTGCGAAAAGCGGTTCTTCTCGCGATCCATCTCGGCTCTCAGTCGGTTTGACGACACAAATGCTATCTCCATACCAGAGAAAAAGGCGGAGAACAGCATCGATACGAGCAGCCAGATAATCAGTTCTGTCATTGTCCGGTCCTCCTGTGTTTCTGTAATTGATGACGCTGTGGTGGTGCCTGCACTGTATCCTTCTTCTCGCCAGACTTATCCTGACTTTCGTCGGTCTTCTCGCCAGTCATATCCTCGCGAGTGAATGAGCCTTTGGAATTGGTTACAATATAGTGAGTCATACGCTCGTCTGAAAGGAAATACGATCCTTCCATACTGCGTTCTGGAGTAGTAACCTTTGAGAACACATTAGAATAGAGTTCGTGTTTCAAACCGTCCCAGAACAGTTCTTCGCTCTCGTATACCAGTCCGTTGATATTGCGGATACGCACACGTCCGCGCAGATGCCAAAGTTTCTTCTGGTCATAATACCATGCTGTATCAGCCTGGATATATGCCTCTACATGGAACTTCTCATCGAACTGTTCGAAGAACACTCCCTTCTCGAATGTCCAGCACGAAGGATTCTTAACGATATTTACATCCCACCGCTCGGTAACAATCTTATACTTGATAACACCGCTATCACTGATAAGTGTGTTAACACCATATGACGTCATAACCGAGACCGAATCGCGATCGTGGATGGCAGGCGCGATATGCTCCTGCACCTCAGTACAAGAACCTAATATCATCGCCGCAACAGTGGCAACGGCGATTATTCTACCTTCCACTTTGCGAACCATTTCTCGTTGAAAGTAAATCCAATGTTAAGGCGGAACATGTTCTCCTTAATCATATTATCAGCCGAACGATGAACGAACTGACCACTGATGCTAAGGATAGAACGAGCATTATATCCATTCATGATGGGGATACCAAATCCGAGGCTGGCAGATATTTCCTTAGGACCTTCCTTACCATTAATATAATAATAAGGTGTAGCCATACCAACACCAGCACGATAGCGAACACGCTGTAGAAACTTACGACCAAGAGGGCGTGGAGTCCACTCTGCGCCAAGATTAAAACGATAGCTATCCTTTAGCAATCCTGACTTGAGCGCATATGTACCATTGGTGTAATCAGGATAGTCAACACTACCCCACTTCTGAATCTGAAGATCGGCACCTACACGGAGGTTCAGAGCATGATTATATGCAAGACCGAATCCGAATGCTGTAGGAATACTCAGGCCATTGGCAATCTTAAACGTTGTAGTATCCGACTTACTGATGCTTGAGTTTGTATTAATGATAGACAACTCAGGATCGGCTTTAAGTGAATGACCTGGTGTCCAAGTAGCAGCAAGAGTGATATTATCATTCTTGCTGATTGGCAACTCAAGCTGAGCACCAATATCAAGCTTATAGCTGCTAATATCTGCAGAATATTGCTTGGTAAGTGCATTAATAGAAGATGAACTACTAGATGCAATACTGCGATTGTACTCGCCCCACAAATATGATAGGTTTACACCAATAGACAATGGCTTGATGGGACGAATACCTGTTCCGATAAACAATTGATGCATACCACCACTTCCTTCATTGGTAGTAGCCACAGTAGTTTGAGCATCGTTAAGCTTCTCAGTGCTATAATACTTGTAACCTATATTAGAATATGGCAAAACACCGAATGAAATACCTACATTCTTGAATGCTCGGAACAATCCCACCACATAATCGAAACCACCACTCTTGCCATTAAGCTTAGTGCCGTTTTCGTTGTAATTGGTAATCTGACCTGAAAGACCTGCATCGAAAAGCATTGTAAGCGAATCTATTGCAGAGTACGAGGCAGGGTTCATTGGGTTGACTTCATTACCGCGGCGCATAGCAAGGCCTACGCCATTCATACCTTTGTTAAAACTTACACTCTGGTCGGTAAGGTCGCCTAAGCCAAACTGGCTGTAGGGAGAGTTGGTGTTGCTTTGCGCAAAAGCCGATGTCGTCAAGGATGCCAAGACGAAACTGGCGAGAATCTTATTCATATTTTATACTTTAATTCTATTGAAAAACATTTCAGCGTGCAAAATTATCAAAAAAAAACCGAAGTAATGGCTTTTTCTTCGAAAATATAAGTTATTTTTGCATCGTGAAACATTTAAAAATAAATATCAAGAGGTTACTGACCATAGCTATCGTGCTGAGTGTCAGCCACATAACGCCAATTTTTGCACAATCTGATGCAAAACCCGAAATTGCCGCATTTGAGCACATCGGACCTGATTTTGATCCGATGGACTCGGTTGAGGTTAGTCTATTGACTTGTTCACCACATGAGGAGATATACAGTTTGTATGGTCATGCTGCACTGAGATGGCATGAGGGCGATACAGACTTGGTATTCAATTGGGGCATGTTTAGCTTCAGCAAACCATACTTTGCACTGAGGTTCGTTTTCGGACTTACCGACTACGAGTTGGCAGCCTACCCCTTTGACAGGTTCTGGCCATACTACCAGCAATGGGGAAGCAGCATAACCGAACAGGTACTGAACCTGACAAACGACGAGAAACGAAAACTGAAGAAGTTACTTGCCGAGAACCTGGAGCCAGAGAATCGCGTATATCGCTACAACTTCTTCTACAACAACTGTTCGACAAAGCCACGCGATGTTGTAGAGAAGAGCATCAACGGACAGGTGATATACAACGAACGCGAGGACTATACCCCATCGTTCCGCGATATGGTGCGCGAATGCAACAGAAATCACCTATGGTCGAAATGCGGCAATGACATGCTACTAGGTCTGAAGGCCGACATGAAGACAAATCGCAGCGAGCAGGAATTTCTGCCAATGAACCTGATGCAGGATTTTGCACATGCGCAGATATATAAAGATGGTGAATACCGTCCGCTGGTAAAGGAACAACACATGCTGGTAATGCCCGGAGTACAACAGATAGAGCCCGACTTTATACTTACTCCTACAGAGATGGCGCTAATACTGCTTGCAATATCGCTGGCAATAGCTCTGTATGAATGGAAGCGTAAAAAGGTTGCTAAATGGTACGATATACTGCTGATGACAGTTCAAGGACTAGCAGGTTTAGTGCTTACGGTGATGATATTCTCGCAGCATCCTACCACATCACTAAACCTGAATCTATTGCTGTTTAACCCACTGCCATTAGTATTCATTCCTGCCATTATTAAAGGGAAGCGCGGATTATGGCGCAAGGTGCAGTTTGCCATGCTGATATTATTTACAATTGGCGGCATATTCCAGAGCTACGCCGAGGGCATATGGATTGTGGCATTATGTTTGCTGAGTAGACTAAAGAAATGAAGAATAGATATCTATACGTAACCCTGCTGACGATGCTGGCACTCAGCTCGCAGGCACAGACAGAAAAGGGAGCAGGTCCCAGATTGGTAGTGAATATCACTATCGATCAGCTAAGGAACGACTATCCTGCTCTGTTTGATGATGGTTGCGTATATGAGCAAGGTTTTTACCCATTCAGCCAGATTGACCTGTCGTCTGCCATTTCGTCAGTAATGACAGGCACAACGCCTTTCTACCACACTGTCACTGCCGACAAATGGCTAGATAGAAGCACACTTCAAACAGTAGCCGCAACACCAAACGACATTGCCGTATCGACCATCAGCGACGAACTTAAGATGGCCACTAAGGGCGAAGGTAAGGTATGCGCAATAGCTACAAAAAAAGAGACAGCAGCACTATCTGCCGGACACAATGCCGACAAGATTGTATGGAACGACGATAAGAAAAAGAAATGGAATGCTATCAGTCTGACAGACAAAGCATTACAAATACTTATTCAAGAAGAACTAGGACAAGATTCCATCCCAGACCTACTACTACTTACTTATGAAAACAAAGAGCAGAATAAATCCGACAACGAGACTCTAAACAATGCTCTGGTAAAACTGGTAAGTGAGATAGAAAAACTGATAGGTAAGGACAACACCCTATTTGTAGTAACGTCAAGCGGATATGCTGATGAGAACATCAGTGAATATGCCAAATACAACATCCCTACCGGTGTATACTATACTAACCGTACTGCCAATCTGCTTAACATGTATATGGGAGCACTTTGGGGTCAGGGTAAGTATGTAGAAGGCACATATCGCAACCATCTGTATCTGAACCACCAGCTATTGGAGTCAAAGCGCATCGCACTGAGCGATGCCACAATGAAGGCAAAGGAATTTCTGCTACAGATGACCGGAGTGAAGAGTGTAAGCACGCATCTGTATGAGCAACACATGGGCGACCTGGTGATTGAGCTTAACCCCGGCTGGCAGATGCAGAACGACGACACTCACGAGCAGATACAGACAAAACAGCAACTTGCATATTTCCCAATCATATTCTATGGTGCCAACATCCCTGCCGAAAGGGTGAAAACACCTGTAAGCATCGAGCGTATTGCCCCTACAATTTCGAAGGCAATCCGTATTCGTGCGCCTAATGCATGTATGGCTACACCTCTTTTTTAATAAAAGGCTTGGTTATTACAATTATTTTTTGTAATTTTGCCGCCGTTTTAGAATCAGTCATACATAAACAATAAGTAAAAAAGTAAAATTAGATATGAATTTCAACAAATTTTTAAAGTCGCTGTTCGGTGACAAATCCAGCCGCGACATGAAACTTATCCAGCCACTCGTAGAGAAGGTAAAGGAAGTATATCCCGAGGTACAGAAGCTGGATAATGACGCTTTGCGTAATCGCACAAAGACATTGCAGAAGCAGGTACAGGACTCAGCCAAAGAGCAGAAAGCCCGTATCGAAGAGTTAAAGGCAACAATCGAGAATACACCTATCGACGAGCGTGCTGATATCTTCGCTCAGATCGACAAGATCGAGAAGGAAGTATTGGAAATCTACGAGAAGGCTCTCGATGAGGTAATGCCTGAGGTATTTGCAATCGTAAAAGAGACAGCACGCCGTTTTGCAGAAAACGAGGAGACTGTAGTAACAGCTACTGACTTCGACCGTGAATTGGCAGGCGACCCAAAGAAGGACTTCATCACTATCGATGGTGATAAGGCCATCTATCATAACCACTGGACAGCCGGTGGTAACGACCTGAAGTGGGAAATGGTACACTACGACGTACAGTTGTTTGGTGGTGTTGTTCTGCATCAGGGTAAGATTGCCGAGATGGCAACTGGTGAAGGTAAGACACTTGTGGCTACCCTACCAGTATTCCTTAACGCACTGACCGGTAACGGTGTTCACGTAGTAACCGTGAACGACTATCTGGCTAAGCGTGACTCTGAGTGGATGGGCCCACTCTATATGTTCCATGGTCTGAGCGTTGACTGTATCGACAAGCATCAGCCAAACTCTGAGGCTCGCCGCAAGGCATATCAGGCAGATATCACATTCGGTACCAATAATGAGTTCGGTTTCGACTATCTGCGTGACAACATGGCAACATCTCCTGCCGACCTGGTACAGCGCGCACATAACTATGCCATCGTCGACGAGGTTGACTCGGTATTGATTGACGATGCCCGTACACCTCTTATTATATCAGGTCCTATCCCCAAGGGCGACGACCAGATGTTTGAGGAGTATCAACCACTGGTAGAAAAGCTGGTAGGCGTTCAGCGCCAGTTGGCCACACAGTATCTGGCTGATGCCAAGACACTGATTAGCGAAGGTAACAGTCTAATTGAGGCTGGCAACAAGAAAGAAGGTCAGGAGAAGCTCGACGCAGGATTCCTCTCGCTGTATCGCTCGCACAAGGCAATGCCAAAGAACAAACCTCTGATTAAGTTCCTCTCGGAGGAAGGTATCAAGGCCGGTATGCAGAATACCGAAAACATCTACATGGAGAACAACAACCGCCGTATGCCTGAGTGTGTTGAGCCTCTTTACTTTGTAGTAGATGAGAAACTGAATTCATGTGATCTTACAGATAAGGGTACTGCTTGGCTCGCTAAGCAGGTGAACGACAACGAACTGTTTGTATTGCCAGATATCACAACCGAACTATCTGCTCTGGAGGCTCAGGAAGGTTTGACCGATCAGGAGCGTCTTGATAAGAAAGACGAACTGATGAGCCACTATGCTGTACAGAGCGAGCGTGTGCACACCCTGCAGCAGCTGCTTAAGGCTTACTGCATGTTCAACAAGGATGATGAGTATGTGGTTATCGACGGTGAGGTTAAGATTGTTGACGAGCAGACAGGACGTATCATGGAAGGTCGCCGCTGGAGCGATGGTCTGCACCAGGCTGTTGAGGCCAAGGAGCACGTAAAGGTTGAGGCTGCTACTCAGACATTTGCTACTATCACACTGCAGAACTACTTCCGTATGTATCACAAGCTGTCGGGTATGACCGGTACCGCTTCAACTGAGGCAGGTGAGTTCTGGGATATCTACAAGCTGGATGTAGTTGAGATTCCGACAAACCGTCCAGTAATCCGTAACGACCAGGACGACCGCGTATATAAGACCGCTCGTGAGAAGTATAAGGCTGTAATCGAGGAAGTTGTAAAGATGAGAAATCAGGGCCGTCCTACACTGATTGGTACCACATCGGTAGAAATATCAGAGTTACTGAGCCGTATGCTCGATATGTATGTAAATCCTGAGACAGGCAAGCGCGAGGGTATCCCCCATCAGGTGCTTAATGCCAAGTTGCACCAGAAGGAGGCCGACATCGTAGCACTGGCCGGACAAAGCACCAACGGCAAGGGTGCCGTAACCATCGCCACCAACATGGCAGGTCGTGGTACCGATATCAAGCTGTCGCCCGAAGTAAAGGCTGCAGGTGGTCTGGCCATAATCGGTACAGAGCGCCACGAGAGCCGTCGTGTAGACCGCCAGCTGCGTGGTCGTGCCGGACGTCAGGGTGACCCTGGTTCATCAGTATTCTATGTATCACTCGAGGATAAGCTGATGCGTCTGTTTGCCTCTGAGCGTATCGCATCAGTAATGGACCGTCTGGGATTCAAGGATGGCGAGATGATCGAGAGTCCTATGATCTCTAAGAGCATCGAGCGCGCCCAGAAGAAGGTTGAGGAGAATAACTTCGGTATACGTAAGCGCCTTATCGAGTACGATGATGTGATGAACAAGCAGCGTACCGTAATATACGAGAAGCGTCGCCACGCCCTGATGGGTGAGCGTATCGGTATGGATATCGCTAATATCATCTGGGACCGTGTAGTTAACATTATCGAGAACTCTGGAGACTATCAGGGTGTGAAGGAGGAGTTCCTGCACATTCTCTCTATGGAGGTTCCATTCAGCAGCGAGGAGTTCATAAATCAGCCACGCGAGGTACTGACAGAGAATGCCTTCCAGGCAGCTATCGGCAACTTCAACAGAAAGACTGAGCGTATCCAGACCGTTGCACAACCTATCATCAAGCAGGTATACGAGACTCAGGGACAAATCTATGAGCGCATTATGGTGCCCCTGACCGATGGTCGTAAGATGTTCAACATCCCATGTAACCTTAAGGACGCATACGAGAGCGACTGCAAGAGTATCGTTAAGGAGTTTGAGAAGAGCATTCTGCTGCATATCATCGATGACTCTTGGAAGGAGAACCTGCGTCAGCTCGATGAACTGAAGCACTCTGTACAAAACGCATCGTACGAGCAGAAAGATCCATTGCTTATCTTCAAGTTGGAGAGTGCTAAGGTATGGGATGAGATGATCAACGAGATGTACAACCGCATCTGCTCTATCCTGACACGAGCACAGATACCTGAGATGCAGCAGGTACAGGAGGCTGCTCCTGAGCAGCACACTCAGCGCCAGCAGTACACCGAGAGCAAGCAGAACATCAGCGAGGAGCAGTTGGTTGACCGCAATCAGCAGGCAGCAGCTCAGCACGACACACGTGCCCAGCAGAACCACGAACCAATCGTTAAGGACAAACTGCCCGGACGTAATGATCCATGTCCTTGCGGATCAGGTAAGAAGTTTAAGAACTGTCACGGAAAAGGAATAGTCTAAATATAAACTTTGAGCTATATGATAACCATTAAAGATCTGAAGAAAGCGTTTGGCAAGACCATTGCCTGTGACATCGAACAGTTCCAGGTAAACGATGGAGACATCCTTGGTCTTGTAGGTAATAACGGAGCCGGTAAGACTACACTCTTCCGCATGCTTCTTGACCTACTGAAACCCGATGAGGGTGAAGTAGCGCTCGACGGAATCAACCCCGCACAGAGCGAAGAATGGAAGGCAAGCACCGGTTCGTACATCGATGAGGGATTTCTTATCGACTTCCTTACACCTGAGGAGTACTTTGCCTTTATCGGCAAGATTACAAATATGACTCAGGCACAGGTCGACGAGAGGCTGAAGGATTTTGAGAAATTGGCCGCTGGCGAGATATTCGGACAGAAGAAACTGATACGCAACCTCTCGGCTGGTAACAAGCAGAAGGTTGGAATCATCTCCGCTCTGTTCAATCGCCCCAAACTGGTGATTCTTGATGAGCCATTCAACTTCCTCGACCCATCGAGCCAGAATACGCTTAAGCACGTACTGACTGACTACAACAAGCAGACAGGTGCTACCATTCTGGTTTCAAGCCATAACCTGGCACACACCATCGACATCTCTACACGCATAGCGCTACTGGAGAAAGGTCATATTGTTCGCGATTTGCCTAATGGCGACGGAAGTGCCAAAGCTGAGCTCGAGAATTACTTTGAGACAGAATAACCTATCATCATTTTTAGGTATTTTATAAAACTTGCGACTCTTTGCAATCGAGTTGCAAGTTTTTTTTATTACCTTTGCACTCAAAATCAAAGAGTTATGAAACTTTCGGAACTGAAAACAGGAGAAAAAGGCATAATAGTTAAGGTGTTGGGCCATGGTGGATTCCGCAAGCGCATCATCGAAATGGGATTTATCCGCGGACAAGAAGTTGAGGTGTTATTAAATGCTCCGCTACAAGATCCCGTAAAATATAAACTGATGGGATATGAGGTAAGTCTGCGACATCAGGAGGCCGACAATATCGAGGTTGTTTCGGCCGATACACCATTCGAGGCTACTACATTTAACAACCTTGCAACCGACAAGAATCGTCACGAAGATGACTATATACGCCACGAGGCAATGAAAGAGCGCCGCACCATCAATGTGGCACTGGTTGGTAATCCCAACTGCGGAAAGACATCACTTTTTAATTATGCATCGGGTGCACACGGACATGTGGGTAACTACTCTGGTGTAACTGTTGATGCTACCGAGGCGCATGCTTCGATGTTCGGATATGAGTTTAACCTTACCGATCTGCCTGGTACATACTCGCTTTCATGCTATTCGCCCGAAGAGCTATATGTGCGTGAACATCTTACAGAAAAAATGCCTGATGTGGTCATAAACGTTATCGACTCATCAAACTTGGAACGTAATCTGTATCTTACCACTCAGCTGGTTGATATGAACATACGCATGGTGTGCGCACTGAATATGTACGATGAGTTTGAAAGACGTGGCGACTATGTGAATATCGACACACTTAGTACACTGTTTGGTACACCTATGATACCAACTTCTTTTAAGAACGGTATGGGTGTAAAGGAGTTGTTCCGCGCCGTGATTCAGGTTTATGAGGGCACTAGTAAGTTTTCGCGCCACCTGCATATCAACTACGGACACGAGATTGAGGATGGAATATCACATATTCAGAAGTATCTTAAGGCTGATGAACACATCACCCAGCACTACTCTACCCGATACCTGTCACTGAAACTATTGGAGCACGATAGTCAGGTGTTGGATTATCTCGGCACACACATGGCTGGCGAACAGCGTATACAAGATTTCCATCATCTGGCCACAGAGCGCGACAAAGCCTCAGCACGTGTAAAAGAGGAAACTGGCAGCGACTCTGAGACAGCAATTATGGACGCCAAGTATGGTTTTATCAATGGAGCTCTAAAGGAGGCAGAATACAAGACCGGTCATAAGAAGGATACATATAAGATGACCCATAAAATAGACTGGTTGTTGTCGCACAAGTATTTGGGATTCCCAATATTCTTCTTGTTACTATACATCATGTTCCAAACCACCTTTACGCTGGGACAATACCCCATGGATTGGATTGAAGAAGGTGTTGCGTGGCTTGGCGAAAAACTGACGGATACTATGTCCGACGGTCCTCTGAAGGCAATGCTGGTAGATGGAGTAATCGGCGGTGTTGGTAGTGTGATTGTATTCCTGCCACAGATATTGATACTATACTTCTTCATCTCGCTGATGGAGGATTCGGGATATATGGCACGTGCAGCATTTATCATGGACAAACTGATGCATAAAATGGGACTGCACGGAAAATCATTCATCCCACTTATCATGGGATTTGGATGTAATGTTCCTGCTGTGATGGCAACACGTACTATCGAAAGTCGCAGATCGCGTATCATCACAATGATGATACTACCATTCATGTCGTGCTCTGCTCGTCTACCTATCTATATTATGATAGCTGGAACATTCTTCTCGCTGCAATACCGCTCATGGGTACTGCTTTCGCTGTATGCTATAGGAATCGTGGTATCAGTAATCGTAAGCAAGATATTCTCATCGTTAGTTATAAAGGGCGAAGACACTCCTTTCGTAATGGAGCTGCCACCTTATCGCTGGCCTACACCAAAGGCTATCTGGCGACACACATGGGAGAAAGGAAAAGAATACCTGAAGAAGATGGGAGGAATTATCCTTGTGGCCAGCATTATTGTATGGGCCTTAGGCTACTTCCCACACAACGAGAGCATTCCACAAGAGCAGCAACAGGAACAGAGTTATATTGGACGCATGGGTAAAGCTATCGAGCCAGTATTCGCTCCTCAAGGATTCAACTGGAAGCTTGACGTATCACTGTTGGCAGGTGTGGGAGCTAAGGAGATTGTTGCATCAACTATCGGCGTACTATACAGCGGTGACGACTCGTTTGGCGACGACGAGGAGTTTAGCGATGATACAGAGAAATACACCCACCTACGCCAAACAATGCTACAGGAGGGTATAACACCGCTGGCAGCTTATGCCTATCTAATATTTATACTGCTTTACTTCCCATGTATCGCCACAATCGCAGCCATTAAGAACGAGACAGGTTCGTGGCGCTGGGCCTGTTTTGCAGCTGTTTATACTACGGTTGTGGCATGGGTTGTAAGTATGCTGGTTTACCAGATAGGCAACATGCTAAGTCTATAAGTTGTTCGAGTCATCCCTACGACTTGTTCGGATGATACTTTCAAAGTGTTCGAATGAAACTTTAGGGGTAGTTCCCTTCATCGGAACAACTTGTTTCTGCCGTAGAAACAGTTTGTATCTACGGCAGAAACAAGTATAAAGTTACCATGCAAATAATCGCTATCCAAAGACAAAGCGCAATGAGGCGTAAAACTGTATAGCTAGTATATATACTATAATATACGAGGCACCCTGACGAATTCCATAGGAGAGAATGTCGATAATGTCCTCTCCTGTTTTTTTATGTCCCGACATCATAGCAAAGACTACCGAGAATAAGGTAACGCCAAAACATACAATAGGCAAAATGCTACGACTGAAGGCCGATGGGAACAGGCTGCCCTTGACTGAGAGTAGAATGGCATGGGGCATAATGGTAAGCATGCAGATAACAATAGCATAGAGGATAATAAATACACTTGCTACACGTAAGGCAAGACGATCGCGAAACGACATATTGCCTTTACTTCTGAAAAGTGATATCACCCCACTCTGCTGTATGCTACCACATGCTATAAGGATAAGTAATAGCCACGCGAGCAAAGGGCTAGCAACGATATTGGAGAAACCACCAACGAACCAACGGATACCCTCTGACGACAGCATAGAGCGCACGCCTTCGAGTCGCAGTGCAGAAAGCAACCACGACACGATGACCAACACGCCCTCAGCCACCAAAAGCACCATGCACAATCGGCTACTCTTCATCAGCTTCCAGATTATCGATATCGAGTATACGTAACTCTAGAGCACGCACTACAAGACGTGTAGCATTAATACCACTGGCACCTTCAGGGAACAGCTTTTGGATCAGCTCATTCTGACGTTTCTCGAGACTCTTCACGCCAAATGGCATACCGCGCAGGTTAGTAATCTGTTCCTTTGTAAAGCCTAGTGCCAAGTGACGCAGGAAACGCTCGTCGTACTCATCAATCTCATAATTTACGATGGCCTCTTGTTTCACAAGTTCCCCACTGACGGCACGCTTAAAGCGCTCAACAATCTTCTCGAGTATAGGTTCGTTGAACACAAGCTGTTTGCCATCCATAACAGCCGAAACGTCACGACGTGTAAGGAGTTCACCTGTCTTAAGGATGATACCGTCAGCTCCTGCATCAAGAACATCAACCCAGAGTTTCTCGTTCAGGATTTCGCCTGTAAAGATAAGCACCTTTACATCAGGATATGTCTCCTTGGTATGACGACATATCTCTACGCCCACTGTAGTAGATCCTCCCAGACCTAAATCGAGCAAGACCAGATCAGGAACCTGCTGCTTAATCAATCGCCAATAAGCCTGCTCGTTCTCGGCAGTACCAATAACTTCGGCCTCAGGGATATCACTTCTTACAATTCCGAGAGTACCCTTAAGTTCTAGGGGCACATCCTCTACTATTATTACTTTGAACTTTTCCATACGCTTGGTAATGTTATAATCATATTTGTTGTATTATCTTGTATAGTGGCATAAATACCGCAACCACGACGGTTGGTTGCCTCGCCCAGGTCACGAACTATCTGGCGACAAAGCAGATAAGGCAAATGATCCTTAGACGGAGTAAACAGATCGGCAGCTTCGGCCTCTGTCAGTTTGAGTTCCGGCATAGGCACACGCACCTCAACATATCCGCCATCACGTTTGGTATACTCTGGCTGCAACTTTCTACCTGCCAACTTACGGAGTATATCAAAGAGGTAGCGCACAAGTGTCTCATCACCTAAGATATCATCATGCAGAGGTTTAAGATGCAGTCGTGTACGTTCAGTCTGGCGCAGAGCCTGCTGACTGAGCACACCATACAACTCACGATAATATGTAGTAACCTCGCCAAGTGACTCCATATCACCAGTATCCAACAGTTGTTGAATGCGCGATGGATAATACATAGTTTCGTGCTTAAGTGCCGACAGGCAATTGTCTAGAACAGCATTCGATACGTGCAGATTACTATCTTCGAGTTCGGCACGATGCAATTCATCATCCAGCATCTCAAGATCGGTTATACGTTGCTGTTCTCGCACGAATCTGTCATAAAGACGATGGCGATAGTATAGCAGATAATATGCTGGGATAATAGATATCATAAGGAGCATCAGCATGATGATAGCTATAGTCTTATTGGTTTGCGATTGTTGCATGGTACTACAATACTCACCAAGCGTTACGTCAGCCGACATCTCCTTAAACAGTTGTGTATAGATACGGTTGTTATAGCTATATAATTGCCACTCGTGTAGTGCCAAAGCAGCTACAGCACTCTCATTACGGATGTCAAGAATGATATGATAGTTGGTCTTGATACTATCGTGATACCACTTAATCTCAGGTGCCATTAATGAAGGATTGCCCATCTGGCGCATCAGATAATGACCACGACGAACCTGACTAAGATAATGTTTATTAAGATAATATCTACAAGAATCAGCAAATATAAGCGTACGCTCATATTCTCCATTAATATTACAGAAATAGGCCGAATCAGAATATATGCTTGCCATACCCAGATTATCTATCTTATCAGGTTGAGCCTGCATGTGCATAGGAACAAGAGACAACAAGGCAATAATTATGCGAGCAATCCCCTTAGGCAAACGGAAATATAGGCGCGAGCCTTTACCAAACGTACTCGTTGCACCAATTTGACATACAGAGAATATCTGGCTTATTTTACGATACTTCTCTATAATGCCCTTACAGTTAAGTAGACCAAAGCCATGACCTTCAACTATCTTATGATCAAAAAGATGCTCTAGTTGTTCATCGGTCATTCCACTTCCGGTATCTTCTACAGATATCTCGACATAATCAGCAGTCTGTGTAGCAGAAACGTCAACCCTACCCTCACGATCAGTAAATTTACGGGCGTTGTCGGCAAGAGTGTTCAACATAAATAGCGTAAGCACACGGTCTGCCTTTACTACAGCATCGGTTGCTTCCACATTCAGCTCTACCCCCTTCATCTGGAAAGATGTGCGTCCCTTATAAAGCACGTCAAACAAAGGCTGCAATGGGAAGCTCTCTACATGCAGACTTAGTTCACCCTGACGCAATTGGATCCAGTATGTAAGCACATCGTTATACGAATTAATCTGATCGATAAGTTCACGTATATACGCAAGACGCTCTTCACGGTCAGGAGCATCATTCTGTAGTCGCGATACCTCGTGTATCATTCTGTCGATGAACGGTGTGATGTTGCATATCAACGAAACTTTAGCACGCTGCTCAAGATTACGTCGTTCATTATTCTCTACCTGTAACATCTGAGCAGCTAGTTGTTCACTCTTCTGCTCGAAAATATTATCAGGCTCATTAGTCTTAGATTGCTTCTTATTCAGATAGTTAAACAACCACAATGAGAACAGCAACAGCACAATAGCCACAACTACCGCTATAAGCATCATGTTAAGCTGTGACAACTGTCGTTCATACTGATATGCACGGGCCTCAAGTTGACGATCCTGACGGGTTGTTTCCTGCAAATCCAGATAAATATTGCGGTTTTCATCACTCTGCTGCTTGTCATCGATTGCAGCGTAAGCCACGCTAAGCTGTTCGCGGATAGAAGCAACCAGATCGGGAGCCTGATTGATAATGCTATCCGATAGAGCTTGCTCCAAATTATAAAGAGCCGAACGATAGTCGCCTATTTGTCGATAGCACGAAGCCAGAGTACGATATGCACCCGCTATCTGATATACATCACCATAACGTTCAAATATGCTCAAAGCGTTTTCTGCCAGGAATACAGGCAACATCTCGTCATCAACACCTACAGGATTAATAAACTTCATCGCCGGAAGATTATCTTCTGTAAGTTGTTGGCGATAATCCGGATCCATAAGATGCTCAGAAAGTGCCTCCAGAGCATTGGCAGCGAAATACGGGTAATCACCTTTACGTGCCGTAAGGAAACACCGCATCAACTTATCAAACTCCTGCTGGTTTATCTCCTGTTGCGTACCCTGAGTGATAATACCACCTGCACCAATATTATACAGGTAATTAAGATACTGTGCAGTATCGCGCTGTACCTCATCTGGATCTATTGCTTCGAGAGCATCTATCGACTGCTGTTCCAAGCCTACATAATAATAATATGTAGAATTGACGATAGCATACTCCGTTTCTGCATATAACAACTGCTTAAGGTCGCGCTCATTTAGCTCATCGCGTTCCTCATAAATACGACGCAAAGTTCGATTGGCCATTTCACGATACTCATGAAACTCACGATTGCGCGAACGTCGCTGACAAAGTCGCATCTGCTGTACGTAAGCTATCAGCTGTTGCAGTTGATTGTCTGTAGTCTCAACAGCTTCGTTCAGTTGTTGTTCTGCATCATCGTAACGCATACGTACGATGTTTACAAATGCCATATTGTTAAGAGCCTCAGCACGACCAGCTGGATAGTTTTCTGCCAATTCAAACGAACGGCGTGCAAGGGCTTCGGTAGAATCAATATTTCGATAGTGATAGGCATAAGATTGAGAATTCAACTTGTCCACCGCTTGCCTATCAGGGCGCGAACAGGCTGATATAAGTATGGTTGATAATATGAATAGCCAAAGTTTCATGTTAGTTAAGAAAGAGTCCCCCTCGTCCGTTACTTGGCGAGAGGGACTAAGTATTTGATAATTATGCTCGTGCCTTAGCAACGTAACCGAGTGCTTCGCGGCACTTATCGGTAACGTACTGCCAGTCACCAGCCTTAACCTTATCGCTTGGGAAGAGCTTAGAGCCCATACCTACGCAGAATACGCCGGCCTTGAACCACTTAGTGAGATTCTCCTCCTCGGGAGCAACACCACCAGTAACCATAATCTTCGACCAAGGCATTGGAGCCTTCAGGCCCTTAACCATGTTAGGACCTACCACATCACCAGGGAATACCTTTGTCAGGTCACAACCCAACTCCTGAGCCTTACCAATCTCAGAAACAGTCATACAACCAGGGCAGTAAGGTACCAGACGACGGTTGCAAACAGGTGCAATCTCAGGGTTGAACAACGGACCTACTACGAAGCAGGCACCCAGCTGCAGGTACATAGCTGCTGTGGGAGCGTCAACAACTGAACCGATACCCAAAGCCAGCTCAGGGCACTCTTTGTCGGCCCACTTTACCAACTCGCCAAATACCTCCTGAGCAAAGTCGCCACGGTTAGTGAACTCGAAAGCACGAACACCGCCCTCGTAGCAAGCCTTTACTACATTCTTACAAACTTCGACGTCCTTGTTATAGAAAACTGGAACCATAGGTGCCTCGGCAATCTTTGCCATCACCTGCAATTTATCAAACTTTGCCATAATTATTCCTTATATTCACGTTTGAAAATGTACTTACCACATTCGGCCGAAACCAACTCCCAACCTTCAAAACCCAGTTGATTGAGCTTCTTCTCGACACCAATCACGCAGTTAATTACTTTATATTCAAACTGTTTCATAATCTAATTTATCTTTGAACTCGACCATTAGCGTTACCGCCTGCAAGCGACTCTACTTCGTCAACAGAAACAAGGTTGAAGTCACCATTGATAGTGTGCTTAAGTGCTGATGCTGCAACAGCAAACTCGAGAGCCTCGCCCTGAGTAGCCTTAGTAAGCAGACCATGGATAAGACCACCTGAGAATGAATCGCCACCACCTACGCGGTCGATGATAGGATTAATCTCATAACGCTTTGACTGATAGAACTCCTTACCATCATAGATAAGGGCCTTCCAACCATTATAAGTAGCACTGTAGCTCTCACGAAGAGTAGAAACAACATACTTGAATCCAAACTCCTTCATCATCTGCTTGAAGATACCCTCGTAACCTGCTGCGTCAGTCTGACCACCCTCTACATCAGCATCGGGCTTGAAACCAAGGCAGAGCTCTGCATCCTCCTCATTACCTATACATACATCTACATACTTCATAAGTGGACGCATGATTGAAATTGCCTTCTCGCTGGTCCAAAGCTTCTTACGGAAGTTCAGGTCAACTGATACAGTAACACCATGACGCTTAGCAGCCTCACATGCCAGTTTGGTCAGTTCAGCAGCCTTATCCGAGATAGCTGGTGTAATACCACTCCAATGGAACCAAGCAGCACCTTCCATAATCTTATCAAAATCGAAGTCAGATGGATCAGCCTCAGCAATAGAAGAATGAGCGCGGTCATAGATAACCTTTGAAGGACGCATTGATGCGCCAGTCTCGGCATAGTACAAACCTACACGATCACCACCACGAGCTACAAACTCGGTGTTAACACCATAACGACGAAGTGCATTTACAGCAATCTGTCCGATTTCGTGCTTAGGAAGCTTTGAAACAAAATATGCCTCGTGACCATAATTAGCCACAGATATAGCTACATTAGCCTCACCACCACCAGGGATGATGCGGAAAGACTCACTCTGAATGAAACGATCGTTGCCCTGAGGCGAAAGGCGGAGCATAATCTCGCCCAAAGTTACAATTTTTGCCATTGCTTTGTTTGATTTTTTTGATATATTTCTATTTACTTTTTTTCGTTTGCGAGGCAAAGATAGCAAGTTTTTTTGACCCACGCAAATTTTTGAGAGTATTTCAGCCAAAAATATTACGGAAACGATTTCGCGGCAATTATTTGCCCAAGATGTTTGGTGAATCAGAAAAAATATGTACCTTTGCACAAAATATCTTAGATTATGGCAAAAGAAAATATTACTATTAAGGATATTGCTGCAAGAGCGGGCGTATCAACAGGTACAGTAGATCGTGTGTTACACAATCGTCCAAATGTGTCGAAAAATGCATTGGAAAAGGTAAACAAGGCACTCGAAGAGATGGATTACCGTCCCAACATGTATGCATCAGCTCTAGCATATAATAAGGAATATACATTCTATTGCGTGCTGCCTAAGCATGAGCAGGAAGCATATTGGGATGAGATTGAAGAAGGTGCCATGGCTTGTACAGAGTTCCGCCGCGATTTTGGCATTAAGCTTAAATTTATATATTACGAGCGTTTCAATCCACCAGCATTCACAAAAATGGTACGTGAATTGTTTACCGCAAAGATTGACGGAGTGATAATTGTGCCATCTACTTTGGAGCAGACATCCAGATTTACAGAGAAACTGACCGAGCGCAACATTCCATATGTACTGCTCGACTCATATATGCCCGACCTTAAACCACTTTCATTCTTTGGTCAAGATTCTTTTGCCAGTGGATATTTTGCCGCAAAGATGCTTATGCTAATTGCTAACAAGGAGAAAGAGATTGCACTGATGAAGCAGACACGCGACGGAATAGTGGGATCAAAACAGCAGGCAAACCGTGAGACTGGTTTCCGCCATTATATGGTAGACCACTTCCCACAGATTAAGATTACCGAGGTAGATCTTCCATTGGATGAGGACCATAAGGACTATGATGGAATACTTGAGAAGTTCTTCTCTACGCACCCGCACGTACATCATTGTATTACATTTAATTCGAAAGCACATATCGTTGGCGAATTCCTTCAGAAAAGCAATCGCAGAAACGTGCAGATCATGGGATATGATATGGTGGCCAAGAATGAGGAGTGTGTACGCAAGGGAAGCATTTCGTTCCTGATAGCCCAGCATGCATATCAGCAGGGATATGCCAGTGTTGACGCACTGTTTAACGCTATCGTGATGAAGCGTGCCGTAAATCCTGTTAACTACATGCCAATTGAAATCCTTACAAAGGAGAACGTAGATTTCTATCGTAGAACAGCAATTTAAACTAAAACAAAATAATAAAGGAAAAATGGAACAAGCTACATTTCTTAAAATCAATCCGGCCGACTCGGTTGTTGTGTGCCTTCAGCCCAAAAAGAAGGGAGACATTATCGAGATTGACGGTCAGCAGATTACAGTAAATCAAGACACGCCCGCAGGACACAAGGTTCTGATCATGGACGCGAAAAAGGGTACCGACATCATAAAATACGGTTACCCTATCGGTCATGCAATGCAAGATCTTAAAGCAGGCGATTGGGTAAACGAGAACAATCTTAAGACCAACTTATCAGGAACTCTTGAATACTCATACAGTCCTGTAAACGAGGAACTTAACATCAAAAACGAGAACAGATTCTTTAAGGGATATATTCGCAAGAATGGTGATGTCGGCATCCGTAATGAGGTATGGATTGTACCTACTGTAGGTTGCGTGAACGGCATTGCAGAAAGACTTGTAAAAGAGTTGAAGAAGGAGACTGGCGAACAAGGAGTGGACGCTATATATGCATGGCATCATAACTATGGCTGTTCACAACTGTCAGAGGACCACGAGAATACACGTAAAGTACTCAGAGATATCTGTCTGCACCCAAATGCAGGCGCTGTATTGGTGCTAAGTCTGGGATGCGAGAACAACCAGCCAGAGGACTTTATGAAGATGCTTGGTGATTACGACAAGGACAGAATCAAACTGCTAGTAACACAGCGTGTAGATGATGAAATGGAGGCTGGTATGGAAATCCTGCGCAGTTTATATCAGCTCGCCAGCAAGGATAAACGTACCGAAGTACCCGTTAGCAAATTACGCGTAGGATTGAAGTGTGGAGGATCCGATGGATTCTCAGGTATCACAGCCAATCCGCTGGTAGGCGAATTCTCCGATTGGTTAGTTGCACAAGGCGGCACATCGGTTTTGACCGAAGTTCCTGAAATGTTTGGTGCAGAGACTATCCTAATGAACCGTTGCCGGACAGAAGGATTGTTCAACCAGACAGTCTCAATGATCAACAACTTTAAAAATTACTTCCTCTCACATGGCGAGCCCGTTGGTGAAAATCCAAGTCCAGGCAATAAGGCCGGTGGTATTTCTACCCTCGAAGATAAGGCACTGGGATGCACACAGAAATGCGGAAAGGCTCCTGTTAGCGGAGTAATGGAATATGGCGACAGACTACAGAATCCTGGTCTGAACCTACTTTCGGCCCCAGGCAATGATCTTGTAGCATCTACCGCCCTAGCCTCTTGTGGTTGTCACTTGGTACTATTCACCACCGGTAGAGGCACACCATTTGGAACATTTGTTCCCACAATGAAGATTGCCACCAATCCTGATTTGGCCAGCCGTAAGAGGAGTTGGATTGATTTCTCTGCAGGTCAGCTGATTGAGGGAAGAACCATGCAGGAATTAGTTCCCGAGTTTATCGACAAAGTATTATCGGTTGCCAGTGGCGAAAAGGCAAAGAACGAAGAGAACGATTATCGTGAAATATCAATCTTTAAAAACGGTGTAACACTGTGAAGAAAGGTATCATAGCATTATCACCAATAGTGGTGTTTATCCTGTTTTATTTAGTCACCAGCATCATAGCTGGTGACTTTTACAAGATTCCCATAACTGTAGCGTTTATGGTTTCCAGCATCTATGCCATCAGTATTTTTAAAGGCATGCCACTGATGCAACGCATAAACAGTTATAGTCGTGGTGCCGCCACCGAACAGATGATGCTAATGATATGGATATTTGTCTTAGCCGGAGCATTCGCTCATTCAGCAAAGAACATGGGCAGTATTGATGCTACGGTTAATCTGGCTTTAAGTTTCCTGCCACCACAAATGATCTTTGCCGGCATGTTTCTGGCAGCATGCTTTATTTCACTATCAATAGGAACCAGCGTTGGTACCATAGCCGCCCTTACTCCTATTGCTGTGGGACTAGCACAGGAAACTGGAGCTGACGTAGCTATGATGACCGCTATAATAGTAGGTGGCTCGTTTTTTGGCGATAATCTTTCATTCATTTCTGATACCACTATCATGGCCACTCAGACACAGGGATGCCGATTAAGCGATAAGTTCAGGGTAAACGCCTTTATAGTTGCCCCCGCAGCCTTGGTCATACTGATTGTCTACTTTATTCTAGGTCAGAACACAGCTGCTCCACAACAGATTCCTGCTGTAGAATGGGTGAAAGTAATACCATACCTTACAGTGCTAATTACAGCCATATGTGGAATGAACGTTATGGCCGTACTTACACTCGGAATTGTTTTGTGTGGTATAATCGGCATCATCACTGGCTCTATGGACATATATGGATGGTTTGGGGCTATGGGCGAAGGCATTTTGTCGATGGGCGAGCTTATTATTGTCACAATGATGGCCGGTGGTATGCTTGAACTGATAAAACATCAAGGCGGTATAGATTTCATAATAAAGCTACTTACACGTCGTGTAAATGGCAAACGTGGTGCAGAGTTCAGCATTGCAACACTTGTATCACTTGTTGATGTTTGTACGGCAAATAACACAGTAGCGATACTTACTGTAGGTAGCATAGCCAAACAGATAGGCGACAGATATGGTGTTGACAATAAAAAGTGTGCATCAATACTCGATACATTCTCATGCACAGTACAGGGCCTTATTCCCTATGGTGCACAGATACTGATAGCTGCAGGACTAGCCTCAGTCAATCCGGTATCTATCCTACCCTATCTTTACTATCCATTTACTCTGGGATTGGTAGCAATACTATCCATCCTTCTACGTTATCCAAAAAGATTCTCATGAACACTATACAGCGAAACTTCTTCAGATTATTAAGATGTGGTGTTTTCAATACTACAGAAACACTTGAGCCGATGTCTGTCCATAAATGGGACAAACTTCACCAGTTGTCCATCCTTCACGATGTACAGCCTTATGCATACAAGGGACTGAAAAAATGCAAGGAGCAGTTTTTTGTTAATCTAACCGAAGCCCAATGGATACAATGGGCTCAAGTAACCGAAGCCCAAAAGAACGATGAAGAAGAAGAATTGCTAAAACCATACAAACTTACAAATCCTATACTAAACCGTCAACTGCAGAATATTCTAGACGATGAGCAGTCGGACCTCAACACTCGCAAGATGCTGATTCATATTATTAGGATAGCACGTCACATTCTAAACGAAGGTCTGCCACTTAGACTACTTATCGATTTAGGGCTGATGATAAAAGATAAAGACAGTAAAGTCGACTATAGTACTCTTTCGGAATGGCTCAAAAAACTAAGATTCCAGCAGATGGCACAACTAGAGGGTGCTCTATTGATAGAGTTATTTGGGGTAGATTCTAACGACATTCCCTTTGCCCAAGGCAATGTTGACAAGAATACTACAATTGTAGCCAAAGAGTTGGCAGAGTATACCAACGATCACCAAGACTTCTACTTCTCGCAGTCACCCGACAGCATCTTTGTGCACACAAGCAATGGCGGAGCACTGATTAGTCACATTAAGCGTTCGGCCAGGTACATGCGTTTTATTCCTTCCGAGGCACTTACAAACTTCTTTGCATCATTTGCCCACTCCCTTACGCACATTGAAGAATGACACATGTTTTTCGAGTCGTCGCACATGGTTGAATTTTATCTCGCGCAAACCATGATCGCCCAAAAAACGACTCTTGTCAACGCTACCTCTTATTCCTATAATCCTACCATGACTAGTGTATTGCCACATTGTGATATCTCTACCATCAGCTAATACCGGCTCCTCATCGGTATACATAGCAATCATTAGTTTATAACTATCTATCTGACCAATAAGATGGCGATTATAGAAGTTTCTGAAAGTATATATCAGAGGCTGCTGATGATATGCCTGCTCTACCATATCTAAGAAGGTTAATAGAGAATCACAGAATTCATCTGTTGGCAGTCCGCCAGTTGTCTCCACATCAATCATAGGTATCAGATCTTGTTCACCAGGACGACACTGGGTGATAAAGTTCTGCAACTGAGTTACTAGTGGCGTTTTTGGCCTAAAGAAATGATACGATCCAACCTTCAGTCCATGTCGATGAGCCAGTTCGATATTACGCTCGTATTGTGCATCTATATGATCACCACCTTCAGTGGCCTTCAGATATACATAAGCCATCTTGGTATTATCTCCTACAGTTTCCCAAAACACCTCACCCTGATAATGCGATAAGTCGATGCCATGTACATGGCTACATGTATCCTCACACTGCAAGAAAGGATCGTAATACGGATCATTAAGCAATCGTGAATCTGGTCGGAAAGCAGCAACCGTCCGTTTCTTCGACTTCTTATTCTTCTTATGTTTGCTCACCACCCTTTGTGTACGATGTTTCGAGTGGTTCTTATTGTATTTTGAGCGTTGTGCAAATCCATCGTTAGCGCCGAACATCAGCATGCATAATGTCAGCAGAATATATAGTTTTCTCATTATTTCCTTTATTTTGAGGTGCAAAGATAGCAAAAAACAATTAAAAATCATCCATTATATATTATTTATTCGTACCTTTGCCGCAAAAATTGATATATGAACAGATTAATAATTGCGATTATAGGTATTTTAGTATGTTGCTCATGCTCTAAGAAGGATGATATAGAACCAATACCAGAGCCTGTTGTTCAGCATACGGTATTGGTTTATATGTCGGGCGAGAATAACCTTACAAAAGACTCCAGATACCCAAACGAATCCTATCTTGCCGACGATTTGGAAGAGATGAAAGAAGGATCATATCTTCTCTCAAAAGATCAACGTCTTATAGCTTTCATCGATTCTGTTGGTACAAATAACTATCCTCATATCGTAGAGATTGCTAATGGTAAAGCTACTGAAGTTTACCGCTATGACAAAGAATTCTATGCAAGCGATCCTCAAAAATTCCGTGAGATTGTTAAGTGGACTATGGATAACTATCCATCCGAAGACTATGCCCTTGTGCTATGGGGCCATGCTACGGGTTGGGCTGTTAGCAATGACACTATTGCATCTGCACGCAAGTATACTCGCGCTTACGGACAAGACAAAGGTTGGGATAATAGCAGTAACAGTAGCAATTCGGAGAGGTGGATGAATATCACCCAGATGGCGAAAGCACTCGAAGGCCTACCCAAATTTAAATATATATTTGCGGATTGTTGCTGTTTTATGTGCGTAGAAAGCGCATACGAACTCCGTAATGTTGCAGACTACCTGATTGGATCACCTGCTGAAATTCCAGGCGAAGGTGGTCCTTATCACATTCTTTTACCAAAGCTATTTTCGCAATCTACCACATTCTATAAGGATATCTGCGACACATATTATGATTACTTTATGGAGGCATATCAAATGCCTCCATACATAGACAATTCTTCTAATTCATACTTTATTGGATACAGTTTACCACTATCTGCGATAGATCTGTCAAAAATGGATAATCTGGCTCAAGCTACTAATCAGGTACTAAAGTCGTTTGCAACCAGCTATCCCGAGGAATTAGATCTTTCATATCTTCCTTTCTATTTTGGATTAGATTATCCGGTAATGTACGACATGAAATCAGTAATCCAGAAATACGCTCCGTCATTAGATTACTCTCAGTGGATCTCCGCATACAACAAAGCTGTAGTATATTCATTGGTATCCCAAAGATGGATGACGATATACTCTAAAATTAAAAATAAATACTATACGTTTCCAAGCGACGAAAGTGTTTACGGATGCGTTAGTATGTTTTTCCCCCAGAACGACTACGATAGTTCTGATTCTAAATTCGAGTATAATACACGCATAAAGAACTACCAGTGGTATTATGCTGTAGATTGGAGCAATTACGGCTGGTAATTACTTCTCAGTATCGTGGATTACTACCTTTATCTTCGAGATGCGGTGACCATCAAGTTCTGTAACCTCGAATGTAAAGTTCTTGTAATCCAGGCGTTCGTGCAGTTCAGGGAAGTCTCCCTTTATCTCCAGCAGTAGTCCTGCCAAAGAGTCTGCATCACCTTCCACATCTTCGAATATCTCGTCATCAAGGTCCAGAATCTTGTATATGTCGCTCAACAGAGTCTTACCCTCAAATATATAGGTATTAGCATTTATACGGGTAAACGATTTCTCTTCCTCGTCGTATTCATCATTAATCTCACCTACAATCTCCTCAAGAATATCTTCGAGCGTAATGATTCCACTGGTACCTCCAAACTCGTCGACCACGATAGCGATGTGAACCTTGTTCTCCTGGAACTCTCGCAACAGGTCATCAATTTTCTTTGTCTCTGGCACGAAATATGGTGGACGAATTAGCGACTGCCAACGGAATGAGGCAGGCTTCGACAGATATGGAAGCAAGTCCTTAATATACAGTATTCCACGAATATTATCGATAGTATCCTGATATACCGGTATACGTGAATAATTGTTTTCTACGATACACTTCAACACTTCGGGGAAAGGCAGGCTAAAGTCCAAATCAACTACATCCTGACGACTAGTCATTACTTCCTTGGCCGTCTCGTCTCCAAAGCGCACAATGCCTTCAAGCATATCCTTCTCGTCTTTCAGTTCCTCTTCGTCAGTTAGTTCCAGGGCTTGTTCCAAATCATCTACACTCAGTACATGATTCTCCTTCTGAACAACCTTTTCTGCAATGATACCAGAACGAATCAGTATCGATGACAATGGATAGAACACCTTGCGTAGTATCATAATGCTGCCAGCAACCTTACGACAGAATAACAAAGCTTTCTGCCCTGCATAGACCTTTGGCATAATCTCGCCAAACAGCAATAGCAAGAATGTAAGTAATACAGTGATTACAATAAACTGCAACCAATAAGCAGTTCCAAAGTCAATAACATGCGCAAAGAAATAATTGCAGAGCATAATAATGGTTACATTTACCAGATTATTAGTAATCAGTATTGTGGCCAGTGTACGCTCTGAATCCTCACGCAGCTCACGTATTTTACGATCCGAGTCATTTCTCTCCTCATCAAGTTCACTCAGATCTGTAGGAGAAAGTGAGAAAAACGCTATCTCAGACCCCGAAGCGAAGCCTGAGAAGATAAGTAATATACCTGCTATCAAGATTGCAATCAGCGCACCCAAAGAGGGTGTTATGATTGTTACTTCATTCAGGATCTGTTGAAGATAATCCATTGTCTGATTTTGGTGAAAGCATTTCCATATTATCAGCCCAGATCTCTGTAGCATAACGACGCTGGCCCTGCTTATCATCATAAGTAGTATATCGGATGCGTCCCTCTATATATAGCTTATCGCCTTTATGTACATATTTCTCTACGATCTCGGCTAGTCTACGCCATAGTATCACATTATGCCAATCAGTATGATCAGGAACTTGTGTTCCATTCTGAAGTGTATAACCACGTTCGGTCGTAGCAAGTCTTACACGTGCTACAGCCACACCTTGTTCCACGTATCTTACTTCAGGATCCTGACCAACATTGCCTATTAGCATTACTTTATTCATAATTGTCGATTTAAAAAGGTTTTTATTTTGCTCTACCTAAGTAGCGGAACTTAAAGTTCTTGCCCTTGGGTGATGGGAACTGACTACGAGTATCTACTCTATCTCTCAGATAGTCAATCATACGGTCATAGCACTCCATACCTGACACAGCCTTAAGACGGGCCACAAACTGAGTATCACGATATTGGAATTTACCTGTACCTGGAACAAGTAATACACGCTTAAAATCTATGACACCCTCATACCAGCCATCATTTATTTCATTCAGTCGCATAAGGGTTGGTGTATTTTTAGTTGCCTGTTCAATACTTTCTGGTTCATGAACAGCCTTTTTATCTTTGAAATCTTGCATTGTCTGTGCATCAGTCTTTATAATAATGAAATATACTCTGGGATGAACCTTATATCTCTTAGGATAGTATACGTCGCTCGAAGCGTATTCACGTATATCAGCCTCAAGAAGTGGATTCATTTCAATTTCTTCGATTGAACTCAAAAAATCAATAGCCTCGTCAACAGTAGTTACGAGAGTTTCCCGATCAAAATATCTTAAGTATAAATTCATTGTGTTTGAAAAAGATGTGGTTTCCTAATAATAAGAGCGGAAAACGGGACTCGGACCCGCGACCCCAACCTTGGCAAGGTTGTGCTCTACCAACTGAGCTATTTCCGCAAATATTTCAAATAAAAATGGTGAAGAGGAGGAGACTCGAACTCCCACGTCGCAATTGACACTACCCCCTCAAAGTAGCGCGTCTACCAATTCCGCCACCTCTCCAACATAAGCTGAATAAAAAAGAGTGCCCAGAACAGGACTCGAACCTGCACGCCTTGCGGCACACGCACCTGAAACGTGCGCGTCTACCAATTCCGCCACCTGGGCATTTTGTCATTAAGGCCATTCCTTAACGTCTCTTTTTTGTTCAACAAGTGAGCGGAAAACGGGACTCGGACCCGCGACCCCAACCTTGGCAAGGTTGTGCTCTACCAACTGAGCTATTTCCGCGTTATTCTCTTTATCAGAGGCATCTCTCTTGATTGCGGGTGCAAAGGTAATGCTTTTTTTTGAACTGACAAATTTTTAAGCGATTTTTTTTCGAAAAAAGTGCCATTTTATCGATTTGTTTACAAATATAGCCCTAATCCATGCGATTTCGGTAATCTTCGTACCCAAAACTCCTCAAAATCTCCAAACGTCCATCTGTATGCAGCATACCAATTGCTGGATGTGAAATTCCGTTAAAAGTGCAAGTTTTTACCGTTGTGTAGTGAATCATGTCCTCGAATATCACCTCTTCACCAATTTTCAATTCATGATCAAAGAACCAAGATCCCATATAATCACCACTTAAACAACTGTTACCACCAAGACGATATATCATTGGTTCGGTAGCCTTTTCCATTTCTACGATTTCAGCACCACGCACTTCGGGCATATATGGCATCTCCAAGCAGTCAGGCATATGACATGTAAAACTTACATCCAATATAGCAGTCTTTATACCTTTGTCTTCTACAATGTCAACTACATGCGATACCAGCGGACCGGTTTGCCATGCAAAAGCACTACCTGGTTCAAGTACTACCTTCAACCACGGATAACGATGCTTAAAGTCCTTAATTATCTTTATCAGCAAATCCACATCATAGTCCTTGCGTGTCATCAGATGACCACCACCAAAATTAATCCATTTCAGCTGCGGGAACCACTTTGCGAATTTCTCTTCAATATGTACCAATGTACGCTGGAACACATCTGCCCCACTCTCACATAGGGTATGGCAATGAAAGCCTTCGATATCGGCAGGCAACTGCTCTGGGAGTTTATCAGCAGTTATACCAAATCGGGTGCCTGGTGCACATGGATTATATAATAAGGTAGACACCTCTGAGTATTCGGGATTTACACGCAGACCTAACGATACAGATTTAGCCTGATCATGGAATCGTTCGTATTGCGACAGCGAGTTGAATGTGATATGCGATGAACATTTCACAATCTCAGGGAACTCTTCCTCGGTATATGCAGGCGAGTATGTATGGGCTGGTGCCTTAAACTCCTCAAATGCCAGACGAGCCTCCGACAACGAACTTGCAGTAGTACTATTAATATACTCGCGGAATATTGGAAATGTCTTCCAAAGTGCAAATGCCTTAAAGGCAAGTATAATCTCTATATCAGCATTCGCCGCAACATCAGCGATAAGCTTGAGGTTACGGCGAAGTTTAGATTCCTCTATAATATAAATAGGTGTATTCATTATTTCTTTAGCGGTACGGTAAAACTAAATGTACTTCCTTGTCCTTCTATTGATTCTACATAGCAGTCACCACCATTCTTCCGTGCAAAGTCCTGACACAACTGCAGTCCAAGTCCCGAGCCTTCCTCGCCACCGGTTCCGTAGGTTGTATCACCTTTCTTAAATATAGAACCTATTCGATCGGCAGCAATACCCACACCATGGTCGGTAACACTTATCTTTGCGAAATCACCTTCGGCAGTCATCTTTATTTCGATTGTAGAATTCTCTGGCGAGAACTTAATGGCGTTCGAAAGGAAATTACGCATAACAGTTTTCAGCATATCATTATCTGCTGTTACAACCAGACTATCAGCTGATGGCTGCAAGTCGAGTTTGATATGTTTAGTCTGTGCAATCATTTCAAAAATCTCTACTACACCAGGAATGATGTCGTTCAACTCAAGATCCTGAACAACCACATTCAGTCGTCCAGTCTGACTCTTAGTCCACTTCAGCAGGTTGTCCAGCAGATCGTGAACATCCTCCGATTCTCGGTTTGCCTTATCCAACAATTCAAACAGTTCCTGACCTACAGTTTCGGGAGATGTTGAAGCAACAACCAAATTCAGCACCATACGTATGCTAGCCATTGGCGAACGCAGGTCATGAGCTATAACCGAGTACATCTTGTCACGGTTAGCCAGAGTTGCACGCAGATCACGGTTCTGCTGTTCGATGATACGCTTAGCTGCAACAAGAGATATCTGCTGCATCACACGCATCACCAACTCTTCCTTATTAAATGGCTTAGTAAGGAAGTCACTTGCACCTACCTGGAATCCGTGTACCAGATCCTGTGGAGTATTCAATGCCGTAAGGAAGATGATAGGGATTTCTTTTGTTTCCTCATCCTTCTTCAGTACCACCGCAGTATCAAAGCCACTGATGTCGGGCATCATAACATCTAGCAGGATCAAGTCAGGATGCTCCTTCTTGGCCTGTTCTATACATGTCGTACCATTGTTCGCGGTACATACCTGGAACTTTTCGTTAGTCAACAATATCTTAAGCAGTAAGACATTGCTCACTACATCATCTACAATAAGTATTTTATACTCACTGCGGTTTATTTTAGATTCTAGTGTATCTGCTACATCCATGACTTTAGTCAGTAATACTTCGTAAAAAGTTGAATATGACTTTGCAAAAATAGTGCAATAATTTGAAATAACCAAATTATTACACCATTTTTTTGCATTTTATAGGCAATAAAAGCCTATCGCGCCTCTATTTTACTTATATTCTGACCAAGATTTGATACCGATTTCATTTAATTTAATGCTACAGAATGCATGTATGAATGCACTTGCAAGTCGGCTGTTTGTAATCAAAGGAACATTCAGGTCAATGGCTGCGCGGCGGATCTTGTATCCGTTTGTCAGCTCGTGAGTGGTAAGATTCTTTGGAATATTTACTACCATATCGATCTTATGCTCATGCAACAAGTCGAGTGCCTGGGGCTGTGCATCTTCTGATGGCCAGTGTACCAATGTATTCTCGATACCGTTATCAGTCAGGTATTTCGAAGTACCTCCTGTAGCATAAAGCTCGTAGCCGTTATCAACCAACTGTTTGGCAGCATCCAACATCTCAGCTTTCTGCTTGGCCGAACCGGTTGACAGCAAAACTGTCTTCTTTGGTATACGATGGCCTACGCTCAGCATTGCCTTGAGCAGAGCTGTGTCGGTATTATCACCGATACATCCCACCTCACCGGTAGATGCCATATCAACTCCGAGCACTGGGTCGGCCTTCTGCAGACGGTTAAAGCTGAACTGCGAAGCCTTGATACCAACATAGTCGAGGTCGAACAGGTTCTTAGATGGTTTCTCCACAGGCAGACCAAGCATCACCTTGGTTGCCAGATCTATGAGGTTAAGCTTAAGAACCTTACTTACAAATGGGAAACTACGCGATGCACGCAGGTTACACTCGATAACTAAAATATCGTTCTCGCGAGCCATGTACTGTATATTGAACGGTCCATTGATATGCAGTGCCTTTGCAATCTGACGCGAGATACGTTTGATACGACGCACAGTCTCTACATACAGCTTCTGTGGTGGGAACTGGATGGTAGCATCACCCGAGTGTACACCGGCAAACTCGATGTGCTCACTGATAGCGTAGGCAAGTATTTCGCCGTCCTTAGCCACAGCATCCATCTCTATTTCCTTGGCATGCTCAATGAATTTAGAAACCACTACAGGGTGATCCTCTGATACGTTGGCAGCCAACTGCAGGAATTTCTCCAGCTCTTCCTTATTCGAACATACGTTCATTGCAGCACCCGAAAGCACATACGATGGACGAACCAATACCGGGAATCCTACTCTGTCCACAAACTTGTCGATATCCTCCATCGATGTCAGTGCGCTCCACTCTGGCTGGTTCACACCTATCTCGTTCAGCATCTGCGAGAACTTTGCACGGTCCTCAGCTCCGTCGATATCCACGGCCTGAGTTCCGAGAATGTTCACGTGCTGTTCGTCCAGATATACTGCCAGGTTATTTGGAATCTGTCCACCGGTAGATACTATCACACCGTAAGGCTGTTCCATATCGATGATATCAAGCACACGCTCAAATGTCAACTCGTCGAAGTACAGACGGTCACACATATCATAGTCGGTCGACACAGTCTCCGGGTTGTAGTTTATCATTACCGAGCGCCAGCCTTCCTTGCGTATAGTGTTCAGTGCCTGTACACCGCACCAGTCGAACTCTACCGACGAACCGATGCGGTAAGCACCCGAACCGAGCACGATGATACTCTTCTTATCATTCTCAAACTGAATATCGTTGGCCACACCGCTGTAGGTCACATACAGATAGTTGGTCTGTGCGGGATACTCGGCAGCCAGTGTATCTATCTGCTTAACTACAGGCAGGATACCAAACTGCTTACGACGATTACGAACCAGCAGCAGAGCCTCGTGCATGTTACGGCTTTCGCTCTCCAAACCGATAGCACGTGCTATCTGGAAGTCGGTAAACCCGTACACCTTAGCCTCACGCAGCAGATCCTTTTCCAGCGTGTTGATGTTCTGCTTCTTCAGCTGCTCATCGATATCGATGATATGCTTAAGTTTCTGCAGGAACCACTTGTCGATCTTAGTCAACTCATGTATGCGGTCGATGTCATACTGCTTTTCGTGCATGGCCTTCGAGATTACGAAGATACGCTTGTCGGTTGGCTCGCGCAGTGCAGCATCCGTATCATTTATCTTCAGTTCCTTGTTCTCAACAAAACCGTGCATACCCTGACCTATCATTCGCAGTCCCTTCTGGATTGCCTCCTCAAAGTTGCGACCGATAGCCATCACCTCACCTACCGACTTCATCGATGAACCAAGCTCTTTGTCAACGCCATGGAACTTTGACAGGTCCCAACGTGGAATCTTACATACCACGTAGTCGAGTGCAGGCTCAAAGAATGCCGATGTAGTCTTAGTTACCGAGTTCTTCAGTTCAAAGAGTCCGTAACCCATACCCAGCTTTGCAGCTACAAATGCCAGAGGATAACCAGTGGCCTTTGATGCCAGTGCCGACGAACGACTCAGGCGGGCATTAACCTCGATTACTCTATAGTCTTCCGACTGTGGGTCGAAAGCATACTGCACGTTACACTCACCCACGATACCGATATGACGGATAATCTTGATAGCCAGTGCACGCAGTTTATGATACTCAGAGTTGGTAAGTGTCTGCGATGGAGCAATAACGATCGACTCTCCGGTATGTATTCCCAGTGGGTCGAAATTCTCCATATTACATACGGTGATACAGTTGTCATATTTATCGCGTACTACCTCATACTCAATCTCTTTCCACCCCTTCAGCGACTTCTCTACCAACACCTGTGGAGAGAATGCGAAGGCCTTCTCTGCGAGTTTATTCAACTCTTCCTCATTGTCGCAAAAACCAGAACCCAGACCGCCGAGTGCATATGCAGCACGCAGAATTACTGGGTAACCCAGTGTGGCAGCAGCCTTACGAGCGCTTTCGATGTCCGAACAAGCTTCGCTTTTGATGGTCTTTACACCAATCTCGTCCAGTTTCTTTACGAAGAGCTCGCGGTCCTCAGTATCCATGATTGCCTGCACCGGTGTACCCAGTACCTTAACACCGTACTTCTCAAGTACACCGCTCTGATAAAGTTCCACACCACAGTTAAGTGCTGTCTGACCACCAAATGCCAGCAGTATTCCGTCGGGGCGCTCTTTCTCAATTACACGCTCCACGAAATATGGCTGAACAGGCAGATAATATATCTCATCGGCCACACCCTCTGATGTCTGTACTGTGGCGATATTCGGGTTAATCAATACCGTTTTCACACCCTCTTCGCGCAGTGCCTTCAGGGCTTGCGAGCCACTATAGTCAAACTCACCGGCCTCACCGATCTTCAATGCGCCGCTACCCAGCAGCAATACCTTCTTTATACTGTTATCTTTCATAATGTCTCAATAAAACGGTCAAACATAAATTCTGTATCAACAGGACCCGAACATGCCTCGGGATGGAACTGGCTCGAGAACCATGGGTTTGAGAGATGACGTATACCCTCGTTCGAGCCGTCGTTCATATTTACAAAGAGCTCACGCCAGTCATCGCCCAGTGTCGAGGCGTCAACAGCATAGCCATGGTTCTGAGATGTAACATAGCAGCGGTTGGTACCTATCTCGCGTACAGGCTGATTGTGTGAGCGGTGTCCGTACTTCAACTTGTAGATTGTAGCACCACCGGCCTTGGCCAGCAACTGGTTACCCATACAGATACCACAGATAGGCTTGCGCGATGCCGACATCTGCTTTTTCAGTATCTCGACAGCATCCACACACATATCAGGGTCACCAGGACCGTTAGCCAGGAACAGACCGTCAAACTCTATGCCGGTATAGTCGTAGTTCCATGGTACACGGATCACTTCTACACCGCGGTTTATCAGACAACGGATGATATTATTCTTTACACCACAGTCAACCAGCACCACCTTTTTACCGGCACCTTCATTGTAGCGTACCACGTCCTTGCAACTTACTTTATCAACCCAATTCACTCCCTCGTATTCTGCTGTTGGGATATTATCGGGCTCGTCGTCAAATATTATCTGTCCCATCATCACACCATGCTCGCGGAGCACCTTAGTCAGCTCACGTGTGTCAATGCCGGTAATGCCGGGCACACCCTCACGCTTAAGCCAGTCGGCCAGACTCTCATTTGCATTCCAGTGCGAATAAGATTGACTATAGTCGCTCACGATTATAGCCGAAGCGTAAATCTTGTCGCTCTCCATGAATGTAGCCAGACCATTTTTCTCTACAGTAAATGGTGGCACTCCGTAGTTTCCTACCAGAGGATAAGTAAGGGTCATCAACTGTCCGGCGTAGCTGGGGTCTGTCAGCGATTCGGGATAACCCATCATCGCAGTGTTGAACACCACCTCGCCTGCCACGGGCTGCTCGCTACCGAAGCTCTTTCCGTGAAATTTTGTTCCGTCCGAAAGGACCAGTGTTACATCTCTCATATTCTTTCTTTATAATACCTATATTCTTTTATAAAAAAGGCGAAACGTTTAGAAAACGAATCGCCCTTGATTTTATTCAACAGTAACTGATTTTGCTAAGTTTCTCGGCTGATCAACGTTCTTACCTTTGCAAACGGCAACGTGATAAGCCAACAACTGAAGAGGAATAGTGGCAACCAGCGGTTCGAGGCATTCCAGAACGTCCGGCAACTCAATCACCTCATCAGCAATCTTCGATATGGTGTCATCACCCTTTGAAACCAGAGCAATAACCCTACCCTGACGAGCCTTAATCTCCTGAATGTTCGAGAGCACCTTTTCGTACATCGCGTTATGTGTAGCGATAACTACTACAGGCATATCCGAATCGATCAGTGCGATAGGTCCGTGCTTCATCTCGGCTGCGGGATAACCCTCAGCATGGATATATGAAATTTCCTTAAGTTTCAGTGCTCCTTCGAGTGCTACTGGATATGAGAATCCACGACCCAGATACAGGAAGTTGTGCGCATATGTAAATGTACGTGCCAGGTCAGCCACCTTGTCGTTAGTCTGCAGCACCTCACGTATCTTCATCGGAATCTCACTCAGTCCCTTAACTATCTTGAGATACTCCTGACGGTCAACGGTTCCCTTAGCCTCCGACAGTGCGAGGGCGAACATCGTGAGCACTGTTACCTGTCCGGTAAATGCCTTGGTAGATGCCACACCGATCTCGGGTCCTACGTGAATGTAAGTACCGGTATCTGTAGCACGAGGTATTGATGAACCGATGGCATTACATATTCCATATATAAATGCACCCTTCTCCTTTGCAAGCTGTACAGCAGCCAGTGTATCGGCGGTCTCCCCACTCTGGCTGATGGCTATTACCACGTCACCCTTGCCTACCACTGGATTGCGATAGCGGAACTCTGATGCATATTCTACTTCTACTGGTATACGACACAGAGTCTCGATAATCTGCTTTCCTATCAGACCTGCATGCCATGATGTACCACAAGCCACGATTACCACGCGCTTTGCATCTAGCAACTGGCGGCGATAGTCGATAAGAGCCGACAGAGTAACATGAGTAGCCTCTACGTTCACACGTCCGCGCATACAGTTGGTCAGGCACTCTGGCTGCTCAAATATCTCCTTCAACATGAAGTGTGGGTAACCACCCTTCTCTATCTGACCCAGGTCGATATCCACTGTCTTAACCTTCAGCTCCTGATCCTCACCGTGGATATTTACTACATGCAACTCCTCACCACGACGAATCACTGCAATGTTACCATCCTCCAGATATACCACCTTGTCAGTGTACTCTACGATAGGACTGGCGTCTGATCCCAGAAAGAACTCGTCCTTACCGATACCTACTACCAGCGGACTCTGCTTACGGGCGCAGATTATCTGGTCTGCATCGTTCTTGTCGAGCACTGCAATTGCATAAGCACCGATAACCTGATACAGGGCCACCTGAACAGCGGTCAGCAGGTCTACCTGCTTGTGTTCCTTAATATATTCTATAAGCTGTACCAGCACCTCGGTATCTGTATCACTCACAAAGTGCACACCCTTTGCCTGCAGCTTTTCCTTCAACTCGGCATAGTTCTCGATAATACCGTTGTGAATGATAGCAAGATTTTTGCTCTCCGAATAATGTGGATGAGCATTGCGCGATGAAGGTTCACCATGAGTAGCCCAACGGGTGTGAGCGATACCTATAGTTCCGCTTACATTTTTATCATTACAATATTCACAAAGATTATCGACTTTACCTTTCGACTTGTAAACGTTCAAGTCTCCATTGTCATTGATAAGAGCTACGCCAGCACTATCGTATCCGCGATATTCCAGTCGGCGCAAGCCTTTTATAAGTATGGGATAAGCTTCCTTACTCCCGATGTATCCTACGATTCCACACATACGCTGTTTTGTCGTTTTGTCGTCGTTGTTATTTTTTCGGCTGCAAAATTACAACAAAAATCTGAATCCACAAACATTTTGCTAAAAAATCTTTGTTTTTTCTTACATAAAAACAAAAGTCCACCAAGATTCACATCTTGATGGACTCTTGCGGTGCGTACGAGATTCGAACTCGTGACCTCCTGCGTGACAGGCAGGCATTCTAACCTACTGAACTAACGCACCATTACTATGGAACGAATGAAAAAAAACTTGCGGTGCGTACGAGATTCGAACTCGTGACCTCCTGCGTGACAGGCAGGCATTCTAACCTACTGAACTAACGCACCAAAGAACGCTTTTTCTTATTTGCGGGTGCAAAGGTAGTGATATTTTTGGAACTACCAAAACTTTTCGACGTTTTTTTACGATAAAAACTGCATTTTTTCTAAAATCTGTACAGAAATAGCACAGAATCGTGGTATTTTACCCCATCAAAGAGCCAATCTTTGATTTTTGCACTCTCACAGAAACCAGTCTTTTCAAACAGTCCCATCGATGCATTATTATCGCAATCCACATACGCATATAGTTGATGAAGGTGCAAAATTCTCAAAGCATAGTCCTTGATAGCATCAATCACAGCAGCGCCATAACCCTGTCTACGATAATCGTTCATTATTATTATTCCCACCTCGGCACGACGGTTGGCAGGATCGAAACTCACCAGGTCAACCACTCCAATCACATTACCTTCTTCATTTTCCACCATCATCCTCACCTGTCTGTCGGTGTAGATATCGTTTTTGGCGTTCGCCACATAGTCGTGCAGCAGGTAGCGCGAGTATGGTACGTTTGATGTACCGACATTCCACAACTCCACATCGTTCTCGATGTGATAAAGCAGGTCCAGATCCTCGGGCTCTATTGCTCTTAGTTTTATCTGTTTCATCCCAGATGCAGTTTTTTACGTATCAAGTCTGCCAGCGCCAGCGATGCACGGAAGTAGATCGCAACCTTCACCGGCAGTGTAAAGAAGAAGCTTAGATGACTGTAGTGCTTGCGGAAGAAGATGAGCATGGCCTGATAAAACACATGCACATAACGGAAATCCGACTTCTGTGTCGACTGTCCTTTATAGTGGATGATATCCAGGGGCAGATACCAGTTCTGCCAACCGCCCTTAAGCAGTCTATACGACAGGTCGATATCCTCGCCATACATAAAGAAGTCCTCATCGAGCATTCCCACCTGGTCGATGGCCTTTCTACGCAACAGCATGAAAGCACCGCTTATAACTTCTATCTGCCCGGGCTCATCCCACGACAGATAACTCATGTAGTATCGCTTGGTAAATCCCAGCATCTTGCGTGCAGCCACCATTGGCGTTGGCACAGCTCTGCGACTCTCGGGTGCCAGTGTGCCGTCGGCATTGTGCATTCTTACACCGGCGCCACCTGCCTCGGGGTGCAGGTCCATAAACTCTATCGCACCGCGCAGTGTACCCTCGGCCACCACTGTGTCGGGGTTAAGCAGCAATACATACTCGCCCTCAGCTTGTCGAATGGCGATGTTATTTGCCTTCGAGAATCCCAGATTCTCCTTATTATTAATAAGGTGTACCCACGGATAGTCACGGTTAATTACCTCGATTGTGTCGTCTACCGATTTATTATCTACCACAAATACCTCAGTGTCGATGCCCTCAGCAGCCTTAACCACACTGTCTATACAGGCGGTCAGCAACTCTCTTACGTTATAGCTTACTATTACTACGCTCAGTTTCATTCCTCAACCTCGGCTTCGCAACGACTCTTCGATGGATACACAAACGGCATGCAAAGCATCTGGATGATGGCCATGTAACCGAATGTGGTGTTCATAAACATATAATATAAATTGGTATTATACATCATTGGCAAGCCCAACATAAGCAGTCGCAGCACTCCCCACTTTTTCAGGGCGCTGTACTTGCGGGTCACCAATTCATCGTGTACCTTATTAAACTTAAACAGTCGTAGTGCCAGAAACACCGTACCCAGCGTCACCAGTTCCATTATCGCAGTCATCACAAATTCCACATTCTTATCACCAGCACTATATCCAGGCTCAAAGATGTTAGTCTCAAACACGATGGCAACAGCCGCTACATATCCGACAGGTATGCAGAACAGTGTCATCAGCAGGTTTCTTGTCTCTTTCATATCTTTAGTTTTTTATTTCTCTTCGAATAATGTTCTGTTGGCTATCGATCTACCCAGCGTTACCTCGTCGGCATATTCCAACTCGTTGCCTACGGCTATGCCTCGGGCGATAACGCTCACCTTTACACCGCTAGGCGCCAGTTTACGATAGATATAGAAGTTGGTGGTGTCGCCCTCCATCGTAGGACTTAGCGCCAGAATCACCTCTTTCACCTCTCCTTCGCCCACTCGCTTTATCAGCGAATCTATCTCTATATCGGCAGGGCCCATACCGTCCATAGGCGATATCACACCGCCAAGTACATGGTACAATCCATGAAACTGCTGAGTATTCTCGATAGCCATCACATCCTGGATATTCTCCACCACGCACACTGTCGACTGATCGCGACGATGGTCGGCACAGATAGGACACACATCGGTGTCGCTTATATTATGACACACCTTGCAGTATTTCACTTCGGCCTTCAGCTTACTCACAGCCTCGGCAAATGCAGCCACGTCGGCATCATCCTGTCTTAGCAACCACAGCACCAGGCGCAGTGCGGTCTTTCTACCTATGCCAGGCAGTTTCGAAAACTCCTGCACAGCCTTTTCCAGTAGTTGCGATGGGTATTGTTGTTGTATCATATCTCGCTCAGTTCCAGCCAGCGCATGCTCTTCTCGTCCAGTTCGTCGTTCAGTACGGGCAGACGCTTGCTCATTTTTGTTATTTCTTCTACAGATGTTGTTCCGCCGCAGAGTGCTTCTTCTATCTGTTTCTTTTCAGCCTCCAGGGCTTCGATATCTTTCTCCAGCTGCTCCAGTTCGCGCTTTTCCTTGTAAGTAAGCTTTCGCTTACCTCCGCTGCTGGTAGTATCACCAGAAGAAGAACTAGACGAAACAGTATTACTGGAATTAATCTTCCCACCTTTGCTGGCAGCGCTCGACTGGGCGCTTGATGGCTGCAGTTTCTCCCATTCACGATACTGCGTATAGTTACCAGGGAAATCCTGTATATCGCCTTCACCCTTGAACACCAGCAAATGGTCTACCACCTTATCCATAAAGTAGCGGTCGTGACTCACCACGATCACACATCCTGGGAAATCCTGCAGATATTCCTCCAGTATCTGTAACGTCACGATGTCCAGATCGTTGGTAGGCTCGTCGAGCACCAGGAAGTTCGGATTCTTCATCAGCACCGTACACAGATATAGCTTTCGGCGCTCACCACCACTCAACTTATACACATAGTTGTGCTGCTGTTCTGGAGTGAACATAAAGTGCTGCAGAAACTGCGATGCAGTCAGGTGTTTACCGCCACCCATATCGATATATTCGGCGATATTCTTCACCACGTCGATTACCTTGGTCTGCTCGTCAAACTGCAGTCCCTCCTGCGAGAAGTAGCCGAATCGCACCGTATCTCCGATATCAAACTTTCCGCTATCGGGCGCCACCTGTCCTAGTAGCATTTTTATAAATGTCGATTTGCCAGTACCGTTATTGCCCACGATACCCATTTTCTCAAATCTCGAGAAGTTGTAATAGAAGTCCTTCAGTATCGTCAGAGGCTCAGCATCGGGACGCTCAAACGCCTTGCTCACATATTGGCACTCAAATATCTTACTTCCGATATATACATTGCGCGATTTCAGTCTTACCTGTCGCTCCTCTATGCGTTGCTTGGCCACCTTTTCCAGTTCGTAAAATGCCTCCTCGCGATAGCGAGCCTTATGACCGCGGGCCTGTGGCATGCGGCGCATCCAGTCCAGTTCGGTGCGATACAGATTGTTGGCACGGGCTATCTCTGCTCTACGGTTGTCGATACGCTCCTGGCGTTTCTCCAGATAGTAGCTGTAATTGCCACGATAGGTATAGATGGTCTGGTCGTCAAGTTCCAGTATCACCGAGCACACACGGTCCAGGAAGAATCGGTCGTGTGTAACCATCAGCAGCGTCTTGTTGCCACGGTTCAGATATCCCTCCAACCACTCTATCATTTCCAGGTCCAGATGGTTGGTTGGCTCGTCCAGTATCAGCAGGTCCGGGTCGGTTATCAGCACATTGGCCAGCGCCACACGCTTCTGCTGTCCACCGCTTAGTTGCCCCATCGGCTGCTCCATGTCGCGTATCTTCAGTTGCGTCAGTATCTGTTTGGCTTTCAGTACTTTATCAGGATCGCCTTGATGATTAAAGCAAGCATCCAGTACACTCTCTGCAGGATCGAACACTGGCGATTGCTCCAGCATTCCCACCTTTAGATCGCGACGGAATATTATCTCGCCCTGGTCGTATCCCTCCTTGCCGCTAAGTATCGATAGCAGTGTAGATTTACCGGTACCGTTCTTGGCTATCAGTCCCACCTTCTGACCCTCGGCTATCGAGAAACTCAGGTCGCGAAACAGCACCAACGCACCAAACGACTTCGTCAGCTTTTGAACGTCTAAGTATGGTATTTCCTTAGCCATTCGCCAACTCCTTATTTATCTGTTCTATGTAATCCAGCACTTCTTCTCGGCCCTGTTTCTTTTCCGACGATGTCACGAACATCGGTGGTAGTTCCTCCCATGTCTCGCTCAGCACCTTCTTATATGCATTCACATTCTGCAGCACCTTCGATGCGCTCAGCTTGTCGGCCTTGGTAAAGATTATGGCGAAGGGCACGCTGCTGGTACCCAGCCACTCTATAAACTCCAGGTCTATCTTCTGTGCCTCCAGTCTTACGTCTATCAGCAGGAATACATTCACCAATTGCTCTCTCTGCAGTATGTAGCCGTTTATCATCTGCTCCAGTTTCTGCACCTCTTTTTTCGAGCGCTTGGCAAATCCGTAGCCGGGCAGGTCCACCAGATACCACTCGTTGTTTATTATAAAGTGGTTTATCAGCAGTGTCTTACCTGGCGTAGCACTAGTCTTGGCCAGATTCTTCTTGCCAGTCAGCATGTTTATCAAGCTCGACTTACCTACGTTCGACCTTCCGATGAACGCATACTCGGGTTTGGTATCCTTCGGACACATCGACTCCATCGGAGCGCTAAGTGTGAATTCAGCTTTCTTAATTTCCATATAATAATATTTTTGGGTGCAAAGATACGATTTTTTTTCGAAAATGTTTGGTAGTTCACAAAAATATGCGTACCTTTGCATCGTTTTTCAAAACAGTGCTTCCGTTCGCGAAGCATTTCCACTATTTTTTTTCAGAATAATAAAGTATTAAGTACATACTATATGTATACAAAAGAAGAATTAGAGTCTATGGACATACCCCAGCTTGTGGGTATTGCCGACGAGCTTGGCATCAAGGTATCGCCCGATGACCAGCTCGAAACCGTAGTTTATGCCATCCTCGACAAGGCCGCCGAAAACAGCGCCACAGCCGATGATGCCCCCAAGCGCAAGCGTACTCGTATCGCTAAAAAAGATACAAGCCGAGTTTATACAGTAAATGGCGAGGAAGGTAGCAACCTCGACGCAAAGTCAAACCGCGCTCGTAAGAAGGTTGAGACACCATCACTCTTTGCCGACATGCCAGCAGAAGCTCCTGCCCCCGCTGCCGAAGAGGCTAAGCCCAAGAAGCGCGGACGCAAGACCAAGGCCGAGAAAGAGGCCGAGGAGGCTGCAGCACGTGCTGCCGAAGAGGCTGCACAGGCCGCCGCTGTCCCCGAACCAGTTGTTCCCGAGGCTGCTGCCGACGATTTCGTAGTACCCGAGGCTGCACAGTTTGCCGTTGGTGCCGATAGCGCCGACGACGAGGTTATGCCAAACGCCATCGAGCAGCTGCGCGAAAAAATGTCACACAGCAAGGCTGAGGCTCCTGTTGATGAGGCTCCAGCCGATGCACCTGCCGATAAGTTCGACCCACTTACCGATGCTGTAGATGAAAACGGTGTATGGCTTGGCGATCCAGGCGATGGTACCGACTTTATTACTATCGTCGATATCCCCATCGAGGACCAGATGGCCACTCCTACCCTCGATATCTTCGACCGTCCGATGACTCCTGCCATCAACGAGGCTCCTGTTACACGCAACAGCGTGGCCAGCTCTATGCCTCGCTACGACTTTGCCGACCTTATCGATGCCAACGGTGTGCTCGAGATGCTCACCGATGGATACGGATTCCTGCGCTCTAGCGACTACAACTACCTCTCATCTCCCGATGATGTATATGTATCGCCACAGCAGATCAAGAAGTATGGTCTTAAGACCGGTGACGTAGTACAGTGCAAGGTTCGTCCACCTCACGAGGGCGAGAAGTTCTTTGCCATGACCGACGTGCAGAGCATAAACGGCCGCCACCCAAGCGAGGTTCGCAACCGCGTGGCATTCGAGCACCTCACACCACTTTTCCCTGAGGAGAAGTTCACACTCTGCGGCGACCGTGCCACCACTAACCCATCTGTACGTATCGTCGATCTGTTCTCACCTATCGGTAAAGGTCAGCGTGCACTTATCGTGGCCCAGCCTAAGACAGGTAAGACCATCCTGATGAAGGATATTGCCAATGCCATCGCAGCCAACCACCCCGAGGCTTATATCATGATGCTGCTCATCGACGAGCGCCCTGAGGAGGTTACCGATATGGCCCGCACCGTCAATGCCGAGGTTATCGCCTCTACATTCGACGAGCCAGCCGACCGTCACGTAAAGATTGCCGGTATCGTACTCGAGAAGGCTAAGCGTATGGTAGAGTGCGGTCACGATGTAGTAATCTTCCTCGATTCTATCACCCGTCTGGCCCGTGCATACAATACCGTTGCGCCTACATCAGGTAAGATTCTTACCGGTGGTGTCGACTCTAACGCTCTGCAGAAGCCTAAGCGTTTCTTCGGTGCTGCACGTAACATCGAGGGCGGCGGTTCGCTCACCATCATCGCTACAGCTCTGGTTGATACCGGTAGTAAGATGGACGAGGTTATCTTCGAGGAGTTCAAGGGTACAGGTAACTCTGAAATACAGCTCAACCGTGCACTCTCCAACAAGCGTATCTTCCCTGCCATCGATCTGGTTCAGTCTTCTACTCGTCGCGACGACCTGCTGCTTGACGAGACCACGCTCAACCGCATGTGGATTATGCGCAAGTTTATCGCCGAGATGAATCCTATGGAGGCTATGAACACTGTTCGCGACCGTCTGGTAACAACACGCACTAACGAGGAGTTCCTGCTGTCGATGAACGGATAATTATGAAACGTATATTATTTGTATGTCATGGCAACATCTGCCGCAGTCCGATGGCAGAGTTCGTAATGAAATACTTAGTAGAACAGGAGCAGCTGACCGATCAGTATCTGATTGAGTCAGCTGCTACTTCTACTGAGGAGATAGGTAATGCCGTATATCCGCCCGCACGCCGCAAGCTGGCCGAACACGGCATCAGTTGCAATGGCCATGCCGCACGCCAGATGACACGTGCCGACTACAATCGTTACGACCTGCTGGTTGGCATGGACTCGGCCAACATCCGCAATATGACCCGCATATGTGGTGGCAGCGATCCCGAGGGCAAGATAGTGAAACTACTCGACCTCATACCAGCATCCGACCGCCGCTACGGTTGCGACGTGTCCGACCCATGGTACACCGGCGATTTCGAAGCCACCTGGCAAGACGTACTTAAAGGCTGCCAGGCACTACTTAATCACTAACGTTGCACACGTTTTGTAACACCTATGGCACCGGCTGGACATACCAGACGGCAGAGGTGGCAGCCCACGCATTTGGTACCGATAATATGTGGTTGGCGTGTGGCTGTGTCGAAAGATATGGCTTGATGACCGCCATCGCTACACGATATTTCACATCTACCACAGCCTACACAACGTTCTCGGTCAATTTTAGGATAAACCTTAGAATCACGATCCAGTTCACTGGCTGTAGTGAACTTCGATAGTTGCGAACCCTCTAGTTCATCCAGATGCTTAACGCCATTCTTTGCCATATAACGCTGTAATCCCAGTACCAGGTCGTCGATGATTCGGTAGCCATACTGCATCACGGCTGTGCATACTTGCACATTACTACATCCCAATTGTATAAACTCCAAAGCATCACGCCAAGTCTCTATACCACCGATACCGCTTAGATTCACGCCCTTCAACATGTGGTTCATAGACATTTCGAGTATAAAGCGCAGGGCAATTGGCTTAACTGCACGACCAGAATAACCCGAAACGGTGCGACGTCCCGACACTTCGGCATCGTCGGCCATGGTTACCGACTTAATGGTATTGATGGCCGAAATAGCATCAGCTCCGCCAAAGAGGGCCGCCATAGCAGGATGACATATCTGAGTAATGTTGGGCGTCATCTTTGGGATAACAGGTATCTTCACAGTATCTTTTACTACGCGTGTGAACTCGGCCACCAGTTCCGGGTTCTGGCCTACGTCGCTTCCCATACCCGCCATTTTCATCTGCGGACACGAGAAATTCAGCTCTACAGCATCACAACCAGCCTGCTCTGCCATACTGGCCAGCTCAGCCCATTGCTCCGTGGTCTGCCCCATGATACTGGCAATCACCACCTTGGTGGGATAATTCTGCTTCAGTCTGCGCAGTATGTCAAAATCCATCTCAACAGGGTTCTCACTAAGCTGTTCCATGTTTCTGAAACCATAGAAGTCACCATGCAATCCGTTGCTGTGCACAGCATCGAAACGTGGCGACACCTCCTTGATTTCCTGCATACAGATGGTCTTATAGAACACGCCACCCCATCCTGCATCAAAGGCATGTGACACCATGTCATAATTAGTACACACTGCCGACGAAGCAAGGAAGAACGGGTTCTCACAATGTATACCACAGAAATCTATCTCCAGACTGGGATACTCCGCAGTGACATCATCGGGGTGTATGCTGCGCAACATCTCTTTCAGGCGTATGGGCCAGTCATATCGTATGCAAGCTTTCTCGGCCGCCTCTAGGTCGGCATCGCTACACTCAGCCACCCATCGAGTGGCCAACTTATGATTATCAAAACGTATAGCTCTTACCGCCCTTGCCGGGTCACCCGTCTTACATGCTTTAGTACAGGGAGCATCCTGACACATCAGGCATCGGTTAGCCTCTTCATATACATTTATTCGTTTCATAGTTATACATAATTATTGTTTCACAGAATACTTTGGCACAAATATAAGAAGATTATCCCAAGTTTCCAAATATTTACGCTTTTTTTATTCATTATACTATATATGTATAGAAAGAGAATAATGATAATCTGTAACAAATTGGCGTATTATTGTTACAATTTCAAACAATATAACTATAGCAATTTTTCTAATTTCTCCACGGCCATAGTGATATCATCCCTGAATCGCTTATGGTCGCGGAGAAAATCTTCTCTACCATCACTTATAGCATCATATAGCTCCTTGCTCATATCGTCCACATAACTGGCAATGGCTATCTCTATATCATCCTTCTGCCAGTCGAGCGTGGAATATACATATATGCGCTGCTTCTGATGCATGAAACTGTATGCAGTCTCGATACTATCCTTTGTTATCATTTTGCATCATCATATCCTATTGGGCGAAATTGGCGCTGCTCTTCGCTGTACACAAATCCGTATCCATATAGATAGTCCTTAATATCCTTGGGTTCTGTCCCGAAATTATAGCATAGCGATTCCAGCGTGTCAAACTCCTCATCGCGAAGCAGCATATTCACGCTCGAAACCAATATCGCCGGGTCTTTTGGTAAATAGTCCATCTGTAGTCTAGTTTACTGCTGTCATGTGATAGCCTAAGCGGCGCAGCTGCATGGCGGCGCCCATCAGGTATAGTTGGTGCAGACATGCCACGTAGGCATCAAAAGCCTCTCGGGTGCCAGGCTCCAGGCCTTGGTGCATCAGGGCATTGTACACACGCTGGGCACACTCGCCCACAGTCTTTTCCAGAGCAGAATAGTCTTCGCCCTCAAGCAGTAGCACTTCTTCACGGATATACTCATCCATCGAGTCGTAGCCACGTTTGTCGCGCATATAGGCGTAAAGATCTTCCACCTTAGAATATATTTCCCAGTCAGTGTCCCACATCTTGGCCACTGCCATACCGATATACATCATCCATCCGAGCGATGCCGAGGGGAAAGCCTGGAACTCGCGTATGCCATCTGGAATGTAAGCCTTAGCTATAGCCTCCCACTTATCCTCTACATCGGGACACTCTGGCAGACGCTCGTCTACCTCATTCATTGTCTGCAGAAACTGGTGCAGATCTTGCTTCAATTGTTCTTCGAATTTATACATTGTAGTTGAATTTATCTTAGCATTTTCTTTATCTGGGTTTCTGTGGCATGCGGGCATACTGTATGCATGTGGGCGCAGATACGGGCAAACGATTCTTCGGGAGTGCGATTGCACTGGTTAGCATCTCTACCGTAGAGTTGCTCGGGGGTGGTTAGCAATGACCATCCCCAACCATATTCATTATTATGTTTATCCACTGGATACACAAAGTCTTCGGTCACTATGCGCGTAGCCATCTGCAGTCGGGTCACGTAGCCGTCAAACTTACTTCGCATCTTTGGCCCAGTAAACCCGCACTGTGCTCGCAGTTCGCGCGTTATCAGACTCCCCTGCTCTGCCAGCGTCAGCAGTATAGCCTCCTCTATACTACCCTCTTCGGGCTCCGCATGCTTGCTGCGGCGATAGTTGCAGAAGTCGGGCCACCACTCTCGACTGATAAATCCAGCCTTGCCCGCAAAGAACTTTCCATACACATGGTGTCCCTCGGTTATCACACTCCCCTTCCACTTCCATAGCGGCCAGTCCCATCCCCCTTCGGGCAGCACCACATACCTACAGTCATCAGCCACGATATCCTCGGCCGAGAACCCGTGTATGCCACTATCCAGCAGTGGCAGGAAACCTATCCTGCCAATCAGTTCTATTAGCTGCGCACTATTATGTATTTCCTCCATTCGATATTTTCAATTATTTCACAATCTGAAAGCAATTCCTTCATTGTTTACCTATTCTTTGGGGGCAAAGATACAAAAAATATGGGAAATCCTCACTTATTTTAGGGTTTTTCCTATACGAGATTAAAAAATAATTCTCATCTTTGCAGCGTCAAACATTTTAAAACATTGAAGCGTATGAAAGAGAATCGTATTATTGCATCAGCCCTAATAGCTTTGGGCATCGTAATGCTAGGATTGTTTATCAAAGGTGGAATCGACAATTTTGCCAATAAGGATCGTAAGGTAACGGTAAAGGGTCTGGCCGAGCGCGAGGTTCCTGCCGATAAGGTTACGTGGAGCATCGGAACTAAGGTAACTGGCAACGATCTGCCTCTGCTTTATGAAAACATCAACAGTCAGACAGACAAGATTAAGAAGTTCTTGCTACAGAATGGTCTCGAAGACAAAGAGATCACGGTGAACCCACCATCTATCAGCGACCTGGAGGCACGCGAATGGGGCGACAACCAGAAGAATTTCCGTTATATAGTTAACACTACCATCACGGTTGCCACCAACAAGGTTACTGAGGTAAACAAGGCTATATTTAAGCAGGCAGAACTGCTGAAGCAGGGTGTTGCCATCGATAGCAGCAACCCTCAGTATGAGTATGCATCATTCCAGCAGATGAAGCCCGAGATGATGGCCGAGGCTATCAAAAATGCCCAGAAGACTGCCGAACAGTTTGCCGAAGCAAGCAAGAGCGAGCTTGGACAGATACAGACAGCCGGACAGGGCCAGTTCGAGATAGAAGACCGCGACCAGAACACGCCTTATATCAAGAAGCTGCGTGTAGTAACCACTATCACTTATTCGCTAAAAGATTGAGTTTCTCTATCAGCGGAACGTACCATGTCTTAACTTCCTGCTCGGTTGGTGTGTGCGCACCAGTGAAGTGGTATGAGTGAGTGTAATGCTCAAGGAAGAGAGGTTCAAAGTGAGCCAAGGTGTCTTGCTCGCCAAACAGACCCCAGATACGCTCTTTAGATTCGGGAGTGCAATACTGGAACTGTTGAGCTTCCAACTCTGCAAACTCATTGATTAAAGCTTCGTCTATAATGAAATCCTGATTGCCGTTGGCGCGTGGCGACTTGTATCTCTGCGCGCCAATTCTTGGCTTCAGAAACTCAGTCATCTTGAAATGCGGATTGCCAAGCAGAGCCGGAATGCCGATTACTGGTGCTATCATCTGAGCATAGAATGATCCGCAGCTATTGCCTACAATGACGTCAGGCTTTTCACGATCGCACAGATCACGAATAAACGCCAAGGCCTCTTTGGGATGTAGCGGTAAGTCGGGAGTAAGCACTACTGCCCTACCCTCAAATGCCTCTCTCAGAGCCACAGCCGGCACACATTGCCCGCTGGCATAGAATCCATGTAGAAATAGAATTTTCTTCATTTACTATCATTAATTGCCTGCAAAGGTAATTAAAAAATTGTAATCAATAAACATATTACGGGTATTTTTGTATCTTTGCACCTAGAATATAAATAGTAACTCAATCTATGTTGGAATTTATGCAGACCATAGGAAAGGGTATCATACAAGGGGTCAAACAGTACATAGATAATGACCTAAGTAGCTATGTGCCTTTTTTTATCATATCATTAGTGATACTAATATTTTCTTTGTTATTGAAACTCATTCGGAAATATAAATCAAAATAGGATTGGTGTCATTAGTTTAACTTTTCACTTAACGAATCGGGCGGTTCGTTGAAAGCGAGCGGTGGATGATTAAACATTCATCTGCCCCATTGCGTCAAAATACCAGAAATACAAAAGACAAATAAACAAATAAAATAATAACAATTTAAAAGTATTCTGGTATGAAAAAGATTATCGTTACATTGGTTGCCATGATGGCAGTGACATTTAGTTTTGCAGAGACTAACAGTAACAAGGTTGACAAGCGCTACGACATGAGCTGCAACATGGACCGCCTCTCAGAGGTACTCGCCCTCGACGAGAATCAGGAAGACGCCGTTGAGTCTATCCACAACAACTTCAACACAGAGTTGCAGTCATTAGCCTCAGTAAGAGGACCACTACAGCGCCACCTGGTACATCGAGCAGTAAGAAAGGATGCTCACCAGATGAAGCAAGTGCTCAACGACAAACAGTTTGCCCTCTACATGCGCATCGTGCTCAACACACTCCGCAACAGACAAATTTAATCTGTTGTCTCGATTACCAGTGTCTCCCCGTCATCAAGAGCCTTTTTGATGTCGCGGCCACCACTCTGCACTTTACACAGACTGATGTCGTCGCCCTGTACATCCTCTATCTTCAGCTTGCCAATCTGCTTCTTGGCCTCCTTGCCGGCAACCATCTTCACGGTATATACACCCATATGCAGACCATTGTAGGCACCCTCGCGTGCGCCAAGGTCGATATACACTTCCTTCTGCTTGTCCTTCTTTTCGCGAGCACCCTCAAGCACGTTAGCTCTCAATGGCAGCCAGCGGTTGCAGTATCTGTTCACGTAGTACGAAAGGCGCTCCAGGGCCTTTACCATGGCACCGTCTTCACTCTCAATCCACGACAAGTCGGTCTCTGTGATGTTAAACGTCGGACTGGCAATTATCTCGTCGGTCTTTGCGTCCTTAATATGCATTGTCACACCTATCAGCGCCTTATAGTAGGTCTTGGTGCGCGACTTCTTCTTTTCCTTGTCCAGATACTCAGTTTCTGTTTTAGATGTGGTCGACAGTGTAGATACTGTAGCATCTACATAGCGTGCGCCCGGACGTGCAGCCTCTTCGGCCGACAGCTGTCCGTCGATGGCCGATATGCGATGAGACTGCGACATACCCTTCAGGATAGCAGCTCTCACAGCGTCCTGATACTGCGACTGATCCTTCGACACTTCACCAGTCAATAGTACATCCAGCACCTTTTCAAGTGTCTTTGTCTTTTTTACTGTGTAGGTCAGATTGTTCATACCTATCACTACACGAGCGTTTCTTCCTTCTTGTGCCCAAGTTTCCAGTCCAAATACCAGACAGAGGGCAATCAACAGAATTTTTTTCATACTTTATGTTATGTTTAATAAATATATCTTTTATTGGTAGTTGGCGGGGGTTGATCCGGTCATTTGGCGGAACGTGCGGTGGAAATACTCACGACTGCTGAATCCGCAGTAGTTGGCCACACTCTCGGTCGACCATTCGGGGTGCTGCTTCAGCACCCGCTTTGCCTCCTCTATGCGCAGCGTAGTAACCAGTCCTGCCAGTTTACCATGTTCCGACTGCCTGAGCCACTCCTGCAACTGTCGTTGCGCCACTCCCATCTGTCGGGCCACTATGCTCAGCGTCAGGTTGTGCTCGCGATAAGACCCGCTGGCTATCCAGCGCTCCACAGCCTCGCTGATGGCTCGATCGTTGGGGCGGTTCTGCGTGGTCTCGGTAGCAAACTCTTCATCCTTAATTCTTAATTCTTCATTGTCCGCCTCTTCCACTCTTGCTATGTCCTCGCTTATGCCGTAGCTGTACAGGCTTATGGTGCTATAGGCGATGGCAAAGAAGTATGCGATAGAGAATACCACCAGCGGAGCACACTGCAAAAATATTACCAGTGGCACAAAGAATGCCAGCACAGTCATCGCCTTCATGCTCCACCCCATCCATCCGAACAGGTCGCGGCGCGAGCGGTCATAGTATTCGTCAACGGCCTGTTCCATTCGTTTATAGGTGGTGTACTGGCGCTTAAATATGTAGCTCTGCATCATCACGTAGAGCACAGATCCTGCATATTCCGCCATGCGTAGCGTCGACGACTCCTCGTGTAGAGCCACACCGTCTAGCAGCGTTGCACCTATTAATAATATAATAGTGAGGCAGCATATTCCGCCTGCCGTTTGCCATTCCTTCTGGGCTATGTGCCCTTGGCGCTGTACGTAGAGCACAGCCATGCTGCACATCAGCGATGCGGGGGTGAAAAACATCAGATTGCAACACACGGCCTGAGTCACGCCCATCTGCCTGAATCCGAAGATGTATTGCAGCAGAAACTGCACTGCTATAAGCCCTGTGCCCGCTGCCATCATCCATCGCGCACGGGCAAAACAGCTGCGATGGGTTGACCGATTAGGTACGCATGCCATCAGCATCACCGACAACATCATCATTGTCAGCATGCCGCTTATCTGCATCTCGCCTATCGTAATCATGACCGCAAAGGTATGAAAAAACTCCGAACCACCAAAGAAAAGTGTAAAAAAATCAGTGTTTTTTCACACCAATACCCTAGTTTTTTCACACCAAGTGTGTTTTCTTCACACCATGTATCGTATTTATTTCATAATTTCGCACCCGAAATATTAATCCTGAAAGCGATATGACAGACTTAATCCATGATTTCTTTTCTATGCCCCTGTGGTTCACTATTCCCCTTGTAGTGATATACACCACTCTCCTGGGCTATTTCATCTACACCCTCTGGTTCTATCGTCACAACAAGAGTTTGCTCATGCTGGTTTTCGTTTTCACCATCGCGCTTTCCAGCTGCACCCATCAGCCAGCCCGTCAGCAAGCCACGTGTCTGCGGGTAAGCTAATTCCAAGAAACTGAAATAATAACAATAAAAAAAATAATAAACGATTAATGAACAAGAAACTTAACCAAGTCCTCTCTGCAGTGCTGCTAACGGCAGCACTGCTCGTGGGACAGACGACATGGGCGCAGAACCCAGCGACCATCGGCAGCATCAGTTACAACTCGACGCTCGGTGCCTACGAGATTGCCAGCGCGAACAACCTCCACGACCTGGCCGTGTATGTGAACGGCTCGGGCACCTACAGCGATAACACGACGAAGAACAACACGGTGCACGACTGCACGGGGCTGACGTTCAAGATGACAGGCAATATCGAACTCCCGCATACCACTGCCTGGAACGCCCCCTACAGCACCGAGGAAAACTACACGCCCATCGGTCGTGGTGCAAAGGCCTTCAAAGGTACTTTCGACGGTTGTGGCTATACCATCAGCGGCATCCGCATCTATAGGACCGGTCAGACCAACGAGGTTGTCGATTTTCTTGGGCTATTCGGGCAAATTAAAGGGACTGTGCAGAACGTCACGGTTTCCGATGCACGAATCACTGGCCGCCAAATAATCGGCGGCATTTCCGGGGACAATTGGCAAGGCACCATCAGTAACTGCACTGTGACCAATACTGTCTGCATCCATTCCAGGCAAAATAATGCACACACGCACGGCGGCATTGTAGGCAGGAACTACAGTGACACCCAGGATGCGATTGTCAGCGGATGCACCAGCTCCGTTCAGTTTACCATGACCAACAACCTTACTGGTATTGGAAAACAGGGCGGAATTGTTGGATGGAATCGTAGATGCTCCAGCGGATATGATTCTGTCATATCCAACTGTCTCGTCCTTGGCGCTACCATCATTACAAATTATGATGATTATGCAAAGTCTGGCGCTATTATAGGAGAGATTATTGACTCAGGTGATTTGAGTAATGCTCCTACTAATAACATCGGCACTCTTACCAACAATTATTACAGCAACTGCACCGTGAGCAACTACACTACGTCAGTCAGTACCAATATCGGCGCAGGCAACACCAGCGGCGTGCCGGGCGATGTGACAGATAACGACGGCGCGCGCCACGTCGGCAAGATTACCCTGCCCACGGGCGTATCCGTGACCAATACCAATAGCACCTGCGTAACCATAGGCAGCACGACATATTACTATGCCGGGGCAGAGATTGCCCTTGGGCACAACCGCGAGGGCTATACCGTAAGCTACGCGAGCGACGAAGTTAACATTAGCGAAAGCGGCACGTTCACCATGCCCGAAACGGATGTGACCATCAGCGCAACATTCACGAAAAAACCCGTCACGACCTCGTATGTCGGTGCCGATGGCACACTGCACGAAAATGTCAGTGCTATCCCGCTTGACAACACCATGACCACGCTCGATGCAGGCTGGTATGTGGTGAATAGTGATATTAACTACACAGACAGGGTTACCCTCAGTGGCGACGTGAACATCATTCTATGCGATGGCAAGACGATGAACATCGGCTCCGCTGAAGAGCACTTTAACAAGATCTGCATATATGGTCCCAACCAGTCGCTCACCATCTACGGACAGAGCAGACAAACGGGTGCCTTGAAGGGATACAGCATGACCGGCAGTTTCGTCAGCCAATTAACCGGATACACGCAGCATGGTGGTAACATTACTGCCAACAACAATAATAGTTCCTTCTATCTCATGGGCGACCTCACCCTCAATCGTGGCACAATCACAGCTACTGTAACATCAAGTTTCGGAATTGCCATCAGTTTTGCAGGCAATGGTCACAGCGTCAATATGAGTGGCGGTACGCTGACTGCCACCTCTTCCAATTCCATAGCTATCAATGGCGATGTCAACTTCACGGGCGGCAATCTGACGGCCACCGGAGGCAGTAGTCAATATGGTTATGGTATCAGCGGTAACGTATCCCTCAGTTGGAGCAGTTCCTACGACAGTTTTACATGTAGCAAATACAACAGCAGCAAATCTGTCACCATCGCAGACGGCAAGAGCTTTAGCAACGGCGAAGAAGAACTTAGTGGCATCATAAATAGTAGTGATTACGCGAGCAAGCTGCACGGCAAAACCCTGACACCGCCGACATACGGCGTGACGGCAAACCAGAATCCTGCTGCAGCGGGCGAATACTGGTCAACGTTCTGTCACCCCACGGCTAGCTATCAGGTGGGTACAGACGAGAAGGCCTACATCGGTAATGTGAATGGTGGTTGGTTGACGCTGACGGAGATTACCGACGGCATCATCCCTGCCAACACGGCTGTGGTGCTGAAAGCAACATCCGGCAACTTTTATTTAACACGTACTGCAGCTGCTTCTACATTCGATGTTGCTGCCAACGATCTCAAGGGCGGTTCAACGGTGGAAACTGATAAGCAGGCCTATACTCTGGCCAATGGCTCGAATGGTGTGGGCTTCTATAAGTTCACAGGCACGCTAAACCCGTACAAGGCACACTTGGAAATTAATTCCACTGTCGGCTCCCGTTCGTTCTATGGTTTCGATGAGAACACCACAGCTATCAGCGCGCCCGAATCGCACGCGTCGACAGAACTGAACGGCACATGGTATACTTTGGAGGGTCGCAAGCTGCAGGGCGTGCCAACACGTAAGGGCCTGTATATAGTGAATGGTAAAAAGGTTGTAATTAAATAAAGGGAGGAGGAACGCATTATGACAACGATAAATACAAAGAAGACATACGAGAAACCCTCCATGATGGTTTACCTCCTGAAGACCAAGCCCGAACTGCTACAGTCATCGGCCCCGATCTACGATGAAGATACCGATCAGCAGTGGTAAAACATAAATCATAGGCATTTTTTACCTAATCTCTCAATTTTCATGCATTATTATGGCGGGGATTGAGAGATTTTTTTGTACCTTTGCACGCTGTAAATAAGAAATACGATAGAATACGATGACGATAGAACACTATTATTACGGATTGGCGGCGCTGATGTACCTCACTACGTGCTGGATGTTTGCGGCGGTGCGATGGTTTCACACTTGCAAACAGCCCAAGAGCACTCATCGCTATATCTGGCCCGACCGCAAGCTGCAGTGCCTGCTCTACTGCTGCGCCTCGGTGCTGCTGCCTTACGTTATCAATCCCACCGACGCCTCGGCATGGATACTCATCAAGAGCTACTTCCCCGCCACCTACTACTTCTACTGCGGCGTGCTGCTGCTCTGCTTTGCCGGCACCGTCAAGCAGTGGAACCAGTGGAAAGGCATCAGTTGGGTGGCCGCCATCATAGTCATCGGCACCATGCTTGTGCCCGTGCTCAACGCCTGGTTTCCCACCGGCATTCTAAGTGCCGACGGACTGCGCATATGGCAGTATGTGGTGCTGGCCGAGAGCATAGTGATGGTAGGCTACGTGGCACTGGCCATGTGGCAGGTAAAGCACTGGATGGACGAGGCCCGCGATGCCAACTACTCTAATCCCGACGACTTCCCCGCCGACTATGCCAGTCGCGTATGGCTCTTCCCCGTATTCCTCACCCCTCTGATATGGCCAGCCTATATCTTCGACTCTCCACGCATGATGGCCATCCAGAATGTGCTGCTGGCAGTGTCTAATGTGTGTCTGCTCATCACCGTCATGCCCGTATGGCGCCGCAAGGCCCTGCTTGTTACGCCCGAAACCGCCCATACGCAGGAGAACGAAGAACAGGAAGAGACCGGTAGCGACGAGCTTATAGCCCAGACCGCCATGGAGATAGAGGCATACGTATGCCAGGCGCAGGCCTATCTTAACCCTCACCTTAAGATCGACGATGTGGTAGACCATTGCCAGCTGGGCCGATCTTACGTCTCGCTCACGTTCAGCCGTCGCTTCACCTCGTTTGCTTACTATGTAAACAGTCTGCGCCTGGCCCACTTCGATAAGTACGTGGCCCTCCATCCTGATGAGACCAAGGAGGCCGCAGCCCTGGCTTCAGGCTACGCATCGTATAATTCCTATTACCGCGCCAAGCAGAAGATGGATCGCGCGTAACGCATAGAGCACTATAGCATAAAAGTCCGAATTTCTCGGGCTTTTTTTGTTGATTCTTGCATGCCGTGGACAATTTTCAATGTTTATTGCAGCGAAATGCAATCAATTTGCACCGCATTGCAAGGTCCATGGATAATTTTCAATGCCCCGTTTCGCAGAAAAAGTGTAATTTTGCACCCAAAATATAAACTTAAAAAATAGTATGAGTCAACTATCATCTATCACCCCTTTGGAGATTATTCTCATCGGCTCCGCAGCCGTGGGAGTCTTTTTCTTTTTCCGCGCCTGCTGGCGCAACATCAAGCGCAGCCGCCAGCACCTCAGTGTAGCTCTGCTTACACTCATGATGACCCTAACCGCGCAAACGGCGTGGGCTGATGACCCTTCATGGCTGCAGTCAGGCGACAGCTGGGACGAGACGACGAAGACACTGACCGCGAATTCAGCTACGGTGGTCGCAAATGCGTACTATTACCGCACCGAGATTGAGCATGTCATCTTTAGCAACAACGTGCAGCGCATTGGCAATTACGCTTTCGACCACTGTTCTAACCTGGAATCTGTGCACATCGGCAGCGGCGTGACGACCATCGATAATGAAGCTTTTACTTATTGTGAAAAACTAGCAACCATCACCGTAGATGCAAACAATCAGACATACGACTCGCGTGGCAACTGCAATGCCATCATCAGTAAGTCAAACAATACGCTGGTAGTGGGCTGCAAGAACACTGTAATCCCCGCCAGCGTGACGAGAATTGGTAATTATGCTTTCAAAGGTTGTGACCTGGAATCCATCACCATCCCCGACAACGTAACAAACATCGGATATTCTGCTTTCAACACGTGTTCTAACTTGCAATCTGTACACATCGGCAGCGGCGTGAAAATAATCGAAGAATACGCCTTTTCAAACTGCAAATTGACATCAATTTCTCTCCCTGAAGGTTTGACTACAATTGACAAAAATGCTTTCTCCAAAAACGTAGCAACAATAGAGCGTGTGGACATTCCACAATCAGTTACATTTATTGGGACTGAAGCATTTAATGGTACATCCGTTAATAATTTCTATATCAACAACATTCCAAGTAAAATCAGGATTGGCGGGCTTGCTTTGGGCGAACCATCAGGTACTACCATTCATGTCTTTACTCTGATGACGAACATTTTCGGGCAAGCTACAAACTGGTCAGCTTACGCAGGACGTTTCGTTGAAGACATAGATATTACCCATGTGGAATCTGTCACTCTCGAAATTGACAAAATGACTTTACTCCCAGGCACTTTGGGTAAATTGAATGCAACAGTTACCCCTGCCGACGCTCGCGTCAAGGATGTCAAGTTTACAAGTAGTAACGACAATATCGTTCATATCACAAATGCTGCCACAGGCGCATTCGAAGCAGGTTCAATAGAGGGTACCGCTACCATCACCTGTACGGCAATGGACGGAAGCAACGCTCATAAAGAATGTATAGTACAGGTCAAGCTCCCCAAAGATTTCACTCCGGCAACATCTGTCACCCTCAACGCGACGTCGAAAGGTATGTTTCCTGGAGAAACATTCCAGCTTACAGCTACTGTCAATCCAGGTGATGCATACAAGAATGTTACTTGGCATTCTTCTGACGAGAGCATCGCAACTGTAGATGACAAAGGTATTGTCACAGCCGTAGATCAAGGCGTGGCCACCATCACAGCAATCTCAGAGGATGGTAATGCACGTGCATATTGTTTGATATACACACCCGTCACCACTTCGTATGTCGATGCCGATGGCACGCTGCACGAGGATGTTTTTGTACCCTCGCTGACCAACAACGTGACGATACTTACTCCAGGTTGGTATGTGGTGAACAATACCGTAAACTATACCAATAACATCACATTGAATGGTACGGGCGAATATCACATCATTCTGGCCGACGGTGCCCAGATGAACATCGGCACAAGTGCGAATCCCATCAGCGCAGGCTGGGGAATAGACGGAAGCCAAGCAACCCGAGCAACCCTTACCATCTATGGCCAAGCTAACGGTACGGGCGAGCTGAATGTATATACAAGCGGCGGTAATGGCCATGCCATCTGTGTCAGCAACCTAACCATCAATGGCGGCAAAATCACTGCCGCAGCCAGCGAATGGGACGCAAGCGGACTAATAGCAGATAATGTCACTATCAACGGTGGCGTGATTACCGCCAGTGCTACTGGAAGTGGTGAATGTTTTGGTATAAAAGCAACTAGTGTTATTATCAATGGAGGTCAGGTTACAGCCCAGGGTAGCAATAAAGGTATTCGTTCTGATATGTCTGGTGGCATTTCGCTTAGTTGGAAGAATACCACCGACTTTATTGACGCTAATAGCTATTCTTCCCTGACCATTGCCCCAGGCAAGGCCTTTACCGACGGCAATAAAATCTACACCGAGACAAATGCCTCAGCAGTACTTTCGCTCACCGCTACCAAACTCTCGCCAGTGCAAGCCTATTCAGTGGCTTTCGATAGCAATGGCGGTACCGACGTTCCAACCCAATATATTATCATCGGCAACGCTGCCACAAAGCCCACGGCACCAACCAAAACAGGTAAGGTGTTCTGTGGATGGTATCTGGATAGTGATTGTAAAACTCCTTATGATTTTGCATCAGCGGTAACAGGCCAATTAACCCTCTATGCCAAGTGGGCAGACACCAGCAGTCAGGACTTGCTAGTCCAGCGGATTTATCGCTATACTGGCAGTGTAGTTAACCCTGTAGTGCGAAACAACGCTGCAGAGCTACTGACGGCAGGCACTGATTACACGGTGACTGGCGCTACAGATATGCAGTCCCCCGGCGTATATACACTTACCGTTACAGGCCAGGGCTCATACACTGGCACACAGACGGTCAGCGTACACGTTCTTACCTTTGATAAGTATGATGGCGCCAATCTTGTTTCGAGCACCCTGCCCGAGAATAGTAATGCCGTTGTTGTATCCAGCACCACCACCGCCATGCAGTCGGGCTGTTGGTACGTAGTGAGCGAAGCCGCTACCGTGGCCGACCGCATCTGTGTGAATGGCGATGTTAACCTGGTGCTTTGCGACGGGGCAACGCTGACCGCACAGAATGGTATCAGCGTGACTGATGGACACTCGCTGACCATCTACTCGCAGAGCGGCAACACAGGTGCACTTGTGGCAAATGTTCCAGAAGAGATAAATAACGAAAATGTTTATCATGCCGCCATCGGAGGCGACAAAGATGGTGTGTATTCTACTCCCGTCAAGGCGGGAACCATCACCATTCATGGCGGTGATATAAATGTCACAACAGCCTCTACGGCTGCGGGCATCGGCTCGGCATCTTATGGTTATGCCGGCGCCATCAATATATATGGTGGTAAGATTACGACAAGTCTTGGCGGTTGGGGCGGTACAGGCATCGGTGGCGACGGTGCAGTGGTTCACCTAAGCTGGTGCCGAGAATCTGACGACTTTATCCTGGCAAAGGGCTTTAGCGGCCAAGTATTTTTCGACAAGGCGTTTGCAATCCTCGGAACAAACTTTGGAGCTACGGCGGATAACGCCGCCGCACAAAAGATAGTGCCAACTACCAAGACCTTACACACCGTCACGTACCAGACTAACAGCGGCAATGCTGTGGAGTCACAGTGTATGCAGAACGGATGTCCCGCTCCAGAGCCAGACATACCTTTTAAGGCAGGATATGAGTTTGCAGGCTGGTATACCAACAAAGAGTTCAGCGGTTCTACCTACGACTTCGCTACTGCGGTCAACCACAGTTTCACCCTCTATGCCAAGTGGAATGAGGTTGCCCCCATCAGCTATATCGGTGCCGACGGACAGACCGTCACTGGCTTCAAAGACTATACGCCCATGGAGAATAGCTATACCGAGCTGGCAGAAGGCACATACTTTGTAGGTAAGAATATAACCATCGGCAGCCGTATAGAACTGATAGGCACTGTAAACCTGATTCTGGGCGACGGAGCCACGCTGACAGCCGAGAAAGGAATACATGTGACACAGGGCAATACACTTAACATATTCGGACAGAGCGAAGGCACCGGCACGCTGGCTGCCAGTTCCGATAATTATTATGCAGCCATCGGAGCATCAGGCGGGGTTGGTTGCGGTGCTATAAATATATATGGTGGCACGGTTAATGCCACCGGTAACGATATAGCCATCGGCAGCGAATCTAACTACGGCAGCACCATCAGCATTCTTGGCGGCAAGGTTACGGCAACGGGTGCCAGGGGCATCGGCGATTCGAATGCTTCGATTCGCCTAAGCTGGCGTGATGCCGCCAATGACTTTATACAAAGTACCAACTACGAGGGAACCGTCACCTTAGACAAGTGGTTCGTGCTGCAAAGCAACGATGCTATAGAGGCCAACATCGACAATATAGCAGGAGAGAAGATTGTGCCTAACACCACTCCATTCTATGATGTAAGCTTCAATACTAACGGAGGCAACCTTATCGAGTCGCAGCGCATTAAGGGGGGCCGCTATGTGGTGCAACCTGATGCCGTGAAGCAAAACCACACTTTCGATGGTTGGTATGACAACGCAGGATGCAGCGGTACGGCCTACGACTTCACTGCTGAGGTCAGCTCCAGCTTCACCCTCTATGCCAAGTGGAAGGCCTACTATGGTATAAGCTACAACAAGAACGGCAGCGATGCTACCGGCACGATGGAGTCGCAGACGCTGTACGTAGGTGATTCGCAACAGCTGCCAGCCTGCGGCTTCAGTCGCAAGGGCTACAACTTCCTGGGATGGGCAACAACGGGCGATGGCGACGTGCAGTATGCTGACGGTGCTAATGTAACCGACCTTACTACTACAGCTGGCGAGAACGTAACGCTCTATGCCAAGTGGCAGGCCATCCCATACACCATCAGCGCGGCAGCGAACTTCGATGTGACAGTGGGCGGTGGTGCGGCTACCACAGCCACGATAGGTCAGACGGTAACGATACAGGCAGCCAGCGGCTACAGTCTGCTAAATGCGCCTATCGTGATAGATGCCGATGGTATGAATCGTGCCGTAAGCGCTGCGGGCAATGGCAGCTATACCTTCACCATGCCTGCCAGCAATGTAAATGTAGAAGCGTTAGTAGTGGAGTCTGACTGGAAGTTTATCGGCACTTACATCACACAAAACTTCTCGGCCACCGATGTTGACATCTACGGCTTTGTGGGTACCGCAGGTACCGGCAACGAATTGGGCAGCTTTGTACAGGTGGGCGGCTATGTGCGCGTGAAGCCCATGCGCGCCTATATGCAGGCTCCGGCTCCGCCAAATAAAGCTCGCGCATACGGCGGCAGCAGTAGTGATACCACACCTGCCACGCTGCGCATCAGACTGCTGGGCAGCAATGGCGAGACTACGGGAATAGTTGACATGGACCATGGAACATGGAACGTGGAATACAAGGTTGATGCATGGTATAGCCTCGACGGACGAAAGCTTCAGGGTAAGCCTTCGCAGAAGGGACTATATATACATAATGGTAAAGTGGTCGTAATAAAATAAGGAGTACACAGCAATGAAACACAATATCAAACAGTTTATTATCCTTGCCCTCATGCTGGTGGGCAACACAGCGGTGCAGGCTGCCGAGAAGACCTATACGCTTGATATCGATGGAAGCGGAAAAGCAAGTCTCGTCTATAACAAAAATGAATACGTACTAAGCGATGACCTTTGGTGGAGCAAAGGTTCTGCTACTGTAGAAGATATTACGATAACTATCGATTACGGGACAAAAGCGGGAGCAGTAAGGCTTATGCTCCCATTCCTTTATGCATGGACACTCAGAAACTACTGGGCGTTAGACTATCACTATGACTACACGGTGACAGTAAGTAGTCTGAACAAGTATATCAAAAAAATCAAACTGTATAACACACTGCAACACTATATCATTAGTCAGACAGGCTACAGCAATACAAAGTCGGCCAGCATGAAGGTAGATGCTGGTAGCTATATCTTTAAGATGGAAGTAACCGTGAGCGACGAGCAGCCCTTGTTCGACATTAACACTGCCAAGATAGAGCATGATATTGCCTACAGATATGACTGGACGGGCAGCACCATCGTGCCTAAGATTGGCGACATAACGATTGAAACCGGAACCTCCACCCCAGGAACGCTGCAGCTGGTAGAAGGCACCGACTACACGGTGAGCTACGAGAACAATGATAAACCGGGCAAGGCTACCGTGAAAGTGACAGCAAATGAGGCTAAAGGCTACACCGGCACATGGAGCCGCAGCTTCGACATCATCAGACCACAGGTTGAAGTGACTGCCCCCACCCCACTTACTGTCGCATGGAACGGTACGCCGCAGGCACTCTGTAGTGAAGGCTCCGTTAAGGGTGGATCAATGTACTACTACGACAGAAATGGCAGGTCCTGGTCGACCGTACCCACCGCTACCAACGTAGGTAGCTACAACGTAAATTACCGAGTAGAACCTGACGAGTACCACTTAGGAAGCTACTCCTACTTGCGTGCCGGCACGGCCACCATCACTCCAGGCACCGTCAACTACGGCTGCCTCACGATTGCGGCCAATTCAGCCACAGACGTTGCCCTGACCATCGGCGAGAGCGACGGCACATCGACAGATGATATCTCCGTACCCATAGACATCGCGGTGACCAGCGTCACCATGGATCGAACCTTTACCGTAGGCAAGGCTGCCACAGTGATGCTGCCCTTCGACATAGCCGTGCAGAAAGTAAGCGGCGGAACATTCTATGGCTTTGTAGGTGTGGACAAGAGTGGATCAAACTGGGAAGTGGTGATGCACGAGGTGAACCGCATCAGTGGCACTCTGCAGGCCCACACGCCATATCTCTTCATGCCCACGGCCGAGAAGATGACCTTCGACCTGGGCGGCAAGACCGTAACCCTGAAGGCCAACAGCGAACAGACATACACCGTACAACCATAATAAAAAAAAACATCAAGAAGCAATGAATAAGAAAAAATATATCAAGCCCACCACACAGGTATACTATCTCAAGACGACGCAGATACTATGCGCCAGCCCCTACGGCGGCCCCGATCCAGAGCATCCCTACGATTTCGGCTAACATCTTCTGGCTAGCTTCATTGCATCGCTAGTGCCGAATGTTCTTCGGATCAAGGTCTCTACGTATCGCCTGATGAGTGTCTCGTCATTGATTGGCGTGAAGAGACGCAACGCTCTGGTCTGGTTGAACCATACTAGTTTTACAGAGTCATTTAATGCGCGACTATGCCCTGCGATACTTAGCACTCCTCTTTCTTCGGCAAGTTTGTCGAAATTCTTTAGTCCAACCTTCGACTGGTTGTATACGTGAGATAACTCTACCGTATTCACGTCTGGCATGTCGGCAACAGTAAGACTATCGATGTGGGAGATGTCGGCAGTTTCAAGATAAGCCACGAAATCTACCATTGTATCCCAGCCATATTTCTGCGTTGCCAACAGGATGTCGTACTGCTGCCAAGTAATAAAACCAACCCTACCCGACAGCTGTTCGATCGACTCTATGTAGCTCTCGTCGTCGATAAACGACTCTGCGTTAGCACTCTTCATCTGTCTGCGATGTATAACAATGCAGATAAAGAACAATAAGAAAACCCCAACTAGCGTACCTATTGCAAATATTGGTGACATATTCTATAAATGTATTGATTAATCCAGCTGCAAAGGTAGGAAGAACAAGCCATTATTCAAAATCTTTTCGAATATTTCATCTATTTTATGGCTAAAAATCTTGGGTGGGTATAAGAATTTGCTGATTTTATGGATGTTTCTATATAAACGTCCCCAATTATTTGTTGGTTTCGTTTCAAGTAATATGCAGCAAAATTATATTGCATTAGATGAGGACTTTGAAAGTAAAGAATCGAATGATCCGCAAGGCATTGATAATCAACAACTTGAGTTACCATTTTTATTATTTGTGTGATTGAGTGAATTAGTATATATAAAACTTTCCTCTACAATAATAAAAAAGTACCACTTTTTCTTTTTTGCATAGAAACTTTGCACATGATTATTTCACACTATCACACATAAGCATATAAACAGCTAATTATCAACAAGTTACATAAATATTTTAAAAACCACATAGTTACGACTCGTCGCAATGAGTCGAACGGCCTGTTCCGATGACTCGAAGCGATCGTTCCGATGATACTTTCACCCCCTAAAGTATCAGTCGAACACCTCGAAGAAGCTATCCGGATAGCGCGTAGAGACGACTCGGACACCTCGTAGATTGCCCCCCCCCCAAAAAAGGCCTGCCCTTGCATCGACAACGTAGCCCGCGAATACAAAGATCTCCAGCCGCTATGGCTGGAGATCTTTGTATTGTATGCCATTCTGCCAGGGGACAGATACTGTTTTAAAAACCAAACTTTTTGGATGAAAAGTGAGGTGTTTTAACAATTATTGTCTATAGATTGCATTTACACACAGCATTTAGG
>ONGP01000010.1 GCA_900317405.1 uncultured Prevotella sp.
GCATCAGCGGTGTAATCATATTAATGACAAATTAAGAACTATGGCATACTTGAATAAGTTCGGTCAGAACGATGACTATCGGCGTGAAGAGCTAATCCGAGCTGTCAAGGGACAGATACCTGACATCATGTACATCATGGCCCAGATGGACGAACTCCGCCGCCGCATGGGCGTAGTCTATCCGATGGATTAGAATTAATGAATTAGTGAATTAGCGTCGTGAGCTCTCTTTATATTTACTCATGTTTTTTTCGAGTTATCTCGAGAGGACAGCCTGCTAGCCACATTCCATCATCATACTCTTCATATTGTTTATTCATCTTTCTTATCTCGCGAATAGCACGACGATCAGTGATAATACAATGTCCTTCTTCTTCTCGTTTCTTTAGTTCTGTCAATAACATTTGTGCTTCTTGCTCGCAAAGTGGGCATGTGCCAGAACAATCCTCTGTGTTGTTGCACTCATGTGGAGTGTAATCAATCCCGTTGTATAGGGCTATATTCTTACGTATGCCCTTTAAAAATTCACATAATTCTTTTCCTTTCATATTCGTATCATTTATTCTTCAATGATTATTTCTTTTGTAAAGAAGCCCTTTATGCTACCATTTTTAAACTTATTCCAAAAGTTTTTTGCTTTTTCTTTTCTCTTTTGCCGTTCTCGTATATCAGCAAGGGTTATTCTTTTCCACTGATGACCATCTTCTTCTATGATCGAATCTCTTTTTATATATGAAAAACGATCAAAATGCGTAATCCCCATTTCTATCAGTTCGTCTTCGCTTCTGTCACGATCAGTATCCGTGTTATACCCAGGTATTAATGGAAGTCTACAGATTATTTGTTGGGCTTTACCATTATCTATAAGATATTTCAGATTTGATTTCATCAAATTACTCTTTCTGCCTGTATATGATTCATATATTCTGTCGTTCATATCCTTTACATCTACAATATACTCGTCGATATAAGTCAGAAGTCTTTCCAAATGTGTTCTGTCTGCACAGAGCGAAGTTTCTAGTGTGATATGCCATTTCTTTGCTCCTAGTTCCAACACATCTCGTACGAACTCGCTTTTTAGTAGAGGTTCACCGCCACCAAAAGTTACGCCACCTTCTGTTGCAATGTAATACAACTCGTCTTTCCTAAGAATGTCCATTATTTCCTCAGGAGTCTTTTCTCTTGTGGAATCAAACGAGCTATGGCATTGCGGATTCAGGCAATATTTGCATCGTAATAGGCATCCGTGAAAGGCAACTAATGTAGATACACCGTCGCCATCTGTCCCTAAACAGTGTCGTCTAATACCAATGACTTCTGCCTTTTTGGCTTTCTCTTGTATTTGCTGATTATTTTCCATAATTTCTGTGATTTTATGAGTGATGGTGCAAAAATAAGAATAATAATCTGCTTGTCCAAACTTTATTGTTTTGCAAGCCTTGCAGGTTAGAGATTTTTTGTATCTTTGCAGTGGAATAATTAAAAATCTGCTGACGTATGGTATTTACACTCGGACTGAATAAATTGCCTTTTGAGCAGGAAACGTACCAGATTATCTATACTGAGGGACAGTATGATGAGGTGGTAAACAAACTTGTACGTAAGAACTTTGATAAGATCTCTGCGCACTTCAAGTCGCGTGGATTTGAATTCTGCTATATCCCTTATCTAAAGTACGACCTGGCTAGGGGCGAGCGACAGCATTATAATGCGCCATATGCCAAGGCTGCACAGCTAAAGTTTATGAGCGATAATAATTTTATCCTCGAATATATGGTGCATCCCGAGAATAGGGGAAAGATACCTCCATCATTACTCTTTTATCATCCTAGTTGTTGGGATAGCAAATTTGATGAGGCTTTAAGTCAGTTCAGAGGAGTTCCGATTTCGGAGAAATCATTCGATGGTGATGGAGATTTAAAGGCTGTACTCGACGAGATTGATGGTTTTATCAAAGACCATGAGGTTAAAACTTTTTTCCGAAAATCGCAAGTTGATCATTGCGATCTTAGGGATTTTGACCTTCACGTTGCAGCTGAAGATATTGTTTCACCTGCTGATGTGGAATTTGATGTGGAATCGAAACAACTGATTGACGAGATCAGAGAGCGAATAGAGAAGTTGGAACAAAAGGGTATCGAATCATACGTGATCGAGAAGATATTCCAGCATCATAAGCGGAAGTTGAGTAGGATGCATATTACTAAGGATTATCGTATATTCCTAGGTGATTATATGGGTATGGAAATTAAAATGACTCCACTTCCCAAGGCTGTTTTTCTCCTGTTTCTTAAGCATCCTGAGGGCATAATGTTTAGTTATTTGCCTGATTATCGTGATGAGTTGATGGATATATATAGTAAGGTAAAGGGACCTTTCTTTAATGTAATGACTGCTATAAAGAGTATCGAAGATGTTACCAATCCTATAGGAAACTCTATCAACGAGAAATGTTCACGTATACGTGAGGCCTTCGTGAGTCAGTTTGATGACCACCTGGCTCGCAACTATTATATTACCGGTGCGCGAGGCGAAGTTAAACGTATAACTCTGCCTAGGGAGTTGGTAAAGTGGGAAGAATAGAGCCTATATGTGCTTTTCTAATATAACAAAAATCCGCTCCCAGGCACACTTGCCTGAGAGCGGAATCGTTATGATTACAATTATGTTACAAACAACTTTAACCTACTGCAGTATGCGTGGCGGACCACGCACGTGCAGGTCTTTGGCTTCTGTACTCATGCGCCGACGCATGAAGTCGCTCCGAGGGCCGTTACTATGGCCGTAGCAACAGATGCTATGATCTGTACAATAAACTTAATCGTCTCTTTCTTTGTCATGGTAAATTAGGTTATTAGGTTAATTACTCGTTTTTAAGGAGAGGGGTGGGGCACTTAGGCCCCATTGCCCCTAGTTGCAAATTGACCTTTGGTCGACTTCTGTCGCGACTCGACAGAGCTCATACGAGCATGGCTCTGTGCTCGCTGCTCCATCAGTTTTGGTCCATGCCACTGTCGTCGCCTCCGCCACCGGTATTACCGCTCTGGTTTGAACCAGATCCTGAACCTGAGCCACCGGTTGACTCCTTCTTCTCGCCGCCCATTGCGTCGACATTGATAAACTCAGCCTTCTTGATGAACTCGCGAGAGCTGATATTCATCTCCTGCTCCTGCTCGGGCATAAATCGGATATGCAGAGCCTTCAGGTTCTTTACTACATTAAACTCCTCCTTCTTGTCAGCGCCACCGGGCTCATTCTCGATGGTGGTAAAGAAGGTGCCCAGACCGTCGATCTTCACACGCTTCGACTCCAGCAGCATCTCCACCAGACAGCTGCGGAACTTCTCCAGCACTCCAAACACTACATCGGTGGTATACACACTACCGTGCTCGCTGATGTGCTTGGCCAGCTTGCGGGTATTCATGGTCTCTACACTCTTACTGTGGGCAAACCACTTGCCCTTGATACTCGACTTCGCATTCTTGTTCTGTCGCAGTTCATAAAAAATCTTCGCCATACTCTAAATTATTAAGGTTTATAATAGATAATATACTCGCGACCATCTACATCGGGTGGCCACATCCCGCATTGTTGTCTCTCATGATTGACGCTGCAAAGGTACATAATAATTTGTTACCCACCAAACGTTTTTTGGACCTTGTTTTGTTTGTAAATAAATATTACTTGTGCTAAAGGCAATATAGTTAGCAATCCAAAAGATACTGCCAAGCAATCTGTGAGAAAGTTCGGCGGTTTTTATAAAATTCTCGTAAACTATCTACCAGATTCTGCCGTACCGCTCAAAACGCCCTGCTGTACTCCCACGCTAATTCACTAATTCATTAATTCATTTTGTAAAATCAATTGTGCCGTGCTAGTCGCTTTGATTTTATATATATATTATATATATTATAATATATATAATATATATATAAAATATAAATAAGATAATTCTTTCTTCATCACCGCCAGCAACACTCCTCCACCCACTATTTTTGAAAATCGGAAATGAATTAATGAATTAGTGAATTAGCGTGGTGGCTGTGAGTTAGATCTTACTTGATATGTTAAAGAATTGTTAAGCATACACTCTAGTGGGCGTAGTCTCGTAGATTTTTAGTACCTTCGCGCCTGTTTTCGCTCTTTTCGGAAGGGCTATCAATTATTTAAATAACTAAATTTATAAGATTATTATGACAAAAGAAGATGTACTGATAGACAAGCAGGTGGATCTATTCAAAAAAGCCTTGGCGCAGACAATTGATGATGTGTCAGAAAAGTGTATTGAATCTGACGGAGGGGTAAATACTAAAGCAATAACAGTTGCATTAGGGAGTGTTCTTGGAGCAAGCATTGCATCATTAACTAGCCATTTACCAATGAAAGATGTCAATAGGGTAACAAGCCTAATTTGCGATTTTGTGAAGAATGTGTGCAAAGCGAATAGGGATGAATTGGAAAACTCCAGCAGCAAGAAATAGAATGAACATATTATAAATGATAAGTATTAATAAGGTAAAAGAATAGAAAATGGATAATAAGGAAAAACGTGACAAGGTTACGATGGAAATAAGGAATCTCCTCATGGAAAATATTCTGGGTTATTGTATGCAATCAAGTAATAGTGTGGACATGACCCTGATATTAAAAGCTATGGCAGAAGTAATTGGCGCTCAGCTTGCAGTAATTACACAAAACTGGACAGAAAAGCAAACAGCAGATGCTGTCGATTGCTATTTGAATTATATTGCTGATACAGTAAAAGAGTGTAGGGCAGTACCTGTTGATAAAGAAGAGGAGGATAAACTGGTAAAAGAATTACTGAATGTGATTGGTGAAAATTAATATAAGTAAGGGGCTTGTCATTGCGACAAGCCTTTTTTTATGATTATTATCTTGACACTTGACAGACCTAATAATTAAATATTTCCTTGCAAAAACTTGCAAGTATCGCAGAATTGTATTATCTTTGCAGTCAATAAACATTATTCTAACAATGACTAGAAAGGAATTGAAATATAACTCGCTAAATCTCAGGGGAATATCTAAAAATACCCCCCCCCAGTTATCAACCGATAGCTGATAACAAAGAACAGGCACGAGGTGTAAAATCATCCCTGCTGCATCGGGCTTTGGCTCCTTGTAGCAGGGCTTTTTTATGTCTTATGCTGTTTGTCCTCCCTCTAGTATATGCCAGCTGCGAAAAGGAACATTATCCAGAAAAACCTGACAGTACACGTACTTCAAACGATTCCACCTCCGGAGGCGGTACCATAACTATCAATATCTCTGTCGACACCGCATGGAAGGGCGATACCACTATATATTTTGATTAGTAGAAAATATGCTCGCGTGGTATTCACGTGACGCTTTCTATATGTCACTTGCCCTCGCCATTCGCGAGAATCGCGGGGATTTTGAAAATGATTAAAGTAATAAAAATATGAATAAAATAGAACGCGCTTTTGCATTATGTAATGAGAATAAATTCGACGAAGCTCTCCCCATTCTAGAGGAAATAACTCAATCTGATCCTCAGAACTCTGAGGCTTGGCGTACATTGGCCCAGATTCACTGGTTCCAAAAGCACGATCCCGAAAAGGCTTATGATGAACTGATAGAGGCCTTAAGATGCGAACCAAGTAATATATGGGCACTAGTATTGATGGGCAATCTGCTTACTAAGGAGAAAAACGACGTAGAACATGCCAAGCAATACTATGACAAAGTGTTAGAGTATCATCCTGATAATGCAATTGCCATCAATAATATTGGTGCCACTTACATGGAGGTAAAAGATTATAAATCGGCACTGCCTTATTTGGAGAAAGCACTGTCAATTGATGATACTTATGCTAATTCATACTACGGTCTAGCACTTTGCTATTATAAACTTGACAGAATGGAGGATGCTTTCAAAATATGCCATAAAGGAGCACTGAAATCATCTGAACGTCCCGAGAATCCTGCTGTTCGTGATGAGTTGATAAAGCTATATGTCACTGTGGCTAAGGAGTATGCTGATAGGACCAATTACTTGAATGTTTGGCGAGGTATAAAGGATGAACTTGAGGCTGTAGATCATCTGAATATACGTATTGTAGAGGATAAAACGCTAAGTATACATGCCAAGATGGAGTATGCACCACTGCATGCAGCTAAGGAGCATGTGATACGTTATAATCCAGAGAAGGACTTTGTAGAGCATCTGTTTATCCACGAAATGATGCATCTGAGAATGAATCAGCAGGCAACAAAAGCCAATAGGGCCAAAGCAGTGATTAGTTCAGAAAGAACGAAGAACGCTTTTAAGAAGCGCTACCTTGCCTTTATGAAGAAAAAGCATGGTCACATACCTGCAGCCGAACTTGATAAAGTGATAAATGGATTAGCTGATGGCTTGGGACTTCAGCTGATGAACTGCCCCCTTGATTTGTTTGTAGAGCACATGATTTATAAGGATTATGAGATTGTGCGTCCTATTCAGATGCTTTCACTATTCCATATTGAGCAAGACAATATCAATGCGGTAAAGCAGGCTGAAAGCAATGGATTCTTCCCCAAACAGATAGTTTCGGCCAATAAGATAATGAATATAGCTACAAGCATGCATTTCATGGATATGTATGGCATTAATCTGATAGGCCAATATCATCCCACTAAGCAGGAGTACGAACATGCAAAGGATTTGTACGACGAGTTTAAGGCTTATCTTAATACTTATAATCCAGGCGACGAATACGAGATGCTGGAGTATTTCGTGGAGTCATTTGATATGGAAGATATGGTTGAACTAGTAGACGAAAGTCAGGTGACTGCTGGCATGAAGGCTGATTTGTCAATGAAAAGCGACTTAAAAGACCTTGCTGAAGATGCTCTGTCAGAAGAAGATGCCGATGCAGCAAATGCTCAGTTTGCATTGAATCATCAGGATGGAGCCGATGCCACAGAAACCATGATGATGTCGATGTATATGCTGGGCGCGATGGAATATTTCGATACTCTTACTCCTCAGGATGTGCATCGTATAGCATTAGAGATTGCTATGGTAGGCGTAACTGGTATTGATCCTAAGAAGAAATACAGCATTAAGTCGATTCCTGGAAAAGAATTTGGTGGTTACGAGCTGTTGGCTCATTATTATGTAAGTTGGGCTAGAGCAATCCCTCATATGCTAGATAAGTTGGGCTTACCATTCTCTAAAGCCTATGAGGCTGCTTTGCAGATGTATAACGCTAAGTACAATAAGTGATATGAGTGATTTGGAGGAACTGCGGAGGGCAATAGTGAAATTTACCCAGGAACGGGATTGGGACCAATTTCATAATGGCAAGGATCTTGCCTTGGCTCTGTCTATCGAGGCTTCTGAACTTAACGAGGCTTTCTTGTGGAAGGAAGCCAAGGACGTGAATGTGGATAAGGTAAAGGAGGAATTAGCTGACATCGTGAACTATGCAATTCTCATCGCCGACAAATACGATCTAGATATTAAACAGATTGTATTGGATAAACTTTGCAGGAATGCTGAGAAATACCCTGTAGAAAAAGCCTACGGGAGTGCAAAGAAATATAACGAACTATAAATATAAATACTATGGTTAATAGAGTACTTTATCAAGCCCCTCAGACACAGTTTATTAGTGACGTGGAGCGTAATTTTGTTTCGCAAAAAATGAGACATACAGCAGAACAGGCAGGAATACATTCTGCTGAAAACGAGATTGCTTCGTGGGAGAATAATGCACCTCACATCGCACGCTTGCTTACACAATGCGGAGCAAAGGATAGTTATGTTACCTTTGAATTCCTAGTGCCTTTTTCTCGTAAACGTATAGATTGCATGATATACGGAACTGGTGATGATAACTCAGAGAATGTTATACATATCGAACTAAAGCAATGGAGCAACAAAACTGTTGGTATTGCTGATAGCGATGGTAATTTTACAGCTGACGAAACTACAAATCGTCAACCTGATGATGTTATCTTTAATGTTGAGGCTTACACAGGACATGCAAATCGTATTGTTGCACATCCATCACAGCAAGTGAAAGGATACCAAGGTTACCTTTCCAATTTTATTGAAGTATTCTCTAATCATGAAGTTTCCTTGACAGGATTGGCTTATTGCTATAATTATACAAAGAACGACTCTTCGAAACCTTCGTTCTTATATGATGAAAAGTATGCACCATTACTTTCTCAGTACCCTACATACGCAAAAGATCAGTTTGATGAGTTAACGGAAAAACTCACGGGGTTACTTAAGAAAGGTGATGGTTTGTCAATATTTAACAAGGTTATTCAAAGCCCTATCTGTCCTTCTAGAAAATTGCTCAACGAAGTTAAAGATATGGTAGAGAATGGTGATACGTCATCTTTCGCTCTTATAGACGATCAACTTGTTGCTCGTAATATGATTCTTGACAAGATTCGGCCTTACATTAAAAATGGTGAATTTGAGAAATCGGTAATCATCGTTAATGGTGGTCCAGGAACTGGTAAGACTGTTATTGCCTTACATATTCTTGCTGAATTAGCAAAGCAAACAAATAATGGTAAAGGTCTTAATGTGCAGTACGCAACCAAATCTGCATCACTACTCAATGGAGTGAAGAGCAAGGTGCGTCCTGCTACACGTATTTTATTCCAGAATGTGACAAGCTACGTTCCTGCTGTTACAGAGGAGAATGCTGTAGATGTATTGCTTATTGACGAAGCACATAGAATAGGAAGAACTTCCAATAGTCAATATACACCTGCTGCAAGAAGAACAACTCTCTCTCAGATTGACACAATTATCCGTGCAACAAAGATATGTGTTTTCTTTATAGACGAGAAGCAGGCTATCCGTGGTGCAGAGATTGGTAATACTAACATGATACGTGAAGCTGCTGCAAAGTTTGGAGCAAAGGTTGAGGAGTGTACACTTACGTCTCAGTTCCGTTGTAATGGTTCTGACAACTACATGGATTGGATAGAACAGGTTCTTTACAATCGTCCTGTGACTTCTAAATTTGATTTGGCTGATTTTAATCTGCAAATACTTGATAGTCCTCAGGAAATGTATAATCGACTTGTAGAACAAGATAATGTTCCTGGTCAGACTGCACGTATTATGGCGGGATTCTGTTGGAAATGGTCAGACGTACTTGACGAAAATGGAGATTTGATAAAAGATGTAGAGATTGGCGATTTCAAGATGCCATGGGAAACTCACAGAAACTTCACAAAAACACCTAAAGGATATGTGAAGTGGTACGAATGGGCATATAAGCCCGAAGGCATCAAACAGGTGGGGTGTATCTATACAGCACAAGGCTTTGAATTTGACTATGCTGGTGTTATCATTGGACCTGATTTGATTTACAATAATCAATCTCACAAAATTGAAACAGTCAAGTCTGCGACAAGGGATCCAATGTTAAGAACTGCTCCAAATGAAGCCACCATGACTTACGACGATTATGTTCGCAACATATACCGTGTCCTTATGACTCGAGGTATGAAAGGTTGCTTCCTCTATATCTGTGATGAAAACTTACGTAACTATATGAAGCAGCTTCTTGCTGAAATGAAAGGGTAAGACTATGACGATGGAGGTATTTCGCGATAATCTTCTCAAGTATCTTTTTGTCGAAAAGAAATTCGAGGAAGAAGATGCGGAAAAACAGAAAAATATGAGTAGGGAGGAGAAGGTAGAGAACAACCTCCTCCTAACGAATGTCTCTATAATAAGTCATGATGGTGAATTTTATGAACTAAATGTTCCAGATAACTACTCAAAACTTAGAGTAGGCGACAAGGTCATTATTGCAAACGAGAATACGTCTTCCGAGGTTGAAGCTACTATTATAGACGTTTTCTTTGATACAATGACCATTTCTTGTGATAAAGAGCTCGACATTAATGCTATTTTTACGATCGAACAAAAGTCTCCAAATCTTCTACAATCACTTATTTCTTGTCTTGAAGGCATTTATTCGGGGGTTCCAGGAGCTGCATTTTTACGACTGCTATCTGGAGAAGAAAAGTTGGAACTCGTAGATTTCTTAAAGGTGGCTATTGATGACGTTCCGTACTTTGATAATATTAAGAAAAAACTCAATGAAGAACAATTGAATGCAGTAAGCTCCATGCTTGAATATCCTCCTGTTCATGTTCTACAAGGCCCTCCTGGTACGGGAAAAACAGCAGTACTAGCAGCAACGGCTATTGCTACAGCCCATATGAATCGGGAAGTAGTTATTATTGCTAATACTCATCATGCAGTTAACAATGCTTTGCAGAAAATTCGTTCTTTTGATAAGAATGCAGTACTCATCAAGGTTGGTGCAACACTAAAGTCAGAAGAGTTGGATGATACAATACTGATATTTGAAAAATTCAACGAGTATTATGATTATAGTTACAAGAATAGGAAGAAGAAAAGGACAGGTCATATCATTGGTATGACCATTTGGGGGGCTATAGCGTATCTTGGTCTTCGTCATCATGCCCATTTCCGTCCTTATATCTCTTTAGTTGATGAGGCGTCGCTTATGCCTCTTACACTTGCAACTATTCTCGGAAAGACTTCACCATCGGTCTGCCTCTTTGGTGATAGTCGCCAAATGCCTCCAATATTCCGTCCAGAACTTGAGAGCAATGATAACTCCATATCGATTCTTGATTATTGTAGCCAAAAGATAGAAGATGTACCAGTGGCAGTCCTTCATACCACATATAGAATGAATAACGAAATATGTAGCATGGTGAGCAAGAACTTCTATGAGCCATATGGTATAACACTTTCCTCAGGAGATGTTGCCAAAGATAGAAGCTTGTGTATCGACGTTTCTGATTGCGGCGACGATACAATCACTGAAATCCTAGGTAGTAAGGATTCGCTTTCAATTATGAATGTGTCAAAAGAACAGCATGAAGAGGAAAACTCCGAAGAAGCATTGTTCGCAGCACAGATTGCTTCGGTAGCTATGCAGCATGGTATGAATCCCAAGGACATTGCTATAGTCACACCTTTTAGAAAACAGGTTAATGCTATACGTTTTGCATTCAAGTATCTTGGTTATACTGATGAAAAACGTCCTTTGGTAGATACTGTTGAGAGACTACAAGGTCAAGATGTGGAGATGATTATTCTCTCGTTTGCAGTCACATCGCCATCATACTATCAAGAGGTAAAGTCTTTCTTGCTTAATAGAAATAGACTTAACGTGATGATTAGCCGCGCTAAAACGAAGGTAATAATCCTTAAATCAGATATAATTGATTTGGATCTTAAAAAATAGATTATTATAAATCATATACGCATAATCACAAAAAAAATGAGTAATATTAACGATATACTTACGAAGGAGGAAAAGGCTTTCATAGCATCTCAAGGCCTCGAAGTTTCTGATTTTTTTGATGCTCGAGGCATGGGTGGTCCTAAGAATTATCACGATTTAGCAAAAGAACATGGCTGCCGATTTGTTATTAATAATACTTGTAATGCTGGGCATCGGTTAAAAACTCGCTCCGGGCATTGTATAATGTGTAATACTGCAACAATCGCATTCCAAACACGAGATAGCATCGAAGGAACTATTTACTTGGCTATAAGTGGTGAATTGTGTAAAATCGGAGTTATCGATTCAAGGAAAAATTCGACAGAGTTGTTAGACCGCCGTGAGTATCAGATAAATAGTGAAGGCGGATATGGTGGCCGTACCGAATGGAGGATGTTTAAGAAATGGCCTGTTCCTAGAAACCTGGGTAAAGTAGAGCATAAAGCTCATGAGCTATTAAAACGTTATAAGGTGGATGGCAAAATGTATAAATATAGCAATGAAAGACGTGAGGCTGATGAACTCTACAAATGTACAATACAAGCAGCAATTGATGCTGTAAGAAAAGCGTTAGAAACTTATAAATAGTAAAATGCATATGGAAAAGACGAAATTAAAGTTTTCTGTCGCCCATAGTCTGTTTCCTGCAAACGGTGTGGTTGTAGTCTTGACTTTGGATGAGAAAGGAAAGAGCTATAAGGCAAAATGCGAAGATATTATGGGTAATCAGAAGAATCTGCCACCTATACCTAAGCGTGTGTTGAACGCTTTCTCAGAGAGAGCAATCAATAAAATACTATCGAAGGATGAAATTCCTAATGAATCTGGTTTTGGGGTGCTCGATGGGAACAGCTATGATATAACAATAACCAAAGGTAATATAAGTAAGGAGTATTATGCGAATGATGTTACCATCGAAACGTATCCTCTACTGAGATACCTGGCAAGTTGGTGCAGAAGAAAATAACTAGAGTTATGTGGGAAGAAGTTTATTATAAGAGTTTAGACAAGAACTATGAGGGTAAGGGGCGTAGAATCCTTCCTTACTCTGTGATATGCAAGGATATGAATGAACTAGGAGAGTTTATTCAATACCTTACCGACAAGGCATTTACTTGTGTTGAGCAAATTGAAGACCAGAAGGCTCTTCTGGTCAATAATGAGTTGAAGTGCTGGTGCACATACCCCAAGCCTTGTGCTATGCTGTGTAAGGGCAGGCGTAATTATAGCGTTGAAGAGTTCATGAGTTTGTGTTGAAACAATCATATTGAACCATAAAATGAAAGGAGACATGTTTTTATTATAAAGTAACTATGATAGAATTAGACGATTATACTGTTTCCAAAGAATGCGATTATAAGGGTGAGCACTATAGTGTTCGGGATAATGGTGCTGTTATGCGTCATCAGCAACCTGGAAAAGCCAAACGAAAATTAGATGGCGTTTGGACATTCGGCACCCTGAATGCTGAGACTGGCTATCTGCAAATCGGTAGAGAAAGAGTGCACCGAATAGTTGCTACAGCTTTTCATGGGGAGGCTCCGTCGCCTGAACATGTAGTTGACCATATAGACACTAATCGTCAGAATAATCGGCCAGAAAATCTTCGTTGGTTGACGAAACTAGAGAACATACTTAATAATGAAGTGACTAGAAAGAAGGTGGAAATGATATGCGGAAGCATCGAGGCTTTCTTGGCTAATCCTTCTTTATTATATGGGCATGAGACTTTAGATAAGAACTTTAGTTGGATGCGAAGGGTGACTAAGGAAGAAGCGAAGAACTGCTTAGATAATTGGAATAATTGGGCAAGAACTGCAAAGCCTACTTTGGAAAAGAAGGAGAGGGCTAGCAAAGTAGACGATTGGATATTTAATAATCCATTTATGGATAAGGTTCCTAATCATAATGGTGGATACACAGAAATGCAGAGACCAACTACCATAATTCCAGAACCAGGAGTTGCTTCTTCAACATTACAAGATGAAAAAAAAGAATTTGATCCATATGAAATAACGGAAGCTGATTATCACAAAGCATCGACACCAACTGCTTTGCAGGCACCAGGCTGGCGAACTCCAACAGAATTCCCTTGCTGTCCTAGGGAAGTAAAGCCTGATGGATTAAAGGAGTATGAAGATAATCTTAAACCCGGTTTGGTGTTTTCTTCTAATCAGTATGATAATTATTATGTGATTGAAAGAAAAATAAATAAGAAGCGTAATTATCTATTTTTACTTAGTACTAATAGATTAGGAGAAGGTGTCTTTGGGGCATATTCTGTAGTTGCGATAGAGATTAAATATAACAAGTTTGTTCATATTAACATGAAGAGATTTGGATATAAGGAGGACGCAACGAAGTTTTATAAGTACTTGCTTGGAGAATATGAGTTGACAGAAGATGAGGAAATTATGTACTTAGATACTTGATTGTAAGCGAGATAGTAAACATGTTTAACCTTTTAAAAACTGTATAGGAGGGCAGAGATATGATGATAACATAAAGAATTTCCGTTTAAAATTTGGGCGGAATGGATATTTGTTATATCTTTGCACTCAGAAAAGGGCTTTCTTGGGTTACGTTGCTGTTCCCGTGTAGACTTTATCACGTTACGTGTTCACCCTCTGCTTTCCTTTTTGTTATTTATGCACCGCCCGACAATCTTATGCCACTAGGTGGTAGTAAGGTTGGAAACCTATAAGTATGAAAGAAACTGTATAATGTAATAAACTTGTTGAATAAGTATGTTTTATAACATTTGTAAATACCAACTCGTGAGCAGCGAGATTTGGTACACCAATCCCGATGGCTTACAACGCGAAGAAGTCCTGTCGAGATTATTTGAGGAGGACTTCGCACTAGAGAATCGAAAAATCGTGTTATCTGATGAACACTTTGAACATGTTTACTCGCATGTTTATCTGGATCAGCCAGAAAATGGGGCTGCACTGATGAAGATAGCGAACAGGTATGTGAATGCAGACGATGATTTGTTTTGGAAGAAATATCCATGGGAAGATAGGGAGTTTGCTACAGTGATGATAATAAGCAAGAAGGAGGGCACTTGCTTGTATATCGAAGAGAACGAAAAGGCTTTCGCCAATGTTGAGGAAATAATTAAGATACTATGTAGGGGTGTTAACTTGAATCTTAATCGGGAAAAACTATCAATGGTACCTTCTGCACATATAGATCATCAGGAAGATACATGTGGGATAATGTGTGCGTGTGCTGTGATTAGTAACCAAGTGGATAAAGCCTATATGATGAATGCTGCTAACTATAAAAATAAGCCAAGACCATTTGACGATAAGGCTGCACTTGCAGGAAAGTTTTTTGTTAGTTCGCTGGTAGATGAGCCAAAAGCGGCTTTGGCAACTTCTACACTCTACGAAATGACCAAACCATTAGTAAAAACCCGTAAATCGGCAAAAGCTATACTATCAATTCTGCGAGCAGCTATGGATGCAGGTGTGATGGTTCGCCCTAGTTATAGAGAGTTTATAGATGTTATGGGGTGTGATGATATAGTGGACGAAAAAAAGTATAGTAGATATACAAGTCCACGCTATACAGGCTATAAAAACTATGGACTATATCATAATGCCTTTGTTACTTTTTCGAAGATAAAAACTATGAAACTATAAAAATAAAATTGAGAGTTTTTGAGAATTCTTGAGAGATTTTGGGCTAAATTCGCTAATTGCGGAATTAGCCCATTTTTTTTGTTGCGCAATTGTTGAGTAAACTATACCTTTGCACCCGCCTTTGAAAAGTTCGGAGGTATTCGAGATTATTAAGACGAAGCGCGTGGAATCTGATTTTCGAGAATCTGGTTTTTATTTAATCATGATTTACAGAAATGAAGATTAATGAAGAAGTCCAGTACATCTGGCATGATGGAGTTAGGATTCGTGAGGATCAGTTAGTATCGATGGCTATGAGTGCGGGTACATACGCACTGGCTGAGCACTATGTGTGTTCGCTCCTAGCGCATGGTTGCGCTAACGGCCTCGCGTACATTATTAATAAGGCAAACGAGATACGTGAGCATTATCAGGTGCGCAAGTTTCCTGTGCCTAATATGGACGAGGATAGTGTCGCACCATCTAACAAGTATCGTGTCAGTATCGAGGATCAAGTTCGAAAGAAGTATCGCCGTATGTCGCCAGAGGAGCGCGTCAGTCTGCTTAGCGATTGCCTTGGCTCGCTACGTGCTAACTATCCCAAGTTGTTTAGATTTAAGAATCAGTGGCAGGGTATATATCTTGTTATTCACGACAGATTGGATGGTGGACTTAGTCAGACTGACTTTATGGGAATGGCTGATGATGCTACGCCTGCAGGATGGCCTGAGAGACTGGTAATAGCCGAGAGTGTGTTTAAGAATATGCGAAGAGACTTTCGTATTGATGATCCGGATGAGGCTTATTACGAGATGGACTACAATCCATATAGTGAACTTTGTGATACCTTCTGGGAGATCGTTAAACGGCAGATTTGAAGGAAAAATGAAGGAAAATGACCTAATTTGAAGGAAAAAAGAAGGAGAATAGAAGGAATGAAGGATACGCCCGGAGGGTAATACTTAATTATCTACCTTTGCATCGTCAAAAGCGACAAAGGTAGATTTTTAAATATTAAACAATAAGTATAAAAATGGAGACAGTAAAGTTGAAGAAAACAAAACAGCACAGCTATATGCTGAGTTACAACGGCGAGGAGTATATGTACTTCGATTTCGCTGGTCTGATGGAGGGGGTGATTACCCACGTGGGACTGAAATACGAAGACGAGCTGACCAAGAAACAGCGCAAGGCTCTGATAAAGGCCACTGCTGATGGCAGTACAGAGCGACTGCTATGCGCTAGGATTACAGAGATGGAAAAGACTCTGGAGTCGAGAAAGAACACTATAAAACTGCTGAGAGCAGAGATTGTAGAACTCAAAAGAACTTTTTAATAGATTATGGCAAAGAGAGTAAAAACAGTAAAGAACCCTTGCGGGTTGAGAGTGAAGAAGTGTTGTGCCAGCTGCATCAACAAGTATATAGAGAACGACGGACTGAGGGCTTGCCCAGTGATAGATGAGTATGTGGAATCAGGCCACGTGTGTAAGAAATGGCAGATGGACTACAATACATCGCAGGCAGGAGTATGTCGTGGTCGTGTTCACAAAAAAGAGTATCTGATGTTTGCCCTGGCTATCCGACTGGATGAAGGTGTAGAGGCTCTGCGAGCCAAGAAACAAGGCAAACCTGAGCCCGAACCAAGACCGATCGAGAGCATCAGACGAGAGTATGAAAAGGATTATGGTTCAACAATTCTATTAGACATATAGGATGATGGCAGAAGAGTATTTGCTTAACGACGTAGATGGCACTGCCGCAAGGGTGATGCATCATGTAAAGCATAGGATAAGTGTGGATTTGTATGAATTCTTGTTACATATATTGATGCCTTACACAAGCAGAGTACAACAGGATATGGCAGAGAACATATTAGATTATGTGAACGATGTGCCAGTACAGGATATTGGCTATCAGAGCGCAGACGAGGCGCTGTCATACTGCTATAGACTGATAGACGAAGAAATTTTTTAAACAATAGTAACAAACCGAGTCAATGGGCCCAACGACTCACTAAAACGAAGAAATTTATGCGAAAGATAGTTTGGGTGATTAATGCAGCTGAGGTTGTAAAAACAGTAAAGGCAGGTAGAAAATTGCAAGCAGTAATAGCTTGGGACGACAAGCTGGGTATGGTAACTATTAAGGCAAACAATCCTCCTAAAGTTAAGGTTAATAAGTCGTCGCTGCTTTGCCGAATGGACTTTGGAAAAGTGACAGAGACAGCCAAGTTCTACCGTGTCAATGAAAACTTTCCTAAGGCTTTAGGGCTGGATTGCATCAAAAAGGCTTTTGACCGCGATGCAAAGGACGCAAAAGCGGCGATAGTTACCAATGAGATGATCAATAGAGTTTAATTTTAAAATTTGAATGTATGGAAAAGAATTTAATTGTAGTATATGAATCGGAGATCGGAACTCCTTTTGTAGTAAAACCCGTGGGCGATCAAGTGTTGCTACTTTCGCCTGGTCAAGACCTGATACGGCTTGAAGTAGATAATGTGAACTGGCGAGCACAGGAAAATACCTATGTGCGCAATGGCGAAAGCAAATTCTGTTATCTCGGTATGACAGGCGATCAGATAAGTAAGGATGATATGTTTGATTTCTTGATAAGAAAGATGACATTTGGCTTTGATGATGATTACGAGGCAAATTACGTCAGGGAAAGACTGGACGGGTTGGGTATAAGTTGTGCTTATGAGCCTGTAAGTGTAGAAATAAACTTATATGAAAAGCTTGGAGTTAACACAACAGAGTTTCACTACAAATGCCGTGGATTTGATAATAGCTTATGTTCGGCCCCTAATTATCTGGGAGAAGATTTGGGCATATCTCTAAAGTTGATAATGGAAACCAACTTCTTTCCTATGCTACATGTCGAGGTTTTTCAAGGTGGATTCAGTGATGCGGCATTTGAAACCTTTAAGAATGATCTTCTGAAAGTAGTGGGAGATATCGATAATATTAGTTTGAATTTTAAAAAGATTTAGTTGTATGGAAAAATTAGTGATGATATTAGAGGTGGGCGCATACTCTGAGCGCCAGTACCAGCGACAGGATGGTAAAACTGAGTATTTCAAGAGTCGTGGCTTGGTGATGAAGCATGGTGGCGACGAGGTGTATGGCGAGATGACGGGCGAATATGCTAGTAAAAATCGTGACACTTCATTCGATAAGAATCGCCCCTATGTGGTCAGGGGATTCTATAAGCACCGAACATGGCAGGACCAGAATGGCCAGATGCGACACGAAAATGCTCTGTACATTACAGATATACAGGCTTTATAAAGCCTTAGTTACGAACGAAAAAGAACTTATATGGGATTTTGTTATCAGAAGAATTTTAGTAACCCTACATTGCCCGTTGACGAAGCGCAATTCTATGCGCTCGTCAGGGCGGGGAAATGGAACGAAGATATTGATAAGTTTCGCGAGACGGGTGATGCCAGTCTGAAACGCAAGCTGCCTGCTTTTATCTTTCAGGCGACGTTTGACGAGACGGAATCGGCCAAGGGAAAGAAGGGCGCTTGGCGCAAGCAGAAGGCTACACGACTGACGGGACTTGTGGTGATGGATCTGGACCACATCGACAATCCTCTGACACTCTATCAAGGATGGATTGAGAAAGGACTTGACTTTAAGGCTCTGGGTATAGTGCTGATTTATGTTAGTCCTAGTGGTAAGGGATTGAAGATAGTGTTCAAGGCGCGACTTGCCTGGGGCAACCTGATTTCAAACATTCACGCTATGGCTCATGAGCTGGGCGACGACATCGTCGTGGATGAATCGGGAAAGGACGCTTCAAGGATGAGTTTTATTTGTAAAGAATCTGACATTTTATATATTGACAAAGAACTTTTTACGTATGAAAACAAGGAGTTTGCTGAGAAATACAATGCTGAGTATAGGGCTGGTCATAGTGGTGCTGCTAAGACTGATGCTGTGGCCCACGAGAATGGTGAACAGACTGCTGAGCAGAGTGGGAGTGATGATGATAAGAATGTGGAAATAAACTGGAGAGAGTATGATATACAGCGTATTATTGATGAGCGCTATGGCGCAAAGCTGCCCTGCGCAGCCGATAGTAATAGACACAACGAGAGTCTTAAACTTGCCTCTGACTTGCTGGTACTGTTTGATGGAGACAGGCGAGTGGCACAGCAAGTGCTGGAGCGGCAGCCTTGGGTGCAAGAAATCATCGCAGAGCGCAACGAGAATGTGGCACAAACAGTGGCATCAGCGGCTGAACGAATGGCGGAACGCGAAAAGAAGTACCTCACCCAGAGTCCTTCGAAAGCAATGCAAGAGGCAATTGTCAAGACGTGCGGCCAGTCATGGAAACAGATTACGCAGGGCGAAGAAGCGAGTGACACCTCCATAGGTGAGGAAGATATTGAGAAATGGCTCTGGGACTGGGGTGAGAAGATAGAGGAACTATTTCCTTATTATCCCGCGATGGCTGACGCCTGCAAGGGACTTAAGCGCAACCAATATCCTGCCGCACTCATAGTATCAGGCGCACTGATGATGACGCTGATGACTAGATGCACGTATCGATTCTATCATCGCCCCTCGAAGTTGCGACGCCTTAACAGTTCTGCATTGATTATTGGTGATCCTGCTAGTGGTAAGAGTTTCGCTACTCGCTTATATGAATTCCTGGCAGCGCCCATTGTGGCTGCAGATAAGATAGGAAAGGATACGATCAATCGCTACCGCGAGGAAATGAAGACCAAAGGTGCTAATAAGGAAAAGCCTAAGAAACCTAAGGTAGTAGTTCGTGTGCACCCCTCTCGTACATCTAACGCCCAGTTTATCCAGGACATGGTGAATGCCGTGGAGGATGTAGACGGTAAGCCCATGCAGCTGCACATGTTGACTTTCGATACCGAGCTGGATAATACCTTATCGGTGCAGAAGGGCGGCTCGTGGATAGACAAGCAGAATCTGGAGCTGAAGGCATTCCACAACGAGGAGGATGGACAGGCTTATAGCAACATGGACTCGATAATGCAGGACTTCAACGTGACATGGAATTATGTTTACACCGGTACGCCTATCGCCTTGAAAAAGAAGGTAAATGAGACGAACTTTGGAAGTGGACTTGCAACCCGTTTGACCTGCATTCCTCTGCCCAGCACGCACTTTGAAATGATGGACCTTGATGAAGAAGTGGACGAGGAAAGCGACAACCGCTTGCTGGAATGGGCCAAGAAATTGGATAAAACCAAGGGCGAGTTAAGCATTAAGCGTATAGTCCGCACGATGTATGATTGGACAGCTCGCCGTATGGCCGACGCCAAAGACAATGAGAGCAAAGCCGACGAGATGCTGCTTAAGCGCTGCGCCTATCACGGCATTAACTACTCGGCACCTTTCATCATGATGCGCCACTGGGCCGAACTGCACCAAGAGGGTGAATACTGGTGTGGTGAGTTCGAGACGGACGAGATCGACGACAAGTTAGCCGAACTGATCGTGAACATTCAGTTCGCCTGCCAGCGTCATTACTTCGGCTCGCTGGCCGAGAAGTACTTCGACGACAAGCTTCGCGATGCATCGACCAATCGCCGCCACCGCCAGCGCACTATTGAGGATTATAATAAGTTGCCTAATGAATTCTCTGTAGAAGATGTTGCCAGAATATTCCAAATAAACATCTACACAGCCCGAACGAGGGTGAGACGTCTGGTGGAAGACAATGCAATTGAAAAGTGTGGCGGATATGTGGAGAACGGAACCTGCAAGAATCGCTACAGGAAAAAGGCCGTTATGGTATTCTGACGCTAATTCACTAATTCATTAATTCATTTCGAAACATTAAACATTAAAAATTCTTTTAGTCGGCGTTCCGCCTTTGTAAAAGCGGCAAAGCCGAGCGAAACATTAAACATAAAATGGAACAGATAGTACAATTAAACAGTCAAGCAAAACTCTCCGAGCATTTCGTGCTCGGAGAGTTTACAAAGAGCAATAGTCATCCCGAAGTATATAATATCCCTAGCCATGAGGCTATCGCAAACCTGAAGCGGGTATGCGTATGGCTGGAGGTGCTGCGAGCTCGAGCCGGCGGGCCTATCCGTATAAACTCGGGCTATCGCAGTCCGCAATTGAATAGAAAGATTGGGGGCGTGAAAAATTCGAACCACCTGACAGGGTGTGCGGTGGATATCAGAGTGACGGGGATGGAGCAGGCGAAACAGTATGCGGAAATACTGCGGAAATACGCCGATGAGAGCCATCAGGACTTCGACGAAATACTGATAGAAAAGAACCGCTACGGGGCGGTTTGGCTGCACTTTGCCGTGCGCCCGCGCGAGAATCGACGTATATTTTTGTATATTAATGCTTAAAATTGTTGGTGGATTGGAAAAAAATACCTAATTTTGCACACAGAAATGAAAATTAAGAACTATATCACTATAATGTTACTGCTGGTGGCTAACACCGTGTTGTTAGCAAGACCACAGCTACATGACCTGGATATAAAGGTGGTGCTGAGCCGAAACGGCGACGCGCGCATAACCGAAACCCGACTGATGAGCATAGACAGTGAGGGCACTGAGTGCTACATCGGTCTGGCTAACATGGGCGAGAGCGAGATACGCGACCTGGAGGTGACTGACGAAAGCGGTACGAGATTTCTGAACGTGGACTGGGATATACACGAGGACCGATCGTGGAAGACGATGAAGTGCGGCATAGTGCGCACCAAGAGCGGCTACGAGATATGCTGGGGCCTGGGCGAGAGCGGCGAGCGAACATACGTGACCACATATACGATGACGGGACTGGTGCGCGGATATCCTGACGCTAACGCCATACGCCACGTATTCCTGGACGAGGGCGTGAACCCGAAACCTGACCACGCCAAGGTGACCATAATGGGCGAGGATTCGACAATGGTGTTTGATGCCGATAGCTGCAACGTGTGGGGATTCCGCTTTAACGGTGAGGTGTGGTTTGAACGTGGTATGGTGATGGCCGAGACCACCGACGGGCCGATGAGCAGCGAGGCTGGACTGTACGTGATGGTGCAGTTCCCCGTGAGCCAGTTCGAGCCGCACGTGATGGAGAACGTGACCTTTGAGGAGAAGAAGGGTGAGGCCTTTAAGGGCAGCGACTACGTGGACAACGGCGACGAGGAGGTGGACTGGAGTGATCCTGAGACATTCTTCGGATTTATATTCGTGGTGGGCCTGTTTATGTGGCCTGTAGTGAGCGGAATATGGAGCGGAATAAGCAAGTGGCGCGCTCGCAAGCGTGTGAACAAGGACCTGCTGTGGTATCGCGACATACCGCTGAACGGAAATCTGCAGGAGGCCAACGACATGCTGAACGCATATAAGTGGGGACCCGACGACTACAACAATCTGCTGTCGGCATGCATACTGAAACTGATAGACCTGGGGGCCATAGCCATAGAGACGCACCCCAACAGCAAGGGTAAGCTGGAGCAAAACTTCACAATATACCGACTGCCTAATTCGGACAAACAGCCAGCGCTGATGCGCCATATATACAACATATTTGAGCAGGCGGCTGGCGGCGACAAGGTGCTGGAGCCACACGAGCTGAAGCAGTTTATGAGGAGCAACTTCAATACCAAACTGAAGGATGCATTTGTGGACGCACTGCACACACACAGCCCGCTGAAGAAATACAAGAATCGCGAGGACGACGTGCGCAAGGTGTTCGGACTGAAGAAATTCCTGCAGGAGTTTACGCTGCTGGACGAGCGCGGTGTGGACGAGGTGAAGCTGTGGAAGGACTATATGGTATACGCCACGCTGTTTGGTATAGCCGACCAGGTGATACGCGACATGAAGAAGGTGAACCCGGCTTACTTTGAGATGGACCGCGTGGCCGCACAGATGGCCGACGACATGACGCTGCACACCATCTACTCTACAATGCAACGAGGCACTGCACGCGCTGCAACGAACAAGGCGGCTCGCGAAAACCGTGCACGAGGCGGTGGCGGACACTCGTCGTGGGGCGGCGGCGGAGGCGGCTTCTCTGGCGGTGGCGGAGGCGGAGGAGTTCGCTGACGTTTACATGAAACATGAAACATTAAACATTAAAGATTAAACATTAAAGATTAAACATTCTTGGCAGAGCCAAGCGGCAAAGCCGAGCGAAACATTAAACATTGAACATTCGATAATATATGACTAAGAGACTAATTTTATCAGCTGTTTTGGGGCTGGCGATGCTGAGTGTGTCGGCCCAGGAGCGTAAGGAGCTCCACATATTGAGTACTAACGATATGCATGCGGCTATAGAGTGCATGCCACGACTGGGATTTGTGGCCGACTCGCTGCGTGCGCTGTATCCCGACCTGCTGGTGCTGAGCGCTGGCGACAACCGTTCGGGCGAGCCACTGAACGATATGTACGAGATACCTGCATACCCCATGGTGGCGCTGATGAACATAATAGGATTTGACGCCTCGACACTGGGCAACCACGAGTTTGACTCGGGACAGAAGGGGCTGGCCAAGCTCATCGGGCTGGCATCGTTCCCGCACCTGTGTGCCAACGTGCACCCCGACAAGAAGTGGAACATGCACGTGAAGCCTTATCAGATATTCGACTGCGGAGGCATAAGCGTGGGTGTGCTGGGCATAACAGCCCTGGGCACTATGGGCATACCCGAGAGTCACCCCGCACGTATGACTGAGATATCGTTTACCGACCCGCTGGAGACTATCAATAAGTATAAATTCCTGCGCGAGAAGTGCGACGTGGTGCTGCTGCTGAGCCATCTGGGATATAGCACCGACACTACGTTTACAGCCAGTCTGCCATGGGTAGACATAATCGTGGGCGGACATAGCCATACACAGCTTGCTGGTGGCGAGATGCACCACGGAGTGTTTGTGACACAGAACACCAACCGACTGGCACGCGCTACACACACCACACTGACCGTGGAAAACGGAAAGGTGGTGGACCGTAAGGCTGAGAACATAGCCATACGCGGCGAGAAAAACGTGAACGAGGTGGTAGGCGGTCTGGTGGAGTTTATATCGCGCAACCCATACTTCCAGCGTGTACTGGCCAAGGCCGACACTCCATTTGAGAGCTACGAGGAACTGGGCAACATGATGTGCGACGCATTTATAGCCGAGGGTAAGGCCGACCTGAGTTTCCAGAACGCTGGCGGTGTGCGCTACGAGAAGCACGATGCAGGCGACATAACAGTGGCCGACGTGCTGCGACTGGACCCATTCCAGAACGAGGCTATCATGCTGCAGCTTACTGGTAAGGAGCTGGCAGAAATGATGATGAAGTGTGCCGAGAATGATAACAACGGTTTCCCGTACGTGGGCGGAATGAAGGTGGAGTACACCCGCGACAAGCAGACCGGCAAGGTGACCAAGGTGACGCTGCTAGACCTGGACGGCAAGAAGCTGAACCTGAAGAAGACCTATCGCGTGGTGTCAAACAGCTACACTGTGGCCATCAGCCCTACCAACCGCAAAGACCCAGGCACAGGCATGGGCCGCGTGACACCAGAGCTGACTATGGACTACCTGCAGCACCAGGGCCACGTGAGCTATCAGGGAGTGAAGAGACTAACCGAAAAATAAATTTTTTATATAAAACAATCAATATCAATTTTTAAATCTTAAGACATTATGGCTTATACAGAAACAACGACAACGGGTTATGGAACCCGAGTAGGAAATTCGTTTAAGGCGATCGGTACAGGAATCTTACTGTTCTGTGCTGGTACCGCCCTGTTGTGGTGGAACGAAGGTCGCGCCGTGAAAACCGAAGACATGCTCAACGAGGTTGGCAAGAACTACGTTGAGATGGAGAATCCTAACAAGAAGGATGCATCGCTTGAGGGTGAGCTGATTTGCGGTACAGCAATGGCCACCACCGAAGACTCTCTGGTAGACAAAGATTTTGGAGTAGGAGCAAAAGCCATCAGCCTGAAGCGTACCACCGAGTACTATCAGTGGGTGGAGCACGTAAAGGAGACCAAGAAGGACAAACTGGGCGGCTCTGAAGAGGTGACAAGGGAGTATACCTACACTAAGTCGTGGGTGAGCAGTCCTGTTCAGTCGAGCGAGTTTAAGGACCCCGCTTATCAGAACAAGAATATGGTGCTGACCACCGTAGAGGACGACCAGCAGTATGCCGAGAACGTGTCGTTTGGTGCGTATAAGCTTAACGAGAGCTTGATTAAGAGCATTTCATCGCGCGAGGATATGGAGCTGGCTATCGCCGAGGATCTGCTGAAGCAGTTTGACGGAAGCACTAAGGCCGCCTACGAGCGTTTCTATGGTGTGCAGAAATCAAACACCCAGCAGCCCGCACAGCAGCCTGCACAGACAACAGCCATCCCCGACTCGGTTCGCGCTATGCTGCCCGACTCTGTAAAGGCTCAGCTGGACTCTATCCAGGCTGTTAACGACAGTATAGCAAAGGCCATGGAGGCGGCTGCCAACAAGAAGGACCTGGAGTATGTACACCAGGCTGGCAACGTGCTGTACTTCGGTCGTGTGCCCGGAAGCCCAGAGGTGGGCGATGTTCGCGTGACATTCGAGAAAGTGGTACCTGCCAAGGTAACAGTGATGGCTGTGGTCGACGGCGACACATTTAAGCCTTACAAAGCAAAGAACGGTAAGCGCTATCAGACCCTGAGAATGGGTAAGAAGAGCGGCGACGAGATAGTAGAGGCCGACAAGGATGCTAACACCATGTTTACTTGGTTCCTGCGACTGATCGGCTGTCTGATGGTAATCGGCGGACTGAAGGGTATCTTCGGATTCGTAGAGACTATACTGAAGGTGGTTCCATTCATCGCTGGCATCTTCGGATGGGGCGTAGGTATCGTTTGCACCGTGATAGGTGTGGTATGGAGTCTTATCATCATAGCTCTGGCATGGCTGTTCTATCGCCCACTGCTGGGTATCACTCTGTTGCTGCTTGCCGGATTCCTGGTATGGGTATTCGCATTTAAGGGCAAGGATAAGCTGAAGGAACTGGCCGCCAAGGCTAAGGCCAAGAACGCTGCGCCCGCTGCAGCCCCTGCAGAAACACCAGCAGAATAAAGGCTTATGAAGAAATCGATAGTATTATTCGCAATGATGTGCCTGTGCGCCTTGACTGGCGTACGGGCACAGGTTGTGAAAAACGGAACCAAGTGGTGGGACGGCTCGGTGCTGTATACCGCCACTGTGGATAAGGACGGTGACGTGGTGATGCGTGGCGTGAATGCGCTTGACGATCACTATAAGTTCTCGCTCTCGAAGGGTGAGGCTGCCGGCATGTACTACCTGACCAAGGAGCATCCCGACGACTATATGCCAGTGCGTGGCATCATGGGCGACAAGGTGCAGCTGGTGAACAAGGAGGGTATGAACTTCCTGGCTGTGCGCAAGAAGAACAACGACGCCAGCCACATACTGGTGATGACACCCGACAACGTGCAGCAGTGCGTGGAGCAGGAGGTGAAGGCCGAACAGGAGCCAGTGAGCGATATGCTGGCCAACTGGCTGATGAACACCGTGTATCTGAGCCATTACTCGAAAGACGAGCTGCGACTGATGCGCAATGAGATACTGGCACGCCACGGATGGAAGTTCCAGGCTAAGGACCTGCAGGACTACTTCAGCAAGAAGGCATGGTATCGCCCCGTGGAGAGCAATGCCAAGATACGTCTGAGCATAATCGAGGAGACCAACCTGCAGCTCATCCGCAGCGAGGAACAGATACCCGACGACGAGCGTGGCTACGTAGACTACACCAGCGGTGAGTACACCAAGGGCTTGCGCGAGCTGGTTGACGGTCAGGAGAGCGACTTCCCTGGCGGACTGGCCGACGACGGACGCGGACCTGACGAGATAGACGGTGTGATGGTATATACCGTATCGAGCGAACTCGACCTTCTGAAAGCGCTGGGTAACAACCGCACCATCATCATCGAGGAGAACGCTCATCTAAACCTGTCGAGAGTACTGGAAACAGAGAATCTGTTCCGTGGCTATAGGAACCGTCGCTGGTGCGAAGACCCGATGGATCTCGACGGCATGGATCCTATCATCGTGAGTGAGAGCGAGAGCGACGGACAGCAGCTGGTGCTGGTTAACTTCCAGAACCTCACCATCAAGGGTGCCGGACACTCTAGTGTAGAGGTGGATCCACGCTATGCATTCGTGTTCCGCTTTGTGAACTGCTCGAACATCGTGATAGAGAACCTGACGATGGGACACACCGAGGGCGGATTCTGCTCGGGTGGTGTGATAGGTGCCAATGTGGCCAGCCATCTCACCATCAAGAACTGCGACCTGTATGGTTGCGGAACATTCGGACTGGACCTGTGGGAGACATACGACTTCAAGCTGATAAACTCTAACATTCACGACTGCACCTACGGCATCATGGAGCTGCACAAGTGCACACAGACAGCATTTGAGCATTGCGACTTCTTCAACAATCGCGAGTACACGCTGATAGAGGGTTGGGGTTGCAACGGAGTGAAGTTTGAGGACTGTCGTATATTCGCCAACTGGGGCGATGCCGACCTGTTTAACTTCGACACCCTGTTTGTGCTCAACGGATGTAAGATATATCACCCCAAGGAGCACCTGGGCAAACTTGACAACTGCAAGCAGACTGGGGCGAAGACCAAGTTTGTGGATAATCCACTCGACACAAGCATCGAGGCACGTAAAATAGGACCTGATCAACAATAAAACCTAAGAACAATGAAGAAACTAGCAATAATAGCAATAGGCATGGCCGCAGTGATGATGGCCTGCACCAATAAGGGCAAGACTGCCCCTGGCGACGGCAGCGACAGCGACTCGGTAGCCAACGACTCACTACTGGCCGAACAGCCCGACACTACACCACGCCCCATGCTGATATGGATGCAGGGAGGCAAGAACATGCAGATGCTCTACTGGGCTAACATCGCGGAGCTGAAGAAGGATGAGAACAATGCCGAGTACTTCGACGAGATGATGACCAGCTGGACGCTGCAGGACGGTTTCCGTAGAAATCGTGCGATGTACACCAAGCTGATAGGCGAGAACAATAAGTGCCTTGGAATAAAGTACACGGGCGAGGTGCTGAAGGATCCCGACGGCAACGATGCATCGTATGGCGAGATTCACGGTCGCGAGGAAATACCCGCTGCCGGACTGAAGTACGAGTTTACCGACAAGAAGTTTAACGCCCGCGAGATGACTGGTATGTACGTGGCCGTGACCGACGAGTATCTGGCAACACGCAAGCTCATCGATATGCGAATGCTGGATGGCGTGAAGCCTCTGCCCGCCAAGGTGGTGAAGCAGCTGGAAGGCGAATACAAGATGAAGGCCGAACGCTCGCGACTGGCCAAGCAGGGCAACAAATACAGCTACGGTGTGCTGCAGTTTAAGGGCAAGTACAAGACCGTGAAAGAGGGCAGCGAGAAGGTGGACAAGTGCTTGGCACTCGAGGTGATCATCGCTGGCGACAAAGTGTATTCGTATCCTGTAGAGGGCTATATGTACGAAGGTATGAGCACATGGCATGCTGATGATGACGGAGAGTATTATCCAAGTGATATCACACTGTTTGAGGCTCCCGATGATGCCATCGAGATAGCCTACGCCGAGGGTGCACCTGAGAGCATCACCACAGGTATGTACTACATTCGCGACGGCAAGATGACTCGCGAGCGCTACGAGGTGTATCACGCCTTGATAGACGAGGAGGTGCCTCTGTGGAAGAAAGATGCAGCCGAGCTGCAGAAGCTGTTTGTGGCTGCCCATCGCGACAACAAGAACCAGAAACTGGTTAAGTATCGCTGGATAGATGTAGACAGTGATGGCGAGCAGGAGCTGTGGATGCGTGCTGCCGACAATAAGCATGGAGCTCTGTTCTGTAAGGGTAGCGGCAAGTGGCAGGTGATAGGTTGCGAGAATGCTGACTTTGGTGCTGAGTTCCGTATGGACTACAGCGGTGGCGACAAGCCAGGTTATGTGGTTATCGGCGGTTCGGCAGGTGGCCCTTCAATCTACGCTACGTTCTACAAGATACAGAAGAGTAAGGTGACGAGCAAGATGACCACACTGAGTGTGTATGGCGAGCTGGACGAGTGTACGCTGAACGGCAAGACCATCAGCAACGAGGAGGCCCAGAAGCTGCTCGACGCTATGCCTAAGGTACAGGAGATTGCTGAGTACTGGCACGAAATCGGAAAACAATAAAACACGGAATATATGGATTGGAAAGAGTTATTTAATAAGGTATGTAAGGGTTGCGGATGTATAACCATCGGATTCTTCCTGTTGTGCTTCATCATCGCTCTGTTTGATGACGATGACGACAAGAAGGACGACGACACCAACGCCACAGCCAAGACCGAACAGGTGGAGAAGAAGGACAGCGTGATAGTGAACGAACCATTGGAGGGCGACCCATATCAGGAACTGGACGACCTTATCGGACTGGGAAGTGTAAAGACCGAGGTTCGATCGCTGGCCAACTTTGTGAAGCTGCAGAAGGAGCGCGAGGCCAAGGGCCTGAAGACGGCCAAGGTGAGCTACCACCTGGTGTTCTACGGATCGCCTGGTACTGGTAAGACCACTGTGGCACGTATCGTGGGTCGTATATATAAAGACCTGGGTGTGCTGAAGAAGGGACATACCGTAGAGACAGACCGTGCCGGACTGTGCGGACAGTACGTAGGTCAGACTGGTCCGAAGACAGATAGTGTTATCGCAAAAGCCCTCGACGGAGTGCTGTTTATCGACGAGGCTTACTCGCTGGTGCCCGAGGGTGGTGCTGGCAACGACTACGGTCAGGAGGCTATATCTACCATACTGAAGCGTATGGAGGACTATCGCGACCGACTGGTAGTGATTGTGGCTGGATATAAGAACGAGATGCAGCGATTCATCGACTCTAACCCAGGACTGCAGTCACGCTTTAACCGTTACATCGACTTCCCCGACTACTCAGGCGATGAGCTGGCTAAGATCTTCAAGATGTATATGAAGAAGAACCAGTACACCTTGACTAAGGATGCCGAGGTATATCTTAAGGAGCGTTTCGAGTATGCAGTGGCCCACAAGGACCGCAACTTTGGTAACGCACGATATGCACGTAACGTGTTTGAGAAGAGTATCCAGGCACAGGCCAACCGACTGGCAGGCGAGAGCAATCTGGATAAGGACAAGTTGACTGAACTGACGGTGGACGACCTGAAGGGTGGTTTCGCCTCGCGCGCTAATATATAATATATATATAGGTATAGCAGATGAAGAAAATGATAACGATATTAGGGCCAACGGCTTCGGGCAAAACGCCCGTAGCCGCCCACCTGGCCGCAAAGATAGGAGGAGAAATAATCTCGGCCGACTCGCGCCAGGTATATCGACGCATGGATATAGGTACGGGTAAGGATCTCGCTGATTATACATTAAACATTAATCATGAAACATTAAACATTCCCTACCACCTGATCGACATCTGCGAACCAGGCACGAAGTACAATCTGTTCCAATATCAGCAGGACTTCTTCGATGCCTACCAGGACATACAGAGTAGGGGAGCAGTGCCCGTGCTCTGTGGTGGTACAGGTCTGTATATCGAGGCTGTGCTGAAGGGCTACAAGCTATCGCCCGTGCCACAGAATCAGGAGTTGCGCGATAGTCTGGAAGGTAAGTCGCTGGCAGAGTTGACAGCTATGCTGGCCGAACTGAAACAGCGCACTGGTTCGAACATGCACAACACCACTGATGTAGACTCGTGCCAGCGTGCTATCCGTGCGATAGAAATCGAGACATATAATCTCGAGAATCCAGTGCCACGTCGCGAGCTGCCACCAGTAGATTCGCTCATCATCGGAATAGACATCGATCGCGAATTGCGTCGCGAAAAAATCACCCGCAGACTGAAGGCGCGACTGGATGAAGGCATGGTCGACGAAGTGCAAAAACTTCTCGACGAAGGAATAGCACCCGAGGACCTGATTTACTACGGATTAGAGTATAAATTCTTGACAGAATACATCACAGGACAGCTCACTTACGATGAGATGTTCAAGCGCTTGGAGATAGCAATACATCAGTTTGCCAAGCGCCAGATGACGTGGTTCCGCGGAATGGAACGAAGAGGCTTTACTATCCACTGGATAGACGCCACACTACCTATGGACGAGAAAGTAGATAGAATCATAAAGCTCAATGTTTAATGTTTAATCTTTAATGTTTAATATATATCGATGGCAGTAGAAAGTTCAAGATGGGGCATACTTTATTGCCCAAAGACAAGTTTTCTGTCCAACCCACGCAAGCGTTGGGAGAAGATACAGAAGGCACTCGACGAGCGCAACGTGCTATATGACTTTGTGCAAAGCGAGACGGCCGAAAGTGTGGAACGACTGGTGAAAATGATGATTCAGAATGGCTACAAGACCATTGTGATAGTAGGCGGCGACTCGGCTCTGAACGACGCTGTGAACTGCCTGATGATGGAAGAGAAATCGGTACGCGACGAGATAGCGCTGGGAGTGATACCTAACGGCGTGCTGAACGACTTTGCCAAATTCTGGGACCTTGACGGCGACGACGTAGAGCAGACCGTAGACTGGCTGATACAGCGTCGTATCCGCAAGATAGACCTGGGCTGCATACGCTATACCAACAAGCAGGGCGACAAGTGTCATCGCTACTTCCTGAACTGCATAAACATAGGACTGACTGCCGACATAATGAACCTGCGACGCCAGACACGAAGTCTGTTCGGTTCGCGCACGTTGTCGTTTATCGTATCGGTGTTTGTGATGCTGTTCCACCGTATGGAGTACAAGATGAAACTGAAGATAAACAGCGACGTTATCGACCGTAAGGTGATGACCGTATGCATAGGTTCTGGTCCAGGTTATGGACAGACTCCGAACGCTGTGCCATACAACGGTATGCTGGACGTATCGGTGGTGTATCATCCTGAGGTGGTGCAATTGATAGAAGGTCTGTGGCTACTGGTGGCAGGACGATTCCTTAACCATCGCAGTGTGCACCCATATCGTACAAGAGAGGTTGAGGTGGAATATGCAAAGAAAGCCATCGTGGGTATCGACGGACGAATGATGAAAACACCCGTGGGAAGCTATCGCATAAATGTGGAACAAGAAGTTGTAAATTTCTTGATACCAGGATAAGAATTAAGGCGCGCAACAATTGCGCGCCTTTTTCTTTGAAGTATAAATAATTGTTAAATAACCCGTGCAAATACTTGCACATTGCGGGAAAATTACTACCTTTGGAAAATCAAATTGATATTCACTAATAATAAATACCTTTAGACAGGAACTATGAGCTATCTACGATTAGAAAAAGCCGTGATGACTAACCTGCAGGAGAGTCTTGTCCGTGAGTTCCTCCGAACAAACCGTTCGGGCGCATATAGCAGCTCTACGCTTGTAGACTGCAACACGCGTAAGTACCACGGATTGCTGGTAGTTCCCGTACCTGAGCTGGATGATGAGAACCATGTGCTCTTGTCGTCGCTCGACTGTACGGTTATCCAGCATGGAGCCGAGTTCAACCTCGGACTGCACAAGTATCAGGGCAACAATTTCAGTCCTAACGGACACAAGTACATCCGTGAGTTTGATGCCACCACTGTGCCTACTACTACCTATCGTGTTGGTGGTGTTATCTTAAAGAAGGAAGTTATCTTCCAACACTATGAGGATCGCATCCTGATTCGTTATACTCTGGTTGATGCACACTCAGCTACTACACTACGTTTCCGTCCGTTCCTGGCATTCCGCTCGGTTCGCCAGTTTACCCACGAGAATTCAACAGCTAGCAGAGAGTACACCGAAGTAGAGAACGGTATCAAGACATGTATGTATGCCGGATATCCCGACCTGTACATGCAGTTCTCGAAGAAAGCAGAGTTTATCTTCCAGCCCGACTGGTATCGCGGCATAGAGTATCCTAAGGAGCAGGAGCGTGGATACGCTTCGAACGAGGACCTCTATGTACCTGGATACTTTGAGGTGCCCATCAAGAAGGGCGAGAGCATTATCTTCTCGGGTTCTACATCACCCATCAAGGCTACGGCCATGAAGAAACTCTTCGACAAGGAAGTTGATGAGCGCGTGCCACGTGATAATTTCTACCACTGCTTGGTAACGGCTGCGCATCAGTTCCATCGCAAGGAGAAGAACCACGACCGCTATCTGCTGGCCGGCTATCCCTGGTTCAAGTGCCGTGCTCGCGATACATTCATCGCTCTGCCAGGACTTACCCTTGCCATCGGCGAGATAGACTACTTTGAGAAGGTGATGAAGACGGCCGAGCGCGATCTGAGAGCCTTTATGGCCGACAAACCTCAGAGTGGAAAGATATACGAGATGGAACAGCCCGATGTGCCCCTGTGGGCAGTTTGGGCTATGCAACAATATGCCAAGGAAGTAGGTCGCGACAAGTGCTTCGAGATGTATGGCAAGCTGTTGCAGGATATCATAAGATTTATCCTGGACGGCAAGCATCCTAATTTGCGTCTCGACGACAATGGACTGCTTTACAGCAATGGTCGCGACAAGGCTGTGACCTGGATGAACTCTACAGCCAATGGCAAACCAGTAGTACCACGTTCGGGCTACATTGTAGAGTTTAACGCCCTGTGGTACAACGCCCTGAAGTTCTGCGCCCTGATGGCCAGCGAGAATGGCGACGTGAAGGGTGCTGCCACTGTCGAGACCCTGGCCACACAGGTTAAGGAGTCGTTCATAGAGACATTCGTTAACGAGTACGGCTATCTGCTGGATTACGTAGACGGAACGATGATGGACTGGAGTGTTCGCCCCAACATGATATTCGCTGTAGCATTCGACTACTCGCCGCTGAACCAGCAGCAGATGAAGAGTGTGGTAGATATCTGCACACGCGAGCTACTTACGCCTAAGGGCCTGCGCTCGCTGTCGCCAAAGAGTGGTGGTTACAACCCCATCTATGTTGGTCCACAGACACAGCGCGATTACGCCTACCACCAGGGTACAGCATGGCCTTGGCTGGGTGGATTCTATATGGAAGCCTGCCTGAAACTTTACAAGCGCAGTCGACTGAGTTTCGTAGAGCGACAGATGGTAGGCTATGAGGACGAGATGGACTATCACGCCATCGGAACAATCTCTGAACTCTTCGACGGCAACCCACCATTCCATGGTCGTGGAGCCATGTCGTTTGCTATGAACGTGGCCGAGATTCTCCGCACGCTCAAGTTGATGGAAAAGTATTCATATCAAAAGTAAGGAGGAACGACTATGAAGGTATTAATGTTTGGATGGGAGTATCCTCCTCATGTATTCGGTGGACTTGCCACCGCTAACTACGGAATCTCTGAGGGACTGAAGGCTCAGGGCGATATCGAGACGGTGCTGTGCCTGCCTCACCCGTTTGGTGATGAGAGTCAGCACGCTTGCCGTATTGTAGCCATGAACGCAGTGCCCATTGCCTATCGCGACGTAGATTACGACTACGTAAAGCAGCGTGTGGGCAACATTATGGATCCCGATTATTATTTCAAGCTTCGCGAGCATATTTACGCCGACTTTAACTATATGAACGTGAACGACCTTGGTGCAATGGAGTTTGCTGGTGGTTATCCTGGCAACCTGCACGAAGAAATCAACAACTACTCGATCATCGCAGGTCAGGTGGCCCGTGCCGAGGAGTTCGACATCATTCACGCTCACGACTGGCTGACATTCCCTGCAGGAATACACGCCAAGCAAGTAAGCGGCAAACCTCTCTGTATCCATGTTCACGCTACAGACTTTGACCGTTCTCGTGGTAAGGTTAATCCTACTGTTTACAGTATCGAGAAGAACGGTATGGACTGGGCTGACTGTATCATGTGTGTATCCGAATTGACACGACAGACGGTTATCAACCAGTATCATCAGGACCCACGCAAGTGCTTCACCGTTCACAATGCAGTATACCCCCTGCCACAGGAGTATCAGGACATTCCACGTCCTGACCACACAGGCAAGGAGAAGGTGGTAACCTTCCTGGGACGTATCACCATGCAGAAGGGACCTGAGTACTTCGTAGAGGCTGCCACGATGGTGCTGCATCGTACACGCAACGTGCGCTTCTGTATGGCAGGTTCGGGCGATATGATGGACGCAATGATCCATCTGGCTGCCGAACGTGGTATCGCCGACAGATTCCACTTCCCCGGATTTATGCGCGGTAAGCAGGTGTATGAGTGCCTTAAGGCTTCAGACGTTTATGTGATGCCATCGGTAAGTGAGCCGTTTGGTATCTCGCCTCTGGAGGCTATGCAGTGTGGTACCCCAAGTATCATCTCTAAGCAGTCTGGTTGTGCCGAGATTCTCGACAACTGTATCAAGGTAGACTACTGGGACATCCACGCACTGGCCGATGCCATCTACTCTATCTGTCACAACGAATCGCTCTTCAACTATCTTAAGGACGAAGGCAAGCGCGAAGTTGACCAGATAACATGGGAGAAGGTTGGCGCCTGGATCCGCACCCTCTATCGCCGCACATTAGGCTGGGAAGATTAACATTAAACATTAAAAACTTAAGATTAAACATGTTATGAAAACAATTTGTTTATATTTCGAGATACATCAGATCGTCCATCTGAAGCGTTACCGTTTCTTTGATATCGGTACCGATCATTATTACTACGATGACTACGAGAACGAGCGTAGCATCACCGACATCGCTGAGCGCTCGTACATGCCAGCACTCAATGCTCTGCATGATATGATAAATGAGCACGGCAAGTTCTTCAAGGTTGCATTCTCACTCTCGGGTACAGGTATAGAGCAGTTGGAGATGCACGCTCCACAGGTGCTGGAGAAGCTCCAGGCTCTGAACGAGACGGGTTGTGTAGAGTTCCTGGCCGAGCCATATAGCCACGGTCTTTCATCGCTGGCCAACCCCGATAGCTTTGCAGTAGATGTGAAGAAACAGTGTGCTAAGATCGAAGAGTTGTTTGGCAAGAAGCCAACTGTGCTTCGCAACTCATCACTCATCTATAGCGACGACATCGGTGCTCAGGTAGCCTCTATGGGATTTAAGGGTATGCTGACTGAGGGTGCAAAGCACGTACTTGGTTGGAAGTCGCCACACTATCTGTATCACTGCAACCTGGCTCCAAACCTCAAGCTGTTGCTTCGTGATATCGAACTGAGCGACGACATCTCTCTGCGATTCAACAATAGCGAGTGGGATGGTTATCCACTCTTCGCCGATGCTTATATCGATCGTATTGCCCGTCTGCCAGAAGAGGAGCAGATTATCAATATCTTCATGGAACTTTCGGCTCTGGGTATCGCTCAGCCACTTAGTTCAAACATCCTCGACTTCCTGAAGGCTCTGCCTGCTCAGGCTAAGGAGAAAGGTATAACATTCTCTACACCAACTGAGATTTGCAAGGCATGTAAGAGCGTTAGTCAGATCGACGTGCCCGATACATTGTCGTGGGTTGACGAGGAGCGCGATGTAAGCAGTTGGTTGGGTAATGCTATGCAGCGTGAGGCTTTCAATAAACTCTATTCAGTAGCCGACCGTGTGCGTATCGCCAATGATCCACGTATCAATCAGGACTGGGATTATCTGCAGGCCTCAAACAACTTCCGCTTTATGACCACCAAGCCATCTAATGTAGGACTGGATCGTGGTATCTATAGCGGACCATTTGATGCCTTCACCAACTATATGAATATTCTGGGTGACTTCATCAACAGAGTTAATGCCCTTTATCCACTCGACATCGATAATGATGAGCTCGAAGGACTGCTCACCACCATCAAGAATCAGGGTGACGAGATAGAGATGAAGGATAAGGAGATTACCCGCTTGAAGGCTAAACTCGAGAAGTTGGAGACTAGCAAGCCAAAGGCTGCAGCTAAACCAAAGGCAGCACCAAAGGCTAAGGCTGCCAAGAAACCTGCAGCTAAAAAAGCTGATCCAAAGGCTGAGGAAACCAAGTAATAATTTCCCCAAGGAATATAAAGAAAAGGGAGGCGAGCATATCACTGCTAGCCTCCCTTTATTAACTAAAACTTAAAAACTATTTTTTGCTTTTGAATCGACACGCCCTTACGCAATCGCTGCGTCTCTGTAGAGCGCATAACAACAAATTATATTTGTCGAGTGCAAAATTACGCAAATATTCTCATTTACGCAAAAGTATTGTAGCAAATGTTGCGTGATTTAATGTATTTTTATGAGTTTTAATAAAAAAACGCCTTGTTTTCTGTGTATTCTCGAATAATTGCCCTATTTTTGTAGCCAATAAAAAACATAAAGGTATGAAATTTGTAAGTTGGAACGTAAATGGCCTCAGGGCTTGTGAGGGTAAGGGATTTAGTGATATATTCCGCGAGTTGGATGCAGACTTTTTCTGTCTGCAGGAGACTAAGATGCAGGAAGGACAGCTCGACCTGCAGTTTGATGGCTACGAGAGCTATTGGAACTATGCCGAGAAAAAAGGCTATAGCGGTACAGCCATTTTTACTAAACACAAGCCTCTGAACGTAACCTATGGAATAGGTATAGATGAGCACGACCACGAGGGCCGTGTGATAACACTCGAGATGGACGACTTCTATCTGGTGACATGTTACACTCCAAACTCGCAGGATGGCCTGAAGCGACTGGACTATCGAATGACGTGGGAAGACGACTTCCGTAAATATCTGATGGCACTGGACCAGAAGAAGCCTGTGATACTATGTGGCGACCTGAACGTGGCCCACGAGGAGATTGACCTGAAGAATCCTAAGACCAATCGAATGAATGCTGGATTTACAGACCAGGAGCGCGAGAAGTTTACCACTTTACTTGAATCAGGTTTCACCGACTCGTTCCGTTACAAGTACCCCGAGCAAGTAACATACTCATGGTGGAGCTATCGTTTTCAGGCCCGCCAAAAGAATGCAGGATGGCGTATAGACTATTTCGTGATAAGCAATCGCTTGCGTGAACGTATGGATGATGCCAAGATACATACAGAGATACTTGGAAGCGACCATTGTCCTGTGGAACTAACGATTGTTTAATTAAAAAGTAGCTTTTCGCACTTCGAAAGGTTACTTATAACAAACCAAAAAGCTACTTCTCGGAATGCGAAAAGTAGCTTTTTAAAGTATTATCGATTTGAGTTTAGAGACCCAGACCCTTCTTCAGCTTGTTGGCACCATCGTCGATGGCATCGTTAGCCTTCTTCTTGGCATCCTCCTTTGCAGCATTAGCTGCATCCTCAGCTGCCTTCTTGGTGTTTTCTACTGCATCCTGACCAGCCTTTTTGGCACCCTCAACAGCTGCATTAGCTGCATCAACGGTCTGATCTACAGCTGCCTGACCAGCCTCCTGAACGCCACCTACGGCTGAAGCAAGACCATTAACGAATGTCTCAGCAGGAGTAGTGGTGAGAGCTGTTACAGCTGAAGCTACAGCAGCATTGTCGCCAGCGAATGCCTTAATCTGATCGGCGTTAGTCTTCAGGAACTCCTGAACCTTGGTTACATACTCCTTAGCGAGCTCTGGGTTGGTGGTGATGAACTCCTTAACCTTCACCTGAACTGTGGCAAGAACCTCCTGGAACTTTGTGGCGTCCTTAGCCTCGATCTGCTCTGACAGAGCGGCTGTGATAGCGCCTACAGCCTCATCAACGTTTGGCTCTTCAGCAACTACAGTACTGTCGGCTGCCTCGGCAGGAGCCTGAGTTTTGTTACCACAAGATGTGAAACCAATGGCCAAGCAGGCCACTACTGCGAAAAGAACTTTTTTCATAATACTTTCAATTTAATTTTTTAGTAAAACAATAGAATGACTTGATTTTTGGCAACAAAAATAAGGTTTTTTAGAATACGTTGGCGCAAAAGTTGCCGAAAATTTGTTTTTTTTATACTTTTGCACGCGTTTTTTCAAGATAACATGTTATTAATAGAAAGATGATGACAACATTTGCATTCAAGCCGAAACTGTTGCAGACACTTCTGCACTACAACAAACAACAGTTTACCACCGACCTGCTGGCCGGTATCATCGTTGGTATCGTAGCATTGCCATTGGCTATTGCCTTCGGTATCGCATCGGGTGTAACCCCTGAGAAGGGTATTATCACTGCCATCGTAGCCGGACTTATTATTTCGGTATTTGGTGGATCTAAAGTTCAGATAGGCGGACCTACTGGCGCGTTTATCATTATTATCTACGGAATAATTCAGCAGTACGGATTTGAGGGACTGACCATCGCAACACTGATGGCAGGTGTGTTCCTGATATTGTTTGGCGTGCTGCATCTTGGAACCATCATCAAGTATATCCCATATCCTATCGTAGTAGGCTTTACCAGTGGTATCGCACTGACCATCTTTACCACACAGATTAAGGATCTTTTCGGACTAACGATGGAGAGTGTGCCAAGCGACTTCATAGAGAAGTGGATAGCTTATATTGGCGACTTTGGCACCATCGACTGGTGGAGCACAGCTGTAGGTGTAGGTTCAGTAGCTGTGATTGCTACATGGCCTATGGTAGCTAAATATAATAATGTATTGAAGAAATTGCCCGGATCGCTCATCGCAATCATTGTGATGACCGTAGCCGTGCTGCTGCTTAAGCAATATGCTGGAGTGGAGAGTGTTGAGACTATCGGCGACAGATTCTCGATTTCGAACAAGCTGCCCGGAGCTGAGATGCCTGCACTCTCGTGGGATGTAATTAAGGGTCTGGTGTCGCCAGCTATCACTATAGCCATTCTTGGTGCAATTGAATCTTTGCTTTCAGCCACTGTGGCCGACGGTGTGATTGGCGATCGCCACGACTCTAACACCGAACTTATCGCTCAGGGTGTAGCCAACCTGGCCAGCCCGATCTTCGGTGGTATCCCTGCAACAGGTGCCATCGCACGTACAATGACCAACATCAACAATGGTGGACGTACCCCAGTAGCTGGTATCGTGCATGCAGCAGTGTTGTTGATGATATTCCTGTTCCTGATGCCTCTGGCCCAGTATATCCCAATGGCATGTCTGGCTGGTGTGCTGGTAATCGTAAGTTACAACATGAGTGGATGGCGTTCGTTCGCTTCGATAATGAAGAACCCCAAGAGCGATGTTATCGTACTGGTAGTAACATTCCTGCTTACTGTAATCTTCGACCTTACCATCGCTATCGAGGTGGGACTGATCTGCGCTTGTCTGCTGTTCATGCGTCGTATGGCTGAGACTACCGACGTGAAGGTTATCAGCGACGAGATTGACCCAGAGGAGGAACAGAGCGACTTCCAGATGGGTAACCTTGAGCACCTGACAATACCTGATGGTGTAGAGGTTTATGAGATTAACGGTCCTTACTTCTTTGGAGCTGGTAATAAGTTTGAGGATCTGATGAGTACCCTGGGACATCAGCGTCCTAAGGTGCGTATCATCCGTATGCGTAAGGTGCCATTTGTTGACTCAACAGGTATCCACAACCTTACCAACCTGTGCTTGATGAGTCAGGCTGAGGGTATACAGGTAGTGTTGTCGGGTGTTAACGAGAATGTTCAGGCCGTACTGCACAAGGCTGGATTCGACCAGATGCTGGGCGAGGAGAATATCTGCTCGCACATCAATATAGCCCTGGAGCGCGCTAAGAGTTTGATTTAAGAATTAAGATACGGATTATAGTTCAATTCTTCGCCTACGGTGGTCTGTGGACCATGACCACAATACACTTTGGTATCGGCGGGGAGTTGAGCTATAACGTTTTTCAGACTGTCAAGTATATCAGCGTAGCTGCCCCGTTCGAAATCGGTACGACCTATGCTCATACGAAACAGAGTGTCGCCTGTAAAGGCGATACCTTCTTCGGCACAATAAAAGGTTACACCACCAGGTGTATGACCAGGTGTACGAAGAATCTGCAACTGATGATTGCCAAAACGAATAACTTCGTTATTTTCAAAGAAGTGTCCTGGTTCAGGATACGTCCATTTAAGTTTCACTCCCGCCATAGCCAAGAACTGCCCGGGTATGTCGCTGATGAGCCAATCGTCGTCAGAGGCTATCTCGGGCTTTAATCCCCAAGTGTCATACACCGTGTTTATGCCAAAGTTGTGGTCGAAATGGCCATGAGTGCATAACAGGTGTGTGGGCTTGAGATGGTTGTCGTTGATATAGTTAACCAACGCATCGCGCTCCTCCTGATAGTATGCACCACAATCGATGATGACACACTCCTGAGTGTCATCGCTCAACACGTAGGTATTCTCCTGAAGGAGATTGAAACAGAACGTCTTGACAGTAATCATAGTGGCAGGTAGATTACATACTTTTCTTTGAACCACTCTTCGCTGAAGAACTGCGAAATGTCAGTAGTCTCAACTATCTTGTGGAAAGGTTGCAGTTCGTTCTGAAGATTGCCGCCCTTAAGACATATTACACCATTAGGCAGTGAATTCTGCTGTGTCTTTGAGATGTTCTTACGCATCAGTTTTACTAGATCGGGTAGGGGCATAACGGCACGAGATACGATGAAGTCGTACTTATCCTTTTCGTCCTCGCCACGAAGATGTGTGGGCGAGCAATTCTTTAGTCCGATGGCATCGCACACCTCCTGTGCTACACGTATCTTCTTTCCAGTTCCGTCGATGAGCTTAAACTTACACTCAGGAAACAGAATAGAAAGTGGAACACCAGGGAATCCTCCACCTGTGCCAAAATCAAGAATGTTGGTGCCAGGACGGAAGTTTATTATCTTAGCGATGGCCAATGAATGGAGCACATGATGCTCGTACACGTGGTCGATATCCTTACGCGATATAACATTGATCTTGGCATTCCAATCGCGATACAACTCGCCAAGTGCAGCAAACTGTGTGAGTTGTTCATCGCTAAGATGTGGAAAGTATTTGTAGATAATCTCTGCGTTCATTGTAATGACTTTAAGAATTTGGGTTTGATAAACTTCTCCATCTGAGCATAAGTAAGCACAAGCTGGATGGTGCCAAGCTCGAGCGATGCAATCTCGGATGGATTGTAAATAAATGTGATAGTGTTGTCGCCCACGATGAAGTTCTCAGAAGGATAGATGTCGACAGTCTGCAGGTATCCCTTCTCCTTGAGTCCTTCAATGCTCTCGACCTCAACTCTCTCCATCAGTGCTTTTAATAATATGGGAGTGAGTTGGGTTTCGTAGCCATCCACAAAGATATCCTTGCGTGTAATCTCATCGCCTGTATCGCTGTAGAAATTAAGCGGAATGGTCTGGTGGATACTGTTGGTATGTCCTTCGCTATAATCGACTGTAGCCAGATAAGCAAGCGTACGACGCGATGTCTGTTCGGTGGTAGAGTTGATGATATAGTGGAACTCGTACCACTGACGTTTAGTGGTGTCGGCACGATCCTCATTGTATAGCGGAAGCATATTGCTTTTATATGTCTTTACGTAGTTGTCGGCAAACTGCTCGATACAGCCCTTGAGACCTACGCTCTCCTGATTAAACAGACGGTAAGCCACACTAGCATTGATTTTCTCGCCAACCTTGCCACTCTCCTTTGTAGCTGCTGCTATCTTTAGGCTAACACTACACAGAGGCGAGCGCTCTTCGTTAGAAAGGCGCGTTGACTGTTCGGCTTCGAGAATCTCGAAAGTCAGTCGTGGTTCGTCATTATTTCTACAACTTGATGATAACACCAGAACAAGCAGAAATAGGGCTGTTTTTAGTAGGTTCACCATATTATTAGCACTAATTTTTGCGCAAAATTACACTAAAAAAGCGAAAAAAGCAAATTTCTCATAAAAAATCATTAATTTTGCACCCGAATTAATATCAAATCATATAAATTCGATGAATTCACAGAGTACGCCCGTACATATAAGATTGTGGCATAAGGACTTCTGGCTGATGGCAATAGCCAACTTCCTGCTGGCCATGACGGTATATATGCTGGTACCCACGATGCCTAAATGGTTGCTGGAAACCCAGCAATTCAGTATGACTGATGCCGGCATCGCTATGGGAGCATTCGGAGTAGGGCTGTTTTTGCTTGGAGCATTCATTTCATATCTGGTTCAGCACTATCGCCGTAATCTGGTATGCATATATGCCGTAATAGCTGAGGCATTGCTGATAGGAGCGATTTACTATATCGACGGATTGCATATGCGTGTGGCCGATCCTATGATAGTCATCGTACAGCGATTGGCCCAGGGTGCTGCATTCGGACTGGCTCAGATGGTACTTACCAGTACGCTGATTATAGACACAAGTGAATCGTTCCAACGTACCGAAGCTAACCACTCTGCAGCATGGTTTTCGAGATTTGCTTTGAGTATGGGACCTATGGCAGGACTGCTTATAGGTCGTCTGGCAGGTTTTCACTATGTGCTATTGAGCACGATAGCTTGTGCCCTAGCAGTAGTAGTACTGGTGTTGGTGGTAAACTTCCCATTCCGCGCTCCGCAAGACGACATCCCCACGGTAAGTCTTGACCGATTCTTCTTGCCTCACGGATTCCCACTGTTTGTAAATCTGCAGCTCATTACGATTGCTGTAGGTATAATATTGAGTGTGGTATTGAGCGAGCATTTCTACTCGATGATGATGGTGGGATTTGCTGCTGCCATACTTAGTCAGAGGTTTGTGTTTAAAGATGCCGAGTTGAAGAGCGAAGTTGTGACAGGACTGATACTTATCGGTGCCGCACTGCTGATGATGATTACCCGTAATCTGCCTATAGTAATGATGGCTGCTCCATTGTTTATCGGTATGGGTACAGGTTTGATCGGATCGCGATTCTTGCTGTTCTTTATCAAACTGAGTCGCCACTGCCAGCGTGGTACATCGCAAAGTACATTCCTACTAGGATGGGAGAGTGGTATCGCTTGGGGAGTAGGTATAGGCTTGGCTGTATTTCAGGGCGATACATCGCAGGCTTTAACGGCTGCATTGGTATTGGTGGTTGTAGCACTTGCTATGTATCACTTTACACATAACTGGTTTACTAATAACAAAAACAGATAATGAATATGGAGGCTAATTGGCGTAAGTTTATCCACGATATCGTGAAGACGCCTAAGGTGAGTACGGGATCGCGTATTTATGGCGCAGTGATGCTGATGGCCATTGTTATTGGTGTGTTCCCGCTGATGTTCCGTCATTATAATGAGTTATTCTGGTGGATGGATCTGATATCGAGTCTGCTGTTTATCATCGACTATTTCTTCAGATGGTGTACTGCAGATTTTGAATCTAAATACAAGGATTGGCGTGCCTACGTGGTGTATCCGTTTACACCAATGGCCATTATCGACTTACTATCAATCCTGCCTGTATTCAATATGGTATCGCCAACGTTCAAGGTGGTCCGTGTATCGCGCCTTCTAAAACTATTGCGTATATTTAAGGTGGTAAGATACTTTGAACCTCTGATGGTTATCGTGGCCGTTATCCGTAAGCAGGGCAAGATACTCTGGACTGTAGCATCGCTTGCACTATTCTATATATTCATAACGGCGCTAATCATGTTTAATGCTGAGGAAGAGATAAATCCTGTCAATGGTCAGCCCTTGTTCCGTGACTTTTTCGATGCATTCTATTGGGCTGCATGTACGCTTACAACGGTAGGATATGGTGACCTTTATCCTATATCTAATACAGGACGTGTTATCAGTATTCTCTCGTCGATAGTAGGTATTGCTATCATTGCCCTGCCCTCAGGTATTATCACTGCGGGATATATGGACGAATTGAAACTGCGTAAGGATTTAAAGGAACGCGAAGAGAATGCTCCTTTAGCTTCGGCAGAGTGATGCGAAGGGACACGTCTCGCATCGCCTACGATCATCAGTAGGCGTGAACTGCAACTCGGAATTGAGTATCTCGGCAAGCAGACTATCCAATCGATTAATATATTCGTCTGAGTACGTAGCTATATCAGATACGGGTTCTTTTCCAATTTTAAGCGTCGGATCGTAATCTTCGCCTCCAGCATGCTGTATAAACATTAGACAAGGAGATACTGCTTGTTTTATATTGGTACGAACTATATGAGCATAGAGGAACGTCTGCAGATAATAGTCGCTATGTTCGGCTACAGCCTCGGATGTGAAGATAGCCTCGATATTGGGCATAGGCTTAAGAACCTTTGAACCTGTCTTATAATCGATTACGCGAATATACTCTTTTCCTGATTCGCTGTCTATGATAGCATCCAGACGATCGATGATTCCGCCGACCTTAAGCGGTCCAACTGTACTATCAACCCACTTCTCAAGTCCAAGTATACGGAATGGTGTACGTTTGCGGTCGAACTCAAGGAGTTGGCGTATATACTTGATGATGACCTCGCGATTGATAAGTTGTAAACCATCAAGTGGCGGCAATGGGCGTGAAGGATCTTCTATTTTGAAGAGCTCCTGCTTAATAGCCTCGTCTACGCATCGTTCGATGGTGACCTCCTCTTTAAGCATATCATCAATCATCATCGAAGTGATGGTGTTCTGGGAGAATCGCTCATAAAGCAGTTGTGCGGCCTTGTGGAATATGTTTCCAAACAGGCGATTGTCAATCATATCATCCTCTGTGCTATCCGGTTCGGAAATCTCGCAGACATAGCGGTAGAAGAATCGCAACTGACAACGTATGTAGGTGTTTATTGCCGTGGGACTGATACCTCCTTTGTTATTGGTAAAGCGCTGTTCCATTTGCCGTATAACCTCCGGTGTCTTCTTAATTGCTTTTGGAGAGTGTAGCTGTGGTGTCTGACCTGCCTTGAGGGTGTAGAACGAGATGGGTATCTTGTTCTCGACCATAAGCTGTAACATAAAACGCGACATCTCTGCAGTCTTGCCATCGTTGGTAGCATTGTTGTAGAGTATGGTTACGTCCTTGGCACGTTGCAGTAGTCGGTGGAAATAGTGCTGATAGATGGCTACCTTGTAATCGACGGTAGTTAGTCCATAAGCTTTGCGCAGAGCATATGGAATGAACGACGTATCGTTGACGCCACGCGGCATATTGCCCTCGTTGCACGAGAGAAGTAACACGTGGTCGAAATCAAGGTTACGTGTCTCGAGCACTCCCATCACTTGTATACCTTCTGCTGGTTCGCCGTGGAAGGGGATAGATGTGGAACCGATTAATTGAGTGATTAGTCGTTGCATAGTAATCACATCTACAGTAAGCGTACCGCTATCAACAAGTCCGCTTAACCTATTTAATAAGGTGTACATACGGAACAGGCTCTCAGTATCCAAAGGCGAATCGATGATATTGCTCTTAGATGTGGCGATAGTCTGGGTGATATTCAGTAGCCAATGTAGAAGTGGCTGAATCTCCATATATCGTTGATTGTAGAGATCATCGGGCATAAGTGATGCGTATGGATGGCGTTTAACAGTATCAATCCATCTACGGGCAAACTGCTGCTTGCGTAGCGAGTAGCCATGCACCTGCATATTGATAAGTGTGGTGATAAGTGATGCTATCGAGGTCTGTGAAAGTGGATATCCCGTCGTGATGTTTACTTTGTCCACACTTTCGGGCAGACAATGTATGACAGTTTGTAGCAGGCCTTCGTTGCAAAGTACTATTGCAGTCTTACGACCATCGTTGATGCGATTACTATCAAGCCACTGACTTATGTATCGTGCCTGGATATTCTCGGTAGGAGCCGAGATGAAATTGATATGGGCAGGCGGAATGTCATCGGAGTCTTGATAGAATAATGCCTTGCCCTGTGATTCTAATCTGCGGAAGAGTGTTTGCTCTACCTGCTGCATCAAGTTGAAACCTATAAACACATAAGTGTCGTACTCAAACTGGATGCTCTCATCGGTAGCAACTTTACGATACAATGCTCCCTCGTAGGCCATCTGTTTATCGGCCAGTTGTGCGTTATATTTTTGATATATGTCGCCTATCTTACTCCATAGTCGCAGAAATCGCTCCTTGAGTTCGGAATTATGTTCTTCAGTGAAATTGCTGAAGAATCTTTTTATCATCTCAGTCTGTTCGGGAGTGAGATACGATGTGTCATCAAGTTCATGGATGTCGCTAAGGTTGGCCAGTACTTTATCTGCTGGAGCCATGTTCTTATCAAGATCATCAAAATCAGATAAAAGAAGTTGGCCCCAACCATAGAAGTGGTCCAATGTCTCATCGATACCCGTACATGCGGTAAATACGCGATGTAGTTCGCATACCAACAGGATAGGATCGGCCACCTGGAGTGATGAGTGCGATCTAAACAAATCGCTGATAGTGATATATGCAGGACTCCAGATGGGTTTGCCTGCCAATCGGGCTAAATGCTCATTCAGAAAGAGCGATGCACGTTTGTTGGGGAACACCACAGCTACACGTGATAGATTGGTGCCGTATCTCGAAATCAAATCTTCGGCTACATGTTCTAGGAAACTCTTCATACTTCTTCAATCTTATTACTATACACATACCACAAGTAACCCTTGATGTTCTGATGTCCCATCGATGCAAGTAGGTCCATATAGCCACGAACTTGCTTATGGTATTCTGGGTCAGGGTGTCCAAACTTGAAGTCGACTACTATCCACTCTTTGCCATCAGTCATCACACGGTCGGGTCGATGTTCTTTCACCTCTCCATTCTCAACCGACAGAATGGTGCACTCATTGAATAGAGTCCATCTAGACGAAAACCAAGAAGCAACACGTGGGTCAGACAGACGTTTGCGAAGCATCGTGGTAATGCGTTCGGCAGTCATCTCCTCATCGTAGAGTATACCCTCGAACTGCAATCGTTGCAAGGCTTCAGGTATGTCTTTCTCCGTTTGGATTGTAGAGAATATCTCATGGAGCACGCTACCTGCCTGGATGTATCGGTGTTGCTGATCGATATCATCGCCCATAATGAAATCGCGGCTTCGATTACTCTGACGGAAGTTAACCATGCTGTCGTAGTTGCGGATAGAAACGGTGACAGGTTCTGATTCTTGCAAGAAGGGGTTCTTGCTAGGGCTTGTTATACTAGCTCCACAAGATTGGTTTGCACCATAAACCATTTCGCCAAATGTGAAAACAATCGATGCTTTGTCATCCTCCACACCATCAAGTAGGGCATCAGGAATATCCTCTACTACTAGTGGTAGACACATCTCAATAAGTGCCGATCTGGAATTCTTTGCGCCACGTTTGCCGATGACGTTAAGGCTCTTTGCTGCACGAGTAAATGCTACGTAAAGCAGGTTTAGATTGTCGACAGTATTCTGCAGATGTTCGTGCAGATAATCCTGTTCGTAGATAGTACCTATTAGTTTGTTCTGAGAATAGTCGATGGGCACAATAGGTAGATCGCTGAATGGCGCCTCCTGAGGCTGGCACCAGATAATGTTGTCTGTCTGCTTCTCTAGCGTCCAATCGCAGAATGGAATGATGACATGGTCGAACTCAAGTCCTTTGGATTTGTGAATAGAGATAAGGCGTATACCATTGGCTTCATCACTCTGGATGGTCTTCTTGTAGAGCGACTCATTCCATTCGTTAAGGAAACTCTGTATATCGGTAGTGTTCTGATTCACAAAGTCGGCTAGCTGATCGTAGAAAGCGCAGAGATATGCCCCCTGTCCCTCTATGCGATGAAGTTCGAAGATAGAGTATATCTTCTCGGCCAACTCATATAGAGGTAGTGTTGATAGTTCATCGAAGTGTGCGATATATGCCTCGGGCAAATAGTCATCGAGATTGTTGCCTGCAATCATGTACTCATTGTCGTTCAACTGTCGTCCCTGAATAGTACAGAGCCAAGTCTTTACTATCGATGCCTTTGTAAGTATATCGTCAGGATGTATCAATAACTGTAGGGCTTGAATCATCAGACAAACAGCACTTGAAGCGTCCAGACGGAATGCCTCATCGCTAACCACGTTAACCTTAGGTAGATGCTCAAGGAAATATTGGGCGATTAGTGGTATCTGATTGTTTATTCGTACCAATATAGCTATGTCCTTTTGCTCTACACCTTTGTCAATTAGTTCTTGTACGCTGTCAACAACGTTTTGCAGAACAGCCTGTTGGTAGTCTTCGTTGGGCAGCAGGGTTATAGTGATTCTGCCTTTATCTGGTCTGTTGTCAGGCACCTTCTGCTCTACGTCAGCATATGCTTTTTGTAGCTGTTCGCGTTCCGCGCAGTTAAGTTCGCCAAGTGCCTGATACTCTATTTTTGCGGCATGACGAAAGAAGATATTGTTGAACGTGATGACGCGACGTGTAGAACGATAGTTGGTAGAAAGTGACTTTATCTCCATCAACATCTGATTGAACTGCTGTTCTATGCCATTAAGCAGTCGCCAGTCACCTGAGCGCCAACGATATATGCTCTGCTTCACATCGCCTACTATCAGATTACTACCATTCTCATGACTCATGGTCTCCGTAAGTAGTACCTTGAAGTTCTGCCATTGTATGGTGGATGTATCCTGAAACTCATCAATCATAACGTGTTCCAGTTGTGTGCCAATCTTCTCGAAGATGAATGGTGAATCGCTACCATCTATAAGTGAGTGCAATAATTGCTGAGTGTCGCTAAGTAGGAAACGATTGTCAGTTTCGTTAAGTTCGCGCACCTTTCGCTCGATGCTGCTAAGCAATCGTAGCTGATTGAGATGGCGTAATGTAAGATTGGCTGATTGGAAAATCTTCCATTGTTGTTCGCGTGCATCAACTGCGTATCGCAGTATATCGCCAAGAGTGGTGTCGGCCAGTTGGACAATCTGCTCACGTTTAGGATGATTCTTGGCGCACCATTTCTCTGCATTATCAAGATGATTAGCTACGGTTGTATTAACGATGCTAGGATCGAAATCGCCCTTCCTTATTTTGTTGAAGAAACTAGCTATACCACGCTGCTTGTTGCTCAGGTCGTCTATGGTGAGACCTTCGCTCTCTAGTGTGTCGAAGAAGGATTCGCCTATTTCCTTCATATGCTCCTCGGCAGCCTTGCGGAGTTCACGCAGATGTGTGGTGTAGTTCTCAAAGAATCCCTCTTCGCTCATTTTCTGATTGAGCGTATCACTTACCTCCTTATAATAGTCCTTGAAGATGTTTTGTCCAAACTTTTTTATCTGCGATATTACATTCCATGTCTTGTCATCAGAGATGTTCTCCATGATGTATTTTAGAATCCACTGCAGCATCACATCTGTAGTGGTAAGGTCTTCGATAAGTTGGTCTACGGCCAACTCCTCAACTTGATAGTCGTTCAGCCCGATGCGAAGATTAGTAGTCAGGTCAAGTTCACGTGCCATATTGCACAGTACACTCTGGAAGAACGTGTCAATAGTTTCTACACGGAAATAGTTGTAGTTATGTGTGAGATTGCTGAGTGCGATGCCTGCACGCTCTCTGATTACTCTAGTTTCGAGCCCTGTCTTCTCCAGGATGTTGGCCAGGTAGTTGTCCGACTCGGGTAGCTCCTTCCAGATGCCATACAGCTGACTGAGAATACGCATCTTCATCTCTTCAGTAGCCTTGTTGGTAAAGGTTACTGCCAGGATGCTACGATAGCTTTGTGGATTCTCCACAAGCAATCTGATATACTCGGTAGCTAGCGTAAAAGTCTTTCCGCTTCCTGCGCTAGCTTTGTATACGGTAAGTGGTCTTCTTGATTCGTTTACCATCTTCTGAATAATTCAAATTCGATTTCTACGCCTATGCGGTCGAAATGGGTGTTGCGGAAACTGGCAAAGGCTCCGACAGAGATATATCGGTTTGTGAAGCCATAACCCAGTTCGTAGTATGGACGAGACTTTTCCAAAAGCACTGTGCTGAGATAAAAACGCTCTTTCTCAATATATTTGCCCACGTATGGCAACCATGTAGCCACCAACATGGGAGACTCATAGGATATGTTACCTCGCAGATAATAGTCTGAGCGGTTATACTCATGACTACTTAACAACTGGAAATTTCCGCTCCAGTCGTCGTCCCAGCCTTCTGGCAGATTTCTATCGCGGAAGTTGGTGTAGTCTACAAACAGGTTGTCTTTCTTATTGGTATACATTCCAGCTCCAACTCTCAGGTTCAGTAGCCGCAGTCCAGGAATTTTCTTCTTCCATTGTGCATCAAACTCCCATCGCTCGTACTCCAGATCAGATTTGTTTACCCCCTTAATACCTCGTTCGTAGTTGATAGATAATAGTGGTCCACGATTCAACCAAGGTAGGAATTTAAATCCGATCAGAGGTGCAAAGCTGCGATACTCCGTAGGCATGTCATATTGGATCATGACATCCTTGTTTACTGCCGATCGCCTGTGATATATAAAACCTGCTTCAATGTCCACCCAGTCAAACAGCATGATGTTGTTCTTGAGACTTAGATGCTGATCATTAAAGCGATCAATGTTGGTGTTGTTGAAGTTGATAGTGTCCTCGTGCGCTTTGCTGATGACCTCTTGTACGCTTGAGTTGCTGATGCGATTGCCATTACCAAACTCCAGTTCTACATATCCGTTGCGTTTAGGGTTGTATGTCATTCGTAGAGGCGCAGTAAAATAGAACTGGCGTTCCTTGAATGCGTATCCGAAAGTTGGGTTTAAAGTTAGGTATCGGTATCGTGAGAATGAGTATCGTGTACGGAATTTCATCTTATATCTCACTCCTCTGCTATGAGTATAGCTAAGATATAGTGGGTTGATGATTGGCGACATACTGAACGAGGCTTCTTCCGATTCTGCACTGATAGGTGTAACCAGGTTGTCACCGATAGTGTCCCAGAATATTTTTTTCCATAGTCTCTGTTTTTTTTCTTTTGGAGCTTGCTCGGTAGTGTCCTTCTGATGTGCAATGTCGTAGGCTTCATATATTTGCTTGTCAGTCTCTGACAAAGTAGACGGACGAACCTCGTCCATCAGTTCTCTACTCGAAACATTCTTGATTGAATCCGGAAGAGTCTTTTCGCAATTGTAGTTCGCGTCAAATAGTGCAGCAATCCTATTCCCCATGAATCTGAATGTTGCCGCTGTAGTACATTTTGCGGGCATCACAGAACGTACTCCTTCCTTGCCCAGAGTAATCTCAGTGCGTAAGGTTAGCATATCAAACTCTCCATTTAGCAGGGTACGTATTATGCGTCCCGTCTTGGTGTCCACTATCGCATAACCATTCAGTAGTTGGGTGTTATAGTTCTTTGGACGAAACTCCAGTCTTGTAGTACCGTCGCTCTGTAACTTTTGTGTGTAGCGATAGAATCGACGATTCACTTTGTTAAAGGGTGATAGCATATGTCCATCATACAGGTCGATATCATAGATATTGGGCGTCATATAATCAAGTAGCGTGGGCATAGTGCTGCGACTGATTGTACCGGCTTGTACCTGACTTGTGATATCGTATTCGTGAGCATTATTGAACTTAACCTTACTGTACGATTCTCGTATGTATTCCCTCTCATCCTTTGCCATTACATACATCGACGGTATTAGCCATAGTATAGGGTTACGTTTTTCTACATTGTAGCGGAACTTAGCATACACTTGATCCTCTATACTGTCGATTGCTGCGTTGTTGGTCTGCTGATAATCATAGATACGATTCAGTATCAGCGAGTCACGTTTGTTCGCCGCTGATACACTGATGGTGATACTTATCAGTATCAAGGTCAGTAGGTTTTTAGTGAATAGTTGATCGTATCTCAAAGTTGCTGTTCTTTTGTTAAAGTTTCTCTTTCAGGTATTTTCCCGTCAGACTATCCTTGCATGCTGTTACTTCTTCGGGCGTGCCCGCCACTACCAGGTTTCCGCCTTTGTCGCCTCCGTCGGGTCCTAGGTCTATCACATGGTCGGCACATTTTATCACCTCCATATTATGCTCGATAATCAGTATGGTGTGTCCTCGGGCTATAAGAGCATCGAATGCTTTCAAGAGTCTCTGTATATCGTGGAAATGCAAGCCTGTCGTAGGCTCGTCGAATATAAATAACGATGGCTCCTGCTTCTCTTGTCCGATGAAATATGCTAGCTTTACACGCTGGTTCTCACCACCTGATAGTGATGACGAGTTCTGACCCAGTTTGATATAACCCAAGCCAACGTCCTCTAGCGATTTCAGGCGCTTAACAATGGTCTTCTCGCCATGTTCGTTAAAGAAATCGATAGCTTCGCTGATAGTCATGTTAAGCACGTCATCCACATTCTTTCCGTGGAAGTTTACGTCTAGAATCTCTTTCTTGAATCTATGTCCATGGCACGCTTCGCACTCTAGCACCAAATCGGCCATAAACTGCATCTCGACTGTTATCGTACCTGCACCCTTGCACTCCTCACATCTACCGCCATCAGCGTTGAACGAAAAGTACTGCGGTGTGAATCCCATCTGTTTTGATAGCGGTTGCTCAGCGTATAGCTCACGTATAGCATCGTAGGCCTTAACGTATGTAGCTGGGTTTGAGCGTGTGCTCTTGCCAATAGGGTTCTGGTCTACAAACTCTATGTGACGTATAGCGTCTATGTCGCCATCCAGACCCATATATTCTCCTGGCGCATCGCACGCATCGCCTAAACGTCGGCGCATAGCAGGGTAGAGTATGCCCTTTATCAGACTCGATTTTCCTGATCCTGATACACCGGTTACCACAGTCATCACGTTTAGAGGTATTTTTACGTTGATGCCCTTAAGGTTATTCATTCGTGCCCCCTTGATTTCGATGAATCTGTTCCAAGGTCGGCGTGATGTCGGTACAGGTATTTCCTCCAGGTGTAACAGGTATTTCACAGTATAGCTCTTTGGCCACTTTTTAAGTGAAGCCTTGTTCACTTCCTTGGCATCACCATCGAACACTACCTCACCGCCCAGTCGTCCTGCATCGGGACCGATGTCTATCAGATGGTCGGCTGCGCGCATTATGTCTTCGTCGTGCTCTACTACCACCACTGTGTTGCCAAGCGACTGCAGTTCCTTAAGTACATGTATCAGTCGGTCGGTATCTCTAGAGTGTAGTCCGATACTAGGCTCGTCTAGGATGTACAGCGAGCCTACTAGCGAACTACCGAGCGATGTACACAGGTTGATGCGCTGGCTCTCTCCACCCGACAGCGAGTTTGACAGACGGTTTAGTGTAAGGTATCCCAGACCAACATCCAGTAAGAACTGTAGTCTGTTCTTTATTTCTGTCAACAGACGCTTTCCTATTTCAGCATCATGCTGGTCAAGTTCTAGATGCTCAAACCAGTCTTTCACCTTTACCACAGGCATCTGTACAAGGTCGGTAATGCTTCGCCCGCCTATCTTTACGTAGTCGGCTTCGGGTTTCAGACGCGTACCATGACACTTCGGACAGTTTGTCTTGCCGCGATATCTAGCCAGCATCACTCTGTATTGTATCTTATACTGGTTCTCCTGTACCATCTCGAAGAAAGTGTCTATACAAGGTCGCTCCTTCTTACCCTTGTCAGATGGTAGTCCGTGCCACAGCCAGTCCTTGTGTTTCTGACTCAGGTTCATGTATGGCTCAAAGATTGGGAAGTCGTCTTTTGCGGCATTGCGGCAGAACCACTCCAACCATTCCTTCATTCTTTCGCCGTGCCAGCATACCACGCATCCGTCGTAAACAGATAACGTAGTGTTGGGAATTACCAGTTTCTCATCGATGCCGATTATTCGTCCGAATCCCTGACACTCTGGACATGCTCCTGCAGGCGAGTTAAACGAGAACATCTGGTCTGTAGGCTCTTCGAATGTCATTCCATCAGCTTCGAACTTCATAGAGAAGTCGTAGAAGATGGTTGGTGGGAACAGTAGTCTCAACTCACCATGTCCCTCGTAGAACGCCGTCTCGGCCGAATCTACTAGTCGGGCTATAACATCCTTTGTGTCATCTACCGACATACGGTCGATGACTAGATAGATTTCTTCTTCGTTAAACTTACCTGCTGCCAGATAGTCATCTATCCTCTGAAAATCGTTGTTTACGTAGATACGTGCGTAACCTTCCAGCTGATAGGTCTTCAGCTGCTGTTCCATAGTGCGCCCCTCGTGCAGATGGATAGGAGCCATCACCACAAATCGCGTACCCTTTGAGAACTCCAGCATTTTCTGCACAACGTCCTCAGTAGAATGCTTCTTTACCTCGCATCCACTTATAGGCGAGTATGTATGACCTATGCGGGCAAACAACAGTCGCAGATACTCGTATATCTCAGTGCTTGTGCCCACAGTGCTTCGTGGATTTCTTGATATCACCTTCTGTTCGATGGCGATAGCTGGCGGTATACCGCGTATGAAGTCGCACTCAGGTTTGTTCATTCTTCCAAGAAACTGTCGGGCATAGCTCGACAGACTCTCTACATAACGGCGTTGGCCTTCGGCATACAATGTGTCGAAGGCCAAAGAAGATTTGCCGGAGCCACTGACTCCGGCAATTACTACGAATTGGTTTCTGGGAATCTTTACATCAATGTTCTTTAGATTATTGACTTTTGCCCCTTTTATCTCTATTGAATCATTCATTCATTACAAAATACTCTTAACGGCCTCGAGCATGCCTACGCTCTTGATGAGGTCGAGATCCTGCTTCACCATGGCGTTCAGTCCAGGAATCTTGTTCAGATCCTCCTGCCAAATGAAGTCGGCGCCTAACACACCATCAGCAACCTTCTGCGTGTCGCCTGTAGCCCAGAGTTCCTTCAGCAGGTCCATTATCTTCTGGTCGTCGTTTGGTACAATCTCAACACCGTCCTCACGTTTGCCACCCTTGTAGTAGGTAATGATAGCTGCCAGACCGAATACCAGTCCCTTAGGCAGCTCACCCTTGCGCTCCAGATATGTTTTCACTCCTGGCAGGTCGCGAGCCTGGAACTTGGGGAATGAGTTCAGCATGATGCTAGTTACCTGGTGGTCAACGTATGGGTTGTCGAAACGTTCCAGCACGTCGCCAGCAAACTTCTCAAGCTCCTCCATTGGCAGGTCAAGTGTCTGCATCAGCTCTTCGAACTGTACCTTGTGGATATACTTACCGATAACCTCGTGGTTGCATGCATCACGAACGATGTTTACGCCACTCAGGAATGCCACAGGGCTCAGTACGGTGTGAGGACCATTCAGCAGTGTAACCTTACGCTTGTGGTATGGCTCCTCTGATGGTACGAACAGTACGTGCAGTCCAGCCTTGTCAGCAGGGAACTCCTGTGCCACCTCTTTTGGAGCTTCGATTACCCACAGGTGGAAGTTCTCAGCCTGTACTACCAGGTTGTCGCGATAGCAGATCTTCTCCTGGATTTCCTTTATCTCATTACGTGGGAATCCTGGAACGATACGGTCTACGAGTGTAGCGTATACGCCGCAAGCCTCTTCGAACCATTTCTTGAAGTCGTCACCAAGGTTCCACAGTTCTATATACTTATAAATGCAATCCTTCAGCACATGGCCGTTCAGGAATATCAACTCGCATGGGAAGATGATGAGTCCCTTAGTCTTGTCGCCGTTGAATGTCTGATAACGACGATACAACAACTGAACCAGTTTGCCTGGATAGCTGCTTGCTGGAGCATCCTCCAGTTTGCATGATGGGTCGAACGCAATACCAGCCTCGGTAGTATTTGATATAACGAAACGGATCTCTGGCTGATCAGCCAAAGCCATAAATGCTGCGTTCTGTGTATAAGGATTCAGTGCACGGCTGATTACGTCGATACGCTCCAGTGTGTTAACGGGCTTGCCGTTCTCACGTCCCTGCAGGTTTACATGATACAGACAGTCTTGAGCGTTCAACCAGTCTACCATACCTTTCTCGATAGGCTGTACTACTACTACCGAACCATTGAAGTCGGTTTTCTGGTCCATGTTCCAGATAATCCAATCAACAAATGCGCGGAGGAAATTACCTTCGCCAAACTGAATCACCTTCTCAGGCATTACGCTCTTAGGAGCAAACTGTTTGTTTAGTGGTTTCATTTTTCTAATATTGTTTTAATTGTTATTACTTGCGAGTGCAAAGATAGACTTATTTTACGAAACCTCCAAATTTATATTCACTAAATCCTTAAAAAAACACGAAAACCTTTGCGCTAGATTTTGTTGATATCTACGTACCCATGCATCACGGCATAGATGGTAAGTGCCGATACACTCTTCATGCCGAGCTTGTCCATAATGTTCTTGCGATGGGTGATGACTGTAGCTAGACCGATGTTCAGTTTGTCGGCTATCTCCTTGTTGATGTATCCCTGTACTATCAGCGACATCACCTCTATCTCTCTGTCGGATAGAATCTTCTTGCTCAGTGCTGCTGGCATAGCTGGCAGATTCTTGCCTTTGCCGTGTGCGTGTTGTTCCAGCATCAGCAGCGATCGTACAAGTTCCGACTCTGGTACGTTTGTACACAGGCAGTGGAAGTCTGACAGCTGCGACATGGTGTCGAGCGATAGTGTTAACACGATAGTTTTTCGCTTGCGTTCGTTGAAGAACTGCATGTTCTCCAGTACCACAGCCATTGCCGAGAAATAGTGGAAATAGCTGTCGGCATCGTTGGCCTGCAACTCTGATACCGATCCGAATGTGTCAACCGTCATTATCGGCATCACATTCTGTAGGATAGCTTTCAACCCCAATGCCGATAGGGTATTGGGGTCGATTATTGCTATCTTGGGTCTATTCGTCATGATAAGAATCCTAATAATGCGCCTGCTGCTACAGCCGATCCGATGACACCAGCCACGTTAGGACCCATAGCGTGCATCAGCAGGAAGTTATGACGGTCGTATTCCAGACCGAGGTTGTTACTAATACGTGCTGCCATTGGCACGGCGCTCACACCTGCGTTGCCGATAAGCGGATTTAGTTTCTTGCTTTCAGGTAGGAACAGGTTCATCAACTTAACAAAACATACACCCGATGCTGTGGCAATCATAAATGCCATGGCTCCCAGGGCAAATATCTTGATGGTGTTGAATGTCAGGAACTCGCTAGCCTGTGTAGAACATCCCACGGTAAGTCCCAGCAGCATCACTACTATATCGTTTAGAGCTGCACCGGCAGTTTTAGCCAGACGTGTTGTCTTGCCGCTTTCTTTCAGCAGATTACCAAAGAACAACATACCCAGCAGGGGCAGACCTGAAGGCACGATGAATGTGGTGAGTAGCAGTCCGATGATTGGGAACAGGATGCGCTCTGTCTGCGATACCTCACGTCCAGGCTTCATCTTTATTACACGTTCCTTCTTAGTGGTAAGCAGTCGCATGATGAATGGCTGTATCACAGGTACCAGTGCCATATAGCTATATGCACACACAGCGATAGCACCCATCAGGTTAGGCGAAAGCTTAGAGCTTAAGAAGATGGCAGTAGGACCATCGGCACCACCAATGATAGCGATACCTGCAGCCTGTGATGGCTCGAATCCCATGGCTAGTGCCACCATATAGGCTCCAAAGATACCAAACTGTGCAGCAGCGCCTATCAGCATTAACTTTGGATTAGCCAGCAGTGCAGTAAAGTCGGTCATAGCACCGATGCCAAGGAATATTAGTGGTGGATACCAGCCTTGGCGCACACCTTGATAGAAGATGTTAAGTACCGAGTTGTCCTCGTACAGTCCTATTTCAAGTCCAGCATCTGCACGGAAGGGGATGTTGCCTAGTATGATGCCCAGTCCGATGGGGACGAGCAACAGAGGCTCAAAGTCTTTCTTGATGGCGAGCCAGATAAAGAAGGCTCCCACCGCAATCATGATAATATTTCCTACCGTAGCATTAGCAAAAGCTGTATAGGTAAGAAACTCATGAAAGTTCTGTATGATAAACTGTCCTAAATCCATAATTGTCAACTATCAATTATAAACTATCAACTATCCGATTGTCATTAGGACAGATCCTTCCATCACGCTCTCTCCAGGCTTTACAGTGATAGAGGTTACGGTGCCAGCATACTCGCTTTCGATGTTGTTCTGCATCTTCATCGCCTCGAGCACCAGCACCACGTCGCCCTGCTTCACAGTGTCGCCTACGTTCACCTTAACCTCGGTGATAGTTCCTGGCAGCGGAGCCTTGATTGCAGAACCAGTTCCTGCAGGTGCAGGCTTGTCGGCAGCTGGAGCTGCAGCAGGTGTCACTGCTGGGCGTGCCACTGTTTTCGGAGCCTCTACGTGTACCTTCTTCAGCGTGCTTGTTGGGTTGATGGGCTGCTTCAGTTCTACGTCGAAGCGAACACCATTAACAACAACTTTGGCTACGTTGCCCTCTACTTCTTCTATCTCTACGTCGTAATCTATGCCTTGTACTTTATACTGATACTTATTCATAATGTTCAATGGATTTCTGGGGTTGTTGGGATTTTGGGTGCGTTATGCATTGTTGGGATAACCGGCTTCGAGAAGTGAGTCATCTGACTACCTTCGTCTGCCCATCCCGTCTCGCGTGCCTTGATGGTGATGATACCGCTTTCTACATCGTGTACATCGTCCTGATACTGTTTGAGTGCCATTGATATTACAGCGATGTAAACTTCCTTATCGATACCCTTGGTCTTCAGACCGTCTTGTAGTATGTTACCCGTGGCATGAGCCAGATCGTGAGTCACCTCTACTGTCTTAGTGATAGGCTTGATGGGCTGGGTGTTAACCACCTTCTTGGCTGTCTCGATGTTGCGCATAATCAGACCAAATACCCAGAATGTAAGGAAGAGCACTGCCAGACAGAAGAATACGATACCCATGGCAAGCAGAGTGATACCGAATCCGTGTGGATCCTCGCGTTTCAGATAGGCATCCTTTGTCTCATCGGTTTTGATGAAGTTCTCTGTGCCAGGTGTCACGTTTGCTGCCGATTTTACACTCCATGTGTTGGCTGTCATACGTGCATAGCTCTGATCTGCAGCCAGTGCAGGAATGCTTACTGAATCGATAAGTTCAGTGGCATTACCATTGAAGAATCCCAGCCAGAGAGGCTCCGACATGGGAACGTTGAGAGACAGATGCAACTTACTCTGTGCAGGGTTTGAGTTGCAATAGAAGATTAAGTGCTGGCGTCCGCCAATCTGCGTACGAGGATCACCGCTGGGAATCACACTCATACGCTTTATGCGCTCGGGAACACTCATCTGCGGGTCGAGTACAGACTTGTCAGTAGTAAAATACATACCACGCACGTTGTAGGTTGTGAACGAGGTGTTCTCCAACTCTATCCATGCGTGGCACTGTCCGTAATCGTCCTGAATGCTGGCGGTATTGTTGGTCAGCACCTCGTTTATGCGAATGTTTTTGGCTCCCTGTGCCATCATCGCCGAAGTGCTTACCAGCAATAGTCCGCTTAGCAGGATTTTGGTTCTTTTCATTTTGTTTGTTGGTGTATTATTATTAGTTCTAGATTCTCTAGTTAGTCTAGTTCTTAGCTGCGGCATCAGCCGCAGAAGAACAAGACTACTATCTGTGCAGTAAATATTCTCAGGAACATCGCCAGTGGATAAACCGTAGAGTATCCCAGTGCAGGTGCCTCCTTCGAACAGATACTGTTAGCGTAAGCCAGTGCAGGTGGATCAGTATATGTACCAGCTATCATACCTGCCAGTGTAAAGTAGTTGAAACCAAACTTCCATCGTGCGATAGGACCTACAATCAGGATTGGGATGATTGTGATGAGGAAACCTGTCAGTACATAGAGCAGTCCGTCGCCCTGAACTACGGTCTCAAAGAATCCTGCTCCAGCCTTGATACCTACCGATGCAAGGAATAGTACCAGGCCGATCTCGCGCAGCATCATGTTTGCCGATGTAGTGGTATAGGTCACCAAATGAATCTTATAGCCATAACGACCGATAAGGATAGCGATAATCAGTGGGCCACCAGCCAGACCAAGCTTAACAGGTACAGGCATACCTGGGATAGCTACTGGGAACATACCGAAGATAAGTCCGATGAAGATACCCACGAAGATTGTTGCTATGTTAGGTGCATCCAGTCGGCGGATAGAGTTACCCATCTTGCTGGCTACATTGTCTACAGCGTCCTCTGGACCTACTACCATGATGCGGTCGCCCACCTGCAGTGGCAGTGTTGGCGATGCGAAGATGTCCATGCCATGACGTGTCACACGGGTTACGTTCACACCGTGTACGCTCGAGAAGTGGAGCGATGCTAGTGTCTTACCGTTCACCTTAGGATTGGTGATGACGATACGCTTTGATACCATTGGCTGATCCTGCTGCTCAAAGTCGATGTCGAGCTTAGGACCGATAAAGGCTGTGATAGCCTCCTGGTCGGCTTCGGCGCATACGATAAGCATCTGGTCGCCCAGGTGGAATATAGTGTCCTTGTTAGGGATAAACAACTCGCCCTCGTGCACCAGTCGTGATACCACAAAGTCGCGGTTCAGGAAGTCGTGCACCTGCAGCAGAGTCTTTCCCTCCAGATACTTGTTTGTTACCTCAAGGTGCATCTTGTAAGGCTTCTTGTTGGCGTTTGTCTCGTCCATAGCCTCCAGCTGGTGCTCCTCCTTATCCAGCTTAATCTTGCATATATACCTTATTAATATAATAGCTCCGATGATACCGAGCACACCCAGAGGGTATGCACAGGCATAAGCCGATGCAATCTGTGGAGCGTTGCTTCCGAATACTGTAGAGAGTGCCTCGTTGGCAGCACCAAGTCCAGGAGTGTTAGTCACGGCACCATATAGAGTACCAACCATCATAGGCAGATTGGTCACGTTGCTAGTGTCGAAGAAGATGTAGTAGCAAGCAAACATCACCAGGATGTTTAGCAGAATGGCACTCGCAGCCACTCCGTTGAGCTTGATACCCTGTGTTCCAAAACTCTCAAAGAATCCTGGACCCACCTGCAGACCGATCATGAATACAAAGAGGATAAGTCCGAAGTCCTGTATGAATGTCAGGATTGGGGTAGGGGCTGTAAAGCCGATGTGTCCGGCCAGAATACCGGCGAAAAGTACAAAGGTTACACCAAGTGAAACACCAAATAACTTAATTTTTCCTAGGTAGACTCCGATTGCTATCACAATAGCATAGAGCAGCACGATATGTGCCACCGAGTCAGTTGTCGTAAAAAGGTCCTTTAACCACTGAAATGATTCCATAAATAAATCTAAATAATACCTATTCTTTATAAATTCTCAAATTTCGAGTGCAAAGTTACTCAAAAAATGCTCATCTTTTGCATTTTTGTGCATCAAATTTCGTATAAATGATGATTTTTTATTTCTTTCACACTTCAAAACGCCTTTTTGACCAAAAAAGTTGTAAATTTGTCCGCTGATAATGGTATAAACTTAAAACATAACTTATATAATATTAAACGTAACAAATCTATGGCAAACAAAGAAAAACTCTTTACCGAGTTCGCTGCGCCTACCCGTCAGGAATGGCTCGACAAAATCGAGGTCGACCTGAAAGGTGCCGACTTCCAGAAGCGACTGGTATGGAGAACAAACGAAGGTTTTAATGTACAGCCCTTCTATCGCCGTGAAGACCTGGCGAACCTGAAAACACCCGATGCTCTCCCAGGAGAGTTCCCATTCGTGCGTGGAAACAAGAAGGACTCTAACGAGTGGTACGTACGCCAGAATATCGAGGCTGCCGATCCTAAGGCTGCTAATGCCAAGGCTCTCGATATCCTTAATAAGGGCGTCGATTCGCTTGGATTCCACATTCCTGGCAAGTTGGTTTCGATGGATACTGTCGAGACTCTGCTCGATGGCATTTACTGCGAGTGCATTGAGGTTAACTTCTCTACCTGTCAGCGTCATTCGCTCGAACTGGCTGAGATACTGAAGGCTTATTGGCAGAAGAAGGGCTATGATAAGGAGAAGATAGTTGGTTCTATCGAGTGGGACCCAATGAAGAAGATGGTACTCAAAGGCAAAGATGTATCGCCTGTGCTCGCATTCGGGCCTAAGTTGGCCGAGTCGCTTAAGGACTATCCCAACTTCCGTAGTATCATCGTTCATAGCGATGCACTCAACAATGCCGGTGCTTATATCGTGCAGGAGTTGGGCTATGCACTTGCTTGGGGTAACGAGTACCTGCAGCAGCTCACCGATGCTGGTGTAGATGCCGACCTTGCAGCTAAGAGCATCAAGTTTAATATGGGCGTAAGCGAGAACTACTTCATGGAGATAGCCAAGTTCCGTGCTGCACGCCTGTTGTGGGCTCAGATTGTTAAGCAGTACGAGCCTAAGTGCGACTGCGCTTGCAAGATGATTATCAACGCTACCACCTCTACTTACAACCAGACTGTATTCGATAGCTACGTCAATCTGCTCCGTTCGCAGACCGAGGCTATGAGTGCTGCTCTGGGTAGTGTACACTCTATGGTTGTAACACCGTTCGATGCTCCTTACGAGGAGGCTACCGACTTCTCTGAGCGTATCGCCCGCAACCAGCAGTTGCTGATTAAGGAGGAGAGCCACTTCGATCGTATCGTCGACCCATCTGCAGGTTCTTACTACATCGAGCACCTCACCGATGCTCTTGCCACAGAGGCTTGGAAGATATTCCTGAAGGTAGAGGATGAGGGTGGATTCCTCGCTGCCATCAAGGCTGGAACCATCCAGGACGATATCAACGCTACCAACGTTAAGCGTCATGGCGATGCTGCCAAGCGTAAGGAGTTCCTGCTTGGTACCAACCAGTTCCCTAACTTCACCGAGAAGAGCGAGGGCAAGCGTGCCTACAAGCATCAGTGCGGTTGTGGTGGTGTGCACCATCAGGGTGAAGAGAGCGTTGCCTTCAAGGCAATCGAGACTACTCGTCTGGCTGCCGACTTCGAGGATCTGCGCATCCATACCGAAGAGACCAAGGTTCCTACAGCCTTTATGCTCACCATTGGTAATCTGGCCATGCGTCAGGCCCGTGCACAGTTCTCGTGCAACTTCCTGGCTTGTGCAGGATACAAGGTGATTGATAACCTCGGATTCAAGACTGTCGAAGAGGGTGTTGATGCTGCTCTTGAGGCTAAGGCCGACATTGTAGTCATCTGCTCTAGCGATGACGAGTATGCAGAATACGCTATCCCTGCCTTCAAGTACTTGAATGGTCGTGCCATGTTTGTTGTAGCCGGTGCTCCTGCTTGTATGGAGGATCTTAAGGCTGCAGGCATCGAGAACTTTGTTCACGTAAAGTGTAACGTGCTCGAGACTTTGAAAGAATATAATCAGAAACTTGGTATCTAAAAATATAGGAGACTTGAATTATGCGTAAACAGTTTAAAGATATTGATATCTATGCAGGCATCAAGGCTCAAGATGGTGCCAAATGGATTAAAGATAATGGTATTGAGGCCAACTGGAAGACCCCAGAGCACATCGAGGTTCGCCCAGTTTATACTAAGGAAGACCTTGAGGGTATGGAGCACCTCGACTTTACAGCTGGTATCCCTCCCTATCTGCGTGGTCCTTATTCGATGATGTACCCCTTCAAACCTTGGACTATCCGTCAGTATGCCGGATTCTCTACAGCTGAAGAGTCGAATGCCTTCTATCGCCGTAACCTGGCTTCTGGTCAGAAAGGACTTTCTGTAGCCTTCGACCTGCCTACACACCGTGGTTACGACCCCGACAACGCTCGTGTAGTAGGCGATGTAGGTAAGGCTGGTGTGTCTATCTGTAACGAAGAGAACATGAAGGTCCTCTTCTCAGGTATCCCCCTCAACAAGATGTCTGTGTCTATGACCATGAACGGTGCTGTGCTGCCTATTCTGGCATTCTACATCGTGGCAGGTCTTGAGCAGGGCGCTCAGCTTGAGGAGATGGCTGGAACCATTCAGAACGATATTCTTAAGGAGTTCATGGTGCGTAACACTTATATCTACCCACCTGCATTCTCAATGAAGATCATTGCAGATATCTTCGAGTACACCTCGCAGAAGATGCCTAAGTTCAACTCTATCTCTATCTCAGGTTATCACATGCAGGAGGCTGGTGCTACCGCTGATATCGAGTTGGCTTACACCTTGGCTGATGGTATGGACTACCTGCGTACTGGTGTAAATGCTGGTATCGATGTGGATGCTTTCGCACCTCGTCTGTCGTTCTTCTGGGCTATCGGTATGAACCACTTCATGGAGATTGCCAAGATGCGTGCAGGCCGTCTGCTGTGGGCTAAGATCGTTAAGAGCTTCGGTGCCAAGAATCCTAAGTCTCTTGCTCTCCGTACTCACTCTCAGACTTCAGGTTGGTCGCTTACCGAGCAGGATCCATTCAACAACGTAGGCCGTACCTGTATCGAGGCTATGGCAGCCGTATTGGGCCACACCCAGTCGCTGCATACCAACGCTCTCGATGAGGCTATTGCACTGCCTACCGACTTCTCTGCTCGTATCGCTCGTAACACCCAGATCTACATCCAGAATGAGACTAAGGTGTGCAAGCAGATCGACCCATGGGCAGGTAGCTACTACGTAGAGACACTTACCAACGAACTAGTACATAAGGCTTGGGAGCATATCCAGGAGATTGAGAAGCTTGGTGGTATGGCTAAGGCCATCGAGACCGGTCTTCCTAAGATGCGTATCGAGGAGGCTGCTGCTCGCACTCAGGCTCGTATCGATAGTGGTGTTCAGACCATTGTGGGTACCAACAAGTACCGTCTTGAGCACGAGGATCCTATCGATATCCTCGAGGTTGATAATACCGCTGTGCGTAAGCAGCAGGAGGAGAGCCTTGCTCAGGTACGCTCTACCCGCGATGAGGCCGCTTGTCAGGCAGCCCTTAAGGCTATCACTGAGTGCGTACGCGACTTCAAGGAAGGTCGCAAGTCCGAGAACAATCTGCTCGACCTTGCTGTTAAGGCCGCTCAGCTGCGTTGTACCCTTGGTGAGATTTCAGATGCCTGCGAAGAGATCGTAGGCCGTTATAAAGCAGTAATCAGAACAATTTCAGGCGTGTATAGTTCACGTCCACGTATCTTCGTTGCCAAGATGGGTCAGGACGGTCACGACCGTGGTGCTAAGGTAGTGGCAACAGGTTATGCCGACTGTGGCTTCGACGTGGATATGGGACCATTGTTCCAGACTCCTGAAGAGGCTGCCCGTCAGGCTGTCGAGAACGATGTTCACATTGTAGGTGCATCGTCGCTCGCTGCCGGTCATAAGACCCTTATTCCACAGCTCATCCAGGAGCTCAAGAAGCTGGGCCGTGAGGACATCATGGTAACTGCCGGAGGTGTTATCCCCGCACAGGACTACGACTTCCTCTATAAGGCTGGTGTAGCTTGTATCTTTGGTCCTGGTACCCCGATACCGTATTCTGCTATTCAGATGATGAAGATTCTGATGGACAAGGACTAATTAATATTAAGGTATAAAGTAAAAATGAAAAAGTTTCTTTTGTTGCTAGTCGCTCTGGTGTCGTGCTGCTCGCTGTGGGCCGATGATAAGGTCGACACCAGCATCCCCGTCACAACCGAGGTTAAGGACAAGACCTTTGTACTCGTAATCTCAAACGAGAACTACAAGCACGAGGAGTCAGTACCCTTTGCCAACAACGACGGAGAAGTGTTCGCTGTGTATTGTGAGAAGACACTCGGTGTGCCCGCCAAGAACATCCACCGTGTGCCCGATGCCACGCTCAATGATATGAATCATGAGCTCGAGTGGCTCACCCAGGTGGTGAAGGCTTTCGACGGACAAGCCCATGTTATCTTCTACTATAGTGGTCACGGTATGCCCGATGAGGCCAGCAAGGAGGCCTATCTGCTGCCTACCGATGCCTATAGCAGCGACCCTAAGAGCGGACTGAGCACAAAGAAACTCTACGACCGACTGAACAGCATGCAGGCCCAGCGCACACTGGTGTTCCTGGATGCCTGTTTCAGTGGATCCAAGCGTGATGGCGAGATGATGGCATCTAGCCGTGGTGTGGCCATCAAGGCCAAGACCGAACCTGTAAAGGGCAATATGGTTGTGTTCTCGGCTGCCCAGGGCAACGAGACCGCCTATCCTTACAAGGGCAACAATCACGGTATGTTCACCTACTTTGTGCTCAACAAGCTTAATGAGACTGGCGGTGCTGTATCGCTGGGCGAACTGAGCGATTACGTCATCAAGGAGGTTAAGCAGAAGTCGATTGTCGACAACGGCAAGAGTCAGACCCCAAGCATCAACGGTCCTGTGGGCGATGACTCATGGCGCTCGTGGCGATTTGCCGACCGCGCTGCCAAGAGTCGCGAGACACGTGTGGCCAATGCCACCACCAAGGCCAGCAAGGATGGTCCTGCCATCCCGTCGAGTGCCGAGCCTTACACCATCCCCGATTACACCATCGAGGGTGCAGGCACAGGCGTTCAGGGCACCTATCTGGTAAAGGTTACTATGGATGCTAAGCGTGTTGAGGATGCCACCGATCAGGAACTCACCAAGGCTGCCATTCATGGCGTGCTGTTCCGTGGATTCGAGAGTGGTGCCAACCGTCAGCACCAGCGTCCGTTGGCTGGTAGTCCGCTCGTAGAGACTCAGAACTCTGGTTTCTTCAGCCACTTCTTCCATCAGCCTTACCAGCAGTACGGTCAGGCCGAGACCACCTCTCGACAGGTTGTACGTATGGGCAAGAATCAGTTCAAGGTGTCGGCCACTGTCACCGTCAAGGAGGATCAGTTGCGCAAGGACCTCACCACACAAGGCATACTTAAGGGCGACAAGCTTGGCGAGAGCAAGCGCCCCACACTGATGGTTATCCCAGCCGACTCGTGGTGCACGGCCAATGGATTCGTCAAGGACGATGAGAATGGCAAGAAGGTATCCGACTTCGAAGCTGCATGGAGCGGCAGTCAGGATCTGTTCAGCGTTGTGTCTAAGATAGGCGAGCTTATGTCCGACCGCGGATTCCCGCTCAAGGATCTCTCGCAGTCGCTCAAGAATGTTGGTGCCGCACGTACCGACATGTTCCTTGAGGTGGGATGGAAGATCAACAAGACTGGTCCTAAAAACTCTGTTACCTACACCCTGCGTGGTCTCGATGCCTATACCATGAAGCAGGTGGCTAATACATCGGGTACCGGCAAGCCGTCGTTCTCTGCCGAAGTTCCTGTACTACTCGAAGAGGCAGTGCTTGAGCGTATGGACAACTTTGCCGACCAGCTGCAGCAGCACTTCGACGATCTGCTTAAGAATGGTCGTGAGGTAGCAGTAACCATCCGCTGTGAGGGTGCGCAGAGTCTTGAGTTCGAGTACGACGGTAAGGAGCTCTCTGAGGTTATCGACGACTGGATGGCGCTCAACACTCTGAATCACAGCTATAGCATGGGCGACAGTAGCGATAAGTTTGTAGAGTTTGAGCAGGTTCGCATTCCGCTCTATGCTCAGAATGGTATGGCCCTCGACACCCGTCGCTGGCTCAACGGCCTGCGCAAGATGCTTAGCGCTGAGCCTTACAACATAGCCGTGCAGATAATCTCCGACGGCTTAGGACACGCCACGCTTGTGCTTGGAAGCAAATAAATAGAAAAAAGCTCACTTCGAAATAGTGAGCTTTTTCTTTTCTGAGGTTACATAAATGAGTCGTGTTCGTCTATCCTGTACGCTTTGTTATCTTCCTTTATGTATATCTGCAAGTCTCTGAAGAAGCCCGTGTTCTGTATTTCTGACAGATCGTACTGGGCGTCTTCTTCCTGCTGATATTCCTTTGCGCTTACCAGAACGCTTGTGAACTCCAGTTCCTTCTTGTCTGTGTCCAGAACCGATATCCACTCGTTCTTTTCGCGGTTGCCGATAACAAATTTACTACTCATAACTGTTCTCTTTATTATTGTGATGTAGTTTGTTGTTTTGCATGTTTGCAGTTGCAAAGATAAGCACTTTTTGCTTACCATGTATCACTACACCATCAAAAATCTATGTAAACGTTTGAGTAAACGTTTCGGCACGCTTCCGATTTTTTAGAAGTTCTTTCTCACGCCCTGCCACTCAGGGAACTTCATCTTCAGATACTCGTCGTCCAGGAACAGGGCCGATTGTTCCACCTTGTCCTTAAGCTGCCAGTCCAGCCACTTCACTACTGCCTTGGCATAGTTGCCACCATGCTTCTCGTAGTAAGTTCCGCTGTGTCCGTCCTTCGAGTTCAGCATCACCACTGGTATGTCGTTGCCTATGCGCTCGTAGTCCTTCTTGGCGTTTTCATGAGCTATGTCGGCAGGACCGCCTATCATGTAGAACATAGGCTGATGCAGATTCTTCAGACACTCCTTGGTAGCGCCCATCATCTCCATGTCGCCGATACCTGTGTTCAGCATCACGCAGGTCTTGATACGTGGATCGTATGCGATAGCCAGCACCTGTGCACCTCCGCACGACTGTCCCATAGCTGCCACACGGTCCAGCGCCAGACAGTGATAGTACTCCGAGCCCTGAGTAGCGTTCTGCTCCGTCAGCCAGTCCAGCACCTCAAGCAGCATCTTGGGGTATGTGTTGAACTGTGGAGCTGCTGGTTGCTGCTGCTTCTTTGTCTTCTTGGCTTTCTTTGCGGCCAGTGCTCTCTGCTTGGCCTGCTCCTCCTGCTGTGCCTTCTTCTCCTCGGCAGTCATAGGCAGAATCTTCTCGCCGTTAGCCATCACTACCTCGCCCTTAGTAGCAGGGTAGGCAGCCTTAAGCACACCGCGCCACTGTGCCATCACATCGGCCTCGTCATACGGACCGATAGCTGCAGCCACATATCCATACGATGCCACTTCGCTCAGCAGCAGTCGCATCTCCAGGTTCTGCGGACGATAAACCGTAAAACCAGTGCACGAGGCATCGCCCACCACTTCCGACTTGAAAGGGCCAGTGCCGCCTTCTTCTACTACTTGTCTCTGAACTGTCTGCGCACTTGCGCCCATACTCATGGCGACCATCATCGCCGCAATAAATACTTTCTTCATAGTTGATAATTTATTAATGATAACGTAATTGCCTGCAAAGATACGATGATTATCTGAAACTTGCAAGTGTTTTGCAAGAAAAATGCCTCGCATCATTCTTCCGATGCGAGGCATTTGCGTTATAGTTGTTATGTGTGATATAATCAGGAGTGCTCGACTCTGTGATCGTCTTGATCGCACTTTAATAAAGATCAATGACCTGTCCCCGTGATTCAGCATCGCTTAGAAGAAGTTCTTTGCGGGGATGTGGCGTATCACGTTGTCATCGCCACAGACGATGACGTCCTCATTGTTACGAGCCTTCTCCTCCAGCATCTCACGTTCGGCAATCTCCAAGCCACGCGTGATCTTCTCTACCATCTGGTTGTGTTCAGTGCTTGACATACGCTTCTATCTTTTTAAATTCAACTTCATTGTTTATTATCATTTTCTGATTCATACCGCCTGTAGCAATGATACTACGTGGGGTGATACTGTTATCAACTAATATCCAGGTGTCAACAATCGGCATATAAATGCGGAACAGGTTATCAATGCCTTCGTAGTAGCGACGGATGATAATATCGCGGGGTATGTTATGACCACCTTTGCTTACTCTCTCGGCCACGCGCTCAATAGCTTGCTCGGGTGTTTTCAGCCAGAAGAAAAGTAGCGTAACTTCATATCCCTGCTGATGAGCTTTCTCAATTAGTTTAAAGTAGGAACGAGTGGCGAGTGTTGTCTCTATAGAGAAACTTTCGTTGCGGCGCAACAGCTCAGCGATGCGGCTAAGCATCAGGCGTCCTGCCTCAATCGCCACGCTCTCAGGATTGAACGGTGACAGTCCGCGGGCTATCTCATCTGCATTGACGAACTCACGACACTGGAGTATCTTAGGCAACACACTATATGATGCTGTTGTCTTTCCCGCGCCGTTTGGCCCTGCGATGATGTATAGATGTTTATTCTCCATTTCTGGCTGCAAAGATACGAATAAGTGAGTAATAATCCAAATTTTTTTCAGTATTTTCGATTGTGAGCAATTAAAAGGATGCCTCGCGTCATCACGATGCGAGGCGTTTGCGTTAGTTGTTATGTATGATATGATCAGGAGCGCTTGACTCTGTGATCGTCTTGATCGCACTTTAATAAAGATCAAAGACCTGTGATCTTGTGGTTAGAGATAGTATGTTAAGAAACCTTTGCTGTCTTAAGTTCGTTCTCTAAAAAGGAATACACGTAGCCTGAACTCTGATAATAAAGACCTGTAGCGTCGTCCTGCAGACGCTGGTAGGTTTCACTATTGATGACGGTGGCTAACGCTTGCTCCATCGTAATCTGAGGGTCGTCATCCATCAGCCGCAGAGCCAGGTGCTTCACCATGTCAAGCTTCATCTGTTCTTTCTCGTTCATAGTCGCTTTAAGATTTTGATGGCACGCTCTGTGCCAAAGTAATATTGGAAGGTGATACCATTCATGTTACGCAAATTGTGTACGAGTGTTGGTAGATCGATTGTGCCATTCTCGAACTTCCATAGCTGAACGCCAACACGGTCATTGGCAATGGGACCGATTACTATGTCATAATCGTGGGCAGGTTCTTGACTGGCATTGTTGCGGTTCAACAGGATGAAATTGGCCCACTCCTCAGTATAATCATCGAAGCGTAGTACTCTTAATTCAGCCATAGCTTCGTCATCAACCTCATAGGTTAGTACGGTGGGCACACCGCTTTCCAACTGCTCCACCTTGATCTTTGCCATGGCCATAGCCTGAGCGTACTCTCGGCTTAAGTAGAAACCCTGACCGAAGTCCTTGTTGGGTTTCGACTTGCGAAGATCGATATCGCCAAAGTCGGCGTTTGTGCCGTGGTAGAGTATCATACTAGTGCGCCTCCTTTCCTGTGGCAATACTCGGCCATATCGCTTACCATCGACTGGAACGACTGCGTGTGGCAGTAGTCGTAGTGTTCGTCGACGAACTTGATGGCGCCGAAGCGGCTCAGATAGTTAAACGCCTGCTTAAGCGTCAGTCCGAAGTGCCGTCCGAACTCTGTGACAAAGATAATTGTCCATTCCATCTTATCTTTAAAGCTATATGCCATAATCCTTATTTATTATTGTTTACGGCTGCAAAGATACGAATAAGTGAGTAATATTCCAAATTTTTTTCAGTATTTTCGATTGTGAGCAATTAAAAGGATGCCTCGCGTCATCACGATGCGAGGCATTTGTTTGCTAGACTTTTAGCTTGTCTAGTGGATAACCGTCAAAGAGTGCAATCAGTGGAACATCGAGTGCCTCGGCAAAGCGATCCAAAACGTCTATGCTTGGATTTTTACGTCCACAGCTGATGGCGTTAACATACTGGCGGCTTACATTCAGTCTTACGGCTAAATCATTGTCGGTCATCTTCTTCTTGTGAAGAATAGCCTTAATATTTGTTTGTCTCATCTAATTATATTTCTGCTTTGTCGACTCCGTTGTCGGCAAATGGATGGCAAAGTTACAACAAAAAGCTCATTTTTGGATGCATATTTGGCATTTCTTTAAAACAAAGAAACCCCAGAGATTTCTTTCTCGTAAATCAACGTAAAATATACGAGAATATACTTGTTTTCGCTTGTTTAATGTTGTACCTTTGCAGTGGTTATCCGGAAGACCATAAACATAACAAAACATTAAGAATTATGAATAGTCAACAAAACTCAAACAGATTATTAATGTCGGGCGTCACTCAACAAGTGGCGCCCTTCTTAGGATTGCGTTCAACCCAAATAATAACTCTAACATATATAGTATTATGCAAAAGATAATAGTTGACATGAGCATGCGCCTCTCTGCGCATTTCACTCTCGGCGAGATGTGCTACTCTGGCACGGCTGCTAATCACAAGCCGAAACCGATACCCAACATCCCCCTGAAGCAGAACATAGTGGCGCTGCAGAATCTGGTGGACCGCTGCCTGGAGCCTATGCGTATGGCCCTAAAGCTGCCAATACAGGTTAACAGCGGCTACCGCTGTCCGCTGGTAAACACGCTGGTGCACGGCGTGTCCACATCGCAACACATGCGTGGCGAGGCCGCCGATGTGACCATCCCGGTGAAGCACCGCCCATTCAGCGTGACCACCGACGAGCAGGCCGCCCGACTGCTGCTGATGTACGCCAAACAGTATGCCGACTACGACCAGCTGATACTGGAGCACTACACTGCCAGCAACGGCCGCGAAGTATGGTGGCTGCACATCAGCTGCCGCATAGACTACCGCCGCAACCGCCACCAAGTTATTAACGATTTGATAAAACGATGAACAGCGGATTCTTGAAACTACAGCGCAACTTGTTATCGATGCCAGGCATCGCTGACATGTACTCGGTTGAGGGGGCTACAGGCTTGGGCCTGTACGTTTCTATCAACCTGTACCTCTCTCACTGCGAGGGCGGGTGGGGTGTCTATACCGGTACGCAAATGACGGTATTGGCCGTTGAGGGCCATCGCCGTCGTACGGAAGTGAAGCGTGTAATCAACGACTATGGCCTGTTTGTGGTCGACGATAAAGAGAAGCGTTTTACCAGTCACTGGATGCAGCAACAATTCAACAAGGGTGCACGAAAGTTGCGCCAAAGTTGCGGCACTCCCGCGCGTACTTATAATCCCCGCGCGGAAGAAATAGAATTAGATATAGAAAAAGAAAATAAAGAAAAAGGCACGAAGGTTCCCGATATGATCGGACCTTCGGCCTACGAGACAGTAAGCCGCGCGGGCCTGCGATGCGGCAAGCATGGCGAACCTGTGCCCTGGTGGGCGCCGCCGCAGCAGGATGTGTACTCGGTGTGGAGTCTGGTGGCCGACGCCTGGGTGACACCATCGCAGATAGACAGCCAGGCCGAACGCGACAAACATCAGGCGATGCAGCCCCAGGACTTTATGATGAAGACCGCCTGGGAGCTACTGCCCGAAGACGAACATAACAGAATACAGGATTATGCAAAACGACAATAGTTTTATACCACAAAAGCAGTGGGAACAAACCGGCACGGGCTACTATATAGTGCCCATCGACAAGCTGGACGTGAAGGGGGCCCAGAAGGATAGTGACAATAAGCCCAACCTGAAAGCGCTGGGCAAGACGATAGTGCGCTGCAAATGTCCCGACTGCTCCGACAGTCGTAAGCACAAGGACGAGCACTGCGTAAGGCTCGACCTGACCACGGGTATGGGCAAGTGCTACAACTGCGGCTTCCAGTTCATCATCGGCACTAAGGTGGCCGACTACAATAAGAAGCGCGGCTATCAGAAAAAGAACTTCAAGCTGCCCGATACCACCAAGCTGCGACCGCTCGACGGCATCGCCATCGACTATCTGCTGAAGCGGAAGATACAGCCTCGGACGGCCGCGAAGGCTGGTGTGCGTTCGGCCACCCGTACCATCGACGGCATCGACCGCTCGTGTCTGGCTTTCACCTATCGCGAGGGCACTAAGGTGGTCAACATCCAGTATAAGACTACCAGCAAGGACTTTGCCGTTGAGACCGACTGTGAACTGATACCCTGGAACATCGATGCCGCCATAGGGCAGGACACTCTGATCATCACCGAGGGCATGATGGATGCGCTGGCACTGATGGAGTGCGGTTTCGACAACGTGATATCGGTATCGAACGGTGCCAAGAGCGATGTGCGAACCTTCGACCGATTCCGTTATAGTCATCTCGACGGCATTCGTACCATCTATCTGGCGGGCGACATGGACGAGGAGGGTGTGGAGCTGCGCAACAGGCTGGCCATGTATTTCGGCGAAGCCCGTTGCCGTATAGTGGAGTGGCGAGTGGACGCCGACGAGCAGTCGATAACAGCCAAGGATGCCAACGAGATGCTGATAGAACACGGCCCCGACGCTGTACTGCAGTGCATCAACCATGCACAGCCGTGCCCCATCATCGGTGTAGAGACCATCAACGAATATCGCGAGCGTGCCAAGCAGATATGGGAGCACGGCATAGAGCCGGGCAAGACTGTGGGGTGGGGCGAGTTCGACGAACACATACAGTTTGAGCCAGGTCGCACAGTAATCATCGTGGGAGAGCCTAACACGGGTAAGAGCACCTTTGCCGACGACCTGATACTAAACCTGGCGCTGCAGCACGGATGGAAGGCGGCGCTCTATTCGCCTGAGATGTTTCCACCCGAGCGCCACATAGAGCGACTGGCCACCACCATCGCCGGGCGCAAGTTTCGCAAGGAGTTAGTCGAGACCGAGCGTGGCATAGACTATCACAAGCCGCAGATACCTGAGCGAATGGCCGACCGCATACTCGACTGGATGAGTGAGAACATATTCTTCGTCACCGAGACGTCGGGGCGCACCATACACAAGCTGCTACATCGTGCCGAACAGCTGCAGCAGCGCTATGGTGTGCAGCAGTTGCTGCTGGATCCGTTCAACTACATCCAACTGCCTGAGGGTGCCAAGAGCGACACGATGAAGATAGGCGATGTGCTGGCCGAGATAGAGCTCTGCGCCCACCGCACGGGACTGCTCATCTTTGTGGTGGTGCATCCATCCAAGCCGCAGAAAGGCGAGCAGATAGATTCGCTGTACAATGCCAGTGGTTCGGCCGAGTTTCGCAACCGTGCCGACTACGGTCTGGTGCTGGTTAATGACGATAAGGCCTATGCGCATCGCAGTTATCATCTGCTGAAGGTGATAGTGGATAAGGTGCGCGATGATGCCATGGGACATAAGGGCGTGTGCCATCTGTCGTTCGATCCCAGCAACTATCGTCATGGCATGGTGCAGACCATCCACCTTACGGGCGACGTGAATCAATACAACATCCTGGACATCAGCCCCCACTGCTGGCTAGACCGAACCCAAGAACCAACATTGTTTTAATGGAATACATAACTTGTACGCGCTGCGGACAGACACTGCCGCGCAGTAAATTAGAACGCATGAAGACGGGCACCTACCGCCGGGTATGCAACCACTGCAAGTGGCTCTACTACGTAAAGCCCGCCCGCGACCGCCGCATCCTCCGCGAGCTAGCCGCCCGCAAAAACCTCTAGCGAAAAGTAGCTTTTCACCACACGAAAAGCTACTTTTTGCATTCCAAAACCTTACTTATCGCAAGATGAATAGTTACTTTTTGTGAAGCAGCTACATGCTACTGCAAGGGGTGTAGCGTTGTACTGCTGTACTGCAAGGGGTGTAGCGCTGTACTGCTGTACTGCAAGGGGGGTAGCCCTAAGAAAACGTCCTGAGCTCGGAGGCCGGATGTAATATTATCGTAATCATTCGAAGAACTCGCTTCGCTCAAACAGCTTCTCATGTCGATTTGCTTGTCTCGCTTTCGCGACACAAGAATCGAAGAAGATTCCGATAATAGTACATCCTATAAATACCTCCTCGTGCGGAATGTTTTCTTAAGGCTACACCCCTTGAAACATAGATAGTTTGTTTTACTACCGCACTTCGTGCTCCATGTTTTATCGTCGCGAAGCTCCTCAAAAACATTCCGCACGAAGAGGTCTTTAGAGGAATGCAAATTCTTTGAATCGATATTGAGTCTCTGATTGCGGAACGCAATCTGAGGAACGAAATACGAAATGCTGTTTGAGCGTAGCGAGTTCATTGAGTGATTTGAAGAATTTGTGTTCCGGCCTCTGAGCTCAGGACGTTTTTGCACCTTTCTTTGCTTCGTTTCTTTCAGTGATGAAAGAAATGAAGAACCATTTGCTAATATAATAATGCATGCTTAATTTTGGCTAACTGCATAATGCCGATTTGCTTGGAATCGGCTGAAAAATGTTGTATCTTTGCAGTGCATTTAGGAAATGATGCTGCAGGGCAGGAAACGCAGTATTCTACCGATTAAGTCAGGTGACTGCACCTAAAGCCAAGGGCTATGGCAAATGGTACCCACGTGCGGTAATGACCGAGACCGTGGAGACCAACGAACTCGCTACAATCATGCAGCGCAACTGCACACTGAAACGAGCTGATATCCTGGCCGTAATCAGCGAACTGATTGAGACTATGCAGGATCAGCTGCAGAACTCAAAGCGAGTAAAGCTGAATGGCTTCGGATCATTCAAGATCGGCATCAAGGGCGAGGGCGCCGACAGCGCAGCCGAGTTCAGCATTGGCAAGAACGTGAAAGGTCTGCACGTGCTGTTTATGCCTGAGGTAAAGAAGGACAGCAACGGTCAGCTGCAGAAGACGTTCATCAGCGGATGCAGCGTGCAGGAGGCACCAAAGAACGGCGTTGACACCACTAAGCCACAGACTGGACAGAACACCAGCAACGGCTCAAGCAGCAACGGCGGTGGCAACACAGGTGCCGACGATGGCATGGACCAGAATTAGTGTTTAACGATTAAAAGTAAAGAAAGGAGGAATTAATTATGCTGAGAAACTGGCGAACGATCGCAAAGATCGTAGTGGCAGTACTAACTGCCTTGTTAGGAACAGTAGGCGCGACACTAGCAGATAGTGTCGCGCCCTTGTGTTATTTCTTGCGGAAGTACAGGATTGCTAGTACTATTGATAGTAGTAGCAGTGCTGCCGAGACGCAGGCTAGTATCCAGACTGTGTGCTGGGTGGCTATCTGTTGCTTGTAGCCGTTGGCTTTGTCCTGTAGCTTGTTCAGATTCTGCGTCATACGCACCACCTCATCGCTACCTAGCTGCAGCACCATGGCATTGTCGTGGGTTACAAGAGCTGAGCTGAGCATGGTCTCCTTGGGGTACCTGTCGCCGTCGAGTATGGCGATGGCCAGTTTTATCAGTTCGTCGCCACGTGTGGGGTAGATATATGATGCATCAAGCTGGCCTTCGGCCACCTTATGGATACCGCCATCAGGTCCTGGCAGTGCATCGATACCACACAGCAGCGGCAGACGGGCATTAAGCTCCTTGAATGCCTTACGGGCTCCGAGTGCAGAACGGTCGTTATGACCGAACACGGCATCGACAGTGTTCAGGTCGCCTTGCCATTTCTTTACACCATCATAAGCCGCTTCTTCAGTCCAGTCGCCTTCTATCTCGGCCACCACCTTGATGTCGGGATAATCTGCTATGGCTACGTGGAATCCGTTGTAGCGTTCCTCGGCAGGCTTAGAGCCTTTAGGTCCCGTAACCTCGATGATATTACCCTTGCCGCTTAGTTTCGAGGCTATGTATTCGCCCATCATGTGTCCCATCTCGTAGTTGTCGGCACTCACAAATGAGGTGTACTTACGCGATTCGGTTTTACGCTCGAACACGATGACGGGTATGCCCTTGTCATGTGCGCGATCGATGGCTGGAGATGACGACGAAAGCTGGTTGGGGGTGACAATCAGCAGATTGATGCCGCTGGCCACCAGACTGTCTATCTGTTTGCTCTGAACCTCGGGATCGGAGTTGGCATCTGCAAATCGCAACTCTACACCCTCGTGGAAATTGGCCTCTGTCTTCATCTCGGCATTCTGCCAATCGTGCCAGATATCGACAGAACACTGCGATACACCTATTATATATTTTGGTGAGTCCTGCTTGCAACTCATAAGCAGAATTGCAGCCAGCATTAGTAGGTAGATAGATTGTTTCTTCATTATCGTTTTAAGTTTTTATGGGGGCAAATATATAAATAATTTTCTAAAGATACAACAGTTTTGATGTTTTTTTGTAAAAAGTTGTGAGTTTCGGAACTTTTGATTATATTTGCACGAAAAAATTCGTGCGAGAACGGGCTGCGCCTCAGCAATTCAAGTGAACTTGATTGCATTCGGCTTGCACCGTCCTTGCAGCAAAAAACCTAAAGCATTATGAAAAGAGTATTTATTATTGCGTGTATGATTGCAGTAGGCATGGCACTGCACGCACAGACTAAGGCAGAACAGATTAAGCACATACGCCAGGTGTATGCACAGGCCAAACAGAAGGTGGACAAGATGGGGCAGGACGGTAAGGCTGCGCATACTGTGCACATACGTCAGATAGAGATGGGCGAGCCTGGTGGCGAATACACTCCGGAGATAGATACCGACACACAGTTCTACTTCGACCGTATCGGTGGCGATAGCGAACAGGGCATCACGGGTAAGGCCGTGTGCTACTTCGTATCGGTAAACTGGATGGCCGACGGACACACCAACTATCGTGAGTATCTGTACGACCCGGTGAAGGGACATCTGCTATTCGCCTTTATGGAGGCTGAGACGCACGCCGGATTCAAGGTGGAGACACGGTACTACTACGATGCACAGGGCAACTGCATAGAGCAGAAACACAAGGTGCAGGACAAGGAGGCAACGGCTGACAGTCACTCGTGGAACGACTGGAAGAGCGAACTGGAGAGCGGCCGCAAGAATGCAAGACTGTTTGACCTGATGCTGAACACAGAGCGCCCATATCCTGAACTGGCCAGCGCACACTATCCATCGAGCACGCCAAAGGCAAAGCTGCTGAAGGACATACGTGCCGCCTATGCAAAGGCCAAGCAGAGGATAGAGCAGAACGACAAGGACGGCGGTGTGAAGAACGACATCGAGATAACTATACACGACCAGCAGAGCGAGGACTTTCCACCAGTAACAACCCTATGGAAGTGCTATTACGAGCAGATACAGCAGCCCAGCCCATATCAGCGCTACTACTTTATCAGCGAGAAGACTGAGTCGATGTATGGCGAGAGCTACGAGGAGTATCTGCTGGATCCCAAACCAGGTAGTGAAAACGTGATCTTTATCTATAATCAGGGCTATGCCGAGGGCGAGGAGATGGAGATGCGATACTATTACGACGAAAACGGACACTGCTTCGAGTCGAAGGTGTCCGAAATCGTAGAATCTGAACCTGTGCCTGCTCGCAACAAGGCCGGATATATATTCTCAATCTTTGATGAGTTGATGCAGTAGTGCTTAAGCGTCGGCAAATATCTTGCCGTCGTCGAGAGTAATCTGCAACTTGGTGTACTCGCTGTGGAAATCGTTCTTTAGGCGATCCAGATAGCGAGCGCACTCCCATTTGCACATGGGCAGATCGTGCAGCAGATAGTTGCCACAAGCCTCAGGACGTGTGGCAGGCACTTCGTTCTGGGTGAGAATCCACTCCAGACACTCGATGGTGAGCTGACGCATGTCATCTACGGTGTAGTTGCCTGTCATGATGATATACATGCCAGTGAGGCAACCCATCGGACCTACGTATACTACATCATCCTTAGCACGCGAGTTGCGGAACCATGTAGCCATCAGGTGCTCTATGCTGTGAATGGCAGCAGGAGCTACAGCAGGCTCCTTGTTGGGTTCGGTGATGCGCAGGTCGAATGTGGTAAAACCCTTATCTACACGCGATACGTAGATGCCTGGCTTAAGCTGTGTATGATCAATTGTAAAACTCTGTATTACTTCCATAAGTGAAATTTAGAATTCAGATTTTAGAATTTAGAGACTTTCGATGAAAGTCTTGGTGGTTTGGAATGATTTCTCGGCAACGGTGTCCCAGAAATTGTGGTACTGCGATGCGTCGGTGTCGCGCAGAGGGATGTCGCTGATAAGGCGGAACGAGATGAATGGTACCTTATAGATGTGGCACACCTGAGCGATGGCGCAGCTCTCCATGTCGACAGCCTTAGCCTCGGGGAAGTGGGTTACTATCTCGCGCATCTTTTCCTTTGAATCAACAAACCAGTCGCCAGTAACTATCAGTCCTGGTATGGCGCCAGTAAGCTTAGCCTTCTCAAGCAGATAAGGATCGGCCTGATAGCGGGCGGGCATGCCCTGCACCTGACCGTAGACGGTAGTGTCGTCGATGGCCGAACCGCAATATACATCGTGGTAGGTAAGTTCGGAACTAACCACCACATCCTGCAGGTTTACATCGTCGCCATTACCACCTGCACATCCGCTCGAGATGATTACATCGGGCTTGTACTGACGGATCATTTCTACTGCCTGAATGGCAGCGTTAACTGTGGCGATACCGCTCTTCTGCAGTATCACTCTGTCTTCGGGGAATAATGGACGCAGCTGCTTCAGCTCCTTGTCCATTGCTACTATCATTCCGATCTTCATATATTAAACATTAAAGATTAAACATTAAACATTAAACATTAAAGATTAAACATTTTTGCTTTGGCGCTGGCGGACGGCTTCGTACATCAGGATGGCGGCGCTGACGCTGACGTTGAGTGAGTCGAGACGGCCAAGCATGGGGATGCGGATGTGGGCATCGGCAGCCTCACGCCACTGATTGGTAAGACCTGTACTCTCGGTACCCATCACGATGGCTGTGCCCTGAGTCATGTCGTAGTCGTAATACTCGTAAGAGTCCTGCAACTGGGCAGTGAGTATCTTGATGCCGTGCTGCTTGAGGAAGGCTATGCACTCCTGCGATGTGCACACGGCTGTGGGCACGCAGAACACACCACCTATGCTGGCACGGATCACGTTGGGATTGTACATATCTGTAAGCGGGTCGCACACTATCAGTGCATCTATACCTGCAGCCTCGGCACTACGCAGTATTGCGCCCAGATTTCCAGGCTTCTCTACACTCTCGAGTACTACTATCAACGGATTCTCCTTAAGCTGCAGCTTGGCCAATGTATGCTCACGGCATCGCACTACGGCGATGTGGCCCTCGGTGCTGCCACGGTAGGCCATCTTTTCGTAGACCTGTGGTGTCACGTTTACGTCGCGGATGTACTCTTCCACCACCTCATAGCCGCAGGCCTTGCAGTGCTCTATCTCGCGCTGGCCCTCGACCACAAACAATCCCTCCTCGCGGCGGAGCGATGACTTCTGCTGGAGGGCTACAACATGCTTGATTCTGGCGTTTTGTACGCTTGTAATTATCGTTTCTTCCATATTTTGGTGCAAAGATACCATTTTTTTCCTACGGATTATACGGATTATACAGATTTTTTTTAATTTTGCAGGCAAATTTATAAACTTGCAAGTTATGACATTATTAAAAAAGTGGCTGCCTGATGTGTTGGCAGTGTTGTTGTTTGCCGTTCTGGCCTTCGCTTATTTCTTCCCTGCTGATATCGAGGGACGTATACTTTACCGTCACGATGCATCGGCAGGACGTGGCGCTGGACAGGAGTGCGCACAGTATATCGAAAAGACAGGCGAGCGTAGCCGTTGGACTAACTCGCTGTTTGGCGGAATGCCTACATATCAGTTGGCACCTGCCTATAAGTCGACCGACAAGCTTACAACGATGACCAAGATATACCATCTGTTCTTGCCCGAGAACGTGTGGTATGTGTTTGTATATCTGTTGGGATTCTATATTCTGCTGCGTGCATTCGACTTCCGTCAGCATCTGGCTGCACTGGGATCGATAATATGGGCGTTCAGCACCTACTTCCTAATCATCATCGCTGCGGGACACATCTGGAAGGTGTGGGCGCTGGCATATCTGCCGCCAATGATAGCCGGACTGGTGCTGGCCTACAGGGGTAAATACCTGTGGGGATTTGTGCTCACTGCCATCTTTACGGCATTCGAGATAAATGCTAACCACGTACAGATGACCTACTACTATCTGTTTATCATCCTGGCGATGGTGATAGCATGGCTCATAGATGCTATCCGCAAGAAGGAGTTGGCACGATTTGGCAAGGCCACTGCTGTATGCATCGCAGGTGCTGCCATCGGCGTGTGCATCAACCTGAGTAACCTGTATCACACATGGCAGTACAGTCAGGAGTCGATGCGCGGCAAGAGCGAACTGGTGAAGAAGAACTCTGGCAATCAGACCAACAGCGGTCTGGAGCGCGACTATATCACACAGTGGAGCTATGGCATCGACGAGACATGGACACTGCTGGTGCCTAACACCAAGGGTGGAGCATCGGTGCCTATGAGCGAGAGCAAGATTGCGATGGAGAAGGCCGATCCTAACTACGAGTCGATATATCAGCAGATAGGACAGTACTGGGGCGAGCAGCCTGGCACAAGCGGACCAGTATACGTGGGTGCGTTTGTGATGATGCTCTTTATACTGGGACTGTTTATCGTGAAGGGGCCGATGAAGTGGGCACTGCTGGCAGCTACCATCCTTTCTGTTCTGCTGTCGTGGGGACGCAACTTCATGGGATTCACCGACTTCTTCCTCGACTACGTGCCTATGTATGCTAAGTTCCGTACAGTGGCTTCGATACTGGTAATCGCCGAGTTTACCATCCCACTGCTGGCTATGCTGGCCCTGAAGAGAATATTCGACGAGCCAGAGATACTTAAGACTAAGGCTAAGTTCCTGTATATCTCGTTCGGACTTACTGCAGGTTTCTGTGCACTGTTTGCGCTCATGCCATCGATGTTCTTCGACAGTTTCATTTCGTCGAGCGAGATGCGTGCGCTGGCTCAACTGCCTCAGGAGCATGTGGGTCCGCTTACAAGCAACCTGACAGAGATGCGCAAGGCCGTATTCACAGCCGACTGCTGGCGCTCGTTCTGGATCATCGTGGTGGGCACAGCCATGCTGTTGGCCTATAAGTATCGCAAGCTTAAGGCCGAATACGCTATAGCTGGTATACTGGTGCTCTGCCTGATAGACCTGTGGCAGGTAAACAAGCGCTATCTTAACGATGAGATGTTTGTGCCACAGAGCGAGCGCGAGGCTCCACAGCAGATGAGTCAGACAGACGAACTGATACTGCGCGACAAGACACTCGACTATCGTGTGCTGAACCTGGCATCGAACACATTCAACGAGAACGAGACATCTTACTATCATAAGAGCATCGGTGGCTATCACGCTGCCAAACTGCGCCGTTATCAGGAGATGATAGAGCAGTATATCAACCCCGAGATGCAGAAGTTGATGGGCGCTGTGGCTGAGGCTGGTGGCGACATGACGATGGTGAATGGCGACAGCATCTGTCCAGTACTGAACATGCTGAACACACGCTACTTTATCTTCCCACTGCAGGACGGACAGACTGTGCCACTGCAGAACCCATACGCTCTGGGTAATGCGTGGTTTGTGGATAAGGTGAGCTACGCCAAGAATGCCAACGAGGAGATACTGCAGGTGGGCAAGATAGACCTGCGACACGAGGCTGTGGCCGATGAGAAATTCAAGACTCAGCTTGGCGACGGTGTGGCACAGGACACTGCCAGTGTGGTGACGATAAAGAACTACGAGCCAAACCAGTTGACATACGAGGTTAACTCGGGCAAGGGTGGAGTAGTGGTATTCTCGGAGATATACTACCCAGGCTGGACTGCTACTATCGATGGCGAGCCAGCAGAACTGGGACGTGTAGACTACATACTGCGTGCACTCAACGTGAAGCCAGGCAAGCACGAGGTAGTGCTGAGCTTCTTCCCCAAATCGGTGGATACAACCGAGACTATCGCCTATACAGCGTACGCAATCCTGATATTGGTACTGGCAGGTGCCGCCTTCATGGCCTATCGCCGCAAGCAGAAATAATGTTTAATGTTTAATGTTTAACGTTTAATGAAAAAACTTCTCTCATTGCCACCTAACTTGGTGGACAGTTTCCATGATGTGACAGGACTGAGCAGAGAGGAATACTTCTGCACCAACGATCCTGTGGGACACAAACTGGGTAGTGGCGGTGGTACCACATGGCTGCTTCAGGCCTGTATGACCACCGAGGATGGTGAATCGCTGGCCGAGTGGTTGCCACGCGAGAAGCGTATACTGCTGCACGCTGGCGGACAGAGCCGTCGACTGCCATCATACGCTCCATCGGGCAAGATACTTACACCAGTACCCGTGTTCCGTTGGGAGCGCGGACAGAAACTGTCGCAGGATCTGTTGAGTCTGCAACTGCCACTGTACGAACAGATGATGCAGATGGCACCAGAGGGCATACACACCATGGTGGTGAGTGGCGACGTGCTGGTGCGCACATCGCAGCCACTACAGCCCATACCTGATGCTGACGTGGTGTGCTACGGACTTTGGCTCGACGCATCGGTAGCCAAGAATCACGGTGTGTTCGTAAGCAGTCGCAAGTCGCCATCTGTGCTCAAGCAGATGCTGCAGAAACCAAATATCGAGACACTGAACGAGATACAGAAGGATCACTACTACCTTACTGATATCGGCATCTGGATGCTGAGCGACAAGGCTGTAGAGCTGCTTGCCAAGAAATCTAAGAATGGCGATGATATCATAGAGTACGACATGTACTCGGAGTTTGGTTGTGCGCTGGGCACAAACCCATCAAAGCCTGATAATGATCTGCTAGACCTTAAGGTGGCCATCGTACCGCTGCAGGGTGGCGAGTTCTACCACTTCGGCACATCGCGCGAGATGATATCGTCAACAATGCGAATACAGAACTTGGTGAACGATCAGCGCGAGATAATGCATCACGACCGCAAGCCACATCCAAGCATTTTTGTTCAGAATGCAGAGTGCAAGTTTAAGTTTACTGAGGACAACGAGAATATCTGGATAGAGAACAGCTACGTGGGCGAGGGATGGACCCTGACCCGCGATAACATAGTAACAGGTGTGCCAGAGAACAAATGGAAGCTGCAGCTGGCTCCAGGCGAATGTGTCGATGTGGTACCTATCGGCGATGAGGAATACGCTATCCGTAGATACCATATCGATGATAAGTTTGCAGGCGCAGAGCAGCAGAAGCAGCAGTTCCCAGTAATTAGTAATCTGGCAGCAATGGCAGATCTGGTAGACCTGGATGGACTAAGCTTCCTGACCACTCGACTTATTTCGGCTGAGGAGATTAGTACCGAGGCCAACCTGCATAGATTGTTTGATCAGCGTAAGGCACTACGCAAGCAGAACTGGAGCGCGCTGGCCAGTAACTGGACACACAGCGTGTTCTATCAGCTGGACCTGGCTGATGCCAAACGAGAGTTCGACGAGATGGATATCCCTATGCCTGCACCACTGGATGATGATGCTCCACTGATGACACGCATACACGATGCGATGTTCCGTGGTGAGAGCGACAAGGCATTCGGACTGTTGCGCGAGGGACTGCTTGATATCGACGAGAAGCGTGTGATACCACAGCTGTCAGTGGCTGAGGACCAGATAGTCTGGGGACGTTCGCCTGTGCGTATCGACATCGCTGGTGGATGGACTGACACACCACCATACTGCCTGATGGAGGGCGGAAACGTGATCAATCTGGCTATCGAACTGAACGGTCAGCCACCATTGCAGGCATATATACGTCCGTCGCGCGAACCAAGAATAGTGCTGCGCAGCATCGATCTGGGAGCGATGGAGGTGGTTGAAACCAGCAAACAACTGAAGGACTTTATGCACGTAGGTTCGCCATTCTCGATACCTAAGGCTGCACTTGTGCTGGCAGGCTTTGGTAATCGTATGCTGATGGACGAGCTGGAGGCATTCGGCTCTGGTATAGAGATAACACTGCTCAGCGCAATACCTGCTGGTAGCGGACTGGGCACAAGCAGTATACTGGCCGCAACAGTGCTTGGTGCGCTGAACGACTTCTGCGGACTGGGCTGGGATAAGAACGAGATAGGACATCGCACACTGATGCTGGAACAGATGCTGACCACAGGTGGTGGCTGGCAGGACCAGTTTGGTGGTGTGCTGGGTGGCGTAAAGCTGCTACAGACGGGTAGGGGATTCTGTCAGAACCCACAGGTGCGCTGGTTGCCTACCGACCTGTGGACACAGCCCGAATATCGTCCTTGCCACCTATTATATTATACAGGCATAACGCGTACGGCTAAAAGCATACTGGCCGAGATAGTTCGCAGAATGTTCTTGAATCATGGCGGCGAGTTGCGCTTGCTGCGACAGATGAAGGAGCATACACTCGACATGTACGAGGCTATCCAGCAGAACGACTTTGTGCGTATGGGACAGCTGGTGCGTAAAACTTGGACACAGAATCAGCTGCTCGATTCGGGCACCAATCCTGAGGATGTGGCTAAACTGACCAGTATGATTGACGACCTCTGTCTGGGATATAAACTGCCAGGAGCAGGCGGTGGTGGCTATCTGTATATGATAGCAAAGGATCCTGAGGCTGCAGCACGTATCAAGCAGATACTGACAGATAACAGCATACGTAAAAATGCAAGATTTGTGGAGATGGACCTCTCGACAAAGGGACTGCAAATAAGTAGAAGCTGATGGTACATTAAACATTAAACATTAAAGATTAAACATTTAATGGATTTTCGAACGATTGTAGATATAGAGGATCCTGGGTTTAGGATTGGGGCTTGCGAGGAGATGCTCTTTGTGGGGTCGTGCTTTGCTGATAAGATAGGCGCGCGATTCACAGAGGAGAAGTTCCGCACCATAGTCAATCCCTATGGTGTGATGTATAATCCAGCATCAATCCTGCACACCATACAACGTATCGATAAGCCCGTGTCGACAGCATTCCTGACATTGGGCACCAATCACGTGTATATCCTTAAGGAGACTAACGAGATAGTGGACAACTGCGAGAAGCGTCCACAATCGCTTTTTATCGAGAAGGAGCTATCAGTTGACGAGTGTGCCGACTATCTGCAGCAGTCCATCGACATGCTGCGCCAGCTTAATCCTGATATCCGTATCGTAATCACCATTAGCCCTATCCGCTATCGCAAATACGGCTATCACGGTTCGCAACTCTCAAAAGCCACACTGCTCCTAGCAGTCGATAGAGTAATCAAAATGTTTAATGTAAACTACTTCCCTGCCTACGAGATTGTCAACGACGAGTTGCGCGATTACCGGTTCTATGCCGAGGATATGCTGCACCCGTCAGCACAGGCGGTGGAATACATCTGGCAGAGATTCTCGGAGGTGTATCTCAGCGATGCAGCAAAGGCCTTCATCAAGGAATGGCAACCCATCAAAGCTGCACTAAATCATAAGCCTTTTAACCCTGATTCGCAAGAATATCGCATATTCATGGATAAAACTATGTTAAAAGTTGCCGAGTTGCAAAAAAAATACCCTAACTTTGCACTCTAAAAAAGGAAATTATGAAATATAGCATTGAAAAAGTTACCACGCTTATAGGTGCGCGAAGATATGGAAACAGCGAGGGACAGGTTAGTTGGCTGCTTACCGATAGCCGTAGTCTCTGCTTCCCAGAAGAAACCCTATTTTTTGCCCTGAAAACTCAACGTAACGATGGACACCGCTACATTCAGGACTTGTACAATCGAGGTGTACGACAGTTTGTAGTAGAGCAGGTGCCCGAGCATTACGAGAAACTATATCCCGAGGCTAATTTCCTGCGAGTACCGCATACATTGGCCGCACTGCAGCGACTGGCTGAGCGCCATCGCGACGAGTTCGATCTGCCTATCGTAGGTATCACGGGCTCAAACGGTAAGACGATGGTGAAGGAGTGGCTGTATCAGCTCATGTTGCCATCACAGCGCATTGTTCGTTCGCCACGCAGTTATAATTCGCAGATAGGTGTGCCCCTCTCGGTATGGTTGCTCAACGAGCAGACTGAGGTGGGAATCTTCGAGGCTGGTATATCGCAGCCTGGCGAGATGATGGCACTGCGCGATATCATCCAACCTACCATCGGAGTGCTCACCACACTGGGTGCTGCACATCAGGAGAACTTCCGTTCGATGGAAGAGAAGTGCATGGAGAAACTCGAACTGATGCACGATACTGAGGCTATGGTGTATTGCTCGGATAACGACATCGTGAGTCGTTGCATCCGTCGTATGAGCTACAAGGGCGAGAAGATATCGTGGAGCACTTGCGACGAGCAGGCTTCGCTGTTTGTTAAGAGCACCAAACCATCAAAGACTCGTCTTGCTACCACCATTACTTATATATGGCAGCAGGAGGAGAACACCTTCGAGATTCCATTCATCGATGAGGCTTCGATCGAGAACTCTATCACTTGTGCTGCTGTAGCACTGAAGTTGGGACTAACCCCAGGCGAACTGGCCGACCGCATGCCAAAGCTGGAGCCTGTAGCTATGCGACTGGAGGTGAAGGAAGGTCAGCGTGGATGCATACTGATAAACGACTCGTATAATTCGGATATCAACTCGCTCGACATAGCGCTCGACTTTATGAGTCGTCGTGAGGGCAAGAACCGTACGCTCATTCTCAGCGATATATTCCAGACAGGCGTATCGGCCAGCGAACTCTACGCACAGGTGAGCGATCTGGCCACAAAGCGCGGCATTACCAAGTTTATTGGTATTGGTCCTGAACTTACAGCTCAGGCCGACAAGATACAGATAGCCGACAAACAGTTCTTTGCCGATGTGAACCACTTCCTGGGCAGCGAGGCCTTTGCTGCACTGCGCGACGAACTGATACTGCTCAAGGGTGCACGTCCATTCGGATTCGATCAGATAACAGAGCAACTGGAGCAGAAGGTGCACGAGACTATCCTTGAGGTTAACCTGAATGCTGTGGTAGAGAATCTGAACTACTATCGATCATTCATGAAGCCCGAAACCAAGATGGTTTGTATGATCAAGGCCGATGCCTATGGTGCAGGAGCCGTAGAGATAGCAAAGACACTGCAGGATCATCGCGTGGACTATCTGGCTGTGGCTGTGGCCGATGAGGGTGTAACACTGCGTAAGGCCGGCATCACTGCCAACATCATGATTATGAATCCTGAGATGACTGCGTTCAAGACCATGTTCGACTATGATCTTGAGCCCGAGGTTTACAGCTTCCGACTGCTCGATGCACTTATCAAGGCTGCACGCAAGGAGGGTATCACAGGTTGGCCTGTACACATCAAACTCGATACTGGTATGCACCGCTTGGGATTCGACCCAGAGCAGGATATGGACGAGCTCATCGATCGACTGACACATCAGCAGGCAGTCATCCCTCGTTCGGTATTCAGCCATTTCGTTGGTTCTGACAGCGACGACTTCGATAACTTCTCAACTCTGCAGTTCAAGCGTTTTGAGATGGGTAGCAAGAAGCTTCAAGACGCGTTCTCGCATAAGATTCTGCGCCACATGGACAACTCTGCTGGTATCGAGCACTTCCCCGATCGCCAGATGGATATGTGCCGACTGGGACTGGGCCTATATGGCGTAGATCCTCGCGATAACCGCATACTGCACACCGTTAGCACGCTTAAGACCACCATCCTGCAGATGCGTCAGGTGCCTAAGACTGATACCGTGGGCTACAGTCGAAAGGGCAAGCTCACACGCGATTCTGTCATCGCAGCCATACCTATCGGATATGCCGATGGACTGAACCGTCATCTGGGCAATCGCAACTGCTACTGTCTGGTGAACGGACAGAAGGCTGAGTACGTGGGTAATATCTGTATGGACGTGGCGCTGATAGATGTTACTGACATACCATGCGTAGAGGGTGACCAGGTAGAGATATTCGGCGAGAACCTGCCAGTGACGGTACTGAGCGATGTGCTGCAGACCATACCTTACGAGGTGCTGACGGGCATCAGCAATCGAGTGAAACGAGTCTACTTCCAAGACTAAATAGATAGGAGAATCGCACAGATTCTCCTTTTTTAATGCTAATTCGTAAGAAATATGCCGAAATTTTTGGCAAATCGAAAGAAAAGTAGTACTTTTGCCGACGCAAGGAACTAAATTATCATAAGTACAATGACAAAATGAAACGTAAAACTTGCAAACAACTGAAAATGCTGGCTGTAGCGATGGCTATGGGTGTGTGTTCTGTGGCCAATGCTCAGCAGAAGAGCAATGACATCGACTGGACCAAGGAATTTACCAGTCGTATTACTCTGAACGGCTATGCTCAGGGGGGATGGAGTTATCAGGATCCCAACGGCAAGCCGCAGAATGCTTACAATCTAAAACGTACCCTTTTGTGGGCTAAGGCCCGTATTACCGACAGATGGTCGTTTATGTTCATGCACGACTTCTCGAGTGTGGTTCAGGAGTTTTATACCGACTACCGCTTGAGCAAGGGCAATGAGATGACCGTACGTCTGGGACAGTTCAAACACTCTTACTCGATGGAGAATCCTATGTCGCCTACTCAGTTGGAGTTGGTCGATGTATATTCGCAGGCTGTACTCTATCTGGCAGGCGAAGGTCCTGACCCGCTTAATGGCGTGAACTATGGTCGCGACATGGGTCTTGAGGTGTATGGCGACCTGGCTAAGGGCGTGTTGCACTACGAACTGGCACTGATGAGTGGTCAGGGTATCAACCGAAAGGACCTGAATAATCAGAAAGACTTTATCGCAAAGCTCGAACTTCGTCCTGTCGACGGATTTCGTGTGGTTGCATCAGGCTATCTGGGCACAGGATGTGCTGTTGGTACAGCTGCTTGGAACCCTGAGATCGGCGTGGGCGACAACTATAAGCGCAATCGCTACAGCGTGGGTGCCGAGTATAAGACCAGCCCCTACACAGGTAGTAAGTATAAGGAGGCTCGTCCAGCATCGGTACGTGCAGAGTGGTTAGGCGGACAGGATGGTGAGGTAGGAAGCCGAGGCGGCTATGTTACCACATGTATCCCAGTGGTCGATGCACTCGACATCGTGGCTAGCGGCGAGACATTCGACCGCAATACCAAGGTTGACGGATGGGATCAGACCAACCTGACCGTAGGCCTGCAGTACTGGTTCTACAAGAAGTGCCGTATGCAGTTGCAGTACACACGTTGCATGTGTGGCGATATGCTGGGCAAGGATTATAATTGGGTTCAGGCCCAGATGCAGGTGGCATTCTAAACATTAAAGATTAAACATTAAAATGATTATCAAGATAGTATTTACGATAATATTCCTGGCTGTGATGATTGGGGTGGGACTATACACCCGCAAGCAGGCCAGTAGTGTTGAGGGTTTCGTGCTTGGTGGTCGTGCTGTTGGTCCTTGGCTCACAGCGTTCGCCTTCGGAACCAGTTATTTCTCAGCAGTAGTGTTTGTGGGCTACGCAGGTCAGTTCGGATGGAAGTACGGCCTGTCTTCAGCCTGGATTGGTATTGGCAATGCCATCATTGGCTCGCTCCTGGCGTGGATCATCCTTGGTCGTCGCACCAAGCTGATGACTCAGCACATCGAGAGTCGCACCATGCCCGATTTCTTTGGAACTAGATTTAACGACCAAGGTCTGCGTGTAGCAGCATCTATCATCGCATTTGTTTTCCTTATTCCATATACCGCTGGTGTTTATAGCGGAATTTCACGATTGTTTGAGATGGGATTCAACATCCCTTACGAGTATTGTGTCATCATCATGTCGATACTCACTGCTGTCTATGTTATCCTGGGTGGCTACAAGGCTACGGCCATGAACGACTTTATTCAGGGCATCATCATGCTGTTTGGTATCGTGGCTGTAATCGTGGCTGTGCTCAATCTGCAGGGCGGACTATCTGCTGCTGTCGACAAGCTGGCTGCTATCCCTTCAGATGCCAACCCGATGGAGAATGGTGGTTTCGCATCATGGTTCGGTCCCGATCCTTGGGGGCTGCTGGGTGTGGTAATCCTTACATCGCTGGGCACCATGGGACTGCCACAGATGGTGGGCAAGTTCTACTCGATTACCGATGAGAGTGCCATCAAGCGTGGTACCGTCATCTCTACCGTGTTTGCGTTTATCGTAGCTGGTGGATGTTACTTCCTGGGTGGTTTCGGTCGCCTGTTCGGTACTCCTCCTATGCTGCCTAACGGCAAGTTGGCATTCGACTCTATCGTGCCATCTATGCTGGTAAATCTGCCCGATATCCTTATCGCGCTGGTAGTGCTGCTGGTGCTCTCGGCATCTATGTCGACACTCGCATCGCTGGTGCTCACATCTAGTTCTACTATGACTCTCGACCTTATCTATCGCGACAAGAAGTCGCTGCCAGGCGAGGTTGAGGATGGCGAGATCAATGATATCGTATCCGAGAAGGTAGAGCGTCGTAAGGTGGTTGTTATGCGTGTGCTCATCATGTTCTTCATCGCCATCTCGCTGCTCATCGCACTCAATCCTCCTACGTTCATTGCCCAGCTTATGGGTATCTCGTGGGGAGCTCTGGCTGGTGCGTTCCTGGCTCCATTCATGCTGGGTCTGTATCAGCGCAACATCACCACCAAGAGTGTGTGGGCTTGCTTCACATGGGGCGTGGGACTAACTGTCATCAACATGGTGGCCGGCAATCCCATCAATCCTATCAACTGTGGTGCTATCGCCATGGTGGGTGGATTCCCTGTGGTTTGGATCGTAAGTCTGTTTACCAAGAAGATGTCGGAGGCTCGCGTCGACGCCATCTTTGAGTGCTATAAGAAATAAAATTAATTAAATAATTAGGTTCGTATATGAAAAAGTCAGTTTTAACCCTTACTTTACTTTTGCTAACAGTTACTTTGATGGCCGCATGTGCGGGCAAAGCAAAGCCCGCTCAGGCCACCGAAGAAACACAAGCTGTCGAGACTGCTGCTGATGAGGCACAGGCTGATGGCTTGGCTCCCGATTTCGAGTTGCCCAACCTTCAGGGTTCAACCACCAAACTGTCTAGTCTGCGTGGTAAATTTGTAGTTCTGGATTTCTGGGGCTCATGGTGCGTATGGTGTATTCGTGGCATCCCCAGCATGAAGGAGGCCTACACCAAGTATAAAGACAAGATGGAGATACTGGGTGTGGACTGTCGCGACACTGAGGACAAGTGGAAGGCTGCAGTAGATGAGCATCAGCTGCCATGGTTGCAGGTTCGCTGTCCTGACGAGAAGCTGCAGACTATCGCCGATCAGTATGGCATCGAGGGATTCCCCACCAAGGTGGTAATCGATCCTCAGGGCAAGATCATCAACACCGTAGTAGGCGAGGATCCTGCGTTCTACACCTACCTCGACGGATTGTTTAAATAATAAATATCCCCGCCAGCAAGGCGGGGATATTTGTTTAGTATGCGTGGTCATCACCTTGGAGCTCATCCTTGGTGATTTTCTTTTTGTCGATAGCTCTCCAGGCGTAGACAATGTAGGCCAGTACAAATGGTACCAGTAGCGATACATAGAACATGGTGCGCAGGGTGAACTCGCTCGAGCATGAGTTGGCCATTGTGAGCGAACTCTGCAGGTCGGCAGTCGATGGGTAGTAGGCTGTGTTGTTCCAAGCGCAACTTAGCAGCAGTGCCAATACAGTGAGCACTGTGCCTATGCCTGCAGGCCAAATGCCACAGATGTACTTCTTAGAGAAGATAGTCTTGCCGATACCAAACAGCACCAGTACCACACCTATCAGTAATACTACGAGCAAGTACCACATCTCAAGGAAGTTGTTAAGATACTTGTATGGTTCCATATAGATCACACCCTCTGCATTGTAGGCATATCCGTCCTTAAGCAGCACGTGCACCAGATAAGCCACAAACAGCACCAGGAAAGGCACGGCAGCACCAATCAGTCGTACACTGCCACGCGAACGTATGTCCTCATCGTCCACATTGTTCATAACGTAGAGTATGCCTAATACACGAGCCAGGAACACTACCGCAAAGCCCAGTACCAGTACCCATGGGTTAAGCAGTGCATCTAGTCCGTGACTTGCGTTGGCCCATCGCGATATCACAGGTGTTATCGCTCCTGCGTCTACCAGGTTGGCCTTGTCTACTATGAAGTTCGAACCCTCGAAGAATGTGGCTACAGCACCACCCAACAGCAGCGGACCTACGATACCATTAAGTGTCAGGAAAAATTGGAAGGTCTTAGGGCCAAGGAAATTTCCAATCTTGTTCTGGAACTCGTAGCTCACAGCCTGTAGCACAAACGTAAACAGTATTATCATCCACAGCCAGTAGGCGCCGCCAAACGAAGTGGAGTAGAACAGCGGGTAAGATGCAAAGAATGCACCACCGAATGTTACCAGCGTGGTAAATGTAAACTCCCACTTACGTCCTGTAGAGTTGTACACCAGTCGTCGTCCCTCCTCAGTCACACCTAGCGAACGTGCCACCGAGTTGGCTCCCTGAACAAACAGCAGGAATACCAGCAGTGCTCCTAATAGCGATACTATAAAGCACCAATAATGTTGCAAAAATGTGTATGTCATACTTCAGGTCCTTTCTTAATTTGTTTCAGTAAGATGTTAATCTCAACAGCCAGCATGGTGCTGAAGAGGATGAGGAAGAGGAAGAACGTGATGATAACGCTCGACGACTGCAGATCGCTCACCGAAGCCCATGTGGGCAGCATATCCTGGATGGTCCAGGGTTGGCGTCCAAACTCAGCTACCAGCCATCCACACTCCGATCCGATGTAGCCCAGAGGTATCAGTGCGATAGCCACCCAATAGTGCCAAGCGGGTAGGGCAGTGATGTCGCGCTTGCCAAACAGAGCCTTTGGCCATTTATATGTCACAGCTAGTATCACGGCAAAGAACAGTATGAACAGACAGCCCACACCTACCATCACGCGGAATGCCCAGAAGTTTACGGCTACTGGTGGTATCACGTCAGTCTTGTTCTTCAGATATCCATAGCCAAAGTACTTCATATTATCGTTGAGCACTGCCAGATATTGGCTGGCGTCCTCGCCTTCAATCTTGGCCTTGCGATATGCTGCAAGGGCCTCGATGGCCTTCTTGCCTCGCTCCATCTTCTCCTCTACCGATGGTTCTGTCTTTCCATCAGGAGTAGTGTAGCCGTTCACCAGATCGTTGATGCCTGGCACGTATCCCTTAGGATCGTTGGTGGCCATAATGCTCAGTCCATAGGGCACCTCTATGCCTTCGATAAGCTTCAGTCCCTGTTCTGTTCCACCATCATACAGAGCCTCCATCGCAGCCAGTTTCATGGGCTGAACCTCAGCCACATCCATGCCCGACTTATGTCCCGTACCACCTGCCAGCAGAGCAGCTACCAGTCCTACGCCAGCACCTATCTTCATGCTCTCGATGGCCAGCTTGGTGTGACGTTTCTTCATCAGATACCAGCAACAAACGCCCACGCAGAATATCGCTCCGATAATCCACGACGAAGTAACTGTGTGGCAGAACTTTGATACAGCAAATGGCGACAGAGCCACCTCGGCAAACGATACCATCTCATTGCGCATGGTGTCGGGGTTGAACTCGCATCCTACAGGGCATTGCATCCATGCATTGGCCACAAGTATCCACCATGCCGATATCGTTGCTCCCAATCCTGTGAGCCACGTCGAGGCTAGGTGGAATCCGGGCGATACCTTCTTCCATCCAAAGAACATCACTGCCACAAACGTGCTCTCCATAAAGAAGGCCACGATACCCTCAACTGCCAGTGGAGCACCGAATATGTCGCCCACAAACCACGAGTAGTTGCTCCAGTTGGTACCAAACTCAAACTCGAGTATGATACCCGTAGCCACACCCATGGCAAAGTTTACTCCGAAGAGCTTCTGCCAGAATTTGGCTGCACCCTTCCAGAACTCGTCTTTAGTACAATAGTACTTGGTCTCTGCTATGCCCATTATCACCGCTAGTCCTAGCGTCAGTGGCACAAAGAGCCAGTGATAGATTGCCGTCAGAGCAAATTGCGCTCTCGACCAGTCGATCATTCCGGCATCGATGTTTAGAATTAGGTTTTGTAGCATAATATTAAGGATTAAAACTATTTTGCACGATCCACAAGCTCTTTGGCCACATACGACGGCTCATCGCCCCCGGCATGCTGCTTCAGGAAGTTTGGGAAGAAGAACAATTTCAGTACCACGAAGATTATGAACAATTTTATCAGTATGATGGCCCACAGCGTCTTGCCTAGCGTCATCGAGCGAAAACCATCGTAATACAGATGGAATACCTTAGATAGAAAGTTTTTCTTCGCCATATAGATTGTTCTAATTTCTGTGGGCAAATATACATTTTTTATTTATAAGTTCCAAATATTTGTGTCATAAACTGTAAAAATTGGTCGAAAAGTCGCTAAAATTCTTAATTTTAATGTTGCTTAAATGTTTGTGTCGCATTTTCTTTTGTTATTTCGTAGAAATAATCTATATTTGCACCCGAAAAATTATATATTGCGAAATATGAACAAGAAGATTTTAATACCTCTTATAGTAGTTATCCTTGCCCTGGTGGGCGCAGCAGCGTGGCTGTTTGTAAATCTGCAGGAGCAGAAACAGGTGGTACAGGATATGGAGGAGCTTGCCGAACTTGACAAGCAGGAGATGGAAAACGAATACGAGCGCTTCACCATGCAGTACAGCGAGATGAAGACTCAGATTAACAACGACTCTATCATCGCCCAACTTACAGCTGAGCAGATGAAGACACAGAAACTGCTCGAGGAACTCAAGCAGGTAAAAGCCAGCGACGCCCGCGAGATAGCACGCCTCAAGAAGGAGCTTGCTACTGTGCGCGAGGTGCTGCGCGACTATGTGTATCAGATTGATTCGCTTAATCGTCTGAATCAGAACCTGATGGCCGAGAACAGTCGTGTAAATGCCGAGCTCACTGAGCGTAATGCTGAGGTAGCCGGACTCAACAGTGAGAAGGCTTCGCTGTCGGAGAAGGTGGCTATCGCAGCCCAGCTCGATGCTACTGGCATCTCATTGCAGATGCTCGACAAGCGTGGCAAGGTGGCCAAGAAACTTAAGGATCTCAAGCAGTTCCGTGTAAGCTTCAACATTGCCAAGAACGTCACTGCCTCTAATGGCAATCGCACCGTCTACGTGCGCATTCAGAATCCTGGCGGCAACACCTTGAGCGGTGGCGGATCGTTTGCTTACGAGAACCGCAACATAGAGTGCTCGGCCAAGAAAGTAATCGAATACACTGGCGAAGAAACACCAGTTACTGTATATTGGAATATGACACAGATGCTCGAGGCAGGTGACTATCGTGTAAGCATCTTTGTGGATGGAAATATGATTGGAACGAAAACATTTTCATTTAAATAATCGAGTATGAAGAAGATTTTTGGAATAATGCTGCTTAGTGCAGCCATCATGCCAGCTCAGGCTCAGCGCGTGCTCAGTCTGGATAGCTGCCGACAGATGGCCCTGCGCAACAACAAGCAGCTTGGTGTTTCCAAACTTAAAGAGGATGTGGCCGAGAATGTTCGCAAGTCGGCCCGCACCAAGTATCTGCCCCACGTGAGTGCTGTAGGTACGTATCAGCACACCAGCAAACCTATCAGTCTGCTTAGCGACGACCAGAAGGCCGCACTCCCACAGTTGGGAACAGCCGTCGGCGCCAAGATGCAGCAGGGTCTTCAGCAGACGATGTCGCAGCTGCCCCCAGTCACTCTTCAGACGTTGGAGGTGATGGGGCTCTCGGGTGCTGTTATCAATCAGATGGCTGCTCAGGGCTTTGGTGATATAGCCAATGCGCTGAATGGAATGGGACAGAAGGTTGTAGATGCGCTCGATACCGATACCCGCAACATGTTTGCTGGTGCTATCATGGTGTCGCAGCCTGTGTTTATGGGTGGTGCAATTATCGCAGCCAACAAGATGGCAGATATCAACACCGAGATGGCAAAGAATACTACCGATGTTCGTCGTCAGTCCACACTCTATCAGATCGACCAGGCCTACTGGCAGGTGGTTTCGCTCCACCACAAGAAGCAGTTGGCCGAGAGCTATCTCGAACTGGTCAAGAAGTTTGATAGCGATGTGCACAAGATGATCGACGAGGGCGTGGCTACACGTAGCGACGGACTGAGCGTAGACGTAAAGGTGAACGAGGCCGAGATGACGCTGACTAAGGTCAACGACGGACTGGTACTTTCGCGCATGCTGCTCAACCAACTGTGCGGACTTCCACTCAACGAGCCTGTAACACTCCTCGATGAGCAGAGCGAGAATATCGCTGTGGTAGAGCTTGCACCACAACTCGATGTAGAGAAGGCTGTGGCCTATCGCCCAGAGCTCAAGCTGCTGCAGAATGCAGTCGACCTGAGCAAGCAGAGCACCAACGTGCTCAAGGCTGGTAATCTACCACAGGTACTGCTCACAGGCGGCTATGCTGTCAGCAATCCTAACCTGTATAATGGTTTCCAGCGCAAGTTCTCAGGCGTGTGGAACGTAGGTGTGATGGTTCGTGTGCCCATCTGGAATTGGGGCGACGTAATGTATAAGGTACGCGCGTCGAAGGGTGCTACCGCCATTGCTAACCTGGAACTGGCCGAGGCTCGCGAGATGATTGAGCTGCAGGTAAACCAGGTTACATTCAAGGTGGATGAGGCCAACAAGAAGCTCACTATGGCACAGAAGAACATCCAGCATGCCGACGAGAATCTGCGCACAGCCAATCTTGGTTTCCAGGAGGGCGTGATATCACCTACCGTAGTGATGGAGGCCCAGACAGCCTGGATGAAGGCTCAGTCGCAGAAGATTGATGCTGAGATCGAGGTTAAGCTCTCGCAGGTTGACCTGCAGAAGGCACTGGGTACATTGGAGTAGATTAAACATTAAAAAATTAAAGATTAAACATTATATTATGTCAAATCAGTCAAAACAACAGCATAACAACATTCTGCTTGCCATCATTGGTTTTGCAGCTGTAGTTATCATCGTGGCACTTATCGGATTCTTCGCACTGGGTCGCGATCCAGAGATTATCCAGGGACAGGTAGAGGTTACCGAGTATCGCGTATCGAGCAAGGTGCCAGGTCGTATTCTTGAGTTGCGTGTAAAAGAGGGCGACTACGTCAAGGTGGGCGATACCCTCGCCATACTCGACGCCCCTGAGGTTCGTGCTAAAATGGAGCAGGCCCAGAGTGCCGAGAGTGCAGCCGCTGCACTCGAGCTCAAAGCCCAGAACGGTGCCCGTAAGGAGCAGATTCAGGGTGCTTTCTCAGTACTCCAGCAGGCCAAGGCCGGACTCGAGATTGCTGAGAAGTCGTATAATCGTGTTCAGCGCCTGTATGATGAGGGCGTGATGAGTGCCCAGAAGCGCGATGAGGCCTATGCCAACTACAAGGCTATGGAGGCCCAGTGCAAGGCCGCCCAGAGTCAGTACGACATGGCTAAGAACGGTGCCCGTATGGAGGACAAGCTGGCCGCCAGTGCTCAGGTAGGTCGCGCCCGTGGTGCTGTTCAGGAGGTTAACTCTTACATCCACGAGACAGTACAGATTGCCCAGATGGAGGGCGAGGTAAGCGATGTTTATCCTAAGGTAGGCGAGCTGGTAGGTACAGGTTCGCCCATCATGTCGATCGCTGTAATGCAGGATATGTGGGGCACATTCAATGTACGCGAGGACCAGTTGAACGGCATGCAGGTAGGCACCGAGTTCGATGCCTTTGTACCAGCATTCGACAAGACTGTCAAGATGAAGGTCTACTACCTCAAGGATCAGGGTTCGTATGCCGTATGGAAGGCCACCAAGGCCAATGGTCAGTACGACCTTAAGACCTTCGAGGTAAAGGCTCGCCCCGTTGAGAAACTCGAGGGTCTGCGCCCAGGCATGAGCCTGATTATTAAGGATTAAACATTAAACATTAAAGATTAATCATTAAGTTTTAATGAAGTGTCTTAATCAAATTTGGCAGATGGCCTTGCGCGAGGTGAGGATTATGATCAATAATCGCATCTACGGCTGCTGTATGGTAGTATTCCCGCTGTTGGCGATGATATTCTTTACATCGCTGATGGACGACGGACTGCCACAGAACATGCCCGTGGGTGTGGTCGATCTCGACAATACCACCACCACTCGTGCACTCATTCGTCGCCTTGATGGGTTCCAGAGTTCCAAGGTTGTGGCCCACTATCCCAGTGTGTCCGATGCTCGTCGCGCCGTACAGGAGAACGACATCTACGCCTTCCTCTATATCCCCAAGGGTACTACCGACGATCTGCTAGCCTCTCGCCAGCCCAAGATATCCTATTATTACAATCTGGCATCCATCATGTCGGGCTCGCTGCTTATGAAGGACCTCAAGACCATTTCCAATCTTGGTTCTGCAGCAGTAGGTCAGGCCACCATGCGTGCCAAGGGCTACACCCAGGATCAGATCATGGCATTCCTGCAGCCCATTGCTATCGACCTGCACCAGATAGGCAACCCTTGGACCAACTACAATGTCTATCTCTCCACCGTGTTCGTGCCCGGTGTCATGATGCTGTTCATATTCCTTATTACAGCCTATTCGCTGGGTATGGAGCTAAAGTTCGGTGCGGGTAAGAAGTGGCTTGCCATGGCTGATAACCGCATGGTCATCGCGCTGATAGGTAAGTTTGGTATGCAGACCGTCATCTGGCTGGCACTTATCTTTGCCTACGAGGTATATATGTTCCGCATACTCGGATTCCCCAATCAGGGTGGGGTGGGCATGCTGGTGCTGCTGGCTCTGCTCGAGGTGTTTGCCGCTCAGGGCTTTGGCATCTTTGCCTTCGGCCTCATGCCTTCGCTCCGCATGTCCATGAGTATCTGTTCGCTGTGGGCTGTGCTTAGTTTCTCTATGGCAGGTTCGGCCTTCCCCGTGATGGGTATGGATGGCGCACTGCAGTCGCTTTCGTGGCTATTCCCATTGCGTCATTACTACAAGCTGTTCTCAGTCTGCGTGTTCAATGGCTTCCCGCTGCTCGAGGTGTGGTTCCACTTTGTAGCCCTTGTGGCCTTCATGCTCATGCCATGGTTCGTCATCGGAAAGATTAAAAATGCAATGCTCACCTATGTCTATATTCCATAAGTTATATCAGGCTGTAAGCGATGCCGCCTATATCTGGCGACAGGAGATGAAGCAGGTGGTGCGCGATGAGGGTGTACTCATCTTCTTTATCATCGTGCCCCTCATCTATCCGCTGCTCTATTCGTGGATATACAACAATGAGACGATACACGAGGTTCCTGTGGTGGTAGTCGACGATTCGCATAGCAATCTCTCGCGCGAGTTGGTTCGCAAGCTCGATGCATCAGCCGATGTCAAGATTCTGTGCCATGCTGCCGATATGGACGAAGCCAAATCGCTCGTATCGCGCCAGTTGGCCAAGGGCATCTATTATATCCCAAGCGATTTTGCCACCCGCATCTGTCGTATGGAGCAAGCCACACTCAGCGTGTATTGCGACATGTCGCTCATGCTCACCTATAAGGCCCTGTATCAGGCTGCTGTGGCTGTTACCCAGCACATGGGTGCTCAGTTGCAGAGCAAGATGGCTGGCAAATATACCGTGCGCGAAGAGCAGATACAGTCGCGTCCGCTCGATTTCGTAGATGTGCCTATGTTCAATCCCCAGTGCGGCTATGGCACGTTTGTCATCCCCGCAGTGCTCATGCTTATATTCCAGCAGACACTCGTATTGGGTATCGGACTTGGTGCAGGTACAGCCCGCGAAACCAGTCGCTATGGCGATCTTATCCCCGTGCATCCTGCCTATAGTGGCATCTATCGCATCGTTGGCGGCAAGGCTATGTGCTATATCATGATATATGCCGTGATGGGTGCATACCTCACTATGGTTGTGCCGCGTATATTCTCGTTTGTGGCCATGGTCAAGGCTTGGGACTTGTTCTGCCTCATGCTGCCATACCTGTTGGCTTGCGTGTTCTTCGGCATGACCGTTTCGTGCCTGGTGCGTTATCGCGAGAATGTCATGCTGCTCATGGTGTTCATTTCGCTGCCGTTGCTGTTCCTCACAGGCGTATCGTGGCCACAGAGCGCCATTCCTGGTGTATGGCAAGGCATATCATGGCTGTTCCCCAGCACCTTTGGTGCCCGTGCCTTTGTCCGCATGAACACTATGGGAGCCACCCTGAGCGACGTAGTGCCCGAGGTACGTTACCTTTGGATCCAGGCTGCTGCCTATTTCGGTATGGCCTGCTTGGTCTACGGTCACCAGCTCCGAGTATCCCGCCGCCACGCCCAGGCTGCATAAATACAATAATCCCCGACTTGCAACAGCAGGCCGGGGATTATTATCTTTACCACCCAAGTGGCAGCACGATATTCTCTACATCGTGAGCCTTTTCGAATAGAGGCGAAATCTCTTCGTTGGTAAATCCTGCGATGCCACAACCTATGCGTGTTACCAAGAACGTCAGGTCGGGGCGCGATTTAGCAAACTCGATAAACTCATCCACATAGGGCTTAATGGTCTCTACGCCTCCTTGCATGGTGGGTATGCCGTAGCTCTGTCCTTGCAGTCCTACGCCCTGTCCCCATATTGCACCAAACTTGCGATATGCTATCAAAGCTGCACCACCTCCATGGGCCCCAGCCAGATTGCTACCAAACACAAACACCTCGTTCTTCTCCAGGTGTGTAATCCTCTCAGGAGTAACTCTTGCCATACCTATTTATATTGTTTTATTAATACACTGCTGCAAAGATAGCACAATTCGAGCATAACACAAAACAATTATCAGTTTTTTCTTAATTACAACATTTTAACATCTCCGACTGCAAAATATCTGGGCGACCTGTGTATATATGGTAAAAAGGTAATCAAAATCAAATAAAACCAATGAACAAAAAATCTATCATCATCCTGATCTTAGCCGTTGTCGCTTCTATTTCGGCACGGGCCATCAACGAGTATCACTTTAATAGTGGCACAGCTGTGTTAAAAGGACGCATACTGAACAAATCTGCCGACGAGTGGAACATCATCTCGGTGATTATACAAAACGCATTTAATGATGAGGATGCGAAGGTTCTTACGATTCCTGTTGCAGCCGATGGCTCGTTTGAAAGGAGCATTCCTCTGCCATACTCTCAAAGCATCAAGGTGCAGGACGTAGACTTTATGTTCCTGGCTGTGGGCGACACCCTAGAGATGACTAAGGATGCAAAGCTGGTGGATGAAGAAGGCGTGACATTCATTGGAAACACCATGAGTGCTAAAATCAACCGCCTCTGGCCGAAAGTAAGACAGCACTACTTTGGTAAAGATAAGTTATTGATTATGGGCCTAACAAGAGATAAAATCCCTGCTTGGAAGAAACAGATGGTGAAACAGATGGATAAAGTTATTGCCGACATCGAAGGCGACCGTCTGCCACTACCTGCTGGTACAAGCGTATTCGAGAAAGAGGTACTTGGTGCCAGTCTGCTTAGCGAGCCATTCATGGCTATCATGGAGAACTATCGCTACAACATGACCACAGAAGGCTTGTATAAGATAAAAAAAGATGAACTAGGCGAATATAATGATTTTCTGGCCAGTCGCCAAAAATGGCTTTTGGATAATCCTGCTATGCTATTTGTTATCCCGTCGCCAGGGGCCTTTATCAGCTATGTAGGAGCCTACGTCATGTTCGACGTCGCTTTCACGCGCAAGGAGGCTGGTGAGAGCAGGGCTGACTACTACCGCAAAGCGACGCGCATCGCCCATAATCGCTATGGATTGAAAGATACCGATTTCATGCAGCAGATAGCACTCTGTTGTCATGTATTCCGCGAAAATCTTCTGGAAGAAGGCTCCGATCCTGACGTCTTGGCCGAATACTTCACTGCCATCATTCCTCTCATCAGCAGTCCCATCGTGGCCCAACACGCCCTCGACCGCTATCGCCAGTATGTAAAGCAACGTGAGCTTAAGGTTGTTGAACAGAAGCCGATGACCAAGGGCGACTCAATCTTCCAGCGCATCATCGAGCCCTATAAGGGCAACGCACTCTATGTTCACTTCTGGGGGATGTACTGTGGTCCTTGCCGTGCAGAAATGCTGGCGGAGCGTGAGAAGGTGGAGCTAATGAAAGACAAGCCAGTCCGTTTCATCTATATCTGCGATGAGAAAGAGAGCCCTTGCGAGCTTACAGAGAAATGGCTGGCTGACAACAATATCAAAGGAGAGCACATCTATGTATCGCACGAGGAGTGGAAGTATCTTGCAGAGAAGTTTAATATCTATGCCCCTCCCTTCAGCACAGGTGTCGACAAAGACGGTAACATTATAAGTATTAAAGAAGTAAACAATTACGCATACGATATGCTGAAATAAGCTGTTTAATTATAATATTTTAACCTCCCAGACTGCAATATATCTGATAAACCTACGTATATATAATAAAGATAATAGTAATTATAATCAACCAAATGTACAAGAAAACTGTCATTACCGTTCTCCTTGCCCTCGTTATGGCACCACTCGGCATGGAGGCTAAGAAGAAAGCAAAGACTATAGAGGTGCCACAACTCATAAACTACCCAAGTGCCGAACTGAGTGAATACCGTCTGCATGGCGGCAATGTGGTAATACAGGGAGGCTTTGTTGTGCCAGAAGAAGCGAAAGGCGAGAAAGTGCCTAAGAATGTTCTTGATGACATAAATGGCCGCTTCACCGTCATCATGCGAGATTATATCGTGGGCAAGGAGAAAACCTCAGTCATCGAATTTAAGGACGATGGCACGTTCTCCATGAACGTCTATGTACCTTACCCTATGCCGCTGCTCGTTTACCCCTTAGGAACGGCTTATGCCTGCCCCGGCGATACCATCAAAGTCAGCTTAGACCCAACTAAACGAACCAGAGAGGAGTTTGTGAAACTGGATGGTACGGGACTTAGTGGAGAAGTAACCAGACCATGGCAACAGATTGACGAGAAATACTGCAAACCCGACTGGTCGAATAAGGTGTACGAGAACCTCGACTCGCTGATGATGTGGAAGGACGATCAGGTAGAACAGTTGGACGAACTGGTGCGACAGATGAACGACGGACTGCCCGAACTGGCAGGCTGCTCGCCCTTGGCTTCCGACATTTTGCGCACCCACATCCTTGCTGAGCGCTTGAAGTATATCACCGATTATTATTTGCGTGGCGAAGACGTACTGCGTAATGACAGCACAAGAGATCGCGAGGCCTATTGGCAGCAGTTCTTCAGCTTTGTGGGGCCACGTGCTAAATACCTGACGGACAATCCACTGCTGATGATTTCAGGCGACGAATTCTTCTTTAACAGACTAGAGTTTTATCCGTTCCGCACATTGCGAAGAATGGTTTTGGATTTCATTCCCTATGATTACGACCCAAAGACAGCTGAGACGATGGCGCAGGAAAAGCCAGTTTTTGCTCGCGAATATAATATTAATGCGATGAACGTGTTGCACAACAAACTGCACGTAAGTCCTACTGATTTCAGTGCTCAGGTGTGCAAGTTGCGCGATTTCTTCAGCACCACACAATGGTACAAGGATCAGCCTGATACTATCGCCGATGACTTTGCCGCTACGATGACCGTCATCACTCATCCCGAACTGATCCGTCGTGCCGTACTCGCTTATCGCGACTTCATTAAGGAGAACGAAATAAAGGCAGTCGAAAACAAGCCACTGACCAAAGGCGACAGTATCTTCCAACGCATCATCGAACCATATAAGGGCAACGTGCTCTTCGTAGATTTCTGGGAAATGTCGTGTGGTCCCTGTCGAGGCAAGATGCTCTCAATGCGCGATGAGGTGGAGGCAAACAAAGATAAGCCCGTGAAGTATCTCTACATCACCGATGATACACCCGAGCAATGCAAATCATTCCTTGAGCCCAACAATATCAAGGGCGAACACATCCACATCACCCGTGCAGAATGGGGCTATCTGCAAGAAAAGTTCCAGTTCACAGGCATCCCCTTCGTAGTCATCTACGATAAGGATGGCAATCGCTGCGAGGACAAAACCGTGCAGCAGCTGTTGGAGGAGATGAAATAAAACCAATACTTCAAGCAAAAGAAATGAAAAAGATAACCTTTCTACTTACAGCATTGATTGCATTTTCTTGTGTCGTATATTGTCTTGCAGCAAACTCTAATGCAAGTCGGAAGCTGAAAAAACCTGTTTTCATTGCGAGCAACGAAGCATCAAAGATTTACGATATAAAAGCTACAGACAACTATGACAGTATCTTTTCATATAAGATGGAGTTGGTACAGGATGAGATGGGAGATGTAACAGTGGAACTACATGACGTCGACACGAATGGAAAAGAACGTATCGATTCGGTTTCATATGCTGGTGTTTACGTCGAAAAATACGTATTTCACAAAAAAGGCTATGAAGATACCGATACTTTATACGCCTGGCGTGTGCAACTTCTTTATGGAATAGAAAATGAAATCATGTTGAATAATGAAGGTACTACGCTTAAGATATTCGGCAAGAATTATGGCAAGAACGTCTCCGTTTCCACTTCAGATGGTATAATTGCAAAAGAGAAGGCCATAACGAATGGTGTTACGGAGATCAGCATTCCGACAGGAGTGGAATATCTCAATGTAGATATAAAATATGACGAACAGAAACACTACCTTTTCAAGTATCCAGTAAGATAGCAACGATAGAAGCATTATAAAAGTTGATTTGTAGACTAAAATAGCCCGTCTGCTGAATAATTTTTCTCGATACAAATAGATTGTTTACTTTTGCAGCGTAATTAAACAAATAAAAAACTATGCAAAAGAAACATCTATTGATGATCTGCATGCTCCTGTTGTCGGGCAGTGTCTGGGCACAGGAGCAGGCCCCTAAGAAGAAGCGTATCGGCTACGAGCAGATGACGCAGATAATGACAAAGGATCTGAAGCTGAACGAGAAACAGCAGAAGAAGGTAGCTAAACTTAACAAGAAGTACAAGACACTGATTGAGGGCGAAGAGCACAAGGCTCCCGAGGGCGGACGTCCACCTATGGGCGAAAGACCTAGTGGCGGTGGACCTGGTGGTGGTCCTGGCGGAGGCGGCTTTGGCGGAGGTATGCCTGGCGGAGGCGGCTTCGGTGGCGGTATGCCTGGTGGTGGCTTCGGCGGTGGCCCCCGTGGCGGTGGTATGCCTGGCGGTCAGTCGCAGGATAAATCATACGACTTCGACAAGAATCAGAAGAAATACGACAAGGCCATTGGCAAGATACTTTCTAGCGAACAGATGGAAGGCTATCAGCAGATAAAGCCCAAGTTTACCTCGCAGCGTAGAGTAAGAGAGTTCTTATTAGGCGGTCCACAAGATGGCCTTACAAACACCCATAGTTCATAAGGTATTGAATTCGTTTTCAGGAAAAAAGCCCCGACTTGCATCGAAGCAGGCCGGGGCTTATTGTGTTTTTTGCTGTAAAAATTTGGAACTAATTGATTATTATCTTATATTTGCAGCAGTATTACTATTAACGGTTTTGATGATATGAAACGATTTTTATTGATGATAGCTATGGTAATGGGATTTATGGTGGGCAATGCCCAGGAATCGTCTGGCGACAATCAGCAGCGCAAGTTGATATATTGCAGTTGTGCTTATAGAACCTCTGGCCTGCCCGTAGGCGAGATATCCTACAGCTACTATGCCCTGACGGCCGACTTAGGCACCGATCCCTACGTGACCTACAGCGAGAACCGTGGCGACGAACCCAATAAAAAGAACTATCCTGTTACCGAGGCCGATGTGGAGGAAATGTACGAACTGATAACGAAGCTTGAAGTAAAGAAACTCAATGGCTACGACGCCATAGAAGAAATGCCAGGCGTTACTACCTACAGAATCCATGTAGAATGGGCCGACGGCACACAGGCCACAGCCAACTGGTCCAATCACGCCGGCTCCGAAAAGGCTGCAACAGCCTACAATAGCATACTGTCCAAACTCTCCGCCATAGCCGCCAGAAAGCGGGAGAAATAATCATTTCATGAGTGCTTTTTTGCGGCCACACGTGGAAAATATTATTCCCACACGTGGGAATAATATTTTCTACTCCAGTAGGATACAGAAATACAGAATACAGTTTTATTATGAGCACTTACATTGTGACAGAAGTGACAGTTACAGTTTTATATAGGGATAGGTTGGCGTATCTGATATTTGATATCTGAGTCGCACATGATACCCCTCGCTAAATAAACTGTATTCTGTATTCTGTATCCAAACAAAGAATAACTCGATGGAGTAAGGTGGCGCTGATTAATGTTTAAAAAGTTTGGTGGGTTGGGAAAAAATGTGTAAATTTGCAGCACAATTTTAATTATGGGAAAAGGTAAGTTAGCTAAATTTGCGGACATGGAGACGTATGAAAACGTGTTCCAATATCCGTTTTCGGTGATAGAGAATGTGCCATTCGAGATGAAGGGGCACTGGCATGAGCAGTATTTTAAGAATAATAACCCTATAGTGCTGGAGCTGGGCTGCGGAAAGGGCGAGTATACTGTGGAACTGGCCAAGCTGTATCCGGATATGAACTTTATCGGAGTGGACATAAAGGGTGCACGTATGTGGACAGGTGCTACGCAGGCTCTGAACGATGGACTGAAGAACGTGGCTTTTCTGCGCACAAATATTGAAATAATCGAACGATTCTTTGCTGAGGATGAGGTGCAGGAGGTATGGCTGACATTCAGTGACCCGCAGATGAAGAACCCGCGCAAGCGACTTACATCGACTTACTTTATGAATCGCTATCGTAAATTCCTGGTGGATGGCGGCGTGATACACTTGAAGACTGACTCGAACTTCCTGTTTACCTATAGTACATATATGGTGGAGAAGAACAGTCTGCCAGTGATATTCCGCACAGAGGACCTGTATCACGACGAGCGTATAGACGAGGCTACAAAGAAGATACTGGCCATACAGACCTATTACGAGGGTATGTGGATAGCACGCGGACTGAATATAAAATATATGAAGTGGAACCTGCCACGCACAGGCGAACTGGTGGAGCCCGAGGTGGAGATAGAGCTGGACGACTATCGCTCGTACTCGAGATCGAAGCGTTCGTCGCTCGATAAAGCAAAATAAGATTATGGAAAATGTAATATACCCCAAGATGGTGATGGAGGCGCTGGCGACAGTGACCTATGCCGGAACCAAGAAGAATGTAGTAGAGAGCGGAATGGTGGCCGACACACCGGCTGTGAGCGCTCCGCAGAAGGATGGCGACGCATGGAAGGTGAAGGTGGTGCTGGAGTTTCCACGCGATACTGACCCATTTCTGAAGTCGACCGTAAAGGCTGCTGAGGCTGCTATCAAGTACCACTGCGGTAAGGAGGTAGAGGTGGAGATTGAGACTGAGTTTAAGTCGAAACCACGTCCTGAGGTGGGCGAGATGCTGCCTGGTGTGAAGAATATCATAGCCGTGAGCAGTGGTAAGGGTGGCGTAGGCAAGAGCACCGTATCGGCCAACCTGGCTATAGCACTGGCTCGACTGGGCTATAAGGTGGGACTGCTGGATACGGATATCTTCGGTCCATCGATGCCAAAGATGTTTAACGTGGAGGACGAGCGTCCGTATGCTGTGAAGAAGGACGGCCGCGACCTGATTTGTCCTATCGAGAAATATGGTGTGAAGCTGCTGAGTATAGGTTTCTTTGTGTCGCCAACCACTGCCACACTGTGGCGCGGAGGTATGGCTACAAGTGCGCTGAAGCAGTTGATAGCTGATGCCGACTGGGGCGAGCTGGACTACTTTATACTGGACACGCCTCCAGGCACAAGCGACATACACCTGACACTGCTGCAGACGCTGCCTATCACGGGTGCTGTGATAGTATCGACACCACAGCAGGTGGCACTGGCCGATGCTCGTAAGGGTATCGATATGTACAGAAACGACAAGGTGAACGTGCCCATACTGGGACTGATAGAGAATATGGCGTGGTTTACGCCTGCCGAGCTGCCCGAGAACAGGTATTATATATTTGGTAAGGAGGGCTGCAAGCAGCTGGCCGAGGAGATGCAGGTGCCACTGCTGGCACAGATACCACTGGTGCAGAGCATATGCGAGAATGGCGACAAGGGTGAGCCTGCCGCACTGACTAGCGAGACGGCTACTGGCATAGCTTTCCTGAACCTGGCACAGAGCGTGGTGACGGTGGTGAACAGGCGCAACAAAGAAAAGCCCGCGACCAAGATCGTAGGCATGAACAAATAAAAACAAAAAGCCCCGCTCGATGTGAGCGGGGTTTTTATATTACTCGATAACAACTGTGGTCCAACCGTGCTTGTCTTCGAGCTCGCCGTACTGAATGCCACGGAGAGTGTCGAAAAGCTTCTTAGACTGTGGACCTGGCTTGTCGCCGAATGAGTAGCGCTTGCCGGTGTCGAGGTCGTCGATGTAAGAAATTGGGCTGATTACAGCTGCTGTACCGCAGGCTCCTGCCTCCTCGAAGGTCTCGAGCTCCTCCTCAGGGATAGGACGACGCTCAACCTTCATGCCCAGATCCTCGGCTACCTGCATCAGCGACTTGTTGGTGATAGAAGGCAGGATAGAGGTTGACTCTGGGGTGATGTAGGTGTTGTTTTTGATTCCGAAGAAGTTGGCAGCACCGCACTCGTCGATGTACTTCTTCTCCTTAGCATCGAGATAGAACTCGCAGGCATAACCCTTCTCGTGAGCCAGATTGTTGGCAAAGAGCGATGCAGCGTAGTTACCACCTACCTTATACTTACCTGTGCCGAGAGGTGCAGAGCGGTCGTAATCGCGAACGATAACGTAAGGATTGCTAGAGAAACCGCCCTTGAAGTATGGGCCTACTGGTGTGACGAAGATGAGGAAGCAGTACTCCTTAGCAGGGTGAACACCTACCTGAGCGCTGGTACCGATGAGCAGTGGGCGGATATAGAGTGTGGCGCCACTCTCGTAAGTGGGGATCCACTCCTGGTTGAGGCGAACCACCTTCTTAACCATCTCGGTGAACAGCTCTGTGCTAACCTCGGGCATCATGATGCCGCGACAGGTTGACTGCAGGCGCTTAGCATTTTCGTCGACACGGAAGATGCGCACCTTGCCATCAGGACAGCGATATGCCTTTAGGCCCTCGAATGCCTCCTGACCATAGTGCAGACAGGTGGCGGCCATGTGCAGATTCAGATACTCGTCGGAGCAAACCTCGATTTCGCCCCATTTTCCGTCGCGATAGTAGCAACGTACGTTGTAGTCGGTCTTCATGTAGCCGAACGACAGACTACCCCAATCCAGATTCTTCATTTTCTTTTTATCTTTTTTCTATGTTAAACTTTCATTTTGAAATGCAAAAGTACGCAATTAATATCAAATCAAAGAATATTTCTCGAAAAAATTACTGATCCGTAAGTATTTTCTTGATTTCGGCATCAGTTTTGGTGAGTTTGTCCTTGCAGAGCTTGATTAACTCCTGGGCGCGTTTCAACTGTTCGGCCATCTGGTCGATGTCGAGTTCATCGTTTTCCATCTTGCGTACGATGGACTGCAGTTCGGCCATTGCGGCCTCGTATTTCAGTTCTTTTTCCATATTCATTTTACTATTGAGTGGACGGTGCCGCGGGCCAGGCGGGTTTCGATTTCGGTGCCTGGGGGCAGCTGTGATGCATCGAGGACGGCGCGGCCATTGTGCATGGTGATGCTATAGCCGCGAGCGAGCAGCAGGGTAGGGTCGAGGGCTTTGAGTCGCTCCTCGATGAGTTGCAGGCGATGGGTATCGCCTGTGAGTTTGCGCTCAAGCAGCATAGGGATCTTAATCCACAACGATTCAATCTTAGCCTCCTGGCGAGTCTTTACCAGCGAGAACAATCGTGGGATAGACTCGGAGAGAGTTGATAGATGAGAATTGAGAGTTGAGAGTTTTTGCTGGGCGTATCGGGTGATGAGGTCCTGAGAGTTGTCGATAACGTCAAGAACCTCTTTAAGGTGCGAAATAAGGAACGCTGCTGCGGCTGTGGGAGTTTTTACGCGAGTGTGGGATACCATGTCGAGTATGCTCTCGTCGCGATCGTGACCAATACCTGTAATAATAGGTATAGGGAAATTGGCTACGTTCTCGGCCAATGCCAGAGTGTCGAAGCCTGACATATCGCTGGTGGCACCACCACCGCGGATGATTACGACTGCGTCGAATTTAGAATTTAGATTGGAGAATTGAGAGTCATAAATGTTCTCAAGAGCACAGATGATGCTTTGTTCTACCCCTTCGCCCTGCATGATGGCGGGGAAGAGTTGGGTTTGGAACTGGAACCCATATGGATTGTCGGCCAACTGATTGCAGAAGTCGCCATAGCCTGCGGCCGCCTGCGACGATATGACTGCGATACGCTGACAGAACATGGGTAGCTGCAACTCCTTCTGCAGGTCGAACACGCCCTCGGCCTTTAGCTTCTGGATGATCTCCTGACGCTTGCGGGCCATATCGCCCAGGGTGTAGGTGGGGTCGATATCGCTGACTATCCATGAGAATCCGTAAGCCTCGTGGAACTGCGGATAGACCTTGAGCAGCACCTTCATGCCGGCGTGAAGCTGCTGACCAGTGGTGCGCTCGAAGTATGGGCGGATGGTGAGCCACTTGTTGGCCCAGCACTTGGCCGAAGCCTTAGCGATGGGTGTGGCTGAGAGTTCGTCCTTCTGTATGAGTTCCATATAGCAATGTCCGCGCGACTCGCGACATTCGCTGAGTTCGGCCTCTACCCAATATTCATCAGGCATCGACAGCTCGATAGATTCGCGAACCATGCGATTGAGCTCGAACAAAGTTATATGGCGATCTGTATTCAATTCTTCAATCTTTTAATTCTTCTGTTTTCTCCATCTTTCCCACCATGTACGCACGCCAGAAGTTGGGTATGCCATAGCCGTAGACATTGTCGGGTCGCTGATGGCTGTTGCTGTTCTGACGGATAAGATTGATAATCTCGAGTGCAGTCTTGTCGGGCAGTGATTGCCATAGGCATGCTACCAGTCCGGCTACGATAGGCGTAGAGAACGATGTGCCCATATCGCGGATAACTCCGCCGCGACCTGATATCAGACTGGCAGGGCTGCCCAGCGCCATGACATCGGGTTTTACACGCATGTCCTGAGTAGGGCCAACGCCGCTGAACGGGGCATTTACTCGCTGCGGATTGAGTGCACCTACGGTTATGGTGTTGTCGGCATCGGCAGGGAAGGTAATCTTCTTCCAGGGCCCCATGCCGCTATTGCCTGCAGAGTTTACCAGGATAATGCCCTTCTGTGCCAGCATAGAGGCTGTGCGCGAGATGAGAGCGGTACGGCCGTCGAGGTCGCTCTGGCGATAGTATCCAGGACGATCGTCGTATTCGGTATATCCCAGACTGGATGTGATGATGTCGGCACCCAGCGAGTCGGCAAACTCGGCCGCTATAGCCCAGTAGTCCTCCTCTACGGGCTGTTCGGTCTGCTGGTCTTCGCATCGCAGCAACCAGTAGCGGGCATCGGGAGCTGTGCCAATAAACACCTCGGGTTCGTTGGCTGCCATGGTAGACAGCACCTTGGTGCCATGATCGGTTTCCTGATAGAACAGTGGACTGTTGGGGTAGACAAAGTCCTTGACACCCTCGATATTGGCGCGCTGAAAAGCAGGTATCTGATCGACATTCATAAATCCACCGTCAAGAATGGCGATGGTGATGCCCTTGCCACGATATCCTATGCCGTGCAGACGATGACCATTGAGCATCTCGATCTGTTCGCGGCCATGACCATAGGGCGAACCATGAACACTGTCCCAAGGATTGAACTCGAAGTTGGGCTTGACCTTTATCTTGCGCTCGATGCTATCGGGGGCAGTCCACACATTTTCGTAGTGCTTTACAAAAGCCTGCTGGCCAATCTGCTTGAGCAGAGTGGTATCGGCAGAGCGAACCAGAACGGTGTTGTTCCAGCGACTGGTACCAATGATCTGTGTGGGAACGGTGAGTTTGCGGGTGGCGCGATTAGCCTCGCTAGCTATGCGCTCGATGGCCTTGAGATAGCCTGTGCTAACGGGCAGATCGGTAGAATCGAGGGCTAATCCCTGTTTCTTACGGCGCTCGATACTCTTGTGCGAAAGCCATCGCTGAGGACGGTCGAGTGTGTAACTTGACTCGCCCTTATTCTCGAGAGTATAACGGTAAATGTAGCACTTGCCCCCAGGATATTTTTTCTTGGGAGGAGTAGTTGCGCCAGAGGTTTGGGATATGGTTAGCGCGACCAGTATCAGGTAAAGTAATATCAATGCTTTTCGCATATCGAGTGCAAAGGTAATACTTTTCTTTGAAAAGTTTGTAGGTTTGGCGTTTTTTTTATACCTTTGCACACGAAAATGAAGAATAGTAGTAATATGACAGACAATAAACAAGCCACTTTGGCGCTAGGAACGAAGCCTGTGGGGCAGTTGCTATGGCAATACGCCCTGCCTGCAATCGTGGCCATGTCGGCTTCGAGTCTATATAACATCATCGACCGTGCGATGATAGGACAGATAGTAGGTCCAGAGGCCATCGCAGGTCTGGGCATCACATTCCCGTTTATGAACCTGAGTGCAGCATTCGGTGCTGCAGTGGGTGTGGGATCGAGTGCCAGCATAAGTGTGAAGCTAGGACAGAAGGATTATCCTACAGCTCAGAATCTGCTGGGTAATACGCTGACGCTGAATCTGATAATCGGATTCTCGTTTATGGTTATCTGCATGCTGTTTCTGGATCCTATACTGTACTTCTTCGGAGCCAGCGAGGTGACGCTGCCCTATGCACGCGAGTTTATGACCGTGATACTGCTGGGTAACGTGATGACCCACATGTACTTTGGTATGAACGCTGTGTTGCGTGCGGCAGGCAAACCCAAGCACGCCATGTACTCGGTGCTGTTTACGGTGGCCATGAACATAGTGCTGGTGCTGACGTTTGTGTGGTGGTTTCGTTGGGGAATCCGCGGTGCGGCCCTGGCTACAGTAACATCGCAGACCATCGCCATGTGCTGGCAGCTATGGCTGTTCTCCAACAAGAACGAGATACTGCACCTGAAGCGTGGTATCTACCGCCTGAAGAAACGATTGGTAAGCAATATCATTGCTATCGGTATATCGCCATTCCTGATGAACGTTACGAGCTGTGTGATAGTGATATTCATGAACAACCAGTTTGTGCGCTATGGTGGTGATATGGCTGTGGGTGCATACTCGATAGCCAACTCGGTGGTGATGATGTTCTTTATGTTTGTGATGGGTGTGTGTCAGGGTATGCAGCCTATCGTGGGCTATAACTACGGAGCCGAGAAATACGACCGCATGCTGCGATGCCTGTTTATGGCTATCGGATGCGCTACTGCAATACTACTGGTGGGATGGACGCTGTCGATGCTGTTCTCGCACCAGATAGCTCGCATATTTACTACAGATGAGACGCTGATAGAACTGTCGGCACGAGGCATAAAACTCGACATGCTGGTGTTCTTTGTAGTAGGATCGCAGGCCACAATCACCCACTTCTTCCAGAGTATCGGAAAGGTGAAGGTGTCGATATTCCTGTCGCTGTCGCGCCAGCTGTTCCTGCTGTTGCCGATGGCGTATGTGTTCCCACTGCTGTGGGATCTGGACGGTGTGTGGTACTCGATGCCAGCCAGCGACTTCCTGTCGTTTGCGATGACGATACCCATGCTGATGTGGTATATGAAGAAATTTAAGGCAGTGAACCAATAATTAAGAGATGAAACATATAATAATTAATGTGGGCAGACAGGTTGGTGCTGGCGGACAAGAGATTGGACGAATGCTGGCACAGGACTTCGATGCTAAGTTCTACGACAGAGAACTGCTGAATCTGGCTGCCAAGGAGAGCGGATTCTCGGAGAAGTTCTTTAAGCAGAACGACGAGAAGAAGGGCTTTCTTCGTGGGCTGCTGAACGTGCAGACACCACACTTTATGGGTGGCAGTCTGTATGGTTCGAACTTCTCGCAGGAGAGCCTGTTCAAGTTTCAGAGCGATGCTATCCAGAAAGCTGCTAACGAGGGTAACTGTGTGTTCCTGGGCCGTTGCGCCGACTACATCCTGAGAGACTTTGAGAACGTGGTGAACATATTTATCACCGCTTCGATGGACTTCCGTGTGAAACTGGTGTCGAAAGTTAAGGAACTGGACGAAGAGCACGCACGCAAATTGATAGAACATGTAGAGGCCCGCAGAGCGCAGTACTACAATTACTACACTGGTAAGAAGTGGGGTGCTGCCGAGAGCTACGACCTGTGCGTGGATGCAAGTATATTAGGTTTAGAAGCAACTGAGAAGCTAATTGCCGAATTTATTCGTCAACGCTTTGGATTATGAAGAAAATAGGCATACTGAGCGATACACACAGCTACTGGGACGATAAGTATCTGCACTACTTTGAACCCTGCGACGAGATTTGGCATGCAGGCGATATAGGCAGTGTGGAGGTGGCCGAAAAACTGGCTGCATTCCGTACTTTCAGAGCTGTATGCGGCAACTGCGACGGGGGAGACCTGCGACTGATGTATCGCGAGCTGAACCGTTTTAAGTGCGAGGATGTAGACGTGCTGATAAAGCACATTGGTGGTTATCCTGGCAACTACGATCCCAGCGTTCGCTCTACGCTCTTTGCCAATCCACCACAGCTGTTTGTAGCAGGACACTCGCACATATTGAAAGTGAAATACGACAAGACCCTGAATCTGCTGCACATCAACCCAGGTGCCGCTGGCATACAGGGGTGGCATAAAGACAGAACCCTCGTCCGCCTAACCATCGACGGAAAGGAATTTAAAGATTTAGAAGTAATTACATTAGGAGATTAATTTTATATGAAATCAAACTGGAAGAAATTTATCAGTAAAGCTCTCGTAAATGCAGTAGGCTTCTTTGTGGTATATTGCATTTTGGATTGGTTGTTTGGCCGTGAGAAAGGTTATGGTGAGATTGCATTGACGGCTATCGTTTATGGCCTGATCATTGTGCCTGTAATTAATAAAACGTTTAAAGATAAATAACATTAGATATATGAAAAGAACAATCGTTATTACTGGTGGCGCAGGCTTTATCGGAAGTCATGTAGTGCGCCTTTTTGTGAACAAGTATCCTGAGTATCACATCATTAACCTCGACAAGCTTACCTACGCTGGTAACTTGGCTAACCTGAAGGACATCGAGAACAAACCAAACTACGAGTTCGTTAAGATG
>ONGP01000007.1 GCA_900317405.1 uncultured Prevotella sp.
AAGGCACCAAAAGGTGACATAGTTACCAAAAAGTAGGAATTGTGATGTTATCGGACTTCTGCGAAAGTGACGTTAACTTAGATTAACTAAGTATAATGACGTTACTTGGTAACTATTTGTTACCTTTGGCGCAAAATCTATAGTTATGGCAGATATTAAAGCAGAGTATTTAGCCTGTCCTATCAGGCAAGTAGTGAGTCGTTTTGGCGACAAATGGTCATTGCTTGTGTTGTTTCTGTTGAACAGGAGCGATACGGGCGTATTGCGCTTCAACGAGATTCGCCGCTTCATGACGGACTGCTCCCAGAAGATGCTTTCGCAGACCCTGAAGAACTTGGAGCAGAGCCATCTGGTGCATCGCGAGGTTTATCCAGAGGTTCCCCCACGGGTGGAGTATTCCCTAACAGATACAGGCAAATCATTGATGCCTGTCCTCACAGCCCTCATCGATTGGGGTAAGGAGCATTTTGATGAGGTAGTAACGGACTGAGCGTATGGCACTACCTAAGTTTATCATCACAATGGATGGATATTTCCGTCTTGGTATGGTCAATCAGCATAAAGACCTGCTGAAGCCAGAAGATCAATGCATCGGTGGCGGCTATTATCATTTCGATTACACCACCAACCGCATCCTGCTCGACAGGGAATCCTACGACTTCGGCAGACCGAAATGGCATCTGCTTGATACGTTGAAAGTGCCGTCAGTCTATCGTGGATTGCGGCTTGTCTATACCTACGATGATAATTTCCACGATAACATTGACATCAGCGAGGAATTGAAGATTGAGTATTATGACTGACTTTGATTCCATCTGGCGCACTCAGGATGAAATCAGAACGGTAGTGAATGCCGTTCTGGGCGAATGTATCTGGAATCCTGGCCAACAATTCATAATCAGCTTGTTTGGGAATTCCGTTTCTGCCAGCAGCGGATAGAGTCGTTCATAATCGGCTATCTGGAAAGAAATGTCGTATGAGCCTGAAATATTTGTATCAATAAACTTACGGAGTGTCTGAGTGTCGCAACATTCTTGCGCCAACATTTCCTGTTTTAACATAAAACCGTTGGAATTTAAGTTAACATCTTAATTTAAGGATAAAAAGAAAAACCTTGTAAGCTGTTGACCTACAAGGTTTTATGAGGGTGCCCGGTGGGACTCGAACCCACGACATTCAGAACCACAATCTGACGCTCTAACCAACTGAACTACGGGCACCATGTTGGTTTTGCGGGTGCAAAGGTACGGAGAATTTTTTAATCTACCAAACTTTTGATGAAGTTTTTTAGAAAAAAGTGTATTTTTGTGGTTTTTGGGTGGATTCTAAGGGCAGAATCATCAAAAAATTCGTTAATTATTTGTTTTTCTCCACGAAACTTCGTAACTTTGCACCCGTGAAAATTAAAGAAGTGCTGAGCGCCCTTGAACGTTTCGCGCCTCTGCCCTTGCAGGAAAGTTGGGATAATGCTGGCTTGCAAACGGGACTGACAGAGACGGAGGTTTCAGGGGCATTATTGTGTCTGGACGTGAACGAACGTATCGTTGACGAGGCCATAGCGAAGGGTTGCAATCTGATTGTAAGCCATCATCCGCTGTTGTTCCGTGGGCTTAAGACTATCAGCGACCTTACTGACGTGCAGCGCACCACAATGCGCGCCATACAGCAGGGTATAGCCGTGATATCTATGCACACTAATATGGATAACGCGCGCGGGGGAGTGAACTGGCGTATAGCCGAGAAACTGGGGCTGAGTGGCGTGGAGTTTATGTCGGCCAAACTGGTAAACGGCGTGGAGGCTGGAAGTGGAGTTATCGGCGAACTGGCCGAACCCACAGCTGCCGACGACTTTATCATCGCCGTGAAGAAGGCCTTCGGAGTGGAGTGCGCCATGTGTAACGAGTTGCTGCGCCGCCCCATCAAGCGTGTGGCTATCTGCGGCGGAGCGGGCGATTTCCTACTCGACGAGGCCGTGAAGAATCAGGCCGACGCATTCATCACAGGAGAGATGCACTATCATCAGTACTTCGGCTACGAACAGCAGATACAGATATGCGTGATAGGTCACTATCAGAGCGAACAGTACACCGCCGAGATATTTGAGGAGATAATCCAGAAGGAGTGCCCAGGCGTGAAGACCGTGATCGCAGAGACATGTACGAATCCGATTCTGTACATTTAACATGAAAGATTAAACATTAAACATTCATTATAATAATAGTAGAATTATGGCAAAGAAAGATCCATCAGAATTGTCAGTTGAAGAGCGCCTGAAGACGCTTTATCAGTTGCAGACAGCCCTTTCGGCTATCGACGAGAAGCGCCTGTTGCGCGGTGAGTTGCCCCTTGAGGTACAGGACCTGGAAGACGAAATCGAGGGACTGACCACACGTGTTGACAAGATTGCTGCCGACATCGAGGAGTATCAGAAGGCTATCACCACAAAGAAGGGTGAGATTGCCGACGCTGAGGCTAGCGTAGAGCGCTACAAGGAGCAGCTGAACGAGGTGAAGAACAACCGTGAGTACGACACTCTGTCGAAGGAAATCGAGTTCCAGACACTGGAGATAGAGCTCTGCAACAAGAAGATTCGTGAGGCTAACAATAAGATTGCCGACAAGCAGCGCGAGATGGAGACCAGCAAGGCTCTGATAGCTGAGCGCCAGGGCGATCTGGACGTGAAGAAGAACGAGCTGGAGGAGATAATGGAAGAGACCCGCGTAGAGGAGGATAAGCTGAAGGAGCAGGTAAAGAATCTGGAGGCTAAGATCGAGGGCCGTCTGCTCACATCGTTCAAGCGCATACGTCGTAACGCTCGCAACGGTCTGGGTATCGTTTACGTGCAGCGTGACGCTTGCGGCGGTTGCTTCAACAAGATTCCACCCCAGCGCCAGTTGGATATCAAGATGCACAAGAAGATCATCGTGTGCGAGTATTGCGGTCGTATCATGATCGACCCAGAGCTGGCAGGCGTAAAGGTTGACAAGGTTGCAGGTGCTACCGACGAGAAGAAGGGACGTGCAAAGCGCGCCATCCGTAAGTCATCAGGTACCTCTACATCGTCAGCATCATCGAAGAAGGCTGCCGACGCCAACGATATGGCATAAGACAGAGAGAATTGTTATAAATTCTGATAGTCGGGGATGTCGTCGAGAAAGCAAAATTTTTGGTTATCGTAGTCCATCCGGCAGCACACATGTTGCAAGCCATTACTGACAATCAGATAATCCACCTTCAGCAGGAGATTGTAGGCCGAAATCTGGTCGAAAGTCTTCTGCTGAAGTCGTATAGTAGGGGCCTTGTACTCGATGATCATCTGGGGTAGGGCCACCTTATTATATAATACGGTGTCGCAACGCAAGCGCTTCTCGCCTACAGCCAGCTCGACCTCGTTGCCCATCAGGCCGGCAGGGTAGCCCTTGTGCTCTACCAGATAGTGCACAAAATGCTGTCGGACCCACTCTTCGGGAGTGAGAGCAACGTATTTTCGGCGCAAAAAGTCGAAAATTACCTGTTTATTGCCCTTATTGGCAATTTTTATTTGGTATGTAGGGAGGTTTAATCGAAACATTTTTGTAATTTTGCAGGCAAAAGTACAAATAATAATTGAAATAGCAATATGGCTGAGGCAAAAAATGTAAGTTTTGAGGGCATAATGCGCGATTTGGAGGCTGGAAAATTCGCGCCCGTCTACTATCTGATGGGCGACGAACCATACTATATCGACAAGATAGCCGACTATATCGCAGAGCACGCTCTGCAGCCCGAAGAACGTGACTTTAACCAGACTATACTGTTCGGATCGGACGTGAATGCATCGCAGATATCCGACCTGGCACGCCGCTATCCGATGATGGCCGAGCGACAGGTGGTGATAGTGAAAGAGGCGCAGAATATCAAAAATACAGAGGCGCTGGAGCGATATTTCAGCCAGCCGATGGCGTCGACAATACTGGTGATGTGCCACAAAAACGGCAAGATTGACGGTAGAAAAACGGCCTACGTGAAGGCGATAAAATCGGCTGGAGTGATGTTTGAGAGTGCAAAACTCAAGGATAGAGACCTGCCGGGATTCATAGAGAACTATCTGAAAGCGCGCCAGGTGAAGATTGACAATAAGTCGGTGCAGATGATAGCCGAGAATATCGGCGCCGATCTGAGCCGACTGGTGGGCGAGCTTGACAAGGTGATACTATCGCTGCCCGAAGAGAATAGGGTAGTGACTCCACAGACGGTGGAAGACCAGATAGGAGTGAGTAAGGAGTTTAATGGATTTGAACTTCGCGACGCAATTGTTCGACGTGATGTGTACAAGGCAAATCAGATAATAAAATATTTTGACGAAAATCCAAAGGCTGGTTCTATCTACTCGTTTCTCCCGTTGCTCTTTAATTACTTCCAAAACTTGATGATTGCGTTTTACGCGCCAAATAATAAGAGCCAGGAGGCGGTAGCAGAGTGGCTGGAACTGAGAAATGCGTGGGGTGCGAAGGACTACATGACGGGTATGAGAAACTACTCTGGAATGAAGGTGATGCAGATAATTTCGAAGATACGCGAGATTGACGCGAAAAGTAAGGGTTTGGACAACCCAAATACCCCCGCTGGAGAGCTAATGAAGGAACTGATTTTTTACATTTTGCACTAAATTTGGGTTTCTGCTGACTCTAGAATTTGCAAAAATGGCGCTTTTCGGGAGCGCTTTTTTTGTGCCTAACTGTCTGTAAAATAGGGGAGTTACGTGGATTTTTACCCCTTCAAAACTCGCGTATTTCTGCGCTCGCGCACATCGGTGCAGAATAAGCCAGAAATGACGAAATCTGCGATTTTCGATCGCTCAGGATTTGGCGTTCACACTTATTAGGATTTTATTATGTTGATTTTGATTCTTAAATCTGAATAAGGATTTAGGAAAATATGCGTTTGGTGATGTGAATTTAGCGTTTTAAAACTCTAAATCAGATTTTAATATTTAGATATGAATATCCGAATATTACGATTCTGATTTGTGTATTCATATTTATACAACCGCATATATACATATATAAATGATTAAAAATCAGATAGTTATATGGTTTTGTTATAAAAACATTGGTATTTTAGGTCCTAAACTGGCCAAATGGTGTATATGGCTCTATATTTGGGGTATGTTTATGTAAGTAGCTGATTTATACCCAATTAGTTACATAAAATTGTTAGAACAATCCTTTGTATAGTTTATTTATCTAAAATTTAGATTTATAACTTTAAACCGCATTATACCCCGAATAGAGTTTTTGGTTTATAAATATAAAACTGCAAACTTAAATTATAAAATCTTAAATAGTATCTACATTTGTTGTGTAATTCAATTTTTTGTTTTACCTTTGTAAACTGAAAGAAAATAGGGCCAAATGGCCCATAAACCACTTAGTTATAAACAATGAAGGATAGAATTAGGCAAATAATGGAGAGTCAGCACATGACTCAGCAGGTGTTCGCAAGTTACATCGATCAGAGTCCGGCTACACTTAGTAGCATCTTCAACGGTAGAACCCGACCCACCCTGAACATAGTGGAGGCTATAAAAAAGAAAATTCCTAACATCAACACTGATTGGCTGATGTTTGGATCGGGCGACATGTATCTTGCCCCAAAAACACCCGAAATGGACCTGTTTGCAGACCAGGATACCCCCACTGATACCCACCCTATCGAGCAAAATCCGATGCTCGATTTTGATGCACCTACTGTTCAGGCACCTCAAAATGTGGTTCAGCAACCCCAAAATTACAATAGTGTAAGAAATACACAGCCTACAATCATTCGTGAAGAGGTAAAAATAGCTGACAAACCACAACGAAAAGTCATCGAGATACGGGTATTCTATGACGACCAGACGTGGGATACTTTTGTGCCACAAAAGAAATAATGTTTTGTAGTTTCGAAAAATAGTAGTATCTTTGTACCCGAATTATAAAATTTGAAGTATGAAGAAGTATATACTAGACCTAAAAGTGAGATCGGTAGAGCAGATTCATCAGCGATATGTGCTCATTAAGCTTACTGATGAAAAGCCTCTGCCCGAGATGCTGCCAGGTCAGTTTGTTGAGGTGCGTGTAGATGGAGCGACATCTACATTCCTGCGCCGCCCTATTTCCATCAACTTTGTGGATCGTGAACAGAACGAGCTCTGGCTGCTAGTGGCTACCGTTGGCGACGGTACCAAGCAGATGGCTAAACTGCAGCCTGGCGACACGCTGAACTGTGTGCTGCCACTGGGCAACGGCTTTACACCCGCCAAGCAGGGCGAAAAGGTGCTGCTGGTAGGTGGCGGTGTGGGTGTGGCCCCGCTGCTGTATATGGGTGCTGAGATGAAGCGTCAAGGGATAGAGCCCACTTTCCTGCTGGGAGCACGTACGGCAAACGATCTGCTGATGCTGCCTATATTTAATAAGTACGGGCGCGCGTATGTAACGACCGAAGACGGATCGATGGGCGAAAAGGGATTTGTGACCAATCACTCGATACTGACAGAGGAGCGTTTCGACCGTATCAGCACTTGTGGCCCAACGCCGATGATGAAGGCGGTGGCCAGATATGCACGCCAGAACAACGTGGATTGCGAGGTGTCGCTCGAGAACTTGATGGCTTGCGGACTGGGTGCGTGTCTGTGTTGTGTAGAGAAGACTACAGAGGGTAATCTGTGTGTATGTAAGGATGGTCCGGTGTTTAATATTAAGAAACTGTTATGGCAAGACTAAATGTAAAGATATCTAACCTGGAGCTGAAGAACCCAGTAATGACCGCATCGGGCACATTCGGCTACGGACTTGAGTTTGCTGATCTTATGCCTATCGACGGCATCGGCGGCATAATCGTGAAGGGAACAACACTGAACCCGCGCGAGGGAAACGACTATCCGCGTATGGCCGAAACGGCTAGTGGTATGCTGAACTGCGTAGGACTGCAGAATAAGGGTGTAGACTACTTCTGCGAGCACATCTACCCACAGATAAAGGATATCGACACCAATATGATAGTAAACGTGAGCGGTTCGAGTCCTGAGGACTACGCTGAGTGCGCCGCTCGAATTGATGCTCTGGAGAATATCCCTGCCATCGAGTTGAACATATCGTGTCCTAACGTAAAGGATGGGGGAATGGCTTTCGGTGTAACTTGTGCCGGAGCCGCAAGTGTGGTTAAGGCCGTTCGCCAGCGATATCACAAGACACTGATAGTAAAACTGAGCCCTAACGTAACGGATATAGCTGAAATAGCCCGTGCCGTAGAGGCTGAGGGAGCTGATAGCGTATCGCTGATAAACACGCTGATGGGTATGGCTATCGACATAGAGAAGCGTAAGACTCTGCTTAGCATCAATACCGGCGGACTGAGTGGTCCATGCGTAAAACCTGTGGCTCTGCGTATGGTTTGGCAGGTAGCTAAGGCCGTAAAAATCCCTGTAATCGGTCTGGGAGGTATTTCGACAGCTAAGGATGCCATAGAGTTCCTGATGGCTGGCGCTACGGCTATCGAGATAGGTACGGCAAACTTCCTTGATCCTGCTGTTAGTATAAAAGTGCGCGATGGTATCAACGATTGGCTGGATGCTCATGGTTGCCAATCGGTAGAAGAAATCATCGGGGTGATATAAAATTTGAGGGCTGCCAACTGGCAGCCCCCTTCTTCGAAGGGGAAACATTGCTAAAAATTTGAGGGCTGCCAACTGGCAGCCCTCAACCAACACAAAAACTAAACTAGACTTAACTAAAGCAATTCCGGGGTTTTCCCAAATCCCTGAATGCGATGCAAAGGTACGAATAGTTTTTTAATCTACCAAATATTTTTTGCACTTTTTTGCAATCATGGCCACTTTTCTATAGATTTACCGCATTTTGCAGCAAAATATTGTCTAAAATGGTCATTGCAGCCATTGCTTCGACAACAGGAACTGCACGTGGCAAAACGCAAGGATCATGTCGACCGCGAGCGGTAAAAGTGGTAGCATTTCCCTCGAGATCTACGGTCTGTTGTTCGGTGAGAACCGTAGCCACGGGCTTGAATGCAACCCGGAAATATATATCCTGACCATTGCTGATGCCACCCTGTATGCCACCGCTATGATTGGTGACGGTGGTGATTCGGCCATCTTCGTTGCAGAAAACGTCGTTCTGAGTCTTGCCGCGCATAGTGGCGCTATCAAATCCGTCGCCATACTCAAAGCCCTTAACGGCATTGATACTGAGCATGGCTGACCCCAGAGCCGCATGAAGTTTGCCGAACTCTGGTTCGCCCAAGCCTACGGGACAACCCTTGATAACACAGGTGATGATGCCACCGATAGTGTCGCCCTCGGCCTTTACCTGCGAGATGAGTTGCTCCATCTGAGCGGCCTTCTCGGCATCGGGACAACGCACAGCATTTGTCTCGGTAAGATCTAAATTATACTTAGTGTAATCCCTATCTAGCGCAATATCGCCCACCTGCGAGGTGTAAGCCTGAATGCTGATGCCCTTCTGGCGCAAAACCAGTTTGGCGAGTGCACCACCCACGCATCGGCTGATGGTGATACGTGCCGAAGAGCGTCCACCTCCGCGATGATCGCGAATGCCATACTTCTGATAGTAAGTATAGTCGGCATGCGACGGACGGAACAGGCATCGCATATTCTCGTAATCCTGCGAGTGCTGATTGGTGTTGCGCACGATGAATCCGATGGGGCAACCTGTAGATTTCCCCTCGAATACGCCGCTAAGCAACTCTACCTTGTCGGCCTCCTGGCGCGATGTGGTGATGGCACTCTGACCAGGGCGACGGCGATTAAGCTCGCTCTGGATAAACTCCATGTCGATATCGATGCCGGCAGGCATGCCGTCGACTACTCCGCCAACAGCTTCGCCGTGACTCTCGCCGAATGTGGTGAGTGTGAATATGTGTCCAAAAGTATTGCGCATAAGGGTAGGGGGATTTAGTGACAATGTCCGCAACCGCAGCCACAACCATCGTTGTGGTGATGATGATGCTCGTGATCGCAACCCTCGTGGCCACAACCCTCATGGTCGCCACCACATCCGCCGCAACCGCCGCATCCGCCAGTCATATGCTTGATGAGGTGCTGGATCTCCTCCTCGGTGGCCTCGCGATTCTCGATGACCTTACCCTTGAAGTTGAGAGTCTTGCCTGCCAATGGGTGATTGGTGTCGACGGTTACGCCGTCTTCCTCGATCTTAACGACCTTGGCCATGAACTGGTGATCCTCATTATCCATCAGAGTGATGACTGCACCCTCGAAAATATTATCGTGGTCGAAGTGGCCATTGACGGTGAATACCTCGCGGCCAACCTTATGTACACCCTCGGCAACATACTCGCCGAAAGCCTGTGCAGGAGCGAGTTCGAAATCAAAGTCGCTACCTTTCTCCAAATCCTTAACTTTCTCTTCGAATGCATCGAGAGCTACGCTGAATCCTGTGATAAACTCGAATGGACGATCATCGCCAGTCTGCTCTTCAAGCTCGCTCTTACCATCCTTAAGGCTGTATAGCTGGTATACAACCGACATAAATCTGTTTTTTGTTTCTTCCATTATACTTATTTAATATATATATTTAGTTTCAGCGTGCAAAGTTACGCATTTTCCCGCAAATACCCGCAAGTTTAAATGGAAAATATAAAAAAATGCATATTTGGGCATATATTTGATATGTATCAACAAAACAGCTGTGTTCGCACACAATTACACAAAAATGTTTGTTCAGTTCAAAAAATCGCCGTACTTTTGCACCGTCAAAAGACATAAAACGGATAACAAAATTAAAAAAAAGTAGGCTGACTGCGAAAGGCCGGCTGAGTAAAAAAAGAAAGGGTAAAAAGATGAAAAAGATGATTATGACACTGGTTGCAATGCTGAGTATGACAACTGCATTTGCTGAGGGTGAGAACACAAACGCTGTTAACAACGTTGAGGCTTACAAGATGGACATCAACATGGATCAGCTGTCAAAGGCTCTGAACCTGGATATCGACCAGCGCGAGGCCGTTGAGAACATCCACCACGTGTTTAACACAGAAATCAACTACGCAGCTAAGTATGGTAACAACGACCGCGACGCTATGGTTAAGCGCGCTATCGATACCGACGTTAAGCGTATGCGTGCCGTACTGAATAACGATCAGATGCGCACATACCTGCTGCTGCTGAACACCACACTTAACAACCGTGGTCTGAACAAGTAAATTCATAGTTTTTTAGTTATTATTGGTCATTCTATTTTGAGGCATTCCAGCGGGAATGCCTTATTTTTATGCCTAAAATTTGCAAGTGTCGATTATTTTTTGTTACTTTGCACTCGGAAATGTATAATTAACTAAATAATAACAAAAAGACGTATGAAGAAAATTAAGTTTTTACTCATGTCGATGGTTGCCGCTGTGCTGGTTAGCTGCGGTACCACAAACACCGTGCCCATCACAGGTCGTAAGCAGACTCTGATGGTTAGCGACGGCGAAGTACTTAGTCTGTCAAATCAGCAGTATCAGGAGTTTATGAAGACTGCAAAACTCTCGACCGATGCCACTAAGACCGCTATGGTTAAGCGTGTAGGACAGAATCTGGCTAACGCTGTGGTAAGTTATCTGAAGGCCAACGGACTCGAGAACGATGTACAGAACTACAACTGGACATTTAATCTGGTGGCTGATAATCAGGCCAACGCTTGGTGTATGCCTGGTGGACTGATCGTGGTGTATGAGGGAATATTGCCTATCACTCAGGATGAGGCTTCGCTTGCAATCGTACTTGGACACGAGATTGCGCATGCTGTAGCACGTCACTCGGCCGAGCAGATGAGTACACAGATCAAGCAGCAGTATGGTGTACAGGGGTTAGGTGCTCTGGCCAGCATCTTGGGCGTTGGTAGCAATACTATTTCTCTGGGTCAGGCTATGGCTTCGGCTGGTTTGAATCTGGCAAACTTGAAGTATTCGCGCAATCATGAGAACGAGGCCGACCATATGGGTCTGATCTTTGCCGCTATGGCAGGATATGATCCTAGTGTAGCTGTTACATTCTGGCAGCGTATGTCGGCAGCTAGTACTAACAACACAGCCGAGTTCCTGAGCGATCACCCATCAGATGCTACTCGTATCAAGAACATTCAGGGATGGTTGCCCGAGGCTCAGAAGTATTACAAGCCAAAGACTACCACAACAACAAAGAAGACAACAACAACCAAAAAGAAGACTACAACTAAAAAGACAACAACAAAAAAGAAGTAAATAAACATGTATAAGAAAACAATTTGTATTGCATTTGCCGCCTGCGCTATTGCGGCTCAGGCTCAGACTCAGGGTGGGGGGATTTCGCCACAGATGCTTCAGGAAATCCAGAAGGAGCAGAAACAGTGTGGAAAAGAGCGCGTTATCGCTAATGCCATCTACGGCATGAGCATCGACGCATTGGCCAAGAACTACAAAACTGCAGCTTTGCCACTAGATACACACTTCTCGATCGAGACACGTAAGCAGTCGATTACCGACCAGAAATCATCTGGACGTTGCTGGATGTTCAGCGGACTTAACGTGTTGCGCTCAAACTATATGTCGCATGCCGACTCGGTAAGCATCGAGTTCTCGCAGGCATATCTGTTCTTCTGGGATCAGTTGGAGAAGGCCAACCTGATGCTTCAGGGCGTGATCGATACTGCTAAGAAACCAATCGACGACAAGCGCGTGCAGTTCTTCTTTAGTTCGCCTATCAACGATGGTGGAACATTCTGTGGTGTAGCTGATTTGGCTCCAAAATATGGTCTGGTGCCATCAGAAATCATGCCAGAGACTTACACCAGCGAGAATACATCAAAGGCTCGCAGCCTGATATCGTCAAAGCTTCGTGAGTTCGGACTCCAGCTTCGCGATATGGTGGCCAAGAAGAAGAGTGCTACCGATATCCAGAAGGCTAAGACCGAGATGCTTGCTCAGGTTTATCGCATGCTGAAGCTAACACTTGGTGCTCCTGTTGAGAAGTTCACCTATGCCTTCCGCGATAGCAACGGACGCCAGCTAGGTGAGGCCAAAGAGTACACTCCGCTGAGTTTCTACAAGGAGGTGGTAGGCGACGATATCAAGGGCACATTCATCATGGTGATGAACGACCCACGTCGTGAGTACTACAAGACCTACGAGGTAGAGTACGATCGCCACACCTATGATGGTACCAACTGGCGCTATCTCAACCTGCCAATGGACGAGATCGAGAAGCTAGCTATCGCGTCGCTTAAGGATGGTCGCAAGATGTACAGCTCATACGATGTAGGCAAACTTCTGGATCGCAAACGCGGCTATGCTTCGTTGGATAATTTCGACTACGGTTCTGTGTTCGGAACAACCTTCAAAATGGACAAGGCTCAGCGTATCAGTACATTTGATAGCGGTTCTACACACGCAATGACTCTTACCGCTGTAGACCTTGATTCGAAAGGCAATCCCGTAAAATGGAAGGTGGAAAACTCGTGGGGCGCTACAAGCGGACAGCAGGGTTGTATCATTATGACAGCCGAATGGTTCCGTGAGTATATGTTCCGTCTGGTTGTAAATAAAAAGTACGTATCGGATAAGCTACTGAAGGCTTACGAGACAAAGCCTGTAATGGTGATGCCCGAGGACCCATTGTTCCTGCCTGATGAGTAAAGCGATAGTAATAGGAGCCTCTTCGGGCATAGGACTCGAAGTGGCTCGCCTATTAATCCAAAAAGGTTGGACGGTAGGCGTTGCGGCTCGCCGAATAGACCTACTGAATAGCATTGGTGCTGCTGATGTCGAGCAAATCGACGTTACCAGCACCGATGCTGCTTATAGGCTGACGGCATTGATAGATCGTATGGGGGGGATGGATCTGTTTTTCTATGCCTCAGGTATCGGTAAACAGAACCGTGAACTAACTGAAGACATAGAATTGGCCACTATGCAGACCAATGGCGTAGGTTTTACGCGAATGGTGGGGTGTGCGTATCGCTATTTTGCCCAACAAGGCAAGGGGCATATAGCCGCTATCACATCGATAGCTGGAACCAAGGGCTTAGGTCCTGCGCCCGCATATTCGGCCGCAAAAGCCATGCAGAATGTTTATCTGCAGGCCCTGGAGCAACAAGCAAATGCCCGCGGACTCGACATCAAGTTTACGGATATCCGTCCCGGATTTGTGGATACAGCATTGCTTAGCGGCACGTTCCACTATCCGATGATGCTAAAGCCCGATGCTGTGGCTCGCGAAATAGTATCGGCCATCGAGAATCGCAAGCATATCCGAGTGATTGACTGGAAATACAGAATTCTTACCGCTTTCTGGCGAAGAATTCCCCGCTGGATTTGGCGCAGAATCAAACTATAATATATTAAGGTGATAATTAAAAAATAAAAAAACGCTGAGATTTTTTGGCAATGTGGGCAGAAATGATTAATTTTGCACCCGATTTAAATAGTTAACGCCTAAGTCGTATCCTCGTGTAGGGTAGGAGCGGACTGACAAGACGACGGCTCTCGGGTAGGGCTGGCATAGTACGCAGGGTTATGTACAACATTAAACTTTAAGCTATTATGGCACAAATGAATTTCGGTGGCGTAACAGAGACTGTAGTCACCAGCAAAGAGTTCTCACTTGAGAAAGCACGTGAAGTATTGAAGAAAGAAACCATCGCAGTGATCGGTTATGGCGTTCAGGGCCCAGGTCAGGCCTGCAACCTGCGCGATAACGGATTCAACGTAATCGTTGGTCAGCGTCCAGGCAAGACCTACGACAAGGCTGTTGCCGATGGTTGGGTTCCTGGAGAGACTTTGTTCTCTATCGAGGAAGCCGCTGAGAAGGGTACCATCCTCTGCATGCTTCTTAGTGATGCTGGTCAGATTCAGCAGTGGCCCACCATCAAGCAGTATCTCAAACCCGGTAAGACACTTTATTACAGTCATGGTTTCGCCATCAACTGGAGCGATCGCACAGGAGTAGTTCCTCCAAAGGATGTCGACGTGATTATGGTTGCTCCTAAGGGCTCAGGTACAAGTCTTCGCACCATGTTCTGCGAGGGTCGTGGTCTGAACTGTTCGTATGCAGTATACCAGGATGCAACTGGTACAGCTAAGGAGAAGACACTGGCTTTCGGTATCGGTATCGGTGCTGGATATATGTTTGAAACTACATTCGAGCGTGAGGCTACATCAGACCTTACTGGTGAGCGCGGATCGCTGATGGGTGCCATTCAGGGATTGTTGCTTGCTCAGTATGAGGTTCTGCGCGAGCACGGACACTCTCCCTCAGAGGCTTTCAACGAGACTGTAGAGGAGCTGACACAGAGCCTTGGTCCGTTGTTTGGTGCAAAGGGTATGGACTGGATGTATGCTAACTGTTCTACCACCGCTCAGCGCGGTGCTCTGGACTGGGCTCCACGTTTCCACGATGCTATCAAGCCTGTTATGGAGTGGCTATACTACTCGGTACAGACTGGTAACGAGGCTCAGATTACCATCGACGCTAACTCTAAGCCTGACTATCGTGCTGGACTCGAGAAGGAACTTGAGGCTATGCGCAATCAGGAAATGTGGCGTGCTGGTGAGACCGTTCGTAAGCTGCGTCCGGAGAACCAAGACGTATAATACTACAATCACGGGGGTGCAACATGCATCCCCGTGATTCATTTTAAAATATGATATGGGAAAATTAGTTATTAATTCGTATGATGAATTCGCAGCCCACCTAGGTGAGGAGCTCGGAGCTTCCGAATGGCTGCAAGTAGACCAAGACCGCATCAACATGTTTGCCGATGCCACACTCGACCATCAGTGGATACACGTCGACGTGGAGCGCGCAAAGAAGGAGAGTCAGTATCAGAGCACTATCGCACACGGCTATCTGACACTATCGCTTCTGCCTTACATGTGGGACCAGATTATCGAGGTGAACAACATCAAGATGCTGGTTAACTATGGTATGGACAAGATGCGTTTTGGTCAGCCCGTCATTACGGGATCAAAGGTAAGACTTGTTACCAAGTTGCACAACATACAGAACCTGCGTGGTATCTGTAAGGCAGAGATTGAATTCAGGATTGAAATCGAAGGACAGCGTAAACCTGCACTCGAGGGTATCGCTTCGTTCTTGTATTATTTTAATTAATTAGGTATGGGCGGATTTTTTGGAACAATTTCCACTAAGTGCTGTGTTAACGACCTGTTCTACGGCACCGATTATAATTCGCACCTGGGTACAAAGCGTGCCGGACTGGTGACTTTTGATAAGGAGAATGGTTTCAGCCGTAAGATCCACAACCTGGAGCGCGACTACTTCCGTTCTAAGTTTGAGGATGAGCTCGACTCATTTTCTGGTCATCAGGGCATCGGAGTGATAAGCGATACCGATCCTCAGCCTATTTTGGTTAATTCGCACCTGGGTCGTTACGCTGTAGTGACTGTGGCCAAGATTAACAATATCGAAGAGATAGCTCAGGAACTTCTAGATCGTCGTATGCACTTCAGCGAGTACTCGGCCAACACAATCAACCAGACCGAACTTGTGGCGTTGCTCATCAATATGGGCCGCACGTTTGTTGAAGGAATCAATCTGGTTTACCGCAAGATTGAAGGTTCGTGCTCGATGCTGATTCTTACAGAAAAGGGAATTATCGCCGCTCGCGACTTCTTGGGCCGTACACCAATCGTTATCGGACAGAAAGATGGCGCATATGCGGTGAGCAGTGAAACTACCAGTTTCCCCAATCTTGACTATAAGCGTGTAAGAGACTTAGGTCCTGGCGAGATAGTATTCCTTACTGCAGACAATGTAGAGGTGCTGCAGGAGCCTTGGAAGCGTGAGCAGATTTGCTCGTTCCTCTGGGTTTATTACGGATTCCCCGCATCTGATTATAATGGTATCAACGTAGAAAACGTTCGCGAGACCAATGGTAAGATGATGGGTGAGAAGGATGAAACAGACGTAGACTGCGTTTGTGGTGTGCCCGATTCTGGTGTAGGTATGGCTCTTGGTTATGCCGAGGGTAAAGGTGTGCCTTACAAGCGTGCCGTACTGAAATATACTCCAACTTGGCCTCGTTCGTTTACTCCAGGGAATCAGGAGCGCCGTTCGTTGGTAGCCAAGATGAAACTGATACCAAACCCTGCGCTATTGAAGGATAAGCGCGTGGTTTTTTGCGACGACTCAATCGTTCGTGGCACCCAGCTCAAGGACAATGTCAAGACATTCTTCGAATATGGAGCTAAGGAGGTTCATTGCCGCATCTCATGTCCTCCATTGGTATATGGCTGTCCGTTTATCGGCTTTACATCATCTAAGAGTGATATGGAGTTGATTACACGTCGTATCATCAAGGACTTTGAGGGTGACGATAAGAAGAATCTTGAGAAATATGCTCAGACTGATTCGCCCGAGTATAAGCGTATGGTCGACGAGATTGCTAAGCGACTAGGACTTACTTCGCTTAAGTTTGCCAAGCTCGAAGATCTGATTAAGAGTATCGGTATGGACAAGTGCAGAGTATGTACACACTGTTTCGATGGTAGCAGCTACTGCCACGAGCATGATAAAGAGGATGATCGCCAGTTGAAGCTGGACTTCTAATTAAGATTTAGAGATAAGACCATCCTTCTGAAGAATATACTCTTCGTTAGAAAGATAATCCAAAGCAGCATCGAGTTCGCTATCTGGCAGCTCGATGCTTTTTAATTCTGTTATGGGGTGGGGCTTGCCATCTTCCAGCAATTGAAGAATCTTAGTTGCTGCTTCGTTAAGTCTTGGTTCTGAAACCATCCCTTCTTTGCGCTGACTAAGGCATACATCACACTGCTTACAGTTATGATCGTTTTTCTCGCCAAAGTATCGCAATAGCTGACGGCTTCGGCAGATACTATCGCTTGTGGCATAACGTATCATCGAGTTGATACGCTCGGCAAATTGTGATTTACGCTCCTCATACACTTCGGGCATCAGTTGTATATATTCCTTGTCCTCGCGTCGTTGAGTGTAACGTATAAATGGAGTTTTCTTCTGTGGGATGAAGTGTAGTATGTGGCGTTGCGACAGACTCTTAAGCGTAAGGTAGACTTGCTGTGGTTGCAGTTGGGTTATTGACGCCAGATAAGTCTCATCTATATAATTATAATCGGTGAATAGTCCACCATAGCTACGCAATAGTGCAGTGATGATTTTATCCTCGTTGGGACTGTTGTTCTCCAGACGGTACAGATCGTTGCGACTAACAGTAAACATCACACGTGCCTGATTGTCCTGCTCTTCGGTATACTCAATATATCCTGCTCGTTGCAGAATCTTCAAGGCCGAATCTACCTGGATGGGGAAGTGGTGGAAATTATGGCAGAACTTATCGATGTTGAATTCGAACGTGTGGCCATATCCAGAGCCTACACCTATCTGATAATAATAAGCCAGATGCTCGTATACCTGACGGATGTAGTCCTTCTCTGGGAAACTGTCTGAGATGCGTTTCTGTAGTTTTCGCTCGTCCGAATTGTTGTATAGCAATACTGCATATGCCTTAAGTCCATCGCGGCCAGCACGACCTGCTTCCTGAAAGTATGCTTCGATGCTATCAGGACAATCCACATGAACTACCACACGTACATCAGGCTTGTCGATACCCATTCCAAAGGCATTTGTGGCCACCATCACACGATGCTTATTATCTTGCCACTCGCGTTGGCGTTGGTCTTTTACGCTTGCATCAAGTCCTGCGTGATAGAATGTGGCTGATATGCCGGCTTCATTGATTATCTCGGCATATTCCTTGGTGCGTCTGCGGCTTCTTGCATAGACAATCGCAGAACCTTTGGTACTCTTAAGGATATGTATCAGTTCGCCAATTTTATCGTCGGCATGACGCACCACGTAAGCAAGATTCTTACGTTCAAAGCTCATCTTGAAGACATTGAAGTCGCTTGTGGTGTTAGATTCTCTAACTAGCTTGGCTTGGATATCGTCTACAACCTGCGGTGTAGCTGTAGCTGTAAGCGCAAGTACGGGCACATTGGGCACCAATTTCCTTATCTGCGCTATCTGCAGATATGAAGGGCGGAAGTCATATCCCCATTGCGATATACAGTGGGCTTCGTCTACAGTAATAAAGCTCACCTTCATGTGGCGTAGCTTGGTCTGGAATAGTTCTGACGAAAGTCGCTCTGGCGATACATATAGCAGTTTAACGGCACCGAAGATAGCATTCTCAAGTGTAATGATTATTTCCTCGTGTGTAAGTCCGCTATATATTGCTGCTGCTTTTATACCCTTACGGCGCAGGTTGTCTACCTGGTCCTTCATAAGGGCGATGAGTGGGGTGATTACGATGCACGTTCCTTCTTGAGCTAATGCCGGCACTTGGAATGTTATCGACTTACCGCCACCTGTTGGCATCAGTCCCAGTGTGTCGTGACCGCTACCAATAGACTCGATGATTTCGCGCTGAATCCCGCGGAAATCATCGTAGCCCCAGTATTGTTTTAATATCTCCTGATATCTATCCACTTTCTACTATCAACTGTCAACTTCCGACGGCAGAATATCCTCGATCTGCAACTGTACTTCGGTACGTTTGTAGATATTGTCCTCGATGGTGTAGACGATGTCAAACGAACGTTTCGACTTGATGTAGCGAGCAGATGCACTCTGTCCGAAGGCTATTCCATTAAGTACATTGCTCGACTTTGAGTCGACGAGCTCAAGCTTTATATGCTCCTGCTGACGACCAACAACCTTTGATGTACCATAATCGTACACATTACGTGTGCAGAACAATGGCTTGGGGTTGTCTGGACCATGAGGTGCAAACTTCTTTAGATCGTTGTGCAATCGTTTGGTCACATCCTTGAAATCGATAACAGCATCGATGTCAAGTGTTGCTTCGGTCTGTTCTGGCTGGATATGCTCCATCACATACTTCTGGAAACGACTGCGGAACTCTGGAATGTTTTCAATCTTAAGCGAAAGACCTACAGCATAGGTATGTCCGCCGAAGTTTTCGAGCAAGTCGCGACAACTCTTGATAGCATCGTAAACATCATATCCAGCCACACTACGTGCCGAACCTGTAGCTATACCGTTAAACTTGGTAAGCACTACTGTTGGACGATAATAGAGTTCTGTAAGTCGCGAGGCAACAATGCCGATAACACCCTTTTTCCAGTTCTCGTCGTATAGAACGATGCTGGCGTGATGCTTCTGGCTCTCCAGCTTTTCTACTATCTGGTTTGCCTCTTCAGTCATCTGCTTGTCTACATCCTTACGCTGCTCATTATACTCGTTGATATGATTTGCTTCGGCCAGAGCCTTCTGGAGATCTTTCTCAACCAGCAAGTCTACGGCCTCGGTGCCATTCTGCATACGTCCTGAAGCATTGATTCGCGGACCAATCTTGAATACGATGTCGCTCATGGTTATCTCGCGTCCAGTCAGTCCACATATATCTATAATAGCTTTAAGACCTACCGATGGACTCTGGTTCAGTTGCTTAAGTCCGTGATAGGCCAGTATGCGGTTTTCGCCCATAATCGGCACGATATCAGCTGCAATACTTACAGCGCAGAAGTCGAGTAGGGGAATAAGTCGTGAGAATGGTATGCCGTTGTTTTTAGCAAAGGCCTGCATAAGTTTGAAACCTACACCGCAACCACAAAGGTCTTTGAATGGGTAGGTGGAATCTTCGCGCTTGGGGTTCAGGATTGCCACAGCATCAGGCAACTCATCATCGGGCACATGATGGTCGCAGATGATGAAGTCGATGCCTAAGGTCTTAGCATAGGCTATCTCTTCGATTGCCTTGATACCGCAATCCAGTATTATTATTAGCTTGATGCCTTTATCTGCTGCATAGTGCAGTGCTTTCTTGCTGATACCATATCCCTCTTCGTAGCGGTCGGGGATATAATATTCGATGTTGGAATAGAACTGCTGCAGGAATTTATACACCAAGGCTACCGCCGTACATCCATCGACATCGTAGTCGCCGTAGACCATTATACGCTCTTTGCGCCCCATCGCATCGTTGAGCCTGTCTACCGCCACATCCATGTCGTTCATCAGAAACGGATCTATCAGCTCGTTTAGCATCGGACGGAAGAAGCGCTTTGCTGCGCTCTCCGTCTTAATGCCTCGCTGGATAAGGAGATTGGCAAGTATCGGACTCATGCCGATTTTCTCTCCAAGCTCCTTAGCCGCCGTCTGTTGTTCTGATGTAGGTGGTTGGTAATTCCATTTGAAATGCATTAGATACCAAGCTTTTTACGTATGTCAGCAGGAATTGCATTCTTATTGATCAGGAAGTCCATCGTGTTCAGAACGATATAGTCCTTAGTCATATACCAGATTCCCTTGTAGGCACCTGTCTCACCCCATGAGTTCTTAACCATGTAATACTCCTTGCCATTCTGATCCTTAGCAACACCGTATATCAGCATACCATGGTCGTCAGTCAGCTCCCAGTTGTCGAAACGCTCCTGACGCATCTGCTGTGTAGGCTTAACCTCAGGCACCTTGCAACCCAGTGAGTCGATGATGTTACGCTTCTTGTCCTGAGCCAGATTAAGCCAACGAGCCATATCGCTACCAGCGAGGCTCTGAGCTGCTTTAGCGTCAACTGCATAAGCCAGACCGTTGCGAGTGAATCCTTCTTCAGATACATCTCCGCCCCAAGCTACTGTGTATCCATTCTCAACAGCGTTGTCAAGAATGCGTCTCATCTCGTCCATGGGTACATTATAGCTCTGTGGGAAACGCCAGTTGTCCTGTACCTCTACAGCAAATGTGGTATAGAATGGGTGATGGGTATAGCTTGTGATGCTAACGTAGTCGTTAAGATTGATACCCAGTGAAGCCATGAAGCTCTTTGGAGTATACTCCTTACCTTCGAAAGTAAACTTCTCGGGACACTTGCCCAGATATGCATCGAGGATACCCTGAAGTCCAACCTTCCACTGGCTAGAGATCTTCTTTGAGCTGCTCTTTGCGATGGCAGCTACGTATGGCTCGAGCTGACCAAAGAACTCGTTGAAGTTGTTCAGCGAGTCGCCATACAGTGAACCTGGGAAAGGCATGATGCCCTGTGGGATGATACCATGAGTCTTCATTGTGGCAAGTACATCCTCGGCCGATCCGCCCTGAGCAAACTGGCAATCGCCATGATAGCGAACCACCTGGATGGCGCGCTCCATATAAGTCTTGTTGGCTACGAACGACTCGTCAAGATCGTAAGTCTTACCTGTTGCCTTCAGGATCTCTGCCTCGAAGAAAGAAAGAGTAGAGTAGTCCCAGCACGTACCAGAACGGTTCTGGTCCTTAATACTAGTGATAGGATTCTCCTTGATAACTGTGAACACGGGTTTGTTCGCGTCCTTTGCGGGAGCCTTCTTCTTGGCTGCCGAAGCACTCAGGGCCACCATAGCCACGAGTGCAAGTGTTGTAATTTTCTTCATTTTACTTTTTATTTTTTTTTTATTGATTATTCTTTGCCATAAACTCCTCTACATCCTTGGGATGATAAGGAATTCTGTTTTTGCCCAGGAATCGGCATCCGTCTTTGGTTATCAGGATATCGTCCTCTATGCGGATTCCGCCGAAGTCCTTGTATGTTTCGAGTTTCTCGAAGTTCAAGAATTCTTTGCAGTGTCCGCTGGCTTTCCACTCGTCGATGAGCTGTGGGATGAAATAGATACCAGGCTCGTCGGTAATCACAAAACCCTCTTCGAGTTTGCGACCCATACGCAGACAGTTAGTACCAAATTGTTCGAGGTTAGGACGTGTTTCTTCGTCGAAACCTACGTATATCTGGCCCAAACCTTCCATATCGTGCACATCCATTCCCATCATATGTCCCAATCCGTGGGGTAGGAACATAGCATGTGCTCCAGCTTCTACAGCCTCGTCTGTATCTCCCTTCATCAGTCCGAGTTCCTTCAGTCGTTCTGTCATCAGTCTGCACACAGCAAAGTGTACATCCATATATTTTACGCCAGGTTTAGCCACCTCGATAGCGTAATCATGACATGCCTCTACGATAGAGTAGATTTCCAATTGGCGCTGGGTGAACTTGCCTGTAACAGGCATTGTGCGGGTATGGTCAGAACAATAGTCATCCAGTTCGCATCCTGCATCACATAGTGCCAATCGGCCTGCCTCCAGTTTGGCATCCGATGGGTTTCCGTGCATTATCTCGCCATGCTGACTGAAGATTGTTGCAAAACTGTTGCCCTGAGCCAGACTGCGGGCGATGCCGTCAACCTGTCCGCCGATATATCGCTCAGTTACTCCTGGACGAATCAGCTTTTGGGCTGTAGTATGCATCATATATCCTATTTCGCATGCACGCTCGATAGCCTCAATCTCTTGTGGCTCCTTAGTGGCGCGCATTTTTACTACGGCCTTAATAAGCTGTAGCGATGCCTTCTCCTTCTGCTGACTGGGATGAATTCCCAACAGATCCATTATCTGAATCTTGGTGTCGAATCGATAGGGGGGGAGGAAGTGGATTTCCCTGTTTGGTGAGCAAACTTTTGCCAACTCCTTCATGGGGGCAGTCTTTTTTACTCCCACTTCTGCAGCCAGGTCGGCTACTGATGGGGTGAAGCCCATCCAAACGATGTCCTCTACGTCTATATCGTCGCCAAAGATAATCTCTTCGTCGTTGTCGATATCAATCACACCTACCAATCCGTCGCGATGCTGTCCGAAGTAATAAAGAAACGATGAATCCTGTCTCATCGGGGCGTAGGCATTAGCTGGATAATTGGCTGGCGAATCGTTATTGCCAAATAGAATTATTACTCCTTTTCCAACCAGCTTTTTCAATTCCTGGCGCCTTTTTATATAGGTATCTATGCTAAACATTTGTAGAAAATACGTTATTATTAATCAATTTGTCGGCAAAGATACATATTATTTATCAAAAAGCCACCCTTTTAACCCTATTTTTTACAATAATTATGCAGATTAGTAGAATTTATTTCGTACCTTTGCACGCAAATTCGAAAATTAAGACTAAAAAACATATGGGAAAAGTAATTTTGACGGGCGACCGTCCCACTGGTAAGCTCCATCTCGGACACTACGTTGGCTCACTGCGCCGACGCGTTCAATTGCAGAATCAAGGCGACTTCGATCGCATGTTTGTGTTTATGGCCGATGTTCAGGCTCTGACCGATAATGCTGATAATCCTGAGAAGATTCGTCAGAACATCATAGAGGTAGCACTCGACTATCTCGCTGCAGGTCTTGATCCTGCTAAGTGCACTCTGTTCATCCAGAGTCAGATACCTGAGCTTGCTGAGCTCACTACTTATCTGATGAACCTTGTGTCTGTAAGTCGTGTTCAGCGCAACCCAACAGTTAAGACCGAGGTTAAGATGCGTGGTTTCGAAGGCGAGAGTATTCCTCTTGGATTCTTCTGCTATCCTGTTTCGCAGGCTGCTGATATCACACTCTTCAAGGCTACAACCGTTCCTGCAGGTGAAGATCAGGAGCCAATGCTTGAAGTAACTCGCGAGTTGGTTCGCCGATTCAACCAGATTTACGCTCCAGTACTGGTAGAACCAAATATCATGCTGCCTGAGAATCTGACAGCTCGTCGTCTGCCTGGTACTGATGGTAAGGAGAAGATGTCAAAGTCGCTAGGCAACTGTATCTACCTCTCAGATACAGCCGAGGATGTATGGCAGAAGGTTCGCTCTATGTATACCGACCCAGAGCATGTAAACCTGAACGATCCTGGTCATGTGGAGGGTAACGCCGTATTCACATATCTCGATGCATTCTCTACCGATGAGGACTTCAAGAATTTCCTACCTGAGTATCAGAATCTGGATGAGTTGAAGGATCACTATCGTCGTGGTGGACTTGGCGATATGAAGTGCAAGAAGTTCCTTAATCAGGTACTCAACCAGTTCCTCGAGCCAATGCGTGTTCGTCGTGCTGAGTTCGAGAAGGATATCCCTGAGATATATAATATATTAAAGAAAGGTACAGAGCAGGCTCGCGAGGTTGGTGCCCAGACCATGGACGAGGTTCGCAAGGCCATGCGTATCGACTACTTTAATGATGCCGAACTTATCCGTTCTCAAGCAGAGCGATTCGCAAAATAAACAAATATCCCCCACCAGCCGGCGGGGGATATTCATTTTATTTCTCTTTCAACAAGTCTGGGCGAAGTCTGCGTGTTCGCTCCATCGCTTGTTCAAACTCCCATTCGCGTATTTTTGCCTCGTTGCCGCTAAGCAGTATCTCGGGCACCTTCCATCCCTTGTATTCTGCAGGACGAGTGTAGATAGGGGCAGCAAGTATGTCGTCCTGAAAACAATCGCTCAGGGCTGATTGCTCATCGCCGATAACACCAGGAACCACACGTACGATAGCATCGGCAATCATAGCTGCAACCAGTTCGCCACCAGTCAGCACAAAGTCGCCAATTGAAATCTCCTTAGTAATAAGATGTTCGCGTATGCGCTGGTCGATACCCTTGTAATGACCAGCCAGGATAATCAGATTACCCTTCAGCGATAGCTCGTTGGCCATGTGCTGGTCAAAACGCTCACCATCAGGCGATGTAAAGATTACTTCGTCATAATCGCGCTCGGCCTTCAGTGCTGTGATACAACGATCGATAGGCTCGCACTGCATCACCATACCAGCGCTGCCGCCGTATGGATAATCGTCTACACGACGCCATTTATCCAGAGTATAGTCTCTCAGGTTATGTAAACGTATTTCGGCTAATCCCTTCTTTTCTGCTCTTGCCAGAATCGACTCGTGCACAAAGCCCTCGAGCATCTCTGGTAGTACGGTTATAATATCAATTCTCATCTAAAAAATGCTTTAATTCTCTCTATATATTTCATTCCGGTTTTGCGGCCAATTTCGTATACTCGCTGCATCTCTTCAGGATTGTGCGATATGTGGCCGATTGGTAGGGACTCTTCAGGACGAATCACAAGTGCGCGACCGGTCGACTCGGCCTGATATACATATACTAGCTCTTTGTTATACATGATATGGCGATTGTCCATTGCTTCAATCATGTTTGGATACTTCCTTAGTGCCACGCGCATCAGCGGCATAAGTTTGTTATGCTCTTTTACGTAGCCATCAGGTTGGGTAAGTATAACCATATTCTTCTCGTATCCTATGCTCTCGAAATACTCTAAGGGGATAGAATCTGCTACACCTCCGTCAAGAACTTTCATGCCTTCAAGCTCAACCACCTTCGATGCTAACGGCATAGATGCAGATGCTCTAATCCAATCGTATGTTAGCTGTGTTCCCTCTGTCAGTTTCTTGTATATGGGCTTGCCTGTTTCCACATCTGTGCACACGGCATAAAACTCCATCGGGTTCTCTTCAAATGCCTCGTTGTCGAACACGTCGAAAATTGTGGGGATTGCGTGATAGCCAAAGTCTGCATTATACAGGTCGCCCGTCTTCAGCCACGACTGCCAACTGCAAAAGCGCTTGTCGCGTGCAAACCTCTTGTTATATCGTATGGCTCGTCCTGGTTGGCGACTCTTATAGTTGCATCCAAAAGCAGCTCCGGCTGATACACCTATCAGTCCGTCGGGCTCCACTTTTGCCTCCATCATCACATCTAGGATGCCGGCAGTAAAAAGCCCTCTCATTGCGCCACCTTCTAGTACAAGTCCTTTTTTCATGGGTGCAAAGGTACGATATTTTTTTTTATTATGGTTAAAAATTACTGATTATTTGGCGTTTTCGCTTTTTCTCCTTACTTTTGCAGTCGTTATGAAAAAGATAGGATTGCTTGTTTTCATGCTTCTGGCAGCTATGATGGTTTGGAGTCAGGCCATCTACGATCCTAAGTGCATCACGCTGATGGATGCCCCGCTCGAGGGTACCGATTCTGCATTTGTTCCAGCACTCAAGGCCATCGGATTTCAGCTGGTTGAGGGCGAAAACGATGATGAAACCTATCACTTTAAGGGCGATTTCTATGGTATAAAAGATGCCCGACTCGAAGTGTCAGTCAACGACAAGACCAAGATGCTCAGTGAGGCAACTGTAACTTGTGGCCCATATCGCACTCGCGAACTCTACGAGCGCAATCAGAAGTATCTTTTGGGCAAACTGCAACGAGAGTTTGGCAACTTCAAGGCCAAAGGTGATGGTTCGCTTTATGTGCTCACCGATTATGGCTACATACGCCAAACTATTACTCTACACGAAAATGGTGCTCACTCCATCAGCTACTATTATCTAAACATGTCGCCATATTATAAAGATGTGTCGAACATGGGCTTGAAGGGATTTGTGCAGGAGGTTATCACAGAAAATCCTGTGGCCGAGAATCCCATCGAACATTTCGACGAGATGGGCAAGATAGAATCTCTCGAACTCACAGATCGACAGTATAATCAAGTGGGTTACCTTATTTCGGCCACACTGACTGAAGGAGGCGAGAAAAAGCAGATTACCTACGATTATAACGATGATGGCAACCTTAAGCGCACCATCCAAACCAATATGGTTTCTGGTCTAAAGCTGGTAACCGATTACAAGTGGGACGATGATGGCGAGATGACCCAGCAGAGTCAGAAGGCATTCGACAAGGACAACGAGTGCATTATGAGCGTCACGATGAAGTACAACATTGAGGAGCGCGACGACAACGACAACTGGACCAAAAACACACTCCACATCACCAACTGGCTAAAAGGACAGCGCGCCCAGACAATGGAAGTTGTCCAGACGCGCACTATCAGTTATTGGGACGAAGACTAATCCTTGATTTAAGAATTTAGAAGTGAGAGAAATTCTTCCTCGCTCATAATCTTTATTCCCAGCTTCTCTGCCTTTTGCAGTTTTGATGGTCCCATATTCTCGCCAGCCAGTATAAACGATGTCTTACTGCTGATGCTTCCTACATTCTTTCCGCCATTCTGCTCGATGATGGCCTTGTATTCATCGCGACTGTGATGAGTAAACACACCACTGATTACTACACTCTGTCCTGCTAGCTTATCTGATACGTTAGCCGTCTGAGCTTCAGACAGTTCCATCTGCAGGCCGTATGCTCTCAGGCGCTCAATAATCTTAAGATTCTCCTCATTATGGAAGTAGGTGATGATGCTCTTTGCCATCACCTCGCCGATACCTTCAATCTCCTGCAGTTCCTCTATTCCTGCATTCATCAGCGCATCGATATTCTTGAAGTGTCGTGCCAGAAGTTTTGCTGATGTCTCGCCGACAAATCTTATTCCCAGTGCAAACACCACGCGCTCAAATGGCACATCCTTCGATGCTGCGATACCGTTCACTATACGCTGAGCCGACTTGGTGCGACTACCATCGCCATTAATCTGTTGCACGTCGATGTCGTACAGATCGGCTATGTTGTGTATCAGATGGTGACGATAGTATTCGTCGACAGTCTCTGGACCCAGCGAGTCGATGTTCATTGCTTTGCGGGCGATAAAGTGCTCTATGCGGCCCTTAATCTGTGGCGGACACCCAGTGTCGTTAGGACAATACCACGCTGCTTCGCCCTCGTAGCGCACCAGTGGCGTGCCGCATTCAGGACAACGCTTGATAAACTCCACTGGTTGTGCTATGATTGGGCGTTGATCGATGTCTACACCAACTATCTTTGGTATGATTTCGCCACCTTTCTCCACATACACGTAGTCGCCTATGTGCAGGTCGAAACTCTTTATAAAGTCCTCGTTGTTCAGTGTGGCACGCTTCACTGTGGTGCCAGCCAGTTGCACTGGATCCATATTGGCCACAGGCGTGATAGCTCCAGTTCGGCCCACCTGATAAGTCACCTCGTTCAGTCGGGTGCAAACACGCTCGGCCTTGAATTTATAGGCAATTGCCCATCGTGGACTCTTGGCTGTAAAACCAAGTGCACGTTGCTGGCGGATAGAGTTCACTTTCAGCACGATACCATCCGTAGCCACAGGCAGTTTTTTGCGCTCAGTGTCCCAGTAGTTTATGAAGTCGTAAATCTGTTGCAGTGTCTTTACCTTCTTCATGCCTTCCGATATCTTAAATCCCCATTGGCGAGCTACTTCCAAGTTTTCAAAGTGTCCTTCGGCAGGCAGTTCTTCGCCCAACAGATAATATAGGTATGCATCCAGTTGGCGACTAGCTACCAGACTAGATTTCTGACTCTTCAGGGTGCCGCTGGCTGCATTTCGCGGATTGGCAAATAGCGGTTCTTCGGCCTCCTCGCGCTCCTTGTTCAGTCGTTCAAACACGCTCCAAGGCATCAGTATCTCGCCTCTGATTTCAAACTCGTGAGGGTAGGCTGGGGCAGCAAACAGATCGTCGGGTGCAGGTGGAGTAAGTACCAAAGGTATCGAACGTATAGTCTTTACGTTTGCCGTTACATCGTCGCCATGCACGCCATCGCCACGAGTCACAGCCTGTGTTAACTTTCCGTCAACGTATGTCAGCGATATCGAGAGTCCGTCGTATTTCATCTCGCAGCACACCTCGAAATCCTCGCCTGCCAAACCTTTCTTCACGCTCTCGTACCAGTCGGCCACATCCTGTTCATTGTATGTGTTGGCCAGCGATAGCATGGGATACTTGTGTTCCACCTGGCGGAATTCCGCATTCAGGTCGCTACCCACGCGTTGTGTTGGCGAGTTAGGGTCCGCCATCTCTGGGTGCTTAGCCTCCAGATCCTGCAGTTCGTGCATCATGAAGTCGAACTCCTGGTCGCCAATGGTAGGTTGGTTCAGCACGTAGTATTTGTAATTATGCTCGTGTAGCTCTTTGCGGAGCTGTTCTATACGCTTTATCTCGTCCATTATTCATTGATTTTTGTGTGCAAAAATACAAAAAAGATTTGAAATCAAAACAATTTTCAATCTTCAATGTTTAATTTTCAATAAAAATACTACCTTTGCATCCATTATGTGGATGATGTTTAGTGTGGTGCCGCTGATTTGGCGTGCGGTTCGTCCCAGCAGGGTGGTTGATATGCCCGCTGTGGTCAACTCTTTCTGGATGCGGAAAGGGTTCGAGGGCCTTACGTTCTTTGGTCACATCCTTACGCCCACACAGGCTGAGGCCGATCTGTTCAGTCGCAACAAGGAGATGAAGAATCACGAAATGATCCACCTGCGCCAAGCCCAGTCGTGTGGCGATTCGTGGTTTCGCTTCTACCTATTATATATGTGGTACTGGCTCAAAGCACTTCCTGCCAATCGCAAGATACGTCACGGAGCCTACCTGCTTAACCCATTCGAGATAGAGGCCTATTGCCACATGAATAATCTCGACTATCTCGCCACTAACGACGCCACCGAATGGCGCCGATACGCAAAAATGTCAATCAAGGATAGAATTAAAGTATATGAACAAAAAACTCCAGGCGCATAGCGCCATCTTCCTCGCCAACACCATCTTCGGCCTTGGCGTACCTGTAACCAAACTTCTGCTCGACGATTGGGTTACCCCTATGGGCTATATGGCCTCTCGATCATTGGGCGCCTGCATATTATTCTGGCTGATTGCCGCCTTTTTGCCCAAGGAGCATGTCGAGCGTAAAGACCTGATAACCATACTGTTTGGCGGATTGCTGGGCTTTGTTATCTCACAAACTCTAACCGCTTGGGCACTCGATTATACCAGTCCCGTTTACTTCTCGCTCATCGCCACACTCACCCCTGTGGCTGTGATGCTTTGCGCCGCACTCACCATCGGCGAGAAGATTACTCCGATGAAATCACTTGGTGTATTGCTAGGTATCGCTGGCGCCATCCTTATGGTACTGATGAGCCAGTCATTAGGTTCTGGCAAGAACGATCTGATAGGTATCTCGCTAGCCATCCTGAGTGTACTCACTTGGGCCATCTATCTGATTATCACCCGCAATGTGGCCTCTAAGTATTCGCCTGTCACTCAGATGAAGTACGTGTTTCTCATCTCCGCCATCGTTACCGTTCCCATCGCACTGCCAGAACTTTCGGCCAATACTCTATACACCCAATCGTGGGGCTGGGATGGAGTGGCCGAGATGGCCTTCATTGTGATAGGTGCCACAGCTCTGGGCTATTTCCTCATCCCCTTTGCGATGAAATACCTTCAGGCCACCACCGTAAGCATCTATACCAATCTGCAGCCCGTCATCGCCTCGTTCGTAGCTATCATGCTAGGCCAAGACGCCCTGACCTGGGACAAACCCGTAGCCGGAATTTTAGTACTTTTGAGCGCTTACATTGTAACCGTTGTAACAGCCAAAGAGTAATTTCTGCAAATAATCTATTACTAACTGTAGTACTATCGACATTGTTCCAATGTTTAAGTGAGTTTAAATAATTGGCAGCAATGTTTATCATGGTTTAAAATTAGTGCCATTGTGTCCGTAAGAGCGCGACAATTTGGCACTGGGCATGTATATTGCATTTTAGTAGGTGAGAGCTGAAGCTAAAAGGCGATGGCACTCGTAACATTGTTAAACTAAAAAAGTATAATTAGGAGGTAAAGATTATGTTGCCAGTAATGTCTAAAAACAGTTGGTTTCCAACAGTATTTGACGATTTCTTGAACACTGACTTTTTGCCTCGTGCCAATAGTACAGCACCTGCAGTCAATGTAAAGGAGAGTGAGAACGACTACACAATGGAACTTGCAGCTCCAGGCATAAAGAAAGAGTATTGTCGTGTAGCCATAAATGATGAGGGTAACCTCACCGTTGCAATCGAGAACAAGGCCGAACACAAGCATGAGGACAAGCATCATCACTATCTGCGTCGCGAGTTCAGCTACTCTAACTACGAGCAGAGCTACACGCTGCCTGATGATGTGGTAAGGGACAAGATTACTGCAAAGGTAGAGGATGGCATACTGACCATCACGATGCCTAAGCACGAACCAAAGGAGAAGGTTTCAAAAGCTATCGAGGTGTCATAAACTGATGACATTATAGCTTATAAGAACATTAAAGCCCCACCGAATTGGTGAGGCTTTAATTATATTAGTTTGCTGATTCAAATTCTTCGAGGAATCGAGTGTCGTTCTCAGAAAACATACGGAGGTCGCTTACGCGATACTTCAGGTTGGTGATACGCTCAACACCCATACCGAAGGCGTAACCTGTGTACTCCTTAGAGTCGATGCCGCAGAGTTCGAGTACGTTTGGATCAACCATTCCGCAACCCAGGATCTCTACCCAACCAGTGTGCTTGCAGAATCCGCAGCCCTCGCCGCCACAGATGAAGCAAGAGATATCCATCTCGGCACTAGGCTCTGTGAATGGGAAATATGATGGGCGCAGACGAATCTTGGTATCGGCACCAAACATCTCTTTGGCAAACGACAGCAGAACCTGCTTAAGATCAGTGAACGATACGTTCTTGTCGATATACAGTCCCTCTACCTGATGGAAGAAGCAGTGTGCGCGGGCAGTGATGGCCTCATTACGATATACGCGACCTGGACAGATTACGCGGATAGGAGAGGTAAGCTTACCGTTCTCGTCGTGCATACGCTCCATGATGCGGGCCTGTACACTAGATGTGTGCGAACGCAGAAGGATGTTCTTGGTTACATCGTTGGGATGCTGTGACACGAAGAATGTGTCCTGCATGTCGCGGGCGGGGTGATCGGCGGCAAAGTTCATCTTGGTGAAGATGTGGTTGTCGTCCTCAACCTCAGGACCATCGGCCAGCACAAAGCCCATACGCGAGAAAATGTCGATAATCTCGTTGGTAACGATGGTGAGCGGATGGCGTGTACCCAGCAGGATAGGGTATGGGGTACGAGTAAGGTCGAGTGTTTCATCGCCCGACTCCTGAGTCTCGCACTCCTCGCGCAACTGGTTAATGCGCTCGGTGGCTAGAGTCTTCAGTTCGTTAATCTTCATGCCGACAGTTTTTTTCTGGTCGGCAGCTACCTCGCGGAAGTCGTTCATCAGGGCTGTAATCTCACCCTTCTTGCTCAGATATTTCAGTCGGAGCTGCTCAACTTCCTCAGCGTTTTTAGCGCTCAAATTCTGTACTTCTTTCAGAAGTTCGTCTATCTTATCAAGTATCATAAACTATAAAAATTGCAATTTTGCGTGCAAAGGTACTGAGAATATTTTGTACCTTTGCCAAAATTTTGAGAGAAATTATAAAGATTAGGTACTACATTGAGTAGATGAAAAGGTTTATTTTAGCAATTTTTGCATTTGTGCTGATTATGTTCTCGTGTACGGGTAACAAGGCTAATCAGACAGAAGAAGTGCCAGCCGACAGTGTGGCTGACTCTATCGACACCACGGATGTTGACTCGATGGAGCTTCTGATAACAGAGACTCCAATGCCAAGAGCTGCTGATGCCATGTTCGACGATTTTCTGTTTAATTTCCTGGCCAACAAGAAGTTGCAGAAAGAGCGCGTGATTTTCCCACTGCGAGTGACTGAAAACGGTACCATCACCAAGATCGAGAAGGACGACTGGCAGATGGAGCACCTGTTTATGCGTCAGGGTTACTACACACTGCTGTTTAATAGCGACAAGCAGATGCAGCTGATGAAGGACACTGCTGTGAACGAGGCTGTGGTAGAGAAGATTTTGCTAGCCAAGAATCAGATTAAGAACTACTTCTTCCAGCGCATTAAGGGTGCATGGCTGCTCCGTGAAATCAAGGTTACCTCTATACAGAGTGATGCCAACGCATCGTTCCTGGCATTCTATCAGCGATTTGTAAACGATACAGCCTTCCAGGTAAAGAGCATCAGTGAGACGGTAGACTTTGTAGGTCCTGATCCTGATGACGATTTCAACATGATGGAAGGTGTGATTACACCAGATACATGGGAAGCTTTCGCACCCACATTGCCCCACAAGACACTCTACAACATTATCTATGGCAAGCCTCAGGAGGAGGGAAATCAGAAGATTTATCTGCTGAGAGGTGTGGCCAACGGACTTGAGATGGAGCTGCGATTCAAGAAAGAAGGTGGCAGATGGATGCTGAAGAAACTGATGACGTAATACGAATTGAGATTTTAGAAGTGAGAATTGAGAAGGATTATAGTCTGAAACAGCATAACACATTTGGCATAGATGCCAAGTGTGCTCAGTTTGTGGAGTATAGCAGTGAGACTGAGGCTAAGGAGGTGGCCGAACTGCTACGTACCTCGCGCGTACCTTATATAATAATAGGTGGTGGTAGCAATCTGCTACTTACTCGCGACTATGAGGGCACGGTGGTTCACTCTGCCTGCAAGGGAATACGATGCGATGGCGATCGTTTGATATGTGGTAGCGGCGAGGTGTTCGACGATGTTGTGGCCCAGAGCATAAATATGGGGCTATATGGAGCCGAAAATCTGTCGCTTATTCCAGGCGACGTGGGCGCAAGTGCTGTCCAGAACATTGGTGCATACGGTGCTGAGGCTAAGGATCTGATTCGCTCTATCCGTGCGATAGAGATAGAAACAGGCAATGTTTGCATCATCGAGAATGCTGATTGCGAATATGGCTATCGCCAGAGCCGATTCAAGAAGGATTGGAAGAATAAGTATCTCATACTGAGTGTGGAGTATCAGTTCTCTGAGGTTTTCAAGCCCCGTCTGGACTATGGTAATATTCGTTCTGAATTAGAAAAGGAAGGCATCTGCGATCCTACGGCCCAACAGCTTCGTGAAACGATAATCCGCATCCGCGAGGCAAAACTTCCCGATCCAAAGGTGCTGGGCAATGCTGGTAGTTTCTTTATGAACCCAATTGTGCCTAGCGCAAAATACAATGAGCTTGCCGCCCAATACGAGGGTATGCCTCACTATGATATCGATTCTGCCAGCGTGAAGATACCTGCAGGATGGATGATAGACCAATGCGGCTGGAAAGGTAAGAGCATGGGTAGGGCAGGAGTGCACGATAAACAGGCACTTGTGCTGGTGAATCGTGGTGGCGCTACAGGTCAGGAGGTTGTGGCACTTTGCCAGCAGATTCAGGCCGATGTGAAAAAGAAGTTTGGTATCGACATATATCCGGAGGTTAACGTGATATGAAACTAACTTTTCTTGGTACTGGAACATCGTGTGGAGTACCCGTTATAGGGTGCCAATGCAAGGTTTGTCAAAGCACAGATCCTAAAGACAAACGTACCCGCTGTTCGGCACTGGTAGAAACAGACTCGACCCGCATATTGATAGATTGTGGACCAGACTTTCGACAGCAGATATTACCACAGCCTTTCCGCAAGATTGATGGTATACTGATAACCCACTCGCACTATGACCACATGGGCGGAATGGACGACATACGTCCGTACTGCCAGTTTGGAGCAATAAACGTATATGCCGATACGATAGCCAAGCAGTCGATGCTGCAGATGCTACCGTATTGTTTTGCTGAGAATCGCTATCCAGGTGTGCCTGCGATAGGATTGCACGAGATTCATCCCCATCAGCCAATGCAGATAGGGGATATGGAGGTGATGCCTATCCAGGTGATGCATGGCAAACTGCCCATCTTGGGATTCAGGATAGGCAAACTTACCTATATCACTGATATGAAGACTATTGATGATGGCGAACTGAAGTATATCGAGGGCACAGAACTGCTGGTAGTTAATGCTCTGAGATTCGACAAACCTCATCACTCGCACCAGTTGATGGACGATGCGATAGCCTTTGCCCGCAGGGTGGGAGCAAAGAATACTCTCATTATCCATGTATGCCACGATGTAGGCTTGCACGAGGAGGTAAATAAGCGTCTGCCAGAGGGTATCTCGCTGGCATATGATGGACAGGAAATATATCTATAATTTGTAAAACATACGGTCTAGAACCTTAAAATAGGTTAATTTGAGTCGATATTTTAGGGATTTTTTTGTTGAAATCGAAAAATGTCGTACCTTTGCACCGTGTGTTTTTCATAGTATTAGATTTAAGGTTAACAAAGGTTGGGTCACAGCGGTGACCCTTTTTTTATTATTTCTTCTTGCGTTTGCCCCTGCCAAATAAGTATCCGTAGCCCTTTATCAGTTTGCGTGCCAGCAGAAATGCATCGAGCGCCATAAAGCCATTGCTAACCAAGCTGGCTATATAGTCGCCCTTAGAGCTCTCGTCGCGCTTTAGGAACGTTTGGTTCCATAGCGAAGTTACCTTTTCGCTGTCCTTCTGGATCTCATCGAGCAGGGCATCTTTGCGCTCACGAATCTCATCGAGTGTACAAAATTCGTTCTTATTATTATTCTGCATAGTTTCACTATTTACCAAGTAAAAGACTAGCGAGGAATCTCACAAGAGGTTTCTCGATCCACGGTTTGCGGAAGAAGAAAAATAGTATGAGCAGCAACAGATAGAGCAGTGCTATGATGAAGAAGGCCAGGGCAGTACCCGTGAACGTAGCAAGCCAGAAGGCAAGTGCAAACGACAGGTATGTGAGCACGGCCACAATCACCAGAATAAACACGATAGCCAAGGCAGCAGCCGTAACCAGACGTACCACCTTGTCTATCATATCGAGCTTTACATATTCTGTCTGTAGCCCGAGATAGTGTTTTAGCACCTCTATCAGTTGTGCTATATTCTCAACGTTTTTATCGCTCGACAGCATGTACTACTCCTCCTCAGCAGCTGCGTCCTGAATGTCGTCAACGAGGTCTACAACCTCTTTGCGGCTCAGTTTGATGTTGTGCTTCTTCATGAAGTCCTCAATAGCGTCGGTGATTTTCACGCGTGTGTCCTGTCCCTTTTCGGGAGCTACCAGAATACCGAGGGCTGCTCCGGCGATTGCACCGCCAAGGAATGCGCCAATGTAACCTAAACTTTTCATACTCTTACTTGTTTATAAATTAATAATGTAATATGTTAGTTATTTGTTTGCAAATATACGAAAGTTTTCGATTGTAGTGCAAAAAAGCGCCAATTTTTTTATAAAAAAGTTGTGTTTTCTGCGATTTAACAAACTTTATGTGCTATTTTGGCTTGATTTAGCGCAATAATTAGTAATTTCGCACTCGAAATGTTGAATTAATAATATATCATAAATAAAAAATTAGGAAAAATGAAGAAGTACACTGTATTGTGCGCAGGCCTGTGCCTCGCAATGGCAATGACAAGTTGTAAGACAAGTGAGAGCGCCTATAAGAAGGCATACGAGAAGGCAAAGCAGTATGACACAGCTCAACCTGCTACTCAGCCAACTATCGAGACAGCTCCTGTAGTAGCTCCTGTAGAGGCTAAGCCTGCTACCGAGACTAAGGTGGTTGACAATCTCGACAATGTGTCAGTACGTCAGGAGAGCGTATCGCTGGTTAGCGGTAGCGGTCTTAAGGCATTCAGCGTAGTTGTAGGTTCGTTTGGTGTTCGTGCCAATGCAGAGGGCCTGATGCAGCGCCTTAAGGATGCTGGCTACGATGCTCAGGTGGTAAAGAACGACGATAAGAATATGTATCGTGTTGTCGCCTCTACTTTTGCTGATAAGGCTTCAGCAGCTGCAAGCCGCGATCAGATTCGTGCATCATATCCCGATGCTTGGTTGCTTTATAACGCTCGTTAATTAGCAACTTTGGCTCGGATTCTTTCTATCGATTACGGTAAGAAGCGCACCGGATTAGCAGTCACCGATCCTCTGCAGATCATCGCTGGGGGATTGGCGACTGTTGCTACATCCGAACTCTTCGACTACTTGCAGGCATATATTGCCCGCGAGCAGGTAGAGATGATTGTTATAGGCGAACCTCGTCAGCCCAATGGCGAACCCAGCGAGAATCTTGCTCGAGTACAGCAGTTCGTAAACCGTTGGCGCAAGGCCGTTCCGCAGGTTCCTATCCAGTTTTATGATGAGCGTTTTACATCTGTATTAGCCCATCAGGCCATGCTTGACGGTGGACTTAAGAAGAAGGCTCGCCAGAACAAGGGCTTGGTAGATGAAATCTCGGCCACAATCATCCTGGAAGACTATATGCGCTCAAGAAAATAACTCTTAATTACAAACTTCTCAATTAGAATGATATTACCTATTTATATATTTGGACAGCCCGTGCTGCGTAAGGTGGCCGAAGATATCACCCCAGATTATCCTCAGCTTAAGGATTTGATTGGTGATATGTGGGAGACACTGGCTGAATCAGAAGGTATCGGACTGGCTGCTCCTCAGATTGGCAAGCCCATCCGTCTTGTAGTTATCGACCTCGATGTGTTGTCGGATGATATGCCTGAGTATAAGGGCTTCCGCAATGTTTATATCAATGCTCACATCGTGGAGTACGACGAGTCGAAGACTGATGTTTCAGAGGAGGGATGCTTGTCGCTGCCTGCAATCCACGAGAAGGTTACACGTCCTACACGTATCCATGTGGAGTGGGATGACGAGAACTTTGAGCACCACGATGAGTGGGTAGATGGATACCTGGCTCGTGTAATGCAGCATGAGTTCGACCATCTTGACGGTAAGATGTTTATCGACCGTATTTCTCAGCTCCGCAAACAGCTCATCAAGAGCAAGTTGCGTGCCCTCACCCAGGGACGCTTCCGTTGTGGTTACAAGACCAAGGTCGTGAGAAAATAAAAAATGCGTCGCATTTTTCTGTTTCTGGCATTCCTGCCGATGTTGGTCCAGGCTCAGTTTAATACTGACCGTCTGGTAATGATAGGGCGCTCTGCGCTCTATTATGAGGATTATGTGCTGTCAATCCAGTACTTCAATCAGGCCATCAGCATGAAACCTTGGCTCTACGAGCCATGGTTCTTCCGTGGTGTCGCCAAGTTTTATCTCGACGACTTCCGTGGGGCCGAAAGCGACTGCTCCGAGGCTATCGAGCGCAATCCATATGTGGTTAGCGCCTACGAGCTTCGAGGCCTTTGTCGTATCAATCAGAAAAAGTATCATGAGGCAGTACAGGATTACGATCGCGCATTGCGATATGATCCAGATAACCAAGGGCTCTGGCACAATCGTATCCTCTGCCTGATACAGGAAAAGAACTATGATCTGGCATTGGCACAGATTGATACGATGTCGGCCCGTTGGTCAAAATATGCTCGTGCTTATGCTATGCAGGCCGAGGTGTATCTGCTTAAGCAGGATACTACCAAAGCTGTAAAATCGCTCGACAAGAGTCTTGAGCTCGACCCTTACGATGGTGGCATCTGGGCTGAGCGTGCTGTTATCAGTCTGGCCCGTCAGAAGTGGAAGGAGGGCGAGGAGTTCCTCACCAAGAGTATCCACCTTATGCCTAAGCATTCGGGCAATTACATCAATCGTGCTCTTGCGCGATTCAATCAGAACAACCTGCGAGGAGCGATGGCCGACTATGATACGGCCCTCGACCTTGATCCGAATAACTTTCTTGGTCACTATAATCGTGGACTGCTTCGTGCTCAGGTGGGCGACGACAATCGCGGTATCGAAGACTTCGACTTTGTGCTGAAACTTGAGCCTGACAACATCATGGCTCTGTTCAATCGTGCGCTGTTGCTCGAGCAGACTGGTAATCTGCGAGCTGCCATCCGCGACTATTCAAAGGTGATCGAGGAGTATCCTAACTTCTGGTTCGGACTTCAGCATCGTGCGTCGTGCTATCGCCGATTGGGTAATAACAAGCAGGCCGAACTCGATGAGTTCCGCATACTGAAGGCGCAGATGGACAAGCGTTTCGGCAAGCAGCCACGACTCTCGAAGAAACAGATGCGTAAGCGTAGCGATATCGATCCTGATAAGTATAACCAGCTGGTTGTAGCTGATGAGCAGGAGGTAGAGCACGAGTATAAGAGCGACTATCGCGGACGTGTGCAGAACCGCAAGACCGATGCTAGTCTGCAGCCTATGTACGGACTTACATTTGTACAGCCGCAGAACATCATCAAGACAGATACTCCGTTTGAGAATTCTGTTGATGCCTTCAATCAGACATCAGGCTCGCATACTGTATATTTGTCGTGCGAACAGCCTGCGGTCGACGAGGCCCGTATGAAGCGTACATTCGAGTATATCGACTCGCTCAGCACCGTTATCGACAATGCCAAGACTACCCAGAAGGTGGCTCCGCTGTTGTTGCTGCGTGCTATTGCCTATGGTTCTATCCAGAACTTCGACAATGCTATCGACGACCTGAGCATCTGCTTGCAGATCGACTCCACATCATCGTTGGCTTACTGGCAGCGAGCCGTGTGTCAGGCTAAGATCAATGAGTTTAATGCTTCAGAGGGTACTAATGTAGAACTGAAGACGGCCAATGTGCTTGGCGACCTGTCGGATGCTATCAAGTTGGCACCACACAACGCGTACCTATATTATAATAGAGGTAACCTGTATGCCCAGCGTGGCGACTATAATCGCGCCATCTCCGACTACTCTCAGGCACTGACCTTAAACCAGGATATGGCCGAGGCTTGGTACAATCGCGGACTGGCCAAAATCTTTGCCAAACACGTAGACGAAGGTGTCGAAGATCTGTCGAAAGCAGGCGAATTAGGACTATATCAGGCCTATAGTGTCATCAAAAAGTATCGCGATAAGTAAATTTTTCGATAAAGATGCCGCATTTAGGAATAAAAACACTATCTTTGCACGCAATTTAAAAATTCAAACATATATTGTAGATATGATTAACATTACATTCCCAGACGGTTCTGTTCGCTCGTATGAGCAGGGCGTAACTGGTTTCCAGATTGCAGAGAGCATCTCTCCGGCTCTCGCACGCAGCGTTGTAAGCTGTGGAGTAAACGGTGAGACAGTAGAGCTTAACCGTCCTATCAATGAGGACGCTACCATCGAGCTCTACAAGTTCGACGATGAGCAGGGTAAGCATACCTTTTGGCACACCTCAGCCCACCTTTTGGCCGAGGCATTGCAGGAGTTGTATCCTGGCATACAGTTCGGTTTCGGACCTGCTGTCGAGAATGGTTTCTTCTACGATGTTCTGCTTAAGGATGGCGAGAGCATCAAGGAGAGCGATTTCCCAAAGATCGAGGCTAAGATGAAGGAACTGGCCGGCAAGAAAGAGCCTGTAGTTCGTCGTGAGGTACCAAAGGCCGAGGCCCTGAAGCAGTTTGCTGAGTGGGGACAGACCTATAAGTGCGAGCACATCGAGCAGGACCTTGAGGACGGTTCAATCACCACCTATACACAGGGCAACTTCACCGATCTTTGCCGTGGTCCACACCTCGTGGATACAGGCGAGATTAAGGCCGTTAAGCTCACAAGCGTTGCTGGTGCTTTCTGGCGTGGCGATGCTAACCGCGAGCAGATGCAGCGTCTGTATGGTATCTCATTCCCAAAGAAGAAGATGCTCGACGAGTATCTTGAGATGCTCGAGGAGGCTAAGAAGCGCGACCATCGTAAGATCGGTAAGGAGATGGAACTCTTCATGTTCTCAGATAAGGTAGGTAAGGGTCTGCCCATCTGGTTGCCAAAGGGCACTGAGCTCCGTCTGCGCCTGCAGGATCACCTGCGCAAGGTTCAGAAGCGTTTCGGCTATCAGGAGGTTATCACTCCACATATCGGTTCTAAGAACCTCTACGTTACCTCTGGTCACTATGCTCACTACGGCAAGGATTCATTCCAGCCTATCCATACACCTGAGGAGGACGAGGAGTACATGCTGAAGCCTATGAACTGTCCTCACCACTGCGAGATCTTCGCTTGGAAGCCACGTTCATACCGCGATCTGCCTCTGCGTATCGCTGAGTTTGGTACTGTATATCGCTACGAGCAGAGTGGTGAGCTGCACGGATTGACACGTGTACGTTCGTTCACACAGGACGATGCCCACCTGTTCTGTCGTCCAGACCAGGTTAAGCAGGAGTTCCTCAACGTTATGGATATCATCGGCATTGTGCTCACTGCCTTCGGATTCAACTTCGAGGCACAGATCTCTCTGCGCGATCCTAACGACCACGAGAAGTATGTAGGTACCGACGAGGACTGGGCACTGGCCGAGAAGGCTATCGTTGAGGCTTGTCAGGAGAAGGGACTGCCCGCAAAGGTAGAGTACGGCGAGGCTGCATTCTATGGTCCTAAGCTCGACTTTATGATTAAGGATGCTATCGGCCGTCGTTGGCAGCTTGGTACCATCCAGGTTGACTACAACCTGCCTAAGCGTTTCAACCTCGAGTATACCGACGAGGACAACCAGAAGAAGACTCCTGTAATGATTCACCGTGCACCATTCGGAAGTATGGAGCGTTTCTGCGCCGTACTTATCGAGCACACTTCAGGTCACTTCCCATTGTGGTTGACACCTGACCAGGTAGCTATCCTGCCTCTGTCAGAGAAGTACAACGACTATGCTCAGGAGGTTGCCAAGAAGTTTGATATGGGCGGTGTTCGTGCTACAGTAGATATGCGTAACGAGAAGCTGGGCCGCAAGATCCGCGACAACGAGCTGAAGCGCATACCTTACATGGTAATCGTAGGCGAGAAGGAAGCAGCCGATGGCACAGTAGCCGTACGCCCACAGGGTGGTGGCGAGCAGAGCGTTAAGACCATCCAGGAGTTCATCGACGAGGTAAATGCTCGTGTTGCAGAGATGACAAAAGACTTCTAGTAGTTAAATAATTATAAAAGTTATAATAAAGTTAATAATCCAGAGCTCAAAGTTCGAGAAAATTAGTAATTTTGCAGCCGATTTCTTAAAAAGTAGTTAATGAAGAATGACAAATTGAAGAATCAGTACCGTATCAACGAACAGATTCGAGTACGTGAAGTCCGCATCGTAGGCGACGAAGGATCGTCTGTAATGTCTACGCGTGATGCACTCAACCAGGCCCGCGACATGGGAGTAGATCTTGTAGAAATCTCACCCAATGCCAATCCGCCTGTATGTCGTCTTATCGACTACTCTAAGTTCCTCTACCAGCAGAAGAAGCGCCAGAAGGAGATGAAGGCCAAGCAGGTTAAGGTGGAAGTTAAGGAAATCCGATTCGGACCTCAGACCGACGAGCACGACTATCAGTTCAAGCTGAAGCACGCTCGCGAGTTCCTCGAGGAGGGCAACAAGGTACGTGCATACGTATTCTTCCGTGGTCGCTCTATCCTGTTTAAAGAGCAGGGCGAGGTATTGCTGCTCCGTTTCGCTAACGACCTCGAAGAGGTAGGAAAGGTTGAGGGCATGCCATCACTCGAAGGCAAGAAGATGTTCCTCTACCTGGCTCCAAAGAAGGCTGGTGCAGCCAAGAAGAGTCAGCAGGCTCGCGACCGCGAGGCAGCTCAGGCAGAAGCCAAAGAGCAGGCCAAGCAGCAGAAGGAGGCTCAGACCGAAGAGAAGGCTGAGATACCATCAAACGGAGGACTCCTGGGTAATGCTAAGATCAGCGCCGATGCACTGAAGAAGCTTACTGAGAGCGAGGATTAGTAAAAAGAAAAAAAGAAAGTGGCGCGCCCGGTATATGCGTTGCCGCTGGATATTAATAACAATTTAAAATTTTTAAAACAATGCCAAAAGTAAAGACAAACTCTGGTGCTAAGAAGAGATTCACTTTCACCGGAACAGGTAAGGTAAAGAGACGTCATGCCTTCCACAGTCACATTCTGACTAAGAAGACCAAGAAGCAGAAGCGCAACTTGGTAGGTACAACTATCGTTGATAGCAGCAACATGAAGCAGGTTCGCGATCTGTTGTGTCTCCGTTAAACCTATTGTCTAACATTTTAAAGAAGTAAGAATTATGCCAAGATCAGTAAATCACGTTGCATCAAGAGCAAAGCGTAAGAGAATTTTGAAGCTTACCCGCGGTTATTTTGGAGCCCGCAAGAATGTTTGGACAGTAGCAAAGAACACATGGGAGAAGGGTCTGACCTACGCCTATCGTGATCGTCGCAACAAGAAGCGCAACTTCCGTGCGTTGTGGATTCAGCGTATCAACGCTGCCGCTCGTCAGGAGGGTATCAGCTACTCTGTATTCATGGGTAACCTCGCTAAGGCAGGTATCGAGATCAACCGTAAGGTTCTCGCTGACCTCGCTATGAACAATCCCGAGGCTTTCAAGGCTATCGTGGAGAAGGTTAAGTAAATCCAGACTTTACCAGTCTTAAGAATAGAATCCCTGCCAGCAATGGTGGGGATTTTATATTTTTTCCAGCTTTTTGCTTGCAGGTTTCGCATATTATTCTTATTTTTGCAAGCAAAATATTACTTACAACTAAATTTATGACTTTATGAGAAGTTCATTACTTGCTATAGTTGCGCTGATTCTGCAGCTTTGCGGTTTGCAATCCGCTAGAGCTGCCGATGTAGATAAGCATTCGCAGAGTTATCTCAGTCAGCGTATCGACACCATATATAGCTATTTTAATAAGATGGATCTCGACACTGCATTTTGTTCTGTCGGATATCGTGACCTTATGCGCCAAGCGCTCGATCAGATGGACGAGGATGATATCCTGCTCGACTATGATCATTGGATTAATGCTCAGGACTATAGCGAGGACCTCTCTGCGCGTGCAGCATCGATAGAGGCTCTTACTGATAGCACAGCTATAGTAAAGGTGGCTGTTCGCAATTTTGGCAAGCAGGGCGAGGTGGTACTCAGAATGCGTTTTGAGCGCAACGACTGGTATGTAGATGATTTCCTGCCGTCAGACGGAGTAGGTGAGGGCGAGAAGGAGTATTTTATCCGTATGGTATGCACCGTTATTTCTAAACGTCTTGTCCAGAATGACTATGCGTTCAATGAAACTCCTATGACCAAATACGCCTATGTCGACATCGATGGCGACGGCTACAACGAGCTATGGCTTCGTTCGGCCAATGACAAGCTAGGCGCTGTTATCAGTGTTGTGGCTAGCGCTCAACTGCTTATTACCGAGCGTCGTCCGCAGAAGTTGTCGTTCTATCCTGGTGCTGTTGTTGTCGACGGTCCATGCGGCTTGGGTTGCAACACCATCAATGCTGTCCTCGTAGAAAAGAGCCGAAAGGCCCACAAAGTACAATACATCAAGACCAACCCATTGGAGATGGAAGGCGCCGTGCACGAGTACTTCTTCGATGGCACCCGAATATCCTCAACCAATGGTAAAAAGCGCCTTCAGCTCATCATGCACGATAAACGCCAGATAACTCCCACCTGGCACAATTTCAGGCAGGAGGAGTAATCCTACATCGAGTAGAAGGCTGCCATGAAGCTTTGGCGATAATTCTTGCTTATTTTTAGTTCTCGTACGTCATCCAGTGGCTCTTCCAGTATACAAACCGACTCTTGTATCATCTTAATCTTATTGATGTTTACAATATATCGCTTGTGTATCTGCACGAAGTCGGGCGAGTAGTTCAGTATGACGCTCGTGGTAGTGCGGTGTCGTAAGGTGTATACCGTATTGTTACAGCATACTATCTCCCAGATTTTCCGTTCCTGGTTAAATCTGAAGAAAGCTATATCCGAGAGGTTCAGTGCCACGTGCTCGTTCATGGCATTTACTACCAGGATTATCGGCAAGCGTTCTTCTGTTCTTGTAAGATTAGGAATCGAAGCAAGCTTGTTTTCGTAGTATCGTGCCATGAGCAGACTCAGATCTTGCTCCGTTGGTGGCTTAAGCAGATAGTCGAAAGCCTGACGCCTGATAGCCTCAAGCATATACTGGTTGTGGCCCGTATAGAACACTATCTTTGTCTCTGGCTTGATGTCGTTGCGGATTAATGTACAGAATTCAAGTCCCGACATCGTGGGCAGTTCTATATCCAGAAATATGATATCCGGTTCTGTATTGATGATGGCGTCTGCTGCTGTCTCTGCATCGCCTGCTGTGCCGACCACAGTTACAGAGTAGCTGCTTTCCAGCATATTCTTTAGCACTTTTACTGCTTCTGTATTGTCGTCTACAATAAATACTTTTACTAGTTGCTGCTTATTCATAATGGCTTATGGATTTAATAATCCTGACTATTTAATTGATAATTATAAATGTCTGGCAGCAGGATCCATGAGCGGCATCCGCTCTCTCCGTCCTGTTTCCAGTTACCTATGCCGAATGTTATTTTATTCTTGTTGCTTTCGTTAAGCATCTGTATGGTTTGTCGTACCACACGCGATCCTGTCTGACTGCCTGTAGTATCCATTCTGCTGTGTAGTCCGTTGCCGTTGTCCATCACTTCTACCAGTGTGGCTTGTTGCTCTCTCGATACTCTGATGGTAAGTTTGCGCAGTCGGCCTTCTTCTGGTTTTATAGGCCTTAGTCCGTGTTTCAGCGCATTCTCTGCGAAGATCTGTACTATCATCGATGGCAGATAGACGTTGTTAGCATCTACATCCTCGGCTATCTCTTTGTGGTATTCAAAGTCGGGCCCCATCTGTCGGCCTTCTATGTCGATGTAATAGTCTACGAAATTCAGTTCCTCTGCCAGTGTGGTCTGGAATATTCCTGCCTGCTCTACGCCTCGTCTCAGCAGCTGGGTTAGCGAGTTCAGGTCTACCTTGCGTCCCTCCATCTGTGCCAGCACCTCGTGGTTCAGAGCGTTGTAGATAAAGTGTGGAGTTATGCGATTGCGAATGTTCTCCATGCGCATCACCACTATCTGCTGTCGTGTCTGCAGTTCATTGAATTTATGGCGGCGGCGGAAGAACAGTATCAGCACCAGCAGTATGGCTACGGTAAAGAGCGCTATTGCAAGCAGGCCCCATGCCAGTAGCTTGTCGGCGCGCGTCTTCTCTATTATTCTGTCTTGCTCTATCAGTTTCTTGTCGTGCTCATATTCCATCAGCTTCGTGCTGAACTGCATGCTGATTTGTGCTCTCTGCAGCGAGTCGCTCAGCAGATGCAGGTGGTGACTTGCCTCGTAAGCCTCGCGATAGTTGCCCGTTTCGCGCATCACCTGCTTTGTGGCAATCAGTCGTTGAGCCCTGGCTGCAGGTATCTGTGGATCAGCCAGTTTGCTGTTTCTTATCACTTGCAGGGCTTGTTGCGGGTGGCCCTCCAGCATTTCCAACTTTATGGTCGACGTCTCTATATAATATAAAAGAGGTTGGAAATCCACTTTGCGGAAGAATGAGTCGGCCTGATGTAGCAAAATCCTTGCAGAGTCAGCCTTGCCCAAGCATACGTATATCTCGCCCAGATTGGTGAGCGATGTGTGATAATCCCACGCCTTCGACTCATCGCCTTTTACCAGCGATGCTGCCTGGGCGAAGCAGTCACGAGCCTTGTCGTATTTCTTCTGGAAGTAGTAGTCGTTTCCCCTGTCGTTGTAGTATATAAACTGGTCTGCTTTTATCATGTTTGGCAACTGTTCCTGGCAGCGATTCCACCAGTAGTTGCTTCGTTCGTAGTCGCCCATATAGGTGTAAACCGTGCTAATTCCAAGTAGTAGTGGTGTCTTGTCTTCCTCGCTCTTGCCTATAGAGTCGGCAAATTCTAGTGCTTTAGCATAGCCTTCTACGCTCTTGTCGTATTTGCCGGTTTGCTGATAGTAGAAAGCCTGATTGGTCATTGCTGTCAGGCGGAACTCATTCTCGTCCTTCTGTGTTTCCAGCAGTCGTATAGCTTTCTCATTGTATATCAGTGCCGAGTCAGGGCGCCCCAGTATAGCGCTCAGAAATACCGCTTTAGTCTTATACCACTCAGCCCAGAGTAGTGTGCGTATTGCGTTCTTCTTATTGTCGTGTGCACTCAGATACTGGTATATCCTATCGCTTACGGCAGTCATCGAGTCTACATTCATCTGTGCGTACCAGAGCCTGTTTTGCACCGACAGCCATCTGTAGTACATGTCGCTATCCTTTGCCTCGCTCATGTGCTGGGCTATCAGCTGTTTAGCGGCCTCCATATTGCCGTTCTTTATCGAGTCTTCTACGCGCTTAACCTCAGTATTCATCTTGTTTGGGGTAGGGGTCTTACACGCCTCTATCCCAAACACTATTATCAATAGTGCTACAAGCCAGATTGTAACTTTTTTAGTCTTCATATGCATATTGTTGCTGCAAATTTACGAAAATTTATCTGTAATTCTTGCATTATTCTAAAAAAAGATTTTTGTGTAAACGCAACAACTAAAAATGTTTTTCCTCTTAGGTTAATTATTTGTCGCTTTGTCTGCGTTATTGTTGTGTTGCGCTAATTTGCTTGTTTCGCGTGCTTGGATTGTAGGCATATAATTCATATATTTGCAATAATTATTATTAACTTAAAACATTTTTGATTATGAAAAGACTTGCTTTATTTATCATGGTATCGATGTTCTTTGGCTTTGGAACGTCTTTTGCTCAGTCTGATCCAAATTGGGAGGGCGAGATAACTACAAATCTTACATCTATGCAGGATATGAAAACAGCTGTAAAAACTAAGAATATCCTGGCCAAGATGATTCTGAAAAATGTGATGAAGAAGATAGAAAACAACGGTTATTACACAGGTACTTATACTACTACGACTATTGCTAAAGGTAAGAATAGGTATAAAGTCTTTACGCCATATAACAACAGCTATATGATAGTAGAAAAAAATGGTGATATGATGAAATCAACTACCTATTTCCCTGGAATTAAGAAGGGCTATTATACCACAACAAGCATTTCGGCCAACAAGCAACAAATGGAGGAATTGCGTAAGGGAAAGATAGAAAAGACAGGTGAGACGATGACGCTATGCGGTCGTAAATGTGAGGTTTATAGAGTGAAGTATGAGGTAAAGACTAATGCCGATGGAACTAACTCTACCACTATAATGAATAATGACTATGCTATCTATCTGGATCCTATAGAAGACGAGGTGTTGCCCGACATTAAAGGCGTACCTATGAAGTTCATCAACAATACGGTTTCTCAGTCTACAAACGATATGTTAGACATGGATTACAAGATGTATCTGGCAAGCGAAATCGTTTCGATAAAGGATAGAGCTGTAGACGAATCAGAAGTAACTGTACCTAGCGAAATCAAACTGATTGATGCAGATAAGAATCAGAAGGGAATGCTGAAGATCATCGAGGAAAATATGAAGTATCTTAAGAAGAACAATATGTGGAACGAGAAGTCTCCTGACGAGATTAAGATATACGATAATCTGCAAGAGGATTGGGAGTACTAAAAAGCAAAACAGTTATGAAAAAAATATTAGTTATTTCCCTTATGTTGGCTCTGTGTGGCCTGAGTGCTATGGCGCAGAAGGGTAGAGATGGTATTGGTGGCAATATCGCTTGGAATCTGTATAATGATAGTGGTTTTGGCTTGGGTGTAAAGTATCAGTATAATTTATCAGACAATGTCCGACTGGAACCGTCGTTCAACTTCTATCCGACTAATACTATGCCTGATAGATGGGGACATAAAGAAGGCTGCTACACGTGGTTGCTTAATGCCAATCTGCATTATCTTATCGGCAAGCCCAATCGTTGGCGTACCTACATTATTGGCGGTTTGGCTTTGGGCAATATGAAGGGACACGATGAGAAATCCTATGGTTATTATGATGAATATGGATATTATGATGGGTATTCGGAAAGTGTTGATGTAAACAAAACCAAAATCGGCATCAACGCTGGCCTGGGATTTGATTATCGTATAACATATGCATTGTCTCTCCAGATGGAACCTAAGATCATTCTTCAGAATACTATTACTCTAGCTCCAACAATCGGTTTGACATATTACTTTAAATAACCTGTAGTATTGATGAGGATGAAAAGGATAATTCTGTTTATGTTTGCCATCTTGGTATTCCATATCGATACCATGGCGCAGACGATGACGATCGAGGGTAATACATTCACGCTTCGTCTTTATGATAATGATATGACGGCAGAGATCTATGATTCAAAATTCGTTATCGACGACCGTCCATTCCCGATGAATCAGAAGGAACGTAAGTTTAATGATATCAAGGCCAAGAAAAGTCAGTTTCTTCTTAGTAAATCAGAGTCAGAACCCGTTGTTGTAACTATTCCTTCCACATATACGGCTTCGAATGGTAATGTTTATGATATCACAGTGATAGGTAAGGCCGCTTTTGCAGGCTTTAAGAATGTAGATAGCTACATCATTCCTGCATCAGTTGTCACTATCGACGATTACGCTTTCTTCCGTTCTTCTATATCTAGTATCGAGATTCCCGCCTCAGTACAGACCATAGGCAAACGAGCATTTGGCTATTGCGAAAAACTTAAAGACTTTAAAATACCTCAAGGACTGAATTGTGATAATGACGTGTATAGGGAGAGCAAGAAGGCTGAAGTAGATTACTATCTTGCAGATAACTTCACGCCACTACCCCGACAAGGAAAGAAAAATATTGTGACACCCAAAAGGGCGATTGCTCAAAAGGCAGTTGAACAAGCTGCTAATGCCAATACTACATCGGCAGACTCAGCGCTGGCAGTTGCTGATGAAGAGGAGGCTGTACCTTTCGAGTATGTGCCATTTGAAGGAGAATCAACCTCAAATATCACATCTGTTGTTAAGATGAAAACTCACATCAAGACTAAAAATCTCTTGGTGAAATTAATTGCCAATAAAATAATGAAGAAGGTGGATGGAAGACTCTCTAAAAATGGTACATATCTGGCAACAACAATTCAGAAAGGTGCAAAATCTAAAACAATTAGCAATTTTGATAATAGTATCACAATCACAGAGCAGACTGGAAATTATCTGAAGACCACGGTCTACTATCCGTACATAAAGAAAGGCTATTTTACAACAAATAATATTTCCGATAGCCAGAAACAGCTGGAAGAAATGCGTAAGGGTACAGTCGAGAAGATTGGAGAGACAATGATGATTCTAGGCAAAAAATGCGAATTATATCGAGTGAAGTACGAGATGAAAAAAGATTCGGCAGGAACTGTTACGATAATGAATCTTCATAATGATTTCGCAGTATGTAAGGATCCCTCAATACCAGGTGCCAACATAGAGTATATCCCTGGTGTAAGGGGCGTGCCTCTCAAATATATCAACAACACGACATCGCAGACAACAAGCAAGGAACTTGATATGGATTATTTGATGTACTTGGCATGTACCACAACGGAAATAAAAAGTAGACCTGTGAATGATTCAGAACTTGAAGTTCCTGAAGACATCGACTTTTTTGATGCAGATAACCCCAAGAATGCTAGGAAAATGCTGAAAATGATAGATGAAAACAAAAAGTACATGATTAAGAATAAATTATGGAAAGAAGAGGATCCTGATAAGATCAAGATATATGATAACCTGCAGGAGGACTGGGAGTATTAAAACACAAATCTATAATATATGAGGCTATTATTAGTTTTAGCTACACTTTGGGTTTCTACCGTCTGTCAGGCGCAGACGGTAGACCCTTTATTTGTTTATCGACGTGGTTCTATCTACTCCATCATGATAAGCCATCGTGGACAGTTGTATGAGAATGATATCGAGGCTGCCTTCAACAAGATGCCTATCCCAGAAAAGTATAACGACCACGGGGTAGGTAAAAAGATATTCTATACTTCTGAGAAGAAAATTAACATCAAAGACCTTGAAAAACATGAAGGATTCAAGGTGAATGCTGCATCAGACCAATCTCAGATGAACGAATATGATTTCTTTCTCCAGCGACAAAACATAGCCTCCCGACTAGTGGCTAAATGGTTTCATCGAAGCAAGTCTACTGGTGTGTGCGACATGGAGTTGGTAAAGGAGAGAGGCTATACCAATGCATCAGAAACAGATAAACGTCTGGCCGCTTTGTCAGCGCGCAAGGAGGCTATCCTGCAGGATGCTGGCGAGGAACTGATAGGCAGTACGTTTGTGCTGGTAAATGATATACGATACATTGACAAGAGCAAGGGCTCATCGGTTATTGGCGGAGCTATAAGCGCTGCCATTAAAACTAATGACGTACTACATGGCAAGAATACATTGGAAGAAAAAGACCTGGGCGATGTTGTTGCCAGCTATAAGGGTTTTAATGTAAAAATCAAGACATATCTCTATCAGCTAGTATGGGACGAGCAGGTGTCATCATCATTCTATAACGATATATACACAGAGCAGCCCGACGACTCTAAAATAGAGAACTTTGAGAATAAGCGAGGCGATTTCTCACTAGTTTATCTAGGTATGCAAGAGAGTAGCGGCAAAGATATATCGTTTATGGGAATAAATGAGAATGAACCACAAGTGATGGTACTTAAGGCGTGTCAGAGAGCTCTTGACGAGAATGTGGCAAATCTGCAGAAGAACTTCGAAGTGTTTAAGATTAAGGCACCACTTACAGGCGTTGAGCCATTGAAATGCGAAATCGGCCTGAAAGAGGGCGTAACGGAGAAGAGTCGTTACGAGGTACTAGAAGCCGTTATGAACGATCAGGGCCATATAGAATACAAGCGTCAAGGCATTATCCGTCCTGTAAAGGGTAAGATATGGGACAATCGTTTTATGGCTATTGAAGAAAGAGCTGACAATGCATCGCTTGGTTTCACCACATTCGAGAAAGTGAGCGGTGGCGATTTTTACCAAGGCATGCTAATACGCGAACTGAAGTGATTATTATGATTTTGATAAAAAAAACTAAAAAACATTTGGAACTTTTAAAAATAATCCCTATATTTGCAAACGAGATATTATCAATAACTGAAAATTATTAGACTTTTGACTATGAGGAGGCTATTATCGACTGTTATATTGCTTATTCTGGCGCTTAATCTGTTTGCTTTTGATTATACATATAAAGGCGTGGATTTTAAGTGCAAGGTCACAGGTGATGGCGTATGTATTACAAGTTTCTCTGTTAAAGCGACTAATGTAGTAATTCCATCTGTGGTCGTAAACAAGGGAGTGGAGTATAGAGTTAAGTCTGTTAGTACATTTCTTAATGGAGTAAATTATCTGGCTGAAACCCTAGTTCTAGAGGAAGGTATTGAGGATATTGACAAGTTTTCGTTTAACGAGTTTCGTAAACTCGTAAGTGTTACGCTTCCATCTTCTTTGCGTCATGTTGGCCGAAATGCATTCCGTAACAATTCTGGTATGAAATTTCATCTAGCCTCAAACATCAGCGAGGCGATGCTACGAAGTGGAAAAGATTTTAATCCTACTCCAGTAGTGAATGGCGCAACAGATTCTTCTAACTCTCGACTGATGGCACAATCTACTCCAAGACAGACTACGGTAGTTAGTAAACCTGCATCTCAACCTGCTCCCCAACCGGCTAAACCTGTTGTTGCACAGCCGCAAAAAACTCAAGAGAAGACAGTGGATGTAGATGTTGATATTCCATTGACTACTGTAAAGAATACAGACACTTATTGCGTGATTATTGCCAATGAGAAGTATGAGGATGTGCCAGAGGTGGCCTATGCTACCAGAGATGGAGAGATTTTTAAGGAATATTGCGTCAAGACGCTGGGCGTTCCTGCCAAACAGATAAAGACGTTCATCGACGCGTCATATACAGACATTAAGCGTGCGATGAACTGGATAGAGACGATTGATAATGTTACAGAGGGAAAATCGAAGATTATTTTCTACTATGCAGGCCATGGTCTGCCCAGCGAAACTGACAAAACCGCATATTTGATACCTACAGACGGATTTCCTAAGGATATCACGACCTGTTATAAGTTGAGCGAGCTATATTCTCGTTTAGGTAAACTCAAGTCTCAAAGCGTCACCGTGTTTCTGGATGCATGTTTCAGCGGTGTTGAGCGTGGTAGTACCCAGGCTCTTATTGCCGCGCGAGGCGTGGCCATTAAACCCAAGAGAGAGGTGCTCAGTGGCAATATCGTGGTATTCTCTGCTACATCCGATGATGAGACGGCTTTATCGTATCAAGAAAAGAAGCATGGCATGTTTACATACTATCTGCTGAACGAATTAAAGGAGAGCAAGGGCAAGGTAAAGTATGGCGACCTGTTCAAATCTGTTTCTTCGCAGGTTAAGAAAAACTCTATACTGGAGAATGATAAGCTACAGACGCCATCGGTTAATTGCTCGGCAAATATGAAAGAAAAATGGCAAAACCTACAATTTTAATTATTAACCCATAAAACAATTACAATTATGAAAAAACTATTTTCTTTAATTTGTGTAGCGATGTTTGCTGTAACAGCATCTGCTCAGGTTACATGGAACATGAAGGGTGGTTTTGGTGTTGCAACCTGTTATGGTTCTGATACCGATGGACTTAAGAGTCACCTGGTTGGAAAGATTGGTGCAGGTCTTGAGTATCCGCTTAGCAGTAATGTTTCTCTGATGCCTTCGTTGGAGTTTGCTTGGAAGGGCACGGAGACGAAAGATGATGGTGATAAATTGACGGTCGACTTGTATTATTTGCAAGTTCCTGTAGTATTTGCTTATCGTATAAATTTAGCTGACGCTTGGAATACGACGCTTAAAGCTGGCCCATATTTTGCATATGCTGTTTCTGACAAAGTAAAATATGGATCATATAGCGGGTCTGCTGACGTTAAAAAATTCGATGCTGGTCTAGATGCTGGTGTAGATTTTGAGTATCATCGCTTTGTTTTTGGAGTTGAGGCTGAGATGGGATTTATGGAACTTTATAGCGGCGGCAGTATTAAAAATCTGGCCTTCTATGCAACCTTAGGTTGGAAGTTCTGATATCTAATCATACAGATTCTGAATATTTCAAAGGATATAAAGAAGGGCTCACTGCAGTTGTGAGCCCTTCTTTATGCTTGTACCTTTGCAGCCTTTTTTGTAATTATGGAGACAGTTCTCTTGATCAATAAAATGTTTTTTTGAGAATTTCTTGCAACTATGGAGATTGCTGTCAAGGGACTGGTACCTGCCATATCTCCTTCTTGATAGACAACAAGAAGCATTACTAAAGCGCAGCGTTATTACTTCAGGTGGCTGTTCAGTTCGGCTAGCAAGTTTTCTTGGCTCATCGTGAGGTAGTCGGTCAGTATACCGTCAATATAAGCCCTACGAAGTTTATTCTTATTTCGCGAAGCCTCTTTGTACACAGGATACACACACTTGCGTAGCTTTGTAATCTGCGCATCCTTAAACTCGGCTATCTCATCCCATCTGATGACGTTGTAGCCACAATATGGTGAGAATATGTGCAACTCGCTATTGGTGATAACTATGGCTGGCTTATTTAGCAGGCATAGATTGTAATACCTTACACCAAAGAAATACAACGCATTCAGTCCCAATGGCAGAAAAATAACAGCTGCAACAAACACCAACGAGTACCACAACCAATCGGGCGCTGAAATCGTAGTGTTAAAAGTTGATGGACTGATGGCTATAGCTGTAATCACAGCGCCAAAAACGGTCGCCAAAATACATGTAACCGCATCCCACGCAGCCATAAAAATATGTCGCTTTTCGTATATCTCCATATCGATTGTTCCTTGCTAATTATTATAAGTTTATGATCCAAATTTCCGCCTGCAAAGGTAGTGCATTTCCATTAATCCACCAAACGATTCGCAGAAAATCCACCTGTCATTTCTTGCGTCCTTTCAGTAGCAAGCGGCAAGCCGAGCGGTCATTTTTGTCACTTGGGGTAAATTTTCTTTATATTATGATGGCGTTATAAAAGAAGATGGACTAGATTTTCTTGCAAATATTAATGCTAACAATTGCTAGATTTAATGGTAGCAATAGTAGGTATTAATAGTGTCGGAATCAGCGATTTTGAAGGAATTTTACAAGGTGGTACTTATCTGGGAGATTGCCGTAACTTATCGATGAGATATCCGTAACATATCTGGTGGATAGATTACGGGTATGTTTTTGCTGCCACGTGAGAGAAATTTTTCTCCCTCACGAGGGAAATAATTTTTCTGCGTGGGGCGCACTTTACGATTGGCGGCACTGATGTAAGCTACTACGTGTAGACGTTTTTATGAGTGTTTGCGGTGTGGTGAAATAGTATTACATTTGTATATGCTAACAAATCATTCGTGTAGTCGATGCGTTGCAAGCGTTGCCGTTGCAACGTTGCAATAAGGACTATCCTACCTATTAGAGGGAATGTATATCGGATATATATTACCGGATTATGATAAATAGAAATTAATAAATAATAGTTATTATACACCTTAATGCAACGTTGCAACGGCAACGTTTGCAACGTTTCTGGGCAAGACGTTTGGTGGTCTCAGAAAAAAGCAGTAACTTTGCAGGCCGAAACGATTAACAATAGGAGAGAGTATGCAATACAAAATAGAATCATTGGAGCAACTAGACCAGCTGTTGGCCGACCCTCAGTTTGACATTTGGCGACGCGAGGGACAGACTCCGTTGCAGGCACTGGCTTGGCATCTGATTACGCACAAGCCATTCGACATCGCTGTCATATTAAAAGGTACGTGTGCAGGTGAAGATACCGTAGTATGCCAACCTCATTGGGATGATGACGACTTTACTGAGCAGATATACAAGATGTATGGTCCAATGTTCTTGCTCGACAATAAAGAGTTAAGAACTTGGCTTGAAACCACCAGTTTAGAAAACGTTGCAGCCTGGGTGGCTTATATCGTACGACGTGTGGAGCTCAATAAAATATCCAACTACTACGATGCTGCACAGGACTTTTATGCTGACAGCTGGTATGAGTGGGACGACTACGAGAGCGGTAAGAAGCCCGCTCGCGACTTCGTAAAGAATGTGATAGACAAGGTAGACGAGGTGAATGCTCACGTGGCTGATGGTAAGGCGAAAGGTATGACGATGGATGAGATAGTGCTGCACGACGCTATGTGGGGAATTTTGCCAAAGCACATCGATGAGGAACTTGCTACTATCGCCCGTGAGACATTAAAAGCCGCCATCGATAGTCTGCCTGCCCGCCCATACATTTGGAGCGAGGTTGGAAAAGAAAACTATGCCCCCGCCATGCTGAAACTGGCTAACGAAAAGTTGACTGATCACGGCTATGACATCAACTATGGCAAAGGTTACTCGATAGAGCAGGGATATCTGCTGGACTACTTCAGCCGTCTGTATTGGAACGAGGCAGCATCAAAACCTGAGGATTAACAAACACACACAAGGAAAGGTAAAAGGATAATGAGAGATAGATACGAAGAAGATTTCGAAGCGCCATATAGCTCTTCGGCCAGGCATTATGCTAAAATGAGCGATCAGGAGATGGACAAATTGTTTTATCTCAACGCCATACGTAGCAAACTCTTCGATACAATGAAGCAGGTGTACAGCACTACGTGGCAGGTAAACGAAAGCACTCTGCTGTATGCCAATGACAACCAACGTGCACAATGGATGTTTGCAAGCAAGATGCTGTCTGTATACGGTCAGTCTATTCCGCAGGTAAAGCATCTTTTGAACTCAGTACGCCCAGAGATGCAAGAACAGGAATTGATAGACAAGCGAGTAGATCTTATCATGAAACTGGTTGGTACAAAAATTGGCCAACATTGGATGAATAATTTCGATCAGGAGGATGGATGGAAATACGTGGCACAAAACCTGTATGGCGAAGCCAATCAGTTGAAGTCGGATGAGGTGGATTCGTTTCTGTTGACGATAGATCAGATTTCGATTATCAACGACCTGCTGCAGGGGCGTGGCAGCAAATACAGACTGGGCTACAACACCAACAATGCTAAGTCGGTAGAAACTATCAAGCATCACAGCAATAAAGAATATGTCGACAAGGCAGCAAAGATTCTTGTTGAGTTGCATCGCTATATCGACAAGGCCAAGAAACCTAAGGGAGCATCGTTGCCAGTAAGAGTATTGCTAGACTTGAAGATTCTGAGAGAGCGACTGCCGTGGACTTTCATCAAGCAAGAGTTTGGCGACCATAATAATAACGAATCAAGCTATAACGAGTATACCAATATAGAGTCTACTGATCTGCACCCGTATAAGGGCGACCATAATTATACTCTGATGTTGGCTGATTTCAAGAAAGATTTTAAATAATCAGACCGAGTGTGCGACCGAAAATGTTTGTTTTCGGTCGCCAAACGGCCGAAAATCGGTCATTCGCAGAAACACCTAGACCGCTTCCGGTAAAAATGAAATTGCATTATTTTTATTACTAATTTTGCACTCGCTAAGGTCAAACGAGGGCACAGTGCCTGGGAGGCCTAATCGAAGCTAATTAATAATAATATATGAAAAGAATTTTTATTGTGAACGGAAAAAAGATGGCTGAGACCATCAACTCGAAGGAGGAGTACTTTAACTTGCGTAACTCTGCTGAGAATCGCAGCAATCTGGCTATGGCTCGACAGGGCGATGAGAAGGCCAAGCATAAGCTGGTACAGATAGCCTACAACGATCTTATGCCTGATGGCAAGGTGGAAGGGGCTTGTCATCCCAGCTCGATGTTTGCCTACGACGTGGACTGTGCAAGCCTGGACGAGAGCAATCGTATCGCCAAGAAGATGCTTGAGATGAAGGCAGAGATAGGTCTGCTTGAGATGAGTCGCTCAGCACGATACGGTCTGCACTTGGTGCTTCGTCGAGAGATGGGCAAGACCATCCTTGAGAATCAGGTACGCGTGTCGATGCTCACACAGACCGAGATGGACACCCAAGCTCACGATTTGGGTCGCGTGATGTTTACCACCACAGCCGATGCTGACGAGCTGCTTTATCTGGACGATGCCATCTTCACAGAGACAATGACCATCGAGCAGAGCGAAGAGGAGTACAAGACTCTGAAGGAGCGCGAGAAGAAGAATCAGGAGGATGTACCTGCAGGTGCCAAGAAGGCCAACAAGCATTATCGCCCTTGGGAGGACAACGGCAACGTTACATCAGAAACCAAGCCCGTGATGGAAGTTTCTATTAATGATGTACCCGCGAAGCCCGACATGCGCTATCTCAAGGTTTTCGATCTGTTTATGGAAGAGGCTGGACTCTCAGAGAAGTCGTTGCAGATAGAAGGCGTTCGCCACAACTCACTGCTCAGCATTCTCTCGATAGGTGCCAGCCGATTGATTCCCAAGAGTCAGATGATTGCAATAGTGCGCCATCGCATGCCTGAGTATGCTAACGAGGACGATTGCAAGAAGCTCATTGACGACTTCTACAAGAAGACTGATCCTAATGCCGCCCTCACCAAGCGTCAGCGTGAAATTCTGGCCGAGGCATTCAGTGAGCAGGATGACGATATCGAGGACGAAGAGGTAGAACAGGAGGCTGCAGACAAGAAGCGCTACAAGTTGATAGCCAAGCTTCTGCCCACAGGACTGCGCGAGCCCGTGATGGCCGCACCTAAGGAAATGCAGATGAACATACTCTGTTCTATCATGCCTATCGCAGCAGCCTATGCCGACCAAGTAGAGGTGAAGTATGCCGACGAAAAGACTCAGTATCTGGGACTGATGTCAATCATCGTAGCACGTCAGGCAGGTGGTAAGTCTGGCTGTAAGGAGGCCGTAGAGTGTTGGATGAAAATCTTGAAGGATGAGTCAGACTCATATCGCCGACAGGAGGACGAAATCAAGCAGAAGAACAAGTGTCGCAAGTCTAACGAGCGTGCAGAAGAGATGCCTAAGTTCCCCATCCGCAAGTTGCCTATTACCGTATCTAATTCTACACTGCTTAAGCGATTCAAGGCTGCACCTGGTCACTGCCTGTTCTCATTCTGTGAAGAGCTCGACACTCTGCTTAAGACCAACTCAGCAGGCAACTGGAGTGCCAAGTACGACATCTATCGCTACTCGTTTGATCGTGCTGAGTGGGGCCAGGATTACAACAGCGATCAGGCAGAATCGGGCGATGTGCAGGTAATCTACAACTGGACCATCTTTGGCACCTACGGCTCGTTCAACAAATGTTTCCAGCGCGACAATGCTGAGAACGGACTTGGTGGTCGTGTGTTAATATCAGAGTTGCCCGACACCCGCTTTGCCAAGATGCCCAAGTATCGCCCTCTGACTGACGAAGAGCAGGAAGCTGTGCAGCAGGCAGCTCGCCGTCTGAGTGAAATGAAGGGATTTGTAGATACGCCTCGTCTGCGCAAAGCCATCGCCAAGTGGGTTGAAGAGAAGCGAGTGTTCGCCCTGAAAAACAACGATGAAGTAATGGACAACTTCCGCCGTCGTGCCGCTGTCATCGGCTTTCGTTGTGGAGTAATCTTCCATCTGCTCTCAGGTGATGAACGCGAATCAAAGGCCTGTGTAGACTTCATGCTGATGATGGCCGACTACTGTCTGGACACCCAGATGCGACTGCTTGGTAACATGATAGAAAGTCAGCAGGCTCAGAATGCTCCTGCCGAGGTGCGCACCATCAGCGACAAGACCACCTACGACAAGTTGCCCAAGGAGTTTACCTACGACGATCTGAAGACAGCCAAGGGCCCTGGCTACAGCGACTCCACCTATCGTAGCGATGTGAAACGTTGGAGAGACAACGGATTCATCAAAGAACAGGGTGATGGCCGTAACAAAATATTTATAAAGATAGTAGCCTGACCTTAACTAATGATCCCCGTCCAAATCGGATGGGGATTATTGTTATTTATTCGCTCATAATTCATTCGTTTTCTTGTTGCAAAGATTTGGAAAATTGTTTAAACTCGCAAGCGTTTTGTATTTTCTTCGTTTTTTTCTTGGAAGTTTTGAAAATAATGCTTATATTTGCGCTGTCTATTATAAATATAGATACGTTATAATTAAAAATCCAAGATGTAAACAATACAAAAATAAATGCTTATGAAGAAACTATTACTTATTTCAATGTTGGCAATACTGCCGATAATTGTAAGTGCCTATGATTTTATGGTGAATGGCGTGGCCTATAAAGTTCTTTCTCTGGACAATTTAGAGGTCGAAGTAACTGATGGCTTCGTTGCTGACAATGACGGCAAATTGGTAATCCCTGCTACAGTAGAGTATAAAAACAGAGTGTTTAAGGTATTGGGGATAGGCGATATCAGTATTGGTGCAACGCCGTTGAACTCTATTACCGACTTGACTATAGAGGAAGGTCCAACTTATATCGGATCTTATGCCTTTTGGTGTCAACGTATAGAAACAATCAGAATTCCCAAATCTATTACCAGCATTAAATCCGCTGCATTTTTAGATAACAAGGGCTACCATATGGAAATAACTGGTACGTGGGTGTCTGAACCACCAATCAATCTTATTATTGAGGATGGAGAAGAGATTCTTTCGTATAATGTTGAAAATCCATTTGCAGATGGACCTTTTAAGAACTGTGAAGCTACCTATGTGTATGTAGGAAGAAATGTTAATGCTGACCTGTTTAAGACCGCTTTACGATCAGTTGAAACACTTGAGATTGGAGATCAGGTTAAGGAAATAACACCAGAGGCTATTCCAAATAAATACAGCAAACTCTATCGTCTGAAAACCTTAATTATTGGTAAGGGATTGAAACTTGTGCCATATTGGGAAGAGGGCGACCAGGTCGAAAAAATCTATGTGCGTACTATGACGCCTCAAAATTCATTGGGTTTTGACAGCGGCACGTTTATTACCGCAACGCTTTATGTGCCCAGAGGATCAAAGGATGCCTACATGAATGCTGATGTTTGGAAAAACTTCTGGACGATTGAGGAGTATGATCTGGAGAATCCTGGCGAAGGCCCTAACACAAATGACGATGATGTCAATGAGTTCTATGTTAATGCATTGGGGTATAGAGTTCTGTCGAAGGAGGATATGACTTGTGAGGTATTTGATGGTAATTATGGCGGAGAGGTGCATGTACCAGGAGAAGTCACCTATGGCAATAAGACTTACAAAGTACTCGGTATAGGAGAAAAGGCCCTTTGGGGCAGTAATATCACAGCCCTTTCAATGGATAATTCACTTACGTATATTGGTAATCAGGCATGTGCCATATGTTCAAATCTCAGAAAGGTAACCATTCCACCTTCTGTTATTAACCTCGGTGAAGGCGCTTTCAGCGGTTGCTCAGAACTAGAGACATTCATCATTGAGGATGGAGACGAAATGCTAGAACACAAGTTAAACAATTATTATATCACCACTATTGATTACGATGCTCTTAAAACAGTTTATATAGGACGCAATTTTAGCAAAGATATTTTTTATGGTAGGTGTTGCAATAATATTACAGACCTTACCATTGGAGACAAAGTAACCACTTTCGAACTTGATTATTTCCCATCTCTACTCAAACTAACCATAGGTAAAGGTCTGACATCCCTACCATATATGGATACAGGCGATTATTTGAGTCAGATTATAGTAAATGCGACTACACCAATAAGTAGTGGAGGATTCAGCAATCGTACCTATCTGCACACTACACTCTATGTTCCTCAAGGCTGTCTTGATGTATATTCCACTACTGAGCCTTGGAGTAACTTCTTGTCTATCCAAGAGTATGATCCTACGTCGTTAAAGTCGATTACTGCCGAAAAAGACGTCATTGATGCTGTCTACCTATTAAATGGCCGTCAAGTAGCCAGGCTTCAGAAAGGAATAAACATCATTAAGCTTCGAGACGGACGAACAAGAAAAATAAACGTCAAGTAAGAATAATAGCGAGAGACACTTATGTATCTCTCGCTTTCTTTTGTCGGGGCTACTGGATTCGGACCAGCGACCTTTCCCCCAAGACGTGTATTTTTCGCAAACATTTTACCTAGATTACTTGCGAATTACATTATTTATATATATATTTGCACAAAAATCTAGCGAAACAATCTAATTTGTGATCATGAATAGAACACTGAAGATAATACTGAAGACTGTAGCCGGCATAGTGGTGCTGGCTATAGTCTTGGTGATTGGCGGCGTGGTGCTGGTAAACTCTAAGGCATTCCAGCAGCGGGTGTTGCGGCAGGCTACTGAGATGCTGAGCGAGAAGCTGCAGACAACGGTAAAGATAGACAGCATAGACATAAGATTTGTGCAGCAACAGGTGCGGCTGTATGGTGTGCACGTGGCCGACCAGCAGCAGCGACCTATGTTGACGATAGGGCAGGCGGGCTTGGATGTGGACATACGCGAGATACTGGGAAACAAGGTGGTGATAGAGAATGTGGAGCTGAGCGATGCGAGTGCTCTGCTGGTAAAGCCGAAGGGCGAACCGGGCAACTTCCAGTTTGTGATAGATGCCTTTGCCAAGAAACCCGGTGCGACGCCTGACACCACTACGACGTCGCCCAAAAACAAAAAGAAGATGGAGTTCCACATCCGCAAGGTGAAACTGAGCGATATCAGCATAAAATACAACGATGCGCAGATGAATCTGGAAAGGGCCGATATAAAGGGGCGCGAGGCGATATTCCTGACCGAGGCACAGTTGCGATTGACCACCGATAATAATAAGCCGAGGAAGAATGCCGGCAAGCCCAAGCGTGGATATTTCGACGCAGGTCATCTTGACATAAGCAGCCATCTTAGGATGGAGATAAATGCTACTGACAAGGACACCATCAGGGCCGAACTGACACATCTGGAGGCGCGCGACTCGATAAGCGGTATCGACATACGCGACATCAGTACCAAGATAAAAATGGCTAATAAGCAGCTATGGCTGAGCGATGTGAACGTACAGCAGAAGCAAACCACACTGCACATAGATAGTGCTCAAATCCATCTGCCCAGCAAGAAGGATAGCATCGCCCTGAGCTATCGCACCGGCCGTATTACTGGTACTGCCTATCTTAAGGATATCTCGCGTGCGTTTGCACCCGTGCTAAGCCGATTTACGTTGCCGCTAAACCTGAGCCTGACGATGAGCGGAACCGACAGCACGATGAGTTTCAGGGATGTAAAGGTGAGCACCAGCGACAAGAGGCTGACCATAGCGGCTACGGGCAACATAAAGGAGCTGAAGAGCAAGGAGAAACTTAACATCACGTTCAACGTGAAACGCATGTATGCTCGTAGCGGCATAAAGGAGAAGATAATCAGCATGTTCCCAGTGAAGCGAATGATGATGAAACAGCTGCACAATCTGGGTAATATCAGCTATACTGGCAGCTTCAGAATTATCAGAAAAGAGGAGCGGTTCTGGGGCCGACTAAACACCGCTGCGGGCAGTCTGCAATTCCTGTTCTGGCTCGACGAGCGTAATAAATACGTGGTGGGCAATGCCAAATCGGACAATCTGGATTTTGGCAAGGTGATGGAGATGAAGAATCTGGGCAAGATATCGGCCAGCGCAGAGTTTAAGATAGATATAAGCAAGCCTCGCACGGCTGTGATGCGCCGACAGAAGGGCGGAAAGTTGCCGATAGGAAACGTGAAGGCCACTGTGAACGACTGCAGCTATAAGGGTATCCACGTGAGAAACCTGGATGCTACGGTGAATAGCGATGGTGCGGTGGCTACCGGCGACATAAAGCAGCATGGTAACTATCGCGACATACGCTGCTCGTACTCGTTTACCAATACCGACGAGATGCACAAGCTGAAGGTGTATGACTTCGGGCTGAAATTCCATAAGATTTCGGCCGAGGACAAGCAGGCCAAGCGCGAACGCAAAGAGCAGAAGAAACAAGCCAAGCGCGAGCTTAGAGAGCAGAAACGACAGGCTAAGCTCGAGCAAAAGCTTCAGGACGAGAAGGAGGGAAAGAAGAAGCGCACTAAACTCCCTTCATTGAAAGGGATATTCGGTGGCGGCGGTGGTCAACCTCAATGACTCGTACCTGTACGTGCTGATGTAGTTTTACCACATCTAGCGGATGGGCTATGCGACGATTGGCCATCTGCGAGATGTGTACCAGTCCATCCTGATGCACGCCGATATCGACAAAAGCACCAAAGTTGGTGATGTTGGTTACGATGCCAGGCAGTATCATTCCCTCAACCAGATCGTCGATAGTCGATACGTTCTTGTCGAACTCGAATGCTTCAAGTTGTTCGCGCGGGTCGCGGCCTGGTTTTTCGAGCTCAGCCAGGATATCTGTAAGTGTGGGCATTCCCACATCGGCTGTAACGTAGCGTGGCAGTTGGATGGCGTCGCGCTTGTCCTTATTGCTGATAAGGTCGGCCACTGAGCAGCCCTGATCCTTGGCCATCTGCTCTACGATAGGATAGCTCTCAGGGTGAACAGCCGAATTATCCAGCGGATTCTTACCATCGCGTATGCGAAGGAATCCTGCGCACTGCTGATAGGCAGAAGGACCCAGACGGGGAACCTTGAGCAACTGTGCACGCGATGTGAAAGCACCGTTATCACGACGATAGTCAACGATGTTCTTGGCCAGTGTGGCGCCAAGTCCGCTTACGTACATCAGCAGGTGTTGCGAGGCGGTGTTGAGGTCTACGCCAACTGAGTTTACGCAACTCTCCACGGTCTGGTCGAGCGAATGCTTGAGCTTGGTCTGGTCTACATCGTGCTGATACTGGCCCACGCCAATGCTCTTGGGATCGATCTTTACAAGTTCGGCCAACGGGTCCATCAGTCGTCGGCCAATCGACACTGCACCACGAACGGTCACGTCCTCATCGGGGAACTCATCGCGGGCAATCTTTGATGCAGAATATACGCTGGCGCCCGACTCGCTGACCACGAATACCTGTGGTGTGGCTCCAGATTTATCAGCTGTCTTTGTGTCGTAATTATATCGGCCTGCAAGTACGTCTTTTATGAACGAATCGGTCTCGCGGCTGGCTGTACCGTTGCCGATAGAGATGGCCTCTATCTGGTATTTTGCGATCATGCGCTGGAGAGCTAGAGCGGCCTCAGTACGCTTGTTTACAGGAGGGTGGGGGAATATGGCGTCGTGGTGCAGCAGGTTGCCCTGAGCATCGAGACAAACCACCTTGCAACCAGTGCGGAATCCTGGGTCGACACCCATCACGCGCTTCTGCCCAAGTGGTGCTCCAAGCAGCAGTTGGCGCAGATTCTCGGCAAACACGCGGATAGCCTCTTCGTCGGCCTTCTCCTTGCTTAGTGCGGCAAACTCAGTCTCGATACTCGGTTTGAGCAATCGCTTGTAGCCATCGTCGATAGCTTCGGCCACCAGTCGTCCGCAAGGTGTGTTGCCGTATACGTAGTGGCGCTTAATTCGCTCGCAGGTATCCTCGTCGTCGGGCGAGATGCTGATTCGCAGAATGCCCTCGGTCTCGCCTCTGCGCATAGCCAGAAGACGGTGTGATGAGCATCGCTTCAGTGGCTCGCTCCAGTCGAAGTAGTCGCTGTATTTCGCAGCTTCGTCGCTGTCGGCTTTAGCCTTTACCACCTTAGAAGTGATGGTAGCCTGGCGTGTGAATGCATTACGTACCTGCTGGCGAGTGCGCTCGTCTTCGCTTATCATCTCGGCGATGATGTCCTGCGCTCCCTTTATCGCGTCGTCGGCTGTAGCTACATCGCCTTTGGCATACTTGGCTGCTGCGGCTTCAGGATCGCGCTCGCGCTGCAGCATAAGCAGTTTGGCCAGTGGTTCCAGACCTAGCTCGCGAGCTACTTGGGCACGGGTGCGACGCTTGGGCTTGTAGGGCAGGTAGATATCCTCGAGCTCTGTGGCGTCCCAACATTTGTCGATACGCTCCTGCAGCTGTGGCGTCATCTTATCTTGTTCGGTGATGGTCTTAATCACCGTTTCCTTGCGTTTCTGTATCTCGAGCAGTTTCTCGTAGCGGTCGCTGATGGCAGCTATCTGCACCTCGTCGAGTCCGCCAGTACGCTCCTTGCGATAGCGGGCTATGAACGGTATGGTGCAACCCTCTTCGAGTAGCGCCAGTGTGCCGGCTACAAACTTCTCGCTAATGCCCAGTGAAGTGGCAATAAGACTGGAAAAAATGTTCTTTTGCATAAATATGTGCACTTATTTCGTTAATTTGTGTGCAAAAATAGTAATAAATCGCGAGAAATGTGTAATTTTGCACTCCGAAAATGAAAAAGTTAATGAGAAATAGGATAATATTAGCAATTATACTGCTATTTAGTGCCATTAGTCTTAGCCCGATGCACGCTCAGGATACTCCGAATGCGCGTCAGGCCCGACGTATATTTAATTCGGCCTACCAGCAGGTATTTGGCGAACAGGGCGCAACACTGCGTTACGATGTGAACATCACTGGAATATACAAGACTCACGGCACCATCTGGTATAAGGGTAAGAAGAGCAAGTTTGAGGATGCGAAGATGAACTCGTGGAACGACGGGCAGACAGTGTACACCATCAAGAAAAAGAAACAGGAGGTGGAGATACACAGCGCCAAGAACAACAAGAGCGACAAGTATTCGCAGAAGTTTAAGTTCGTGCCCGAGAACTACACATACAGCATAGCTCAGGCTGATGGCGGGCTGGATATAACGCTTAAACTGATAAAGGGCCGCAAGGGTATGAAGGAGATACACGCCCTGGTAGAGCGTAACACCTATCGCCCGATAAGCGTCCGAATAAAGATTGCATTCATCTGGACCACCATAAAGATATCCAATTTCCAGTCGGGAGGCATCACAGACGAGATGCTGCGTTTCCCCAAGGAGCTTTATAAGGATTATAAATACGTAGACAAACGATGATTTCGGTAGAAGGACTTAAAGTAGAATTCGGCATAAAGCCCCTGTTTGATGGCGCAAGTTTCGTCATCAACGACAGAGACCGCATAGCCTTGGTGGGTAAGAACGGAGCTGGTAAGAGTACCATGCTCAAGATACTGTGTGGACAGCAGAAACCCACTGCAGGAACGGTGAGTGTGCCCAACGACACCAAGATAGGCTATCTGCCCCAGGTGATGATACTGCAGGACAACACTACTGTAAAGGAAGAGGCTCAGAAGGCCTTTGCCGACAACACCCGCATGAAGGAGCGACTGGACAAGATGAACCAGGAGCTGGCCGAGCGTACCGACTATGAGAGCGAGAGCTATCTGGCACTGATTGAGAAGTATACCACCGAGCACGAGCGATATATGATGATGGGTGCCGAGAATTACGAGGCCGAGATAGAGCGCACACTCGTGGGTCTGGGATTTGAGCGTAGCGACTTCGATCGTCCTACGTCAGAGTTCTCAGGTGGTTGGCGCATGCGTATCGAGTTGGCCAAGATTCTGCTGCAGAAACCTGATGTGCTACTGCTCGACGAGCCCACCAACCATCTCGACATAGAATCTATACAGTGGCTGGAGCAATTCCTGGCGCAGAGTTCGAGTGCTGTGGTGCTGGTGAGTCACGACCGCGCATTTATTAATAATGTGTCGAACCGTACGCTCGAGATATCGTGTGGCAAGGTGATCGACTACAAAGTGAAGTACGACGAGTACGTGGTACTGCGTAAGGAGCGTCGCGAACAGCAGTTAAGGGCTTACGAGAACCAACAGAAGGAAGTGGCTGATATGAAGGCATTTATAGAGCGATTCCGCTATCAGGCTACTAAGGCTGTACAGGTTCAGCAGAAGGTGAAACAGCTTGAGAAGATTGTGCCTATCGAGATAGACGATGTGGATAATTCGGCTATGCACCTGAAGTTCCCGCCCTGTCTGCGAAGTGGTGATTACCCCATAATCTGCGACGAGGTGCGTAAGGACTATGGTGCTCATACTGTGTTCGACCATGTTACGCTTACCATCAAGCGAGGCGAGAAAGTAGCCTTTGTGGGTAAGAACGGTGAGGGAAAGTCGACTCTGGTGAAGTGCATAATGGGCGAGATACCATTTACAGGCGAACTGAAAGTGGGACATAACATACAGATAGGTTACTTTGCGCAGAACCAGGCGCAGTTGCTGGATGAGAATCTGACCGTGTTCCAGACTATCGACTATGTGGCCAAGGGCGAGATCCGACTGAAGATAAACGATATACTTGGAGCCTTTATGTTTGGAGGCGAAGAGAGCGATAAGAAGGTTAAGGTGCTTAGCGGTGGTGAACGCAGCCGACTGGCTATGATCAGACTGCTGCTTGAGCCTGTAAACCTGTTGATACTCGACGAGCCTACCAACCATCTGGATATGCCATCGAAAGATGTGCTTAAGGAGGCTATCAAGGCGTTTGATGGTACTGCTATCATAGTGAGTCACGACCGTGAGTTCCTGGATGGACTTGTAACTAAGGTGTACGAGTTTGGCGGCGGAAAAGTACGCGAGCATCTTGGCGGCATCTACGACTTCCTTCGTTCGAAGAAGATTAGCGATCTGAATCAGCTAGGCTCGCAGCCTCAGGTGATGGCTGCTGCCAAGCCTGCTGCAAAGAATACTGCTACTACCACATCGAGTGCGTCGCCATCGACTACGCCTGAGGGCGAGGCTGTGCTTCAGAAAACGCTGAGTTATGCAGAGCGCAAAGAGCAGCAGAAGCGTAAGAATCGTGTGGAGAAGTCAGTAAAGCAGTCGGAGACCAAAATAGAGCAGATGGAGCAGCGCCTGAAGGAGCTCGACGAACTGCTTATGGTGCCCGAAAACGCTGCTGATATGACTCTGGTTACAGAGTATACATCGATAAAGCGCTCGCTCGATGAGGAAGTGGAGCGCTGGGAGAAGCTGAGCGAAGAATTAGATACTTTTACACTATAACACATAAACAACAATAAAATTTAAAATGAAAAGATTTTTATCAATGATGACTATGGCGTCTATCTCAATGCTGATGATGGCACAGAGTGATCTGGGATCAGGCTTGAATCAGGCTGATTTCAACAAGAATGTTCGTCCAGGCGACGATTTCTACGAGTATGCATGCGGTGGTTGGATGAAGAACAACCCCCTTCCAGGTGCATATTCTCGTTATGGCAGTTTTGACCGTTTGCAGGAAGAGAATGACAAGCGTATCAATGGTATTCTGAAGGAGCTGCAGAGCAACACCTATAAGAAGGGTACTGTTGAGCAGAAGTTGAGCGACCTGTATAAACTGGCTATGGACTCAACCCGCCGAAACAAGGAGGGTGTGGCTCCACTGATGCCGCTGATTAAGAAACTGGAGGCTGCCAAGACCAACAAGCAGTTGTTCGAGATCCAGCTGTCGCAGGCTCCTTATGGCGAGCAGGAGTTCTTCTTCGGCTATTTCGGTGCCGACGAGAAGAATGCGGGTCAGAATATCCTGAACCTTTATCAGGGTGGTTTGACTCTCGGCCAGAAGGAATACTATCTGGAGAATGATAAGGCTACTGCCGATATCCGTGAGGCATTCAAGAAGCACGTGGTAAAGATGTTCCAGCTGTTTGGTTTCAGCAAGAGCGCTGCTACCAAGAAGATGCAGAACATTATGAAGGTAGAGACTGCTCTGGCCAAGGTGAGCAAGAGTCAGACCGAGCTTCGCGATGTTGAGGCCAACTACAACAAGATGACTCTTAAGGAGTTTGAGAGCCGTTATCCCAACCTGCCTCTGGTTAAGGTGATGAATGCCAAGGGCATCGACACCAAGTATCTGCAGGATATGGTAGTAGGTCAGCCTGAGTTCCTGGATGGCGCCAACAAGCTGGTTGGCAGCATCAAGCCTGCTGAGTATCGCGACGTGTTGGAGTGGAGCTTCATTGAGGGCTCAGCCAATTTCCTTGACGATAAGACTGCAGCCGAGAACTTCGACTTCTATGGTAAGAAGAAGGCTGGTCGCAAGCAGAATCACCCATTGTGGAAGCGCAGCACCGGTCAGGTGGAGCGTGTGATGGGCGAGGCTCTTGGTAAGATATATGCCGAGAAATACTTCCCTGAGGCTGCCAAGCAGCGTATGCTTACCCTGATTAAGAACTTGCAAATAGCACTCGGTGAGCGTATCGCAGCACAGAGTTGGATGGACGATTCTACTAAGGTAAATGCCCTGCTTAAGCTTAACACATTCTATGTGAAAGTGGGCTATCCTGACAAGTGGACAGACCTGAGCGAACTGGAGATTGATCCTGCGAAATCTTATTACGAAAATATGGAAGAGTGCTCTAAGTTCTGGAACGCTTGGCGCATCAATCATACAGTAGGAAAGCCTGTGGATCGCGACGACTGGCATATGAACCCACAGACAGTAAATGCCTACTATAATCCTACAACTAACGAAATCTGCTTCCCCGCAGGTATTCTGCAGTATCCGTTCTTCGATATGAATGCCGACGATGCATTCAACTATGGTGCTATCGGTGTGGTTATCGGTCACGAGATGACTCACGGATTTGACGACCAGGGACGTAACTATGACAAGGACGGAAACATGCACGACTGGTGGAAAGAAGCTGATGGAAAAAACTTTATAGAGCGCACTGGTAAATATGCTGATTTCTTTAGCGCTATCGAAGTGCTTCCTGGCTTGAATGCCAACGGCCGTCTGACACTGGGTGAGAACCTTGCCGACCACGGTGGTCTGCAGGTGGCTTGGGCTGCTTATAAGAACGCTACCAAGCGCAACAAGCTTGCCGATAAGGAAGGACTCACAGCCGACCAGCGTTTCTTCCACGCCTACGCAGGTGTTTGGGCAGGTAACATTACTGAGGCTGAAATCCGCAACCGCACTAAGAGCGATCCTCACTCACTGGGTCGTTGGCGTGTTAACGGAGCGCTTCCTCACATCGATGCCTGGTATGAGGCATTTGGCGTGAAAGAGGGCGACAAAATGTTCATTCCTAAGAGTGAGCGCCTCGATTTGTGGTAATCTATATCAAAAAAATAACTTTTTTAGCGTCGTAAATGTAAATTTACGGCGTTTTTTTTTGTCGTATTGAAAAAAATAGTTATTTTTGCACCTAACTTAAGTTAAATCCAACAACGATGAACGATATTACGCAAAACCCAGATCGAACAAACCGAGGTGCGGAGCCGCTCTATCGCGAGCGTTCGGCACAGCAGCCTCAGTATCAATATCAGCAGGCCGCGCAGATGAATGCTGCCAACGGCGTGCAATGTCCTCATTGCGGTGCAATCAATGAGCCCGATGCAATTTTCTGTGCATCGTGTGGTAATGCCATAGGAAATGCAACTTGTCCTAATTGCGGAGCCGAAATCGATGCTGAAGCTGATTTCTGCGAAACCTGTCGCCACTATATACGAAAAGATATCTGCTCATTCTGCGGAGCCTATCTTAATGGTTCTGAGGCATATTGCCCTGAATGCGGTAGCCCTCGTGGCGGAATCGTATGCCCCGTATGTCATACGCTGAATGATTTCTCATTCTGTAAGCAGTGCGGAACAGCACTTACAGAAGAGGCACGCCAACTGCGCGAAAAAGTGCTGGAGATGCCAGAATACCAACAGATGCAGAAGCTGGCCGACGAGATTCAGAAGCTGGAAATGCAGATTCCTTACACCACCGAGGCCGATAAGGAGCGCGACCGTAAGAGTCAGGAGTTGCGCCAGCGAGTGCTGATGCTGCTGGCTCAGGATCGTGGACTTGATCGTGTAGACGCCAACCTTTCCGATCATAAGGTGATGAGTAGAGAGGAATACGACAGGAAGAAACAAGAGCGTATGGATATGCTTTCGCGTCTGCTCGACCAGATGGCTCAGGCTCCACAGCCCAAACCTGCCCAGGTGCGCAATTATGCGATGGCATGCAAACCTCAGGGCGTACGTTTGGCTTGGGAGTGCAACTTTAAGCATGCGCTTCATTCAAGTCCGTGCGGATGTGCTAAGCCGCAGTTGGGCGGAAAATGGATTATTCTTGGCAAGGGTACTAGAAAGGAAATTAAAGACGATATCTAATGAGTACGGTTCGAACTCCACAAAATAGGGTAAACGATAACGAAGACGTGAATCTGGACAAGACCAGAAGAGCGACAAGCTTCGAAATGATGCCGGAAACTCCTCTAGGTGATATAGAGGACCAGCCACTTGATGGTACTATCCGAGCACCAAAGATGCCTAACATGCCTAAGATCGATGTTATTCCATCGGCTAAGCCTAAGGATGTAGCATCTTCATCTTCAGCAAAACCAAGGATTGATGTTATGCCGAAGATACAGGTGGTTTCAAAGATAGAGGTGGTAAAGAAACCTAAGGCACCAGCTGCAGAGCCGAAAACTCCAGCAGAGCCTAAGGTAGAAGTGAAGCCTACTATTGACGTGGTGCCATCAGCAGAACCCAAAGTTGAGGCAAAGCCAACGATTGACGTTGTTCCTAAGGCAGAGCCTGCTCCAATAGTAGATGCTACTCCAAAGGTAGAGCCTAAGGTCGAGGTAAAACCAACAATCGACGTTGTACCATCTGCTGAACCAAAGATGGATGCTAAACCTCTGGATGGAACAGTAAGAGCTCCTGGCATTGATCAGCCTATTATGGCAGAGCCTGTAGGACCAATGTCAACCACGGCTCCATCTGCACCTAAGGCTCCATCGCTCGATGGAACCATTCGTGGTGCTCAGATGCCAATGGACGTGCCTGCTCCGCAGCCAATTCCTTCGGCAGCACCATCACCATCAGCAGGTGGAACCACTCGTGGAGTTCAGCCTCAGGTTCAGCCACAGATTCGTCCTAATGTAAATATCTCGATCGTATCGTCGGCCAGCAGCACTCAGCGAGCCAATAAGCTCAAGCAGCAGCGTGCCGAGATAGATGATAGCATATTTGTGCTGCGTGGTCAGAACTATAAGCGCAAGCAGGTTCTTAGCGAGAATACGGGTGAGGCGCAGGTATTCCTGGTTGAAAAAGACAAGCAGGAATACGTGCTTAAGATTTACTATCCCAACTTCGACGTAAATCGCAAGATACTGCAGACGGTGCTTAACTTCGACTTCGAAATGGTGGTGAAGGTTTACGATTTCGGTAAGACCTACGTAGACGGAAAGCATCGCTACTACGAGTTGATGGAGTATCTGCATGGAGGCTCGATGGCCGAATATAAGCTTGACGGCGATATGGACAAGTTCCGCCGCATAGCCCTTCAGGCTGCAGCAGCTCTGGCTTACTGTCATCAGTGCCGCATACTTCACAAGGATATCAAGCCAGGCAACTTCTTCTTCCGCGATAAAGAGCATACAGAGTTGGTTCTTGGCGACTTTGGTATCTCAAGTATGATTGAGGACGATGGTAAGGCCCACAAAACCACACAGGCGCGTACTCCAATCTATGCCGCTCCTGAAATGTACTCTGACGTGATCGATGGAGTAGTGGAGATATCGCCTAAGGCCGATTTCTATTCGCTGGGTATCAGCTTGATGACTCTATGGCTGGGCGAATCGCCTATGAGTACCAACGAGCGTGTGATGATGCGCCAGAAGAACGAAGGTCGTATTCCGCACATGAATGAATTACCAGAGCGTATCAAGTTGCTGGTAATGGGTCTTACGGTAGTTAACCCGATAAACCGTTGGGGATACGATCAGGTAGAGCAATGGTTCCTGGGCGAGAGTCCTAAGGTCGACCTTTCGTCGCCATTCCTTAAGTACAAGAGCTTTATCGTTGACCCAGAGCGTAACCTCGTGGCTGATAATATCCATGAGCTTATCCCAATGCTGTTGACCAACGAGAGATTGTCTATCGGCTATCTTTATAACGGTCGAATAACCCAGTGGCTCGAGGCATGCGGAAACAGCAAACTCAGCACCATCGTAAAGGACATCATCACAAAGAAATATCCTATCGACCAGAAGGCCGGACTCATGGCTTCGGTCTATGCTATGGAGCCTACTTATCCATACAAGGATCTGAGAGGAGGCCTTTGCGACGATATCCACAGCGTATGTATCTCGTTGCTGAGCGATCAGGACGAGTATGCTATGGCGCTTAATAACCCTAACGACAACTTCTATCTCTACATCGAGACACATACCAGTTGTGATGTAGACCGTCTGCGTTCTTACTTCCAAGGAATCGACAGAACCAGCAAGGATCAGGTTAGGGTAGCGATAATGAAGATAGTGCTCGAGGTGGATCCTGAGATACCGTTTATGACCAAGCATCCATCGTCGACTATCAATGAGATTGTTAGTGCATTTAGTAACGCTGATATTACAGAAGACGAGTGGCACAGTCTGACTGACGGTCGCCTGCTGGCTTGGATGTATAGCCACGAAGACCCGATGGCTTGCGAGAGTCTGCGCATAATGCTTCACGGTCATGAGTACTCGTCGAATCTGGCATATAAGGTTCTATACAATCTCAACCGCGAATCGGCTTACGATCTGGCCAATGCCTTTACTCCTATGCAGGTAGGCGAGTTGCTTAATGAGCGACTGCACAAGGCACAGAATCTGAGCGACAAGGAGTTTGAGGAAGAGATGCGTGACTTCCTGGAGCTGGATGGCAGATTTGCTTACTATGCCCAGTTGCATGGATGGAATGAGATGTACACCGAGCATAATCGCTGTTTCGACTTCAAGAGCGAAGAAAACAAGGAACGTCTTGGTGCTTACGATGCCAAGACTGCAGTATATAGATTCTGCCGAATACTTGGCGTAACACCTACTTATATCATGCCCGATGGCATCGAGTATGCTGATGGTCGCAACCTGCAGATGGGTAAGAAGATTCAGCAGTTCCGCAACGAGATACGTAGCGGTTCGCTAGCCCAGTGGATGTCGGTATTCTATCACGAAGATCCCAATGTAGACTTCAGTCAGGAGTACTCTTACGAGCACGCTATCGAAGACTGGCTGATGGCAATGGGTAAGATAGATCCGGCCCAGCGTTACTACAAGCGCTTTATCGATGCCCGCGACGAGACCATGAAGCGTGTAAAGCACGTTAAGGACAGTTGGCAGCGAGCTAAGGCCAAGGAGAATATCTGGCGTATGGTGTTCTATGGCCTGAGTGGTGTATGGATAGTATTCGTGCTGATATTCGGAGTAACCAATCCTGAATACATCCTCAGTCATACATTTATAAGTATAGGATTGCCGCTAGGAGGTATGACCGGAGTTATCGTAGCCACACGTTCGTTCTTCAAGGGCTACGACTTCCTGTTCTCATTCTTCTGGGGACTTGTTGGAGCGTTCACTTGCTTTATACCTATTATTATATTAAAGTATATAGGAGCATCTCATCCCACGCTGTTTAATATAGCCGTAATAGTGATTACCCTGATCTACATGCTGGTATGTCACCTTACCGACTTCCGTGGAGACGAGAAAGCAGACAGCAGACTTATCTCAGAGGTTCTTGAGAACGACGTCAAGTCGAACCTGATAGAGCCGCTGTTCTATACCTTCAAGGCCAGGTCGTACAAGTTCAAAGGATCTAAGTTCGGCCTGCTAAACGACGTTACCGACCAGGTTCGCTCCATCAGTGGTGAGAGTGTGCTGCACTACGTGCTGTGGAGCCTGCTGATGCTGGTATTCGTGATTTCGTTTGTGGTGTTCAGTCCTAAGATGCTGAATATTGCCAACCCCAACAGCCACATGAAGGAAGCCCCTGCTAACATTATTAAGAAAATAGATAGAGACGCATAATATAAAATGGTTTGTCAGAATTGTCATAAAGAAAACAGAAGCATAGCAAAGTTCTGCAAGTGGTGCGGTCAGCCACTTGCAAGTACCGACTTGCTTGATAAGCTGATAGGACTTGACGACGTTAAGAGTCAGCTTAAAAACATAGTCGATACATATACGTTTCTGCGCTCTCGCAAGGATATCTCTAACGCCCGCATTTCGCTTAACACCATTGTGATAGGTGAGACTGGAACTGGTAAGACTGCTCTGGCCGAGATACTGCGTGACTACTTCTATCAGCATAAGATCATCGAGAAACCCAAGCTGACGATGGTAGACGCGGTAGATTACCAGCGATTTGTGGACAAGTGGGATGAAAACGTAAAGAAGGCTCAGAACGGTATATTGTTCTTCGACAATGTGCAGAAGCTTCTTCCAGATAAGTATTCTAACCAGGTGAACCCGCTCGACAAACTGTTTGTCGAGATGGACAAGTGGGAGGATAACCCGATAGTAATCATTTCGGGACTGAACAAGGGACTTGAAGACTTCCTTGAGAGCAACCCTGCTGTGGCCAACCGTTTCAAGTATACCTTCCGCATGACCACTCCTGGATATCAGGAGCTCACTCAGATATGTAAGCTAAATCTGCGACTTAAGTACGGTATTACCGAGTTCTCGCCCGAGGCTGACAACCAGCTTACCCGATTCTTCAAGTATCAGGTCAAGATTAAGGACGAAACATTTGGTAACGGCCACTTGGCCAATAAGACCGCCGAGGATATCTTTACCCAGTATATCAGTCGTGGTGCAAGTGCCACTAGGGTTGAGATAGGCGACATCAAGGGTTACGTGCCTGAGGAGCGCTCTATGGAGGATATCCTTAAGGATCTCGATACCTACATCGGAATGGATGAGGTTAAGGCCGCAGTTAAGGAGATGGCTTACTCTGTGCAGAATGCCATGCAGCGTGCAGAGCGTGGACTTGGCGAACAGGAGAAGATGTCGATGCACATCATCCTTACAGGTAATCCTGGTACAGGTAAGACCACTATCGCACGTAAACTCGGTGAGATTCTTGCAGCTATCGGATATCTCGACAGCGGACATGTGGTCGAGGTAGACCGCGCCAAGATGGTGAGTCAGTATCAGGGCGAAACACCTAAGGTGGTAGATGCCCTATGCGATAAGGCCAAGGGCGGAATCCTGTTTGTGGATGAGGCTTATACCTTGGCTCCAGTCAGTGCTTCGGGCGATCGTGACGCCCAGGGAGCACAGGCTCTTGAGAAGTTGATGAAGCGTATGGAGGACGATCGCGGACAGTTCATCGTGATTGCCGCTGGTTATCGTACCGAGATGGAGAACCTGTTCCGCGTGAACCCAGGTTTCCGCAGCCGATTCAACTACTTCCTCGATATCAAGGACTACTCGCCTGCAGAGCTCTATCAGATTATGCAGGTATTCGCCAAGCAGAAGAAGTATATCTTCTCGCCCGATGCGGAGGTTCTTACACAGAAGATGATCAAGGAGATGTACGACTCGCGCGACAAGGACTTTGCCAACGGTCGCACCATGCGTACACTCTTCGACCAGATATGCAAGAAGCAGGCTCAGCGCCTGCAGGGCTTGAACATCTCGGCAATGAGCAACGAGGAGCTGATGACTATCCATCAGGAGGATATTCCATACGATGCTCCACAGACCGTAAGCGCCGACGATTGTCTGAAGAAACTCGACGGACTTGTGGGACTGTCGGGCGTCAAGAAGGAGATTGCAAACCTCACCGCATTCCTCAACCTGCAGATTGCACGTGGCGAAACCAATACGTTCCAAGGCAAGCACTATGTGTTTACAGGTAACCCAGGAACAGGTAAGACCACCGTTGCCCGCATCATGGCCGATATCTTCAAGACTCTCGGCGTAGTAGCAAGAGGACAATTGGTAGAGGCCGATCGCTCTAAACTCGTTGCAGGATTCTCTGGTCAGACAGCCATCAAGACTAATCAGTTGGTAGATCAGGCTATGGGCGGCGTGCTGTTCATCGACGAGGCCTATACGCTTAAGTCGAGCGATGGCGACACCTTTGGTGCTGAGGCTATCGACACACTGCTGAAACGTCTGGAAGACGATCGCGGAAAGTTCATCTGTATAGTGGCTGGTTACACAGACCAGATGCACGACTTTATCGATACCAACCCAGGATTGAAGAGCCGCTTCACACAGACTATCCACTTCGACGACTATACTCCTGACGAGTTGACCGAAATCTTCCTGAAGCTTGCTGCTGGCAAGAACTTCACTATCGACGAGGATACCAAGGCTGCTATCCATCGTCTGTTCGAGCAGCTCTATCTGCGTCGCGACAAGAACTTCGGAAATGCTCGTGAGGCACGTCGCATATTCAACGAATCGGTAGAGCGCCAGAGTCAGCGTCTCATCAAGCAGATGACAACTCCAGGATTCCAGGAGAGCGACATGTTCGCCCTCACCAAGGAAGACCTGCCGATGTCGCAGAGCGAGGCAGCACGTCCACTCGATGTGGTACTCAACGAGCTCGAAGAGTTCATCGGTATGCGCAGTGTCAAGGATTCTATCCGTCGACTTGCTGTACAGAGCATGTTCATGAAGCAGCGTGCAGCTATGGGCGCTGGTAATGTTCAGCAGATGGCTATGAACTTCATCCTTACTGGTAACCCAGGTACAGGTAAGACCTCTATCGCCCGCAAGATGGGTGAGATACTCCAGGCTATGGACATTCTCCCGACATCGCGTGTGATCGAAGCCAGCCGAGCCACACTTGTAGGTAAGTACATGGGCGAGACGCCTAAGATCGTCAACAATATGTGTGATAAGGCTATGGGCGGAATACTCTTTATCGACGAGGCCTACACGCTGAGCGATGGAGGCGATATGTATGGTAAGGAGGCCATCGATACCCTGATGAAACGTATGGAGGACGATCGAGGCAAGTTTGTAGTGATAGCAGCAGGTTATAAGGACAAGATGGAGGAATTCCTGATGATGAATGCCGGACTTGCCAGCCGCTTCACCCATAAGTTGCATATCGACGACTACGATCCAGATGAGCTGCTGGCTATCTACAAGCATATGGCTCAGAAGGAGCAGTACCAGCTGTCGCCCGAGTCAGAGCTCAAGGCCCTCGACAAGATCTACAAGATGGTACTTGCCAAGAGCGATTCTTGGGGCAATGCCCGCGAGATGCGCAACCTGCTCGATTCTACTATCCAGAAGCTGTCGCAGCGTGTATCCATGCTGCCACCCGATCAGGTTACGAAGGAAACATATCAGATTATACTACCAGAAGATATATAAAGAAATATGATAATTTGTCCAGCTTGTAAAGAACAGATAGAAGACGATTCCCATTACTGCGACCAGTGTGGACAGGAGTTGTTGTTCTGTAAGCAGTGCGGTCATGTGGGACTCGGACGTCGTTGCACCCGTTGCGGCGGCTTGATGGTTTCGCGTCATGGTGCTGCTGTCGAAAAGCAGAAGCAGCAAGAGGTGAGCGTTGCTGTCAGCAGCGTATCAACCGGCATGTCAGTGGGACCAAGCATATCTATTTCTCAGGCAGCTCCTTCGCGTGGAGGACTCCCTGTGCTGACGTTAGCTAATGATAGCCTCAATATACGAATTGTAGCGATGAACGGTGCGATTATCGGACGCCGCAAGGGCCCGTACATCCAGTTCTTCGAGCAGCATTCTTATGTTTCGGGTGTTCATGCTCAGCTAAAGTACAAATCCGATTCGGGTTGGTGTGTTATCGACAAGCACTCGTCGAATGGTACGCGTGTAAATCAGCGCCCCATCCAGCCCGATGTTGAAATGACGTTGAACAATGGTGATATACTCACTATTGCCAACATTAATTTACAGGTGATAATAAGATAAAAAATATAATATGTTTACAATACACATGACAGCAGCCAGTAAGATTGGTTGCGTTCGTAGTCAGAACGAAGACATGGTACTGGTGGGCAATCATTTCGTGCGTAATGATGGCTTCGATACACGTGTTTCGTTGACTAATAACGACCGTTATATCGTAGCCGTAGCCGATGGTATGGGAGGTCATAATCGTGGTGATGTGGCCAGCAGCGATGCTTTGCACAATCTGCAGTTCTTCTATCACGATCTGCCCACGGGATTAACTCCCAGTGCCATCAACGAGATGCTGGTAGGTTGGCTTGATTCCATCAACAATATCATCGCATCTAAGGGCCGTTCTGACGAGCAGTATAAGGGTATGGGTACCACACTTGTGGGCTTGGCCTTCTACGAGGGTGAGTTCTACTCGCTCAACTGTGGTGACAGTCGTCTGTACCGTTTCCGCGACGGCGAGCTCACACAGCTCACGTCCGACCACTCGCTCAGCAATATGCTAGGTTCGTCGCAGCACTCCAACATCATCACCAACTGTATTGGTGGCGGATGTTCTTCATCGTTTATGGATATCGTGATGATTACCCAGGATGTTAAGGAAGGCGATGTATATTTGCTGTGCACAGACGGTCTTACCGATATGCTGCCCGATCACGCTATTACCACACTGCTCGAAAAAGGTTCCGACGCCAACGCACTCTGCGATGCAGCAGTAGCAGCCGGAGGACTTGACAACGTGTCGTGTTGTGTGTTGCAATTCTAAAAGTATAGGAAGAAACAGAAAATGCCACTAAGATTACCAGACAGATTGCCCGCAATTGATATTCTCAAAAACGAGAATATTTTTGTGATGGATAACTCGCGGGCCACAACTCAGGATATACGTCCGCTTAAGATAGTGATTCTCAACCTGATGCCTCTGAAGATAACTACAGAGACCGATTTGGTGCGATTGCTGTCGAACACTCCATTGCAGATGGAGATAAGCTTCATGAAACTTAAGAGTCATACACCCAAGAATACCCCGATCGAACATATGATGATGTTCTATCGCGACTTCGAGTCGATGCGTAACGAGAAGTTCGACGGAATGATCATTACCGGAGCTCCTGTAGAGACGATGGAGTTCGAGGACGTTACCTATTGGGATGAGATTACCGATATCTTCGATTGGGCCAAGACTCACGTCACCAGTACTTTATTTATATGTTGGGCTGCTCAGGCCGGATTGTATTACCATTACGGAGTGCCCAAATACCCGTTGGAGAAGAAGATGTTCGGCATCTTCCCACAGACATCACTCGACAACCGTCTGCCCATCTTCCGTGGGTTCGACGATGTGTTTATGATGCCTCACAGCCGTCATACCGAGGTTCATCGCGAGGATATACTTGCTAATCCCGAACTTACGCTGCTGGCCGAATCGCCCGAGAGTGGTGTAAGCATGGTGATGGCTCGTGGTGGTCGTGAGTTCTTTATTACAGGTCATCTGGAGTACGCGCCAAACACACTCGACAATGAGTATAAGCGCGATCGCGGTATTCGCGACGATGTAGATATGCCAAAGAACTACTATCGTGATGACAATCCCGATAATGAGCCTCTGGTCACCTGGCGTGCTCACGCCAATCTGCTGTATTCTAACTGGATAAACTACTACGTTTATCAGGAGACTCCGTATAATATCGACGAAATCAAGTAAGCCTAGTGACTCCGTTAGAACTATTAGCTCCTGCCAAGAATCTGGCTTGCGGTATTGCTGCCATCGATCATGGTGCCGATGCCGTATATATCGGAGCACCCAAATTCGGAGCGCGTGCTGCGGTGGGAAACAGCATCGATGACGTTCGCCAACTATGCGATTATGCCCATCAGTTTGGAGCAAAGATATACGTCACGCTCAACACTATCGTCTATGATAACGAGCTCGATGAAGTTCATCGCCTCATTGATCAGTTGGCCGAGATTGATGTCGATGCGATACTGGTGCAGGATATGGGATTGCTGCAGTTTATGCAGGATAAGCCATTCGAGATTCATGCTTCTACCCAGACCGATAACCGTACGGCCGATAAGGTTCGCTGGTTGCAAAAGGTAGGTTTCTCGCGTGCGGTTCTGGCTCGCGAACTTTCTGCCGACGAGATAGCCGAGATACATCGCGAGGTACCCGATATGGAGCTCGAGGTGTTTGTTCATGGTGCATTGTGCGTAAGCTATTCGGGCATCTGTTATGCCTCGCAGCATTGCTTTGGGCGTAGTGCTAATCGTGGCGAGTGTGCACAGTTCTGCCGCATGCGCTTCTCGCTGGTGGATGCCGATGGGGAAGAGATAGAGCACGAGCGCTATCTGCTTTCGCTCAAGGATATGAACCAGAGCGAGAATCTAGAGAAGCTTATCCAGGCCGGCGCAGTATCGTTCAAGATCGAGGGCCGACTAAAGGATGTGGCCTACGTAAAAAACGTCACAGCCGCATATAGCGAACTTCTCAATGCCTTTATCCGCAAGCATCCTGATGAGTATTGTCGCGCATCGAAGGGCCGTTGCGAATATACGTTTACTCCAAATCTCAAGCGCACGTTCAATCGCGGCTACACCACATATTTCGTAAATGGTCGTCAGCCCGATATCGCATCGTTCGACACGCCTAAAGCCGTTGGCGAGTTTGTGGGACGAGTCAAGGAGATACGTCACGATTCATTCAATGTAGCAGGCACAGCCAGCTTTGCTAATGGCGACGGATTATGTTTCTTAAATGCCGATCGCCAGTTCGAAGGCTTCCGCGCCAACCGCGTGGTGGGCAACAGAATCTATCCGTTCAAGATGCCTGCAGGATTGCGCCCAGGTATGGCGCTCTATCGCAACAACGATCAGGAGTTCGAGCGAATCCTCTCTAAGCCCAGCGCCACACGAAAGATTCCCGTAAGTATCTCTCTGCGTGCTGTAGATGATGGTTTCGAGTTGAGTGCTGGCGATGCTAAGGTGCATTTTGCTGCCGAACATCAGCTGGCCCAGAAGTCGCCTCGCGAGAATCTTGTTCGCCAACTCTCCAAACTTGGCGATACCATATATGAGTGCACACAGGTTGATGTGCCCGAAGACTTCAATTTCTTTATCCCCAACAGCCAACTGTCAGATATGCGTCGCCAACTGATTGACGCTATGGGGCAGATCAAGCGCGATGTTAAGCGGGCTAGGGTAGTGGGCAATCCTGGAGTCAGTGAACTTAGTTATCAGAATAATATTTCCAACCGCCAGTCGGCCGCATTCTACGGCACCGACGAACTTTCGACTTATGAACTGAAAGGTGGCGATGGACCTATCATGCAGTGTCGCCATTGTCTGCGATACTCGCTTGGCTATTGTGTTAAGCGCGGCGGAAAACGTCCCACTTGGCGCGAGCCGCTTTCTCTCGTTTTAGGCGATGGCCGCCGGTTCCGTCTTGAGTTCGATTGTCAACATTGTCAGATGAATGTCCATGCGTCGACTCGTTAGCCTTCTGTTCATCTCGCTGTTGCTGTGTGGCTGCTACAATCGCGGCCCCATCACCCCTGATGCTTGGGACCTTACAGCCCAGCAGCTCGACTCGATATCGTTCTACACCACCCATCACTATACCCAGAACTACAACTTTGTGGTTACGGGCGACTCGCTTGTGGTTGTGGCCCAGCAGCCCAACGATATGTCGGTGCCCGATGTGGTAAGTATCGAGCTCGAATCTATCGGCGAGGAGATGAAGAAGGACTCCATCACCATCCGCCGTAATGAACACGTGGTGGTGGCCGACATCAAGACCGTTCCTTCTGATAGTATCGATTCTGTTTGGGTAAAGGTGGCGCGCGACCAACTTACCTTCGGCTGGATACACGAGAACGAACTCCTGTCAAAGGTGTCGCCCGATGATCCTATCAGTCAGTTCATCGATGCATTCTCTAATACCCACCTTCTAGTGTTCTTGGCCTTCTGCATTCTCACGGGTGCGGCTTATGGTCTGCGCCGACTGATGCGTAAGGGTTGTAAGATTGTGCATTTCGATGATATTCCTTCGTTCTATCCTACGGCTTTATGCCTGTTGATAGCTTCATCGGCAGTGCTGTATAGCAGCATCCAACTTTTCGGCCCCGAAACCTGGCGCCATTTCTATTATCATCCGTCGCTCAATCCGTTTGCGCTGCCTTTCTGGCTTGGTGTGTTCATATCGTCGGTATGGGCCATCATCATTCTGGGATTGGCCACTATCGATGATGTATATCACAGTCTGCCGTTGGCCGATGCGATACTTTATCTCATAGGATTGGGTGCTATTTGCGCTGTGGTATATGTGGTGTTCAGCATCACCACCTTGTATTATATAGGTTATCCGTTGCTGATAGCATATTTCTATTTCGCTATCAAACGCTTAAAATCTATATCATAATCAGGTCGCTCATCACCATGTCGCTAACAAACAGTCCCTCTTTTGTTAGCGCCAGATGGTTTTCGTTTAGTTTCAGCAGATTTGCATCGATGTGTCGCTGAGCGTTGGCCATACAATATCGGCGCTGCTTTTCCGAAAGCTTGCTCAAATCCAGTCCGTCGCTGGTCCTCAGCGATACCGTTATCGCGTCGTTATATCTCGTGTCTTCGTCAAGCGTCTCTTCGTCTGATATACGTTCGCCTCTCTCCATACCCTCTATATAATGGCGGATGTCGGCTACGTTCCAACTGCGTGTTTTTATATCATACGAGTGGGCTGCTGCGCCTACTCCGATATACGGTACGCCATGCCAGTAGCTGCTGTTGTGGCGGCTGCGATAACCTGGGCGGGCAAAGTTGGAAATCTCGTAGTGCTCATATCCCGCTGATTCCAGTCGCTCTATCAGCGTGTAGTACATATGTCGCTCCAATTCCTCGTCTATCTCCTGCACCTTGCCTTGCTCCAGCAGTCGGTATAGTGCTGTACCTTCTTCATACATCAGACAGTAGGTAGATATGTGCTCTACGTCCAGTCGCAGCGCCTCGTCTATATCCGCCTTCCATTCGTCGAGTGTCTGGTTGGGGAATCCGTACATCAGGTCTATGCTGATGTTATTGAATCCCGCTTGGCGCAAGGCCGATACTGCTGCGGGCACTTGCGATGCGGTATGGCGGCGATGCAGAAACTTCAGTCGCTCGTCGTCAAACGTCTGAGTGCCCATTGATATGCGGTTGATGGGCAGCTTCTGCAGCATGGCCACAAACTCGCTGGTAACATCATCCGGATTGGCCTCCATCGTTATTTCTGCATCAGTTTCCACCTTATTATATATATATATAGTATCAAGTATACGTTTCAGGTGGGTAGGGGATAGCTGGCTTGGTGTGCCTCCGCCCAGATATATGGTGCCGACGGGATCGGCCGATGGTCGCATCTTTATCTCGCTGCAAACGGCGTCGACATACCTGTCGCGAAGCTCCAGCCCCGTGGTAGAATAGAAGCCGCAGTACACACATCGGCTGCTACAGAATGGTACATGAACATATATTCCTGCCATTTTTTCCTTATTTCGCGCACAAAGTTACGATTAAATGAGTAAAATACCAAATTTCATTTGGTTATTTTCGAATGCGAGTAACTTCGAGCGGCTATCTGCCGCTCAAAATGCTAATTTAGTTTAATATTTGGAAGATTTCTTTGGTATTTTCTCAAAAAATGCCTACTTTAGTGCCCGATAAAGATTATTCACCTAAAACTGAAAAGATATGAAGGTATATCAGACTAACGAGATTAAAAACATTGCACTCATTGGCAGTGCGGGTAGCGGCAAGACCACTCTTGCCGAAAGTATGCTTTACGAAGCAGGTATCATCAAGCGTCGTGGCTCAGTTGAGCAGAAGAACACCGTTAGCGATTATTTCCCCGTTGAGCAGGAGTATGGCTACTCGGTGTTTTCTACTGTATTCCATGTAGAGTGGAACAACAAGAAGCTTAACATCATCGACTGTCCGGGTTCTGATGACTTCGTAGGCGGATCTATTACCGCTATGAACGTTACCGATCAGGCTGTCATCCTTATCAACGGCCAGTATGGTCCCGAGGTAGGTACGATGAACGCTTTCCGCAATACAGAGAAGCTTAAGAAGCCAGTAATCTTCCTGGTTAACCAGCTCGACCGCGAGAACTGCGATTTCGATCAGATTCTTAATCAACTCAAGGAGGTTTACGGTCCTAACTGTGTTCCCGTTCAGTATCCTATCGCTACAGGTCCTGGATTCAACGCTGTTATCGATGTACTCCTGATGAAGAAATATTCATGGAAACCCGAAGGTGGTGCTCCTATCATCGAAGAAATCCCAGCCGACCAGCTTGAGAAGGCTAAGGAGATGAAGGCTAAGCTCGTTGAGGCCGCTGCCGCTGGCGACGACACTCTGATGGAGAAGTTCTTCGAGAGCGAAGACCTGAGCGAGGACGAGATGCGTGAGGGTATCCGCAAGGGTATGGTTACACGCAGCATCTATCCTGTATTCTGCGTATGTGCAGGTAAGGACATGGGTGTTCGCCGTCTGATGGAGTTCCTGGGCAATGTTGTTCCATTTGTAAGCGACATGCCAGTTATTCAGAACGCTGCTGGTCAGGATGTTCCTGCCGATGCTAGCGCACCTACATCACTCTATTTCTTCAAGACTGGTGTCGAGCCACATATCGGCGAGGTATCTTACTTCAAGGTAATGAGCGGTGTGGTTAAGAGCGGCGACGATCTTACCAATGCCGATCGCGGTTCTAAGGAGCGCATGGGTACCATCTACGCTTGTGCTGGAGCCAACCGTATTCAGGTAGACGAACTTCGTGCCGGCGATATCGGTTGTACCGTTAAACTTAAGGACGTTAAGACTGGTAACACCCTGAATGGCAAGGATGTAGAGAATAAGTTCAACTTCATTAAGTATCCTAACTCTAAGTTCTCCCGCGCCATCAAGGCTGTAAACGAGAGCGAGACCGAGAAGATGATGACCGCTCTGCAGAAGATGCGTCAGGAGGATCCTACATGGGTTGTTGAGCAGTCTAAGGAGTTGCGCCAGATTATCGTTCATGGTCAGGGTGAGTTCCACCTGCGCACATTGAAGTGGCGTATGGAGAACAACGAGAAGATCCAGATTGAGTATCTCGAGCCAAAGATTCCATATCGTGAGACTATCACCAAGATGGCCCGTGCCGACTATCGTCACAAGAAGCAGTCGGGTGGTGCAGGTCAGTTCGGCGAGGTTCACCTGATTGTAGAGCCTTACACCGAGGGCATGCCCGATCCTACATCGTTCAAGATCAACGGTCAGGAGTTTAAGATGAACATCAAGGGTAAGGAGGAAGTTAACCTCGACTGGGGCGGCAAGCTTGTGTTCATCAATTCTGTAGTAGGTGGTGCTATCGATATGCGCTTTATGCCAGCCATCCTTAAGGGTGTGATGGAGCGCATGGAGCAGGGCCCACTCACAGGTTCTTACGCTCGCGACGTTCGCGTGATTGTTTACGATGGTAAGATGCACCCAGTTGACTCTAACGAGCTTTCGTTCATGCTGGCAGCACGTAATGCCTTCTCGGCAGCCTTCAAGGAGGCAGGTCCAAAGGTTCTCGAGCCTATCTACGATCTCGAGGTGCTGGTTCCTGGTGACTACATGGGTGATGTAATGAGCGACCTGCAGGGCCGTCGTGCCATCATCATGGGTATGGACTCAGAGGGTGGTTATCAGAAGCTTAGCGCCAAGATTCCTCTCAAGGAACTCTCTAGCTACTCTATCGCTCTGAGCTCACTCACTGGTGGTCGTGCATCGTTCTCTACCAGCTTCTCTAGCTACGAGCTTGTGCCCAACGATATCCAGCAGGCACTCATCAAGCAGCACGAGGAAGAAACCAAGGACGAGGATTAATCCCCTCAACCCGATATTTACACAGAGTCCCCGCTATTTACGTAGTGGGGATTCTTTTTATAATTGCATATTTGCAACTAAAAAATCATAAATCAGTTAAATTTGCAAAATCAGCCGCAAATAATTAACATTTTTGGTGCGTCGAATTAAGAAATAGCTTATCTTTGCAATCGTTATGAAGAAAAGAACGATTTGGATTATAGCAATCATAATGGGCCTCTCGTTTGTAAGCCTGCTCTACCTTCAGCTCTCGTACATCAAGGAGATGGCGAAGATGAAGAAGGAGCAGTTCGACGAGTCGGTATACCGCAGCCTGTATCAGGCATCGCGCAATCTCGAGATGAACGAGACCAAGCGATACCTCGAGAAGGACCTTAAGGCTACCGAGCGCAAGGCCTATAAGCAGGACTCTGTGATAGTAGATGGTCTCGACGGTACCATTAAGCACTCTCACCAGTTTGCTGTAGCTGCCGATGATGGTACAGTCTATTCCAGCTTCGAGCTCAAGACGTTTGCCATCCGTCCCGCTAACGTGCCCAAGGCAATGATTCTGCGCACCGATAAGAACAGTATCGCCGAAGCGTCTAAGTCGCTGCAGGAGATTGTGCGCAACCGTTACCAGTATCAGCGTGCACTGCTCGACGAGGTGGTCTACAACATCCTGTATACCGCCAGTGACAAGCCGCTCAAGGAGCGCATCAACTTCAAGATGCTCGATCAGGACATACGTGTAGAGCTGCTCAACAATGGTATCAACGTGCCTTATCACTTCCGCGTAGAGACATCCGATGGTCGCGAGGTTTACCGCTGTCCTGAGTACTCGGCCGAAGGCGAGGAGTACTATTACCAGCAGACGCTGTTCAACAACGACCCATCGTCGAAGAAGGGAGTAGTAAAAATCCACTTCCCCGACATGAGCTCATACATCTTCTCGAGTGTGCGCTTCATGATTCCGGCTGTGGTGTTCACCGTATTCCTGCTGCTCACGTTCCTCTTCACCATCGTGGTCATCTTCCGTCAGAAGCGACTCACTGAGATCAAGAACGACTTCATTAATAATATGACCCACGAGCTCAAGACACCTATCGCATCCATCTCGCTGGCTGCCCAGATGATGAACGACGAGAGCGTAACCAAGTCAGAGCAGATGACCAAGCATCTCAGCGGCGTAATTTCTGATGAGTCAAAGCGCCTGCGATTCCTCGTAGAGAAGGTACTGCAGATGTCGATGTTCGACAAGAAGAGCATCGTATTCAAGAAGAAGGAGCTCGACCTCAACGAGATGATCGAGAATATCGCCCAGTCGTTCTCGCTGCGTGTAGAGCATACCGGCGGTAAGATATATACCGAGATTGAGGCTGTCGACTCAGCACTCTTTGTCGACGAGGTTCACTTCCAAAACGCCATTACCAATCTGATGGACAACGCCGTGAAGTATCGCAAGCCCGAAGAGCCGCTCGATATCTACATCAAGACCTGGAACGATAAGGACCGCTTGTGTTTCTCAATCCAGGATACAGGTCAGGGCATCAAGAAGGAGAACGTCAAGAAGATATTCGACAAGTTCTACCGCGTGCATACCGGCAATGTTCACGACGTGAAAGGTTTCGGACTAGGTCTGGCCTACGTCAAGAAGATCATCAATCTGCACGAGGGCGAGATAAAATGCGAGAGCGAACTGGGCAAGGGTACCACCTTCACCGTATCGCTGCCCGTGCTAAAAGAAGACGATAAATAAACAATAGTATTAACACATAAAACATTAAGAATTATGATGGACGACAACAAAGTGAAAATCTTGCTATGCGAGGACGATGAGAACCTCGGCATGCTGCTCCGTGAGTACCTGCAGGCCAAAGGCTTTGTAGCAGAACTCTGTTCGGATGGTGAGGCTGGCTTCAAGGCTTTCCTCAAGACAAAATTCGACATTTGTGTGCTCGATGTAATGATGCCAAAGAAGGACGGTTTCACCCTGGCTCAGGAGATCCGTTCGGCCAACACCGACGTGCCCATTATCTTCCTGACAGCTAAGACTCTCAAGGAGGATATCCTCGAGGGATTCAAGCTGGGTGCCGACGACTATATCACCAAGCCCTTCTCTATGGAGGAGCTCGTATTCCGTATTGAGGCCATTCTGCGCCGTACCAAGGGCAAGAAGAGCCGCGAGAGTACAGTTTACCACCTGGGCGAGTTCACATTCGATACCCAGAAGCAGTTGCTGCAGATAGGCGAGAAGCAGACCAAGCTTACCACCAAGGAGAATGAGCTGCTTGCCCTGCTGTGCAGTCACTCTAACGAGATTCTGCAGCGCGACTTCGCACTGAAGACCATCTGGATCGACGACAACTACTTCAACGCCCGCTCTATGGATGTTTACATCACCAAGCTGCGCAAGCACCTCAAGGACGATCCACAGATCGAGATTATCAACATCCACGGCAAGGGTTACAAACTTATCACCCCTGAGGCTGAAGAGGAGTAAGCCGTGAAGCGTAATCTCATTAATACATATCTGGGAGTAGCACTGGTCATCACTGGTGCTCTCCTTTTGATTGTCAGTTATCTTGTAGGATTCACCCGCTATAATCTGGTGCTTCTTACTGGCCTGATAATCATCATTTTAGGTGCTGTGCTCCACGTTCGGCAACAGAAAAAGGGCGAAAAATATTAAAAATCATTAAATAATTGGCAACTGTCAATTCTCAATTGTCAATTCTCGATTATTATTTGTACCTTTGCACCCGCTTTAAGCAAAATATTAATTAATTAATTTAT
>ONGP01000056.1 GCA_900317405.1 uncultured Prevotella sp.
CACACGTGTGGGTACAGGCAATCTGGCTGGTGTGGCCTCGGCCATAGCCATAGGCGGACCAGGAGCAGTGTTCTGGATGTGGATTATCGCACTCATCGGATCGGCTACAGCCTTTGTGGAGTCTACTCTGGCCCAGTTGTTCAAACAGAAACATAAGGACTCGTTCATCGGCGGACCAGCTTACTACATACAGCGAGGACTGCACCAGCGATGGATGGCAGTGACGTTTGCCATACTTATCACCTGCCAGTTCGGACTGTCTAACAATTCTATCCAGGCCAACACCATTTGTGGTGCTATGCAGGAGGCCTTTGGCTGGTCGCCTCTGTGGGTGGGAATAGTGCTGTCGGCCCTGGGACTGTTCATCGTGTTTGGTGGTATCCAACGTATTGCTCAGGTTAGTGCTGTGCTGGTGCCAGTGATGGCCATCGGCTATGTAGTGCTGGCTATTTTTATCATTGTGATGAACATAGAGCATATACCACATGTGTTCAGTGTGATAGTGCAGGACGCTTTCGGCATACATCAGATAGCAGGTGGCGGCATAGGTGCTACCATTATGAATGGTGTGAAGCGTGGACTCTTCAGTAACGAGGCGGGCGAGGCACCTAACGTGGCTGCCACAGCTGCCGTTACTCACCCAGTGAAGCAGGGACTGATTCAGGCTCTGGGCGTATTCACCGATACCCTGCTGGTATGCTCGTGCACAGCTTTCATCATTCTCATCAGCGGCCTCTATCAGGTGCCCGAGCTAAATGGTATCGCCCTCACTCAGAGTGCACTGCAGAGCGAGGTTGGCTCCGTTGGTCCTGTGTTTATCGCCATCGCCATCTTCCTGTTTGCCTTCTCCAGCATCATCGGCAACTACTACTATGGCGAGGCCAACATCCGCTTTATCACTCAGAACAATCAGGTGATGACCACCTATCGTATCTGTTCGGCTGGTGTGATGGTGATGTTTGGAGCTATGGCCAGTTTCGAACTGGTGTGGAACATCGTTGATTTCTTTATGGCATTCCTCACAGCTTGCAACCTTATAGCCATTGTGCTGCTGGGCCGATATGCCTTCCGCCTGCTCGACGACTATCGTGAGCAGAAGCGTAGGGGCATAAAAGAACCCGTTTTCCATCGCAGTCAGTTGCCTGAGATAGAAAACGAGTTGGAGTGTTGGGAATAACTGTTTCCCCTGATTATTTGATTACCAGTACAAATCCTCCGCGAGGCTGACAGGTCATCGTGCGAGGTATCTGGTTGCCACAGCTGATCAGCCAGTCCTTGTCGCCTGCCAGTTGGTATTGCGATGGGTCGGCATCGGCAAAGGTTTGTACACAGTGGTCGGCGCCATCGATGAAACTCAGGTCTACATCCAGAGTCTTCTTGCTGTTGGTACCGTTGATACCAGCCACATACCAAGTGTCGCCACTGCGACGGGCCAGTACCACGCTCTCGCCAGGATAGCCTGACACGTAGCGAGTCTCGTCCCATGTGGTGGGCAGCTTGCCAAAGAAGTCCTGTACCTTCTGGGGCTGAACCAGGTAGCTCTCAGGCTTGTCGGCCAGGTGCTGCAAGGCACTCTCGTAGAGCACTGTAAGAGCCAACTCGTGAGCATCGCTGGTGATGTGTGGATGCTGTGAGTCGCTGAATGTACATGGGGTATAGTCCATCGGACCGATGATGTTGCGAGTGAATGGCAGTGTGGTGTTATGACTTGCAGCCACATTGGTAAATGTGGGCACATTGTTATACCACTCAGCACCATACACACCCTCTGTCGACATCAGGTTGGGATATGTGCGCTGCCATCCGCGAGGCACTGTTGCTCCGTGGAAGTTTACCAGCAGATGATGCTTGGCAGCACTCTCAAGCAGGTCGATGCAGTAAGTCATATCGCGCTGACAGTCGCCCGAGAAGAAGTCGATTTTTACGCCTGCCACACCTATCTTCTCGCACCAGGCAAACTCCTTTTCGCGATCCTCGGGCTTGTTCAGGCGGAACTTAGGTGTAGGCGCACCGTCAATCCAACCTACAGATGAGTTGTACCAGATCATAGGCTTGATACCCTTCTGGTTGGCATAGGCTACAGCATCCTCGATGCTCTTTCCATCCTTCATCTGGTCCCACTCGGCATCTATCAGCACGTAGGGCAACTTCAGTGTTACGGCCATGTCGACGTACTTCTTGATGATGTTGTAGTCGTTTGATCCGTGATTGTATGCCCAGTATATCCATGATACCACACCTGGCTTAATCCAACTGATGTCCTGCAGTTTGCAAGGCTCGCTCACGTCGGTCACCAGCGTGCTCTGGATTAGCTCCTGCATGCCGCCGATGATGGCCACGCGCCAAGGTGTGTGCCACTTGCCACGTATCTTCTGCTCGTTCACATCGGGTGTTACACGTAGCAGGTCGCCATCGGTATACAGGCATGCTGCAGCCTGATTGCGCTCTATGTTGGCCTCTGTCAGTAGCATAAACACACCTTCCTGAGGCTCTACCAGTGTGGGGAATCCCCAGCGTAGGTTGTAGCCATCGTCCGACTTAACCACACCAGCCATACGACCGATAGGTTTGATATTGCCTGTGGTGCTCATAGGATAGAAACCCTCGTAGCTGTCGGTCCACTGCAGCATCCAGCGCTTGGTGCCCTCGGGTATCATGTAGGCTGTCTGCTCCTTGGGCAGTTTTCCTTTTAGTCCGCTCAACTCGTAGCGGAAAGCAGCACCGTCGTTGTATAGGCGAAGCACCAGCGTAAGGTTGCCACTTAGTTTGGCTGTGTATTCGTTGGCCGCATTGGTGCAGTGCGATTTCTTGCCGGCTATCATCTCGTAGTCGGCCTTAACCAGCTTGCTGAACTTCCACTTCAGTTGGCCGTTCTTCATACCCTCAAATCCCAGCACGGGGATGTTCAGGGCCGTCTTTTGTTGATAGTTTACACATATGCCCTTGCCATCGTTAACTACCGATAGCTTGCCATTGGGCGAAATGGGTTGCTGAGCCGAAATGCTCAGCATACCCATACACATAGTTAGTAAAGTTATTAATTTCTTCATTTATAGATGTTTTTTGAGATGAATTCGATATCCATAAACCGTTACCACCAGGAAACAGATGAGTGGCAGTACAAACGAGATGTTGGTGGCGGGCATACCCATCACTGTGCCCTCGTCGATGATCATAGCCTGCAGTGGGGGCAATACCGATCCACCCAGGATGGCCATGATGAGGCCGGCAGCACCAAACTTGGCATCGTCGCCCAGTCCGTCGAGAGCGATACCATAGATGGTGGGGAACATCAGCGACATGCATCCGCTTACGCATACCAGACAGTACAGTCCTGTGCGATCCTGCAGCACGATTACACCCAGTGTAAATACCATTGCCAGCACACCGAAGATGGCAAGCAGCATGGCGGGCCTAACGTACTTCATCAGGAATGTGGCGATGAATCGCGAACAGATAAAGAACAGCATGGCGTAGATGTTGAATCGCTGCGACAGCACCTCGGCAGCCTGCTCCTCCATACCCTCGGCCATAAACACGCGCGTACCATATTGTATAATAAAGGTCCAGCACATTATCTGTGCACCCACGTAGAAGAACTGTGCTATCACACCCTCGCGATAGTACTTGAGCGAGAAGATGCGCTTGATAGTCACCATGAAGTGGATGTCGTGGTTGGCATCGCCTATCTTGGGCATTTTTGTAAAGCGCATCAGCAGTAGCATGGCCACTATCACCAGTCCGATGATAAGGTAGGGCGAGATGAGCACACTCAGGTCGGCATCCTTCAGAGCCTCAAACTCCGTGTCGCTAAGCAGTGCACGCTCGTCGCTGCTCATAGGGTTAAGCTTGGCCTGAATGAAGTTCATGGCCACAAACATGCCGATGATCGAACCACAGGGGTTGAAACACTGCGCCATGTTCAGTCGTCGGGTGGCCGTCTCCTCCGGGCCCATGGTCAGGATATACGGGTTGCACGATGTCTCGAGAAACGACAGTCCGCACGTCATGATGAAGTAGGCAATGAGGAAACATCCGTAGATGCCGATGGCCTTGGCGGGGAAGAAGAGTAGGGCACCTGCGGCATACAGTCCCAGTCCCATTAGCACTCCCGCCTTGTACGAGAACTTACGTATAAAGATGGCTGCAGGGAATGCCATACAGAAGTATCCCCCGTAGAATGCCACCTGAACCAGTGTACCATCGGTCACGCTCATGCGGAATATCTTAGAGAAAGCCTTCACCATCGGGTTGGTGATGTCGTTTGCAAATCCCCAGAGTGCAAAACAGAACGTAACCAGTATAAAGGGCACAAGGTAGTTCACCCCGTCTTTTTTAATCAGAGATTGTTGTTGCTTTTCCATTTCTGCAGGTCTTTAGAAGTGAACTAAGATACGGAACACCTTGCCTGGTGCCTCGCTCCACTGGCGCATAGCCTCGGGAGCATCCTCAGGTGCTACATCGTTTGATATCAGTCGGTCAACAGGACATGTACCACGCTGCAGATAGTGTATCACAGCACGGAAATCCTGTGGCTGGGCATTTCGCGAACCACGTATGTCGAGCTCCTTCTGTACGAAGTACTTGGTCTGGAACGATACGTCGGTCTTGGCATAGCCTATGCACACCACGCGACCTGTGAATGCCACCTCGTTTACTGCCATCTGATATGTAGGAGCACTGCCCACAGCCTCGATGATCACGTCGGGACCAAATCCGGCGGTTATCTCCTGCAGTCGGGCGTGTACATCCTCTGTCTTGGTGTTGATGGCGTATGCTGCACCCATCTCCTTGGCCAGAGCCAGCTTCTCATCGTCTATGTCGGCAGCGATTACTGTTGCTCCGCGAAGGGCCGAGCGAACGATAGCACCCATGCCCACCATACCACAGCCGATAACCACTACAGTGTCGATATCGGTTACCTGAGCACGGTTCACAGCGTGGAAACCTACGCTCATGGGTTCGATAAGTGCACAAGTGCGAGGATCGAGTCCCTCGGCTGGGATTATCTTCTCCCAAGGCAGAGCGATAAACTCGCGCATGGCACCGTTGCGCTGTACACCCAGAGTCTCATTATGCTCGCAGGCATTTACTCGCTGGTTGCGGCACGATGCACACTTGCCACAGTTGGTGTATGGATTGCAGGTCACCACCATGCCTGGCTTCAGTATCTCAGGCACGTCGGCTCCCACCTTTTCGATTACAGCGCCCACCTCGTGTCCAGGTATTACGGGCATTTTTACCATTGGGTTGCGGCCCAGCCATGTGTTCAGGTCAGAACCACAGAATCCCACATACTTCAGGCGCAGCAGCACCTCACCGGCCTTCAACTCCTGTTCGGCCACGTTAACTATTTCCATCTGGCGCTCGCCAGAAATCTGTATTGCTTTCATAACTTCAATTCTTCAATTTTTCAATTCTTCAATTTTTATTCGCTCATATTCTTGATGTACGGCAGATCGGGCAGATTTTCGAAGCCGAAGAACTTCTTTGCATTCTCGCCTAGGAACATTCGCTTCTCTTCGGCCGATAGCTCTGGCGATTTCTCCACGAAGTCGTAGCTCATCTTGTAGGTGATGGCTGTGATGGTGCGAGGATAGTCACTTCCCCACATCAGTTTGTCCATACCAACCTCGTCGGCAGCCTCCTTGATGGCACGGATGGCCGATGGGAACGGGTAGAACTCATCGTTGAATAGCCAGGTGATACCACCGCTCTCCACGTACACATTCTCGTGGCGTGCCAGTCGTATCTGACTCATCCATCCCTCGCGTGTCACCATTCCGAAGTGGCCGATGGCTATCTTCAGTTTGGGGCACTCCTGTATTATCTCCTCCATCTGTCCCACCTGTGCGGCACCGTCCTGCAGTTCTATGCCCAGTATCTTGCCGCTGGCCTCCATCATGTGCATCAGTTGCATCATCTCGTCGGTCAGGAATTGCTGTGGCAGTCTGGCGGCGGGCACCTTCAGGCCTCTGAATGTCTCAACCACAGCCGGGGCCACTTCTATAAATCCGGGATGGCGATAGTCTACCATACCAAACGTGAAGAAACGGTTGGGATAGCGGCTCTCCACCTGTATCAGATAGCTGTTCTGTATGCCGTCGATAAACTCCTGGGTAACCACAGCTGCAGCCACTTGGGCGTAGTCCATGTTGCTCAGAAATCGCTCGGCCGTGTTCTGTCCGTCGGTCATGTATGGCGGTAGCATCTGTCGCTCTTCGCCAAAGAACAGCGAACGGCTGCGATTGGGCTCAAGCTGACAAATACGTTGGCCGTCTACCACCGTGTCCTGATTCAGCCACAGATGGCTGTGAGCATCTATTATGAGTTTTTCCATCTTACAAACATTTGGTCGCCTATGATGTCCTGAACCTTACGTACCAGTTCCTCGTCCATCGGCTCGTTTACGTATTGAATATTTTTAAGTACATTCTTTGGGTTGGCACTGCTAAACAGGGTTGTGGCTATGCGTGGATTCATGCTGGTAGAGAACTGTATGGCCAGCTTGTCTATTGGGTAGCCCTGCTCCTCGCAGTACTGTGCTGCCTTGGCGCATGCTCGCTGTAGATCCTTGCCTGCCGGATGCCAGTCGGGTGCTCCACGCTGCGACAACAGTCCCATCGAGAATGGCGAAGCATTGATCACACCCACACCGTGCTGCTCGAAGAATCCCAGATAGTCGGCCAACAGAGTATCGTTGAGCGAGTAGTGGCAGAAGTTCAGAATGCTCTCCACCGTGCCGGCAGGAGCATGCTCTACCACCCACTTCAGGTTCTCGGGCTGCAGGTCGGTTATACCCACGTGCTTCACCACGCCTTTTTCGCGAAGCTCCACCAGTGCGGGCAGTGTCTCGTCTACTATCAGTTGCAGTCCGCCCTCCATGTCGCCCTGAAACTCTATGTCGTGCACGTTTATCAGGTCGATGTAGTCCACGTTCAGTCGCTCCATACTCTCGTACACACTCTCCTGAGCGCGCTTGGCGCTGTAGTCCCAGGTGTTAATGCCGTTGTGTCCGTATCGGCCCACTTTGGTAGACAGATAGTATTTCTCATGTGGTATGTCCTTAAGCGCCTTGCCCAGCACGGTCTCGGCCTTAAGGTGTCCATAGTAGGGCGATACGTCGATGAAGTTGATACCGTTGTCAACTGCCGTGTGTACAGCCTCTATTCCCTCTTCCTCGCGGATGCTGTGGAACACTCCGCCCAGCGATGATGCGCCGAATCCCAGATTCGACACCTTCATGCCAGTTTTTCCGATTTCGTTGTAAACCATATTGTTGATATCAGTTAGATGTTATATGCGTCGTTTGTCATTTCTACGGCCACCGTCTCCTCGCGGAATCGCTCCATGGGGTAGTACTCCAGTCCGTCGTATCGGCCGCTGTTGCCCCACGAGTTCTTCATGATGAAGTATCGCTCGCCGTTCTCGTCGTGCGCCAGGCCTACTATGGCCATAGCATGGTGCTTGTCCTCCCAGCACACTCCGTGGTGCAGGCGCACTGCCCGCTCTGTCTTCATCATGAGTGTGTCGATGGGTATGTTCAGATAGCGCTCGTGAGTCCAGTTGTCGGGCACGTCCAGTTCGCTCTCCTCGTTATACGGCTTGCTGTCGTCGCACATCAGTGCTATATATTCGCCAGGCTTGCACACACTGCGGGCAAACTCCTGCGGGGTGTATTGCGCGCCCAGCATAAACACGAAGCGCGGTGCAGGCGCGTCGGCCTTGCGCATGGCGTCGTAGCCGCATATGCCGTATTTCTCTATCATCGTTATCAGTGTG
>ONGP01000002.1 GCA_900317405.1 uncultured Prevotella sp.
GCACGCTTGAATGCGCGTGCAAAACGTTGACCTTTTCTCATAACTCTTTTTAACTTTTAAGAGGCTTGGCAGGAGTCAACGTATTTCAGTACAAGACACGAAATTCTCAAAAACAATTGGGGAAAAGTATTGTTTTGCACTAAAAAATTTCGTACCTTTGCACTATCAAAATGAGAATCGCAGAAACTGGCCTTTAATGATTAGAATTGCGAGGATTAGATCTAGAAATTGCGCAAGTTAAATCTGGCAATTGCAAACATTAATAGTGGCTACAGGAGCGACAAATAGGCGACGACGAGAGATCTTTGAAATAATTATACATTATACATCAAACCTTATAACTATTATTACAGATCAGACATAGTCCATACGGGAAGTATCGGCATATTTTAATCATAAAAACCTAATAATCCGGCAAATGATGCGGGAATTTGGAAGAAATATACTATCTTTGCAGCCGATTAATTAAAAAAGTATGGATATTACAGAAAGGTTTTTAAACTATACACAGTTCGACACACAGTCGAGCGAAGACAGTGATACTGTGCCTAGTACGGCGAAACAGCTGGTGTTTGCAGAGTACCTGAAGAAGGAGCTGGAGCACGAGGGACTGAGCGACGTGGAGATGGACGACAAGGGCTACATCTACGCTACACTGAAGGCAAATACTAAGGACGAGATACCTACCATCGGATTTATTTCGCACTATGATACGAGCCCCGACTGCTCGGGTGCCGACATCAAGCCACACATAGTGCATAACTACGACGGCTCTGACATTCTGCTGAGCGAGGGCATAGTGAGCTCGCCAAGCAAGTTCCCCGAGCTGCTGCAGCACACAGGCGAGGACCTGATAGTGACTGACGGAACAACGCTGCTGGGGGCCGACGACAAGGCCGGAATAGCAGAGATAGTGGAGGCGATGTGCTATCTGCGCGATCATAAGGAGATAAAGCACGGCGACATACGCGTGGCGTTTAACCCCGACGAGGAGATAGGTATGGGCGCACACCACTTTGATGTGGAGAAGTTCGGATGCGAATGGGCCTACACGATGGATGGAGGCGACGTGGGCGAACTGGAGTTTGAGAACTTCAACGCTGCCAGCGCTAAGGTGTATATAAAGGGCGTGAGCGTGCATCCTGGCTATGCCAAGGGCAAGATGGTGAACGCCAACGTGCTGGCAATGGAGCTGGCCGGGCTGCTGCCTGAGGACGAGCGACCTGAGACGACTGAGGGTTATCAGGGATTCTTCCATCTGCTGAGTGTGCAAGGCAACGTGGAGCGTGCACAGATGCACTACATAATACGCGACCACGACCGTGAGCGATTTGAGGATCGCAAGCGCACAATAGCCAACGTGGCGGCTGCGATGAACGAGAAATATGGCGAGGGTACGGTGACGCTGGAGACAAAGGACCAGTACTACAACATGAAGGAAAAGATAGACCCGCAGATGCACGTGATAGACCTGGTGCTGCACGCTATGCAGGACTGCGGCGTGGCGCCGAAAGTAAAGCCGATACGTGGTGGTACGGATGGTGCACAGCTATCGTTCAAGGGTCTGCCCTGCCCCAACATATTTGCAAGCGGAGTAAACTTCCACGGACCTTACGAATTTGTAAGCATCCAGTCGATGGAAAAAGCCAAGGAAGTAATCGTGAAGATCTGCGAACTTACCGCCGACTTTAATCTTTAATGTTTAAATATTAATCAGGGCGTCGAGCGATTCTTGCTCGCCTACAATCCAGATGATATCACCCTCGCGGAAGCGACGGTTGGGACTATAGGGGGAGAGGCTTTCCTTTCCCTCTTCTAATCCTACCACCATACAACTGTACATGTCGCGGATACGGCTCTCGATGAGGGTCTTGCCCACAAACGGGCTGTCGGATCCGATGATGAGCTGGCGCAGCTTCATTTCGCGCTTCTCGAGTTCTACATCCTGACCAATAAGCTCGCTCTCGATGGCCTCGCGGAAGGCAGTGAACTGCTGGTCGCTACCGATGACCTGAAGCACATCGCCAGGGAACAGGATGTTGTATCCGTCGGGGATATTGATGCGGCGACCACCACGCAGAATGCTGCTGACGTGGACACCATACTTCTTGCCAAGATTGAGCTGAGCCAGAGTCTGGCCCATCCAACTAGAATTGTTAGGCACTTGGAACTCGGCGATGTGGATATCGCGATCGAGCAGTTTGCCCTCGTAAAGCGGGCGTTTCTTGCCGTGAACCTGGGCCTCGATATCGCGCGAACGGAGGTTCTGGATGAACAGACGCTCGAGTGTAATGGAACGATGCTTGGTCCAACGAGAGAATATGATAAGCACGATGACAATGAAACCGATGGTGATCATCAGCGCATTGGTGAATCGGCTCAGGTAATTACAGATGTAGAAGATGAAGCTGACGGCTATCACTACGCGCACCAAGATGGTGAACATGAGCGGCAGACGGTTGCGATTGCTCTCGGCCCATAGTTCCTTCCACTCTTCGCTGTGATTCTTCTTCATGACCATGGCACGCAAGAAGGGGGCTATCAGCATGACGGTGAGCACACCCGTGATGGCATTGGCATACCAGTGGAGCTCCCAGCCAGGCAGCAATCGGCGAGTGAACGGCAGCACAAAGGTAAACATGAGCGCGATGGTGGCAGAAGAAAGGATGGAGTAAACAATGGTATTGATAGACATCTGGGTGAGCAGACGTTTCCACTTGCTCTCCTCCTGACTATGCGTGTTGCCGATGGTGAGCTGATTGAGCGAATTGATAAGCTTGGTGGGCAAGTGCTTCTCGAGTTTGCTGTAGGCTGGTGTGGCCAGACGAATCATGTAAGGGGTAAGGAAGGTGGTGATGACAGACACTGCCACTACTACCGGATAGAGGAACTTGCCGATAACGCCAAGCGACAATCCGAGCGAGGCGATGATGAACGAGAACTCACCTATCTGCGCCATAGAGAATCCGCAACGGATGGCTGACTTAAGCGACTGTCCGCCAAGCATAAACGATATGGTGCCAAACAGGCTCTGGCCTATCAGGATAGTAAGTACCAGGCAGAGAATAGGCAGGGCATATTCTACCAGGATCTTTGGATCGACCAGCATACCTACCGACACAAAGAACACTGCTCCGAAGAGATTCTTGACGGGTTCTACCAGCTTCTCGATGCTCTCGGCCTCGATAGTCTCGGCCAGGATGCTGCCCATGATAAACGCTCCGAACGCAGAGCTGAAGCCTACCTTGGTAGAGAATACGGCCATGGCGCAACACAGGCCCAGCGACACTATCAGCAGCACCTCGCTATTGATAAGGCTGCGCACATGGCGCAGGAACAGCGGTATGGCAAAGATACCCACCACAAGCCAGAGTATCAGGAAGAAGCCGATGCGCATAACCGACTCTAGCAACTGGCCGCCATCAGGATTGGAACCGCTGGCCAGAGCGCTAAGCATCACCATCATGACAATGGCCAGGATATCCTCGAGTATGAGCACACTCATAACCATGCCGGCAAACTGCTGCTGGCGCAGACCGAGGTCGTCGAAAGCCTTATAGATAATGGTCGTACTCGACATGGCGAGCATACCGCCAAGGAAGATGCAGTCCATCTTGCCCCACCCGAACACATGGCCCACCATGACGCCTAGCATCATCATACAGAAGATGATGGTGATGGCTGATATTACGGGCGAAGCACCCATCTTAAGAATCTTCTTGAACGAGAAGTCGAGACCCAAAGAGAACAGCAGGAACATCACACCGATATCGGCCCACAGATGTACATTGGTCATATCTACCACCGACGCTGTGTAAGGCATGTTAGGACTAACCAGGAATCCGGCCACAATATATCCTAACACAAGTGGCTGCTTAAGACGCTTGAATATAAGTGTAACCACACCTGCCACCATAAGTATCAGTGCCAGGTCAGCAATCATTGGTGGGAGTTCTGCCATAATATTATAGTTTTAATACCATTGAACGGCGTTAGAGTAGCTTGAGCGCTTGTCGTACTTAAGCGCATCGGTAAGCGTAGACGCGTTGCAACGGAATGAGAAGTTATAACTAGTATAAGGTGCAAGCACTACCGAACACGACATGTTGAAACAGTGCAGGTCGCGACTCAGCGATGCTGTAGTCATTGATATCTTCTTGTTGTCGAAGTCGTAACCTGATGAGAACGAAATGTTCCATCCGTCGCTGATGCGAACGTTACCACTCACGTTAAGGTTCTGCGTAAACTTGTATGGATAGCGCATGGTGTTGTAGTTGAACTTGCTGAGCGTCTGGTCCTCGCGCATGGTGATACCATAACCGAAACTGAGGCTCCATGGGAACTGGAATGCCATATATCCGTCTTCATCGGTCTCGGCTTTCGATCCGCCTTTACGCTTAGCACCACGCTTGGCCTTCTCCATATCTTCGTCGACGTTGGTCTCTACGTTTGGATCCCACTCGTCGTCATCATTCTGACCTGTATTACTCTTGTTCTTATCTTTTTCGACCTTCTCGCCACGCAAGCGTTTGAACAGCTTGGCTATCTTCTCGTTGCTGAGTGTGTACGACAGGTTCTGCGATATACCCTGGAATCGGCCAAGCTTACCTAAGCCCCAGTAGGTGGTATGTTCAGAAACACGTGGTGTGGCACCTACGCTATCTGCCTCATACACATACGATGCGAACACGGCATTAAGGTTGAGAGTATAACTCTTTGAGAGTTTGAGTCGCAACGATGTTGAGAGATCGCTCCACGGACGTATGTCGGCAGCCATATTGTACGACATCGACATACGGAACTCGTCGATAAGCGATATCTTCTTGTAGCCGGTAGAGTCGTCGTCGCTCTTAACCTTCATCTCAAGGTTCTGCGACAGGTCCATAGATATGCTACCCGTCTTACCCTTGCCAGGCACTCCGTAAGCGCCCATAGAATATGGCGAGTATTCTACCAGCGATACTTTACCATCGGCATCGGTCTTCTGATAGGTCTCATAGTATCCGTAGCGCGACGCACTGAAATCGGGTGCGTAGCTGAAGCTTACACTTGGTGTAACAACGTGGCGGATGGCCTGAATCTTATCGCCGAACAGCTTGCGACTGGGGATGTACATTCCGTACAACTTGGTTGACGTGCTGAGCGACAGGTTCCAGTTGTATACGTTATAGAATCCGCTGATGGTATCGCTTACCTCTCTCTGATTTACGGCATCCCACGATTTATGAGTCTTATTGAAATATGTACGATCGGTGAAATTGAACGATGGGTTTACGTTAAGATAGCCAAACAGCGTAAAGCTACCGCTGATAGGTATAACGTGCTGCATACCGTTCTTCCAGTCGCGTGTAAGCGACGAGTGCAGCAGCTTATCCTCCTTTGTAGTGATAGAGTTTGTAAGATGTCCGGTATACTGCATCGAGATCTTCTCGTACCATCGCTCGGCACCTACGCGCTTTTTACGCTTGAACGGGTAGAATCGGGCGATAGAGATATTGAGGTCGGGCAATGTGAGCGCTATGGTGCTATCACGCATATTCTGGTTCAAGTTGGTAGACGAGGTAAGCGTCATGCCAATGCTGGAGAATGTGGTGCTCCACGATACTGATGATGTACGTGTGGACTGCGTGAGCGCCTGGGGGTTATACATAGAGCCGAGGTTATCTTTCTCGAAGCTGGTTGTAGCAAAGTTTACGCTTGCCGACAGCTGCGAGTACGGATTGGCCTTGGCATCCTGACGATGACTCCACTGAATCTTAAAGCTGGTGGTCTTGCTATAGTCGGGCATGTTCTTCTCGCCATTGATGGTGTTCTGATAGCTGGCATAGAACGAACCGCTGTACTTATAACGCTTGCGGTAGTTGCTGGCTGCCGACAGTCCCCAAGAACCCTTAGTATAGATTTCGCCAAGCAGCTTCAAGTCCATCTTGTCGTTGATGGCGAAGTAGTATCCACCATCGCGCAGGTAGAATCCACGCTCGGTCTCATCGCCGTATGTAGGCATGATGAGTCCGCTGGAGTAGCTCTTGGTGAATGGGAAGAATCCGTAAGGTATAGCCAGTGGCAGGGGCACATCGGCTACGACAAGATATGTTGGTCCGAACACCACATCCTTGCCAGGACGCACCTTGGCTCGCGACATGGCAAGATAGAAATCGGGATGAGGATCGTCGCAAGTGGTATAGCGACCGTGCTGCAGAAACATCTCGCCGTTGGCACCGCGCTTTGACAGTTCGCTGGTAAGGAATCCTTCCTGCTGCTGAGTGTAGACACCCGAGATAAGACCTTTCTTAGTCTTGAAGTTGAACGCCATCGTATCGCTCTGATACTCGTCGCTACCCATCTTGAACACTGGGGTGCCAACAAGTTCGTTGGTGGTGGTATCCTTACTACCGGTGGCGTGTACCAGACTGCTATCAAGACTCATATATATCTTGTCGCTCTGCAGGTCCATATTCTGATACTTCACCTTAGAGTCGCCATACAGATGAGCCAAGCCTGATGCTGCCTCGTATGTAAGCGAGTCTTCGGCCGAATACTCCACAGGCGCATCGATACCATTCTTACGACTCTTGTTTATACTATCCTGAGCCAGAGAATCATCGACTGCCTTGTTGTGGCGAAATATAGCGAGCTGAATAGAATCCATGGATAATGTATCCAACGATGCTGTCGCCTTGATGGTATCGGTAGTGGTGATACTATCAGTAGCGATGCTATCCGCAGGGATACTATCGTTAGCTTCCGAGCTCTTCATAACCCCGGAAACCATTTTCATTGGCACCTCCGCCATCACCAGTAAGATGACGAAAGTGAACACAATCAATACCGATTTTCTTTTCACGGCTGCAAAATTACTAATAATTTTGCGATTTCCGCCATAGATTAACAGAGATTATCACAAATTATTGGTCTTTATTCAAACAAATCAACCCATTTCAGGAATTTTCGCACTCCTTCGGGCCCAAATTTCTCTAAACTCTGCGCAGTTTCTACTACACTTCGCTCGTGGTCGATATGCGACTTAGAGTAAAATTTATCGGCATAACACACCACTTGCTCTTCCATCACATCGGGTTCGTAACTGCGATCGAGCGGCATGGGCAAATTCTGGCGCTCAATCTGTTCGCGCGACAGCCCTGTACCAGTATGGCGCTCGCACACCAACGCATGGCGTTCGAAACCTTCTTCGCGAAGAAGCTGTCCGCCGATATATCCATGACAGATGTATGGCTCGGTGCCGAAGCACTGTATCGATGGTGCATTGCAACGGAAAATACCGATATCGTGCAGCATGGCAGCCTCTTCAAGAAATTCCTTGTCGAGTCGCAGTTCAGGATGTTTTTTGGCTATCAAGAGACAGCGATCGGCCACCTGACGTGAGTGTAATAATAGTATCCGCCGGAGTTCATTCTCCGACGGATAATACTTATCTATAATAGATTGATAGTCCATTATGCCTCGCGCTCTATCCAGGCGATAGTGTCACCCTGACGGATGTTCTGACCTGGCTTAACACTGATGTCGACAAGCTTGCCTCCGAGAGCAGCTGGGATAGAAACGATCTCGCCCCACTTGGTCTGCAGATAGCAGAATGTGTCGCCCTCCTTATACTTCTGACCGATGAATGGCTCAACGCATGGTGCAAGTACACCTTCGCCACCAAAGCCCCACAACAGCTGACCTGCCAGAGGAGCCTTAACGGCATCGGCCTTAGCGTGCTTGATAGCGTCGATCTCTTCCTGAGAAATCTTCTGTCCGCCACCCAGTTTAGCATCCTTAGCCTTCTGGATATCAGCCAGCAACTGCTTCTTGGCCTGACCACTCTTGAATGGACGGTACTGCTCTGGGTGCATAGCCAACTCGAACAGCTCTTCGTCGTCCTGTCCGTAGTCCCAACCATTCTCGTCCATCTCCTTGCGGAATCCGTCGAGTGCATTCTCGAGCAGTGTATGAGGATCGGCATCGGTAAACTTACGGTTTTGCTTCTCAGCCAGTTCAACCAGCTCAGGAGCAATTGTTCCAGGCACCTTACCACTCTTACCCAGGATCATACCCCAGATAGCGTCGTCCATCATTACATAACGACCCTTGCCCTGCTCCATGGTGAGGAGGTTCATCAGAGCGATGTTCTTGGTGTACTGAGAGAATGGTGTTACCAGTGGGGGATAACCCACCTTTGGCCATACATACTCAACCTCGTTGAACAGCTTAACCAGCATATCGTCCATGGTGAGAGCTGACTCGCCCTTCTTCTCGCGCTCCTTGTTGATCATCTTCTGGATAGGACCAAGATCGGCCATCATCGAGCCCATCATACCACCAGGCAGACCACAACCAAGCAACAGACTTGACATGTGCTTGTTAGCAGGGTTGATGAAGCAGCCCAACCAGTCGTCGATGAACTCCTGAGTGAGTGTGCGAGCCTGCATGTAAGCGTTCATATCCAGATCGGCCACCTCGAAGCCCTCGTTCTTCAGCATAGAACGAACTGAGATGATATCTGGGTGAACCTTACCCCATGACAGTGGCTCGATAGCAGTATCGATTACATCGGCACCATTGTTACATACCTCGAGGATAGATGCCATCGACAATCCAGGACCAGAGTGTCCGTGATACTGAATGATGATATCGGGGTGCTTGGTCTTGATAGCCTTAGTGAGGGCACCCAGCATAGCTGGCTGACCAATACCTGCCATATCCTTAAGACAGATCTCCTCGGCACCAGCAGCGATTACCTCGTCGGCAATAGCAGCGTAGTACTCAACGGTGTGAACTGGCGATGTGGTTATACACAGTGTGGCCTGTGGTGTCATGCCACCCTCCTTAGCCCACTTGATACTTGGGATGATATTACGGGTATCGTTCAATCCGCAGAAGATACGAGTGATGTCAACACCCTGAGCATGCTTTACCTTATACATCAGTGCACGAACATCATCGGGCACAGGATACATACGGAGTGCATTGAGACCACGGTCGAGCATGTGAGTCTTGATGCCTACCTCGTTGAATGGCTTACAGAAAGCACGAACAGCGAGGTTAGGATTCTCGCCTGCCATCAGGTTTACCTGCTCAAAGGCTCCACCGTTGGTTTCTACTCGGGCGAAACAGCCCATATCGATGATTGCGGGAGCAATGCGTTCCAGCTGGTCTTTACGTGGCTGGAACTTACCAGAACTCTGCCACATGTCTCTGTAAACGAGACTGAATTGAATCTTCTTTTTTGCCATATTTCTAAAGCTTGTTTTCAAATTTGAATGCAAATATAGCACTTTTTTCGCACATAGCAGTATTTCTTGCCGAAATTTTATCTTTTTTAGTAGTGAATGGTGGTTTTGCATCAAACTATGCAAGAGTTATTCATTTCTTTCAACACTGAAAGAAACGAATCAAAGAAAGGTGCGAAAACGTCCTGGCTCGGAGGCCGGAACACAAATTCTTCAAATCACTCAAAGAACTCGCTACGCTCAAACAGCTTTTCGTATTTCGTTGCTCAGATTGCATGTCGCAATCTGAGACTCAATGGCGATTCAAAGAACTTGCATTCCTCTAAAGACCTCCTCGTGCGGAATGTTTTTGAACGAACGCAGTGAGCGAGGAAACATGGAGTACGAAGTGCGAAAACGGCTTGTCGCTTGGCTTGTCCAAGAAATCTTATGAGATGTCTCGACTACGCTCGACATGACAAGTTGAGATTACGAAATAGGCAAAGCAAAAGAAACTAGAGAAAAAGAAAGTAATCCCAAAAACATTCCGCACGAGGAGGTATTTATAGGATGTACTATTATCGGAATCGCTTTCGATTCTTGTGTCGCGAAGCGAGACAAGCAAATCGACATGAGAAGCTGTCTGAGCGAAGCGAGTTCTTGGACAAGCCAAGCGGCAAAGCCGAGCGCTTCGAATGATTACGATAATCGGACATCCGGCCTCCGAGACAGGACGTTTTTGGGATTACTTTCTTTTTCGGTCGCGAGGACTATTCTCTTTTTCGACCTTCAGCGAGCAAACTATTTAAACGTATGATTCATCAGGCGCTGCTCGGCTAGTTTCTCGAACTTGGTGCCGGGGCGACCGTAGTTGGCGTAGGGGTAGATGCTGATGCCACCACGAGGGGTGAACAAGCCGATAACCTCGATGTACTTGGGGTCCATGAGGCGAACCAGATCCTTCATGATGACATTAACACAGTCCTCGTGGAAATCACCATGGTTGCGAAAACTGAACAGATACAGCTTCAAACTCTTCGATTCAACCATCTTCTCGCCAGGGATATACATTATCTTAATCTCTGCAAAATCAGGCTGCCCAGTGATAGGACACAACGAGGTAAACTCAGGACAGTTGAACTGTACCCAATAATCATTCTCAGGGTGCTTGTTGATAAACGTCTCAAGCACCTCTGGTGCATAATCACTCTTGTACTCAGTCTTTTTGCCGAGTGCCTGCAAACCTTCCTGTTCTCTCATATACATTAAACATTAAAAGATTAAACATTAAAGGTCCTTGACCTTAAACACATTATATGCAATATCGCGGTCAAACACATCCTCGTGGTCGTGCTTCTTGGTGAAATTAACCACACGGATAGTAACGGGGAGTGCAATGATTTCGTAGACGGTCTTAAGTGTTACCTGAGTAATGACCAGCGAAGGCATCTCCTCCCAGGGGATGACACCACCAAGTGCAAGCGGGAAGAAGATGATAGAGTCGGTCAACTCACCCCAAATGGTACTCATCACAGCACGAGCCGAGAAGTTACGACCATCCGAGCTCAACTTCATCTTACTCATCACATAGGCATTAATAAACGAACCAGCAAGGAATGCCAGGAACGATGCTCCTGCAATACGTGGCGCCAGCCCGAAGATCTGATGAAATCCCTCCTCACCATGCCAGTAAGGCGCACCAGGAATCCAGTCGGCGATGGCACCAAACACTACGAACAAGAAGTTCATGGCGAAGCCAAGCCAGATGAGCAGACGAGTGCGACGATAACCCCACACTTCGCAAACCACATCGTTGATAATGTAACTAACTGGGAAAACGATCAATCCTGCAGTCATATTGGCAGGGCCGAACGAAATCTGTTTTGTCTCCAATACGTTTGCCGTAATCAGGCACACGCAAAACAGTATGCCGTATAACATAAACAGCACACTAATCCTCTGATTGTCTTTTAATTTTTCCATTTTACTTGTTTTGTTAAAGGGGGTGTTCATCGACCCCTATTATCCACTATAATAGATACAGCAGCCATCCCATATACGCCATAAACGTGAAGATGAGCAGCCATCCCTCTCTTCGCGATACGTAGTACTTGGTGATGGCAAACAGCCACATCAATCCGATACTAATCAGCATCATCATCAGGTCGACGATAGTGATACCCATGATACGCATGGGGTGAACCACAGCCGTAATACCAACGATGAGCAGAACATTAAACACATTCGAGCCTATCACATTGCCGATGGCAAGTGCAGCACGACCTTTGTAAGCAGCTACCACACTGGTGGCAAGCTCTGGCAGCGATGTACCGCCAGCCACGATGGTAAGACCTACCACACTCTGACGAATGCCGAAACGGTGAGCCATATACGTGGCACCATCTACAAACAGATGACTACCACCGATAAGACAAGCCAGTCCTAGTACTATCCATCCCAGATTTATCCACGAGAACTCGAGTGGCTCTTTGGGACGCTCGATGCCCAACTCCTCCTCGCGCCACTTCATCTCACCCGAGCTGATAGCCATGCGGAAGGTGTAGAACATAAATGCCAGGAATCCTACCAACAGTATCAAGCCGTCCTGACGGCTTATCTGGTTACCCCACAAGTGAGGCGAACTCATGTCGTCGAAACACAGAATGAACATCAGCAGCGATGCGCCGATGGCACACGGAATGTCCTTCTTAACCGTGTTAGGAGCCACAGCAATAGGAGCTACAGCTGCCGAACAACCCACGATAAGCAAGGTGTTGAAGATGTTTGAGCCTATGACATTACCTACAGCAAGATCGCTGGTGCCCTTGATGGCCGACACCAGACTTACAAACAACTCAGGAGCCGATGTGCCAGCTGCCACAATGGTCAGTCCGATGACAATCTCGGGCACTCGCAAGCCGCGAGCCATGTTCGAAGCACCTTCAGTAAGTCTGTCGGCACCCCATATAACCAGCACTACGCCGATAATGATAAATCCGATATTAAGCAGTGTCATAAGCCCTATCCTACTCTATGTTTACTCTATGTCCTCAAGAAATGCATCGAGGCTGCGACGGTCCTTCTTGGTGGGACGGCCGGTGCCACGTGCACGGTCTACAAATCCGCTTATGCGGGTCATCTCCAGCAGTTCGTACTGCTCAGGGGCAGTCACGTTTTCGTATATCTCGGGCAGGAGTTTAGCCCCTACTCGCTGTTCGATAGTCTTGAGTATGCGGAACGAGTAAGTGATAGGTGGCTTGCGCACGCTCACGGTCTCGCCTACCTTAACCATACGCGACGGTTTTACGGTTACGTTGCCCACGGTAACACGCCCGTTCTTGCATGCGTCGGCAGCTATCGAGCGAGTCTTGAAGATTCGCGATGCCCACAGCCATTTATCTATTCTTGCTTCTTCCATATACACCTTATTGTCACTTGTCATTCTGTCAGTGTCACTTCTTGCCGAGTTTGTTAAACTGGTTCATAGTGATATCGATACCAGCCAGCACAAAGCTCTTGATTATCTCGCAGGCTGTATCGATACTCGGCTGCAGAGACTTCATATCCTCTTCATCATACTTACCTAGCACCCAGTCTACCTGCATGCCGCGAGGGAAGTCGTTGCCGATACCCATACGCAGTCTGGCGTAGTTCTGGCCGATCAACTGCTGAATATGTCCAAGTCCGTTGTGCCCTCCATTAGAGCCACCAGCTTTCAAGCGGAATGCGCCCAATGGAAGTGCCACATCGTCGCTAATAACAAGCAGACGACTCTGTTCGATATTTTCCTTATTCAACCAGTAGCGTACAGCATTGCCGCTCAGGTTCATATAGGTAGACGGTTTGAGCAGTATCACCTTTCGGCCTTTCAGCGATGTTTCGGCCACAAAGCCATAGCGCTTATCGGCAAAAACAATATTGGATGCCTTAGCAAAAGCATCCAATACCATAAAGCCTGTATTGTGGCGGGTGTTCTCGTACTCGTCGCCGATATTTCCCAGTCCAACAATCAAGTACTTATCCATTCACTAACGAATTAGATAAATTACTCAGCAGCCTGGGCAGCTGCAGAACGAGAAGCACGTGTAGCCTTAACTGAGCATACTACAACCTGAGCAGGAGTAGCGATCTGCAGACCATCGAAGTTGAGCTCAGCTACCTTGATAGCCTTACCAAGCTTCAGCTCTGTAACGTCTACATTCAGAACCTCAGGAATCTGCTTGTAAGGAGCTGTAACGTTAAGTGTACGAACAGCCTGGCTCAGACGACCACCATCACGAACACCCTGAGCGTGACCAACGAGCTTAACAGGGATACCAATTGTGATTGGCTTCTCATCGTTTACCTCATAGAAGTCAACGTGCAGCAGGGCATCTGTTGTTGGGTGGAACTGAAGCTCCTTCATTACAGCCTTGTGAGCCTCACCATCGATAGTGATGTTTACAATGTAAACGTCGGGTGAATAAACTACGCGACGGAGCTGAGATGCTGGGATTGCAAATGCAAGAGCCTCAGGTGCACCGTTCTCACCCTTTTTCTCACCATAAAGGTTACAAGGTACAAGACCTTCCTTACGCATTTCCTTGCTGGCCTTCTTGCCAGTTGTGGCACGCTTCTGGCCACTTACGCTAATTTCTTTCATAAATGTGTTACTCTAAATTAAGTTGTTAAAAATACGTTTTGCTTAATTCGCCATCACACGAATCCGGACATACCTATCCGAAAAAGCGGTGCAAAGGTACTACTTTTTTTGTTACCAACCAAGGATTTTGGCTAAAAAACCACAAATTTCTGTATTTTTCTTGCAGAGTTCGTCGTTTTTTAGTAATTTTGCACCCGAAAATGCGCTCAGAGGTAGCGTTTTTATAATATATATATAATAAGGTAAATACAAAAAACATCAAGTGAGATGATTAACAGAGAAATTATTAGAATCAAGATTGTTCAGTTAACCTATGCTTACTATCAAAACGGTAACAAGAACATCGACACGGCTGAAAAGGAGTTATTTTTCAGTCTTTCGAAAGCTTATGACCTCTACAACTACATGCTGGCACTGATTGTGGCAGTAAACAAGGAAGCTGCGCGCCGCAACGAGGTGCTTGTGCAGCGTGCTAAGCGCGAGGGTACACCAGAGCCTTCACAGCGATTCGTGTTCAACCGTTTTGCCATCCAGTTGGCCGAAAATAAGCAGCTAAACGACTTTATGAGTACCCAGAAGAGCGGCTGGGACGAGAATGCTGCATTTGTATCATCGCTGCTCGAGAAGATTGAGCAGAGCGAGATCTACCAGGAGTATATGAATAATCCAGAGGACAACTACGACGTGGATCGTGAACTCTGGCGCAAGATATACCGTACACTCATCCAGGACAACGATGAACTGGATACTATCCTTGAGGATATGAGTCTGTACTGGAATGACGACAAGACTATCGTCGACACATTCGTGCTGAAGACTATCAAGCGTTTCGACGAGGCTAACGGACCAAAGCAGGAGTTGCTGCCCGAGTGGGATAGCGAAGAAGAGCAGGAGTATGCTCGCAAGCTGTTCCGCGCTGCCATCCTGAATGCCGACGAATATCAGCGCTACATGAGCGAGGCTTCGCGCAACTGGGATTTCTCTCGACTGGCCTACATGGACATCATCCTGATGCAGATTGCCATCGCCGAGATGATGACACTGCCAAACATCCCCGTAAGCGTATCGATCAACGAGTATGTAGAGATAGCCAAGTTCTACTCTACTCCAAAGAGTGCCGGCTACATCAACGGTATGCTCGACAGCATCGCACGCAGCTTGGTTGACAGCGGCCGCATGGCTAAGTTCATCGAGCCTAAGAAGGAGAAAGAACATAAGGAATATAAACCCAAAAAACAAATAACAAAGAAACATGACTAATATCGTATTGGCTGCTCAGGCAGCACAGAATGGAGGCGGAATGAGCATGATTATCATGATGGTTGCTATCTTCGCCATTATGTGGTTTTTCATGATCCGTCCTCAGCAGAAGAAGCAGAAGGAGATTCAGAAGTTCCAGAACGAGCTGACCGAGGGTACCGAGGTAGTTACCGGTGGTGGCATCCACGGCACAGTAAAGAGCGTAGACCTGGCTAAGAATACCGTCGACGTTAAGATTGCTCGCGACGTAGTTGTGACTGTCGAGAAGTCGTCTGTATTCAAGGACATGGCTAGCACTCCACAGAGCAAGTAATATATAATACCAACGATAATGAACGGAATACTGCAGTTCCTGAAGAAGTTCCTTTTTAGCCGAGCTAACAAGGAGTTTGTGGTATTCATGTTCTTCTTGGCACTTTCGGGCATATTCTGGCTGCAAACCACCCTGAACGAGGTTTACGAGCGCGAGTTTGCCATACCGGTTTCGGTCACTGGCATACCCAAGAACGCCGTGCTGACCAGCGACGAGACCGACACCGTGCGCATGACGATACGCGACAAGGGTATCACACTGCTCACGTATATGTATGGCGACATACTGAAGAAGGTAAACGTAAGCTTTAAGACCTATGCTAAGGGCAACGGCACTGGCGTGATATCGGCTGCCGAACTGCAGAAGATGGTTTACCAGCAGTTAGCAAGCGGTTCGCGCATCACCAGCGTAAAGCCCGAGAAGCTGGAGTTCTATTACAACTACGGTGCTAAAAAGGTGGTTCCGGTGCGCTGGAGCGGCAGAGTGATACCCGAGGAGATGTTCTTCATCTCGCGTGTGGCTTATCAGCCCGACAGCATAACTATCTATGCCTCGCACGAAAAGCTGGACAGCATCAACGTGCTGTATACCGAGCAACTGAACTACGCCAACTTCCGCGACACGCTTAGAGCAAAATGCGAGCTGGCTAAGATCAGAGGTGTGAAGATGATACCCGACCACGTGCAAGTGACGTTCTTTACCGACGTGCTGACCGAGGAGGCTATCGAGGGCGTGCCCATCAAGGCTATCAATATGCCAGTGGGCAAGTCGCTACGCACGTTCCCGGCTAAGGTAACCGTAAGTTTCGTAGCAGGCGCCAGCTTGTATCGCAATCTCAGCGCCAACGACTTTACCGTGGTGGCCGATTACAACGAGATAATCAATCACCCCGCTGAGAAGTGCCATATCTATCTTAAGAATGTACCACGCGGCATATCCAGAGCACGTCTGAGTGTGAGCATGGTCGATTATTTGATTGAATCAGATTCAGAATGAAAATAGGAATAACAGGCGGTATCGGCAGCGGCAAGAGCTATGTCTGCAATCTGTTGCGTGAGCAGGGAATCGAAGTGTTCGACTGCGACAGCGCGGCTAAGCAGCTGATGCGTACCTCTACTGATATCCGAGAAAAGATGACCGACCTGATTGGCCCTGGCACGTATGATGCCGAGGGCAACCTTAATAAGGCCATGGTGTCGCACTTTCTGCTGTCGTCGCAGCGCAATGTCAAGGCGGTCAACGAGATAGTTCATCCTGCTGTATTCGAAGCGTTTCGCAACAGCGGACTGGACTACATGGAGAGTGCCATTATATTCGAGAGTGGCGCTTATAAACTGGTTGACAAGGTGGTATGCGTGATAGCTCCTAAGGAGACTCGCATCAACCGAGTGATGGAGCGCGATCATATCACTCGCGAGCAAGTGCAGCAGTGGATGAACCGACAGCTCAACCAGAAGGAGATGATACGCAAGAGTGATTATGTGATAATCAACGACGGCGAACTTGATTTAGACAAACAAATTAGTAAAATAGTAAAACAATGCAACAAACAATTTTAGCAATCGCCGGTAAGCCAGGACTGTATAAGCTGGTTACCCGCGGCAACAACAATCTGATAGTAGAGGCACTCGACGGTACTCACAAGCGTATGCCTGCATTCGCTACCGACCGCATCACATCGCTTGGCGACATCGCCATGTTTACCGAGACTGATGACGTGCCCCTGACTGATGTACTTGACAACCTGAAGAAGCTGGAGGACGGCAAGCGCGCCAGCATCAACGAGAAGAAGGCCTCATCGGCCGAGCTGCGTGAGTACTTCACGAAGGTTCTGCCTGAGTGGGATCAGGACCGCGTAAAGGATAGCCACATCAAGAAGCTCATCACCTGGTACAACATCCTGATCGAGGCCGGAATCACCGACTTCAAAGACGAGGAGCCAGCCGAGAGCGCTGAATAAGTATTTATTTAGGCCTACGGATTATACGGATTTTACAGATTTTTTAGCTATTAATTAAATCCGATAAATCCGTAAAATCCGTAGGCTATATTTTTATTTTTTTTCTAACGTCTGTTTTATTTTCTGTTCGCGATGTTCTACGCGGACTTCTATTCCGAATTTCTCGTGGATATGCTCGGCCAGATGCTGAGCTGAATATACCGATCGGTGCTGACCACCAGTACAACCGAACGAGAACATCAGGCTGGTAAAACCACGCTGGATGTAACGTCGCACATGATTGTCGGCCAGCTTATAAACCGAGTCGAGGAATGTCAATATCTCGCCATCATCCTCTAGAAAACGTATCACGGGCTCATCCAAGCCGGTGAGTTTTTTATATGGCTCGTATCGGCCGGGGTTGTGCGTCGAGCGACAGTCGAATACATAACCACCACCGTTGCCGCTCTCGTCCTCGGGTATGCCGTTGCGATACGAGAAGCTGTACACCTTTACTACCAGCGGTCCCTGCGCATCATACTTTGAGAATGTAGCAGGTCCGTCCTGCGGATGAGCCTTGTATGGGTTCATTTCGGTAGTCTTGTATCCGTCGGCACGGCTAGCCACCGTCTCTATCTGCTGATATTGTGGCAGCTCTGTCAGCTGGCGCAGTATCTCCATCAGGTATGGATAGTGCCACTGTGTGCTGCTAGCCAGCAGTTCGCGCAGATTCTGTATGGCGGGCGGTATGCTCTCGATGAAGTGCTTTTTCTGTTCGAAATATCCACGGAATCCGTAAGCGCCAAGCACTTGTAGCGTGCGGAACAGCACGAACAGCGACAGTCTATTTACGAAGTGGCGCACTGGTGGCACCTCGATATAATTCTTAAGCGAGTTGTAGTACTCATACACCAGTTCGCGACGCAGCTTGTGCGGATACTTAGCCGACGCCTGCCATAGGAACGACGCCACGTCGTAGTAGTAAGGCCCCTTTCGCCCACCCTGATAGTCGATAAACCATGGGTTGCCATCGTGGTCGAGCATCACGTTGCGCGCTTGGAAGTCGCGATACAAGAATGTGTCGCCCGGCTCCGATGTCAGGTCCTTCGCCATCAGTCTGAAGTCGGCTTCCAGTTTCAGTTCGTGGAAGTCTATCTCGGTAGCTTTCAGGAAACAGTACTTAAAGTAGTTCAGGTCGAACAGCACACTATCCACATCAAACTCAGCCTGTGGATAACAATTGCTGAAGTCCAGCCCTACCGCACCACGCATCTGCATGTTGGGCAGTTCGCGTATAGTGCGCTTCAGCAGTTCCTGCTCTTTCAGCGTGTATCGTCCACCTGCTTCGCGTCCGCCACGGATAGCGTCAAACAGCGACATGCTACCCAGGTCAGTCTGCAGATAGCGTAGCTGGTCGTCGCTAGCAGCCAGTATCTTCGGCACCGGCAACTGGCGCTTGCTGAAGTGGTTGGTAAGATAGATAAACGCATGATCCTCGTCGCGACTAGTGCCTATCACACCCACCACCGATTGTCCTTCGCGGTCAGTCAGTCGGTAGTAAGTACGGTTGCTACCTCCCCCCGGAATCTGAGCCACATTAGCCGGCTCATCCCCTTTCCATTCCTTATATAATTCTAAGAGTTTCTGCATAATCCTAATATATTTGGCTACAAAGGTACAAATAAGTGAGCAAAAATCCAAATTATTGAATCAAAAATAAACAAACTGGTTTTCAAAAGAAAAGTACCTAGAGAAAAAATGATCTCTAGGTACTTTGCAAATCTCACAAAATTATATACAATTTCAGTATCATCTCGATATGGTATTATACTTCCCAGCCGATGGCTGATGCACCTAGCACGGCTGCGCTGGCGCCATCGAGACCGCTTACCAGGAACTTGGCCTTGTTCTTGAAAATCTTAAGAACGTGGTCGTTGTATGCCTTCTCGATTGGCTTCATAATCAGATCGCCGGCCTTAACCATACCACCGAAGAAGATGAATGCCTCGGGTGATGAGAATGCAGCAAAGTCGGCGCAAGCCTCACCAAGCATCTTGCCGGTGAACTCGTAGATCTCCTTAGCCAGCTCGTCGCCCTTGCCAGCAGCGATTGACACGTCGAGCGATGTGATATCCTCTGGATTCATATCGCGCAACAGTGATGGACGGTCGGTCTTAGCAAGCAGCTCACGCGCTGTGCGAGCAACACCGGTGGCCGAGCAGTAAGCCTCGAGACAGCCTGTGCGACCGCATCCGCAAGAGCGGCCTTCCTCGCCACGAACCATAGTAACATGGCCCAACTCGCCAGCAAAACCATCGTGTCCGTAAAGCAGCTGACCGTTGACTACGATACCAGAACCAACACCGGTACCAAGTGTGATAACGATGAAGTTCTTCATACCGCGAGCCACACCGTAAACCATCTCGCCGATAGCAGCGGCATTAGCGTCGTTGGTAAGTGCTACGGGGATATTGTTAAGACGCTCGCTGAACAGCTTAGCCAGGGGCACGATACCATTGTGAGCCCAAGGCAGGTTAGGAGCAAACTCGATAGTGCCGTTATAGTAATTGCCGTTAGGAGCACCGATACCCATTGCCTTAATCTTATCGATACCGCCCACCTGCTCGATGATTACGTTAAGCACATCTACACAGGCGTCGACATAAGCCTCGGCTGTATCGTAGCCACCAGTCTTGATAGCTGTAGTAGCCTTGATATCGCCACGGGCATCGACAATACCGAATACAGAGTTAGTACCTCCTAAGTCTAAGCCAATAACGTATGGCTTGAGAGCAGCATTTTGTTCGTTCATAATTATAATAAGTTTATTAGTCGTTTAAAGATAAATTCTATTTTCAAGCCACAAAATTAATAAAAAAACGGCATATCAATTGACTTTTTACGGAAATTAACCTTTATTTTATAAAAGAATGACGAAAATCAAACGAATGAGGAAAATTTTTCGTAACTTTGCGCCCGTTATGCCAATTCATATACCAATAAATATATTAGACTTCATCTTCAAGGGTATGATGATAGGAGTGATTGCCAGCGCACCGATGGGGCCTGTCGGTATCCTGTGCGTGCAGCGCACACTGAACAAGGGCCGATGGTTCGGCTTTGCTACAGGACTGGGCGCGGCTGCCAGCGATATCATCTATGCAGCATTCGCCGGATATGGAATGTCGTTTGTGATGGACTTTATCACCAACGACCAGAACCGTTTCTATCTGCAGATGGCCGGTAGTATCATGCTGCTGTGTTTCGGCTGGTACACATACCACACCGACCCTACTAAGAAGATGCACCAGAGCGGCAAGCAGCAAGGCTCATTCTGGTACAACACGTGGACAGCGTTTCTCGTTACGTTCTCTAATCCACTCATCATATTCCTGTTCTTGGCCATGTATGCCCAGTTTGCATTTGTGCTGCCCAACCATCCGTTTGAAATGATTGTGGGTTTTGCCAGCATCGTGGGCGGAGCACTGCTGTGGTGGTGGGGACTGACATGGCTGGTAGACCAGATACGTACTAAATTCGACACTTACGGCATCAAGTTGATTAATAAAATAATAGGCGTGGCTGTGATTATAGGCAGTATCGTGATGCTGCTCGGACTTACCACCAATCTGGTAAGACTGTTCTAGGCCACACATAAGTATATAATAATGTATATAGCAAACGAGTTAAGAAAGAAGAACATTGCCGAATATCTGCTGTATATGTGGCAGATGGAGGACACAGTGCGAGCATTCGACTGCTCGCTACAACGCATTAAGCGCGAGTATATCGAGCGATTCGACTATACCGACGAACAGAAAGAAGAAGAGACCGACTGGTTTGGCAATCTGATACGCATGATGAATCAGGAAGGATGCCGCGAGCAGGGACATCTGCAGATAAACAAGGTGACGATGCAGATGCTGACCGAACTGCACCAGCAGCTGTTGCAGAGCCCTAAGTTCCCATTCTACAATACGGCTTACTACAAGGTACTGCCATTCATCGTAGAACTGCGCAACCGCGGTGCTAACAAGGATGAGAACGAGATTGAGACCTGTTTCAACTCGCTATACGGTGTGATGCTGCTGCGACTGCAGAAAAAGGACATTTCGCCCGACACCGCTCACGCTGTAAAAGAGATAACTACTTTCATCGGCATGCTGTCAGACTATTACAAGAAGGATAAGGAAGAAGGACTTAAGTTCGAGTAATATGAGAATACTTATTACAGGATGTAACGGACAGCTAGGAAACGAGATGCAGCTGCTGGAGAAGGAAAACCAGCAGCACACTTATTTTAATACAGATGTGCAGGAACTGGACATCACCGACGAGCAGGCTATCGAGCGATTTGTAAGCGAGAACGAGATCGACGGTATAGTAAACTGCGCCGCATACACAGCAGTAGACAAGGCCGAAGAGAATCAGGAGCTGTGCTGTAAACTTAACGCTAATGCACCCGAATATCTGGCCAAGGCCATCGACAAGCGTGGCGGATGGATGATACAGATATCGACCGACTACGTGTTCGACGGAACCAACAATCGTCCTTATGTAGAGATTGACCCTGTTTGTCCCAACAGTACCTATGGTCGCACCAAGCTGGCCGGCGAAGAGGCTGTGATGGTCAGCTGCAAGCAGAGCATGATTATCCGCACAGCGTGGCTTTACTCTACATTCGGCAACAACTTTGTAAAGACGATGATACGATTGGGTAACGAGAAGCCTGAGCTGGGCGTGATATTCGACCAGATAGGCACACCTACGTATGCTCGCGATCTGGCTGTAGCTATATTTGCAGCTATCAACAAGGGTATCGTGCCCGGCACATACCACTTCTCGAATGAGGGTGTCATCTCGTGGTATGACTTTACCAAAGCCATCCACCGCATAGCCGGCATCACCACATGCCACGTGCGTCCGCTGCACACTGCCGAGTATCCCACTCCAGCTGCACGCCCCCACTACAGCGTGCTAGATAAGACAAAGATAAAGCAGACCTATGGTATCGAGATACCATATTGGGAGGAGTCATTAAAAGAATGTATTGAAAAATTATAATAGAAGGCAAAAAGATGAATCAGGAGATAGAAAGAAGACGTACTTTTGCGATTATTTCGCACCCGGATGCGGGTAAGACTACACTGACAGAAAAGTTCTTGCTGTTTGGTGGACAGATACAGGTGGCTGGTGCCGTAAAGAGCAACAAGATTAAGAAGACAGCCACATCAGACTGGATGGATATCGAGAAACAGCGTGGTATCTCGGTGTCGACATCGGTGATGGAGTTTGACTACACACCCGACGGCAAGGATATAGAATACAAGGTGAACATTCTGGACACCCCAGGTCACCAAGACTTTGCTGAGGACACATTCCGCACACTTACCGCCGTTGACTCGGCTATCATCGTGGTAGACGGTGCGAAAGGTGTAGAGACTCAGACACGAAAACTGATGACTGTGTGCCGCATGCGCAAGACGCCAGTAATCATATTCATCAACAAGATGGACCGCGAAGGCCGCGATCCGTTTGATCTGCTTGACGAGCTTGAGCAGGAGTTGGAAATCAAAGTCCGCCCACTCTCATGGCCTATCAATCAAGGAGCAAAGTTCAAAGGTGTATACAATATCTACGAGCAGAAGCTGGACCTGTTTACACCTGACAAGCAGCGTGTGACGGATAAGGTAGAAGTTGACATCGACAGCGAAGAGCTTGACAAGCGCGTGGGCGAGGAAAACGCCGCCAAGCTGCGCGAAGACTTGGAACTGGTAGACGGTGTATATCCAGAGTTCGACGTTGAGACATATCGCGAGGCCGAAGTAGCACCAGTGTTCTTCGGTTCGGCACTGAACAATTTCGGTGTACAGGAGTTGCTTAACTGCTTTGTAGAGATAGCACCATCGCCACGCCCCACAAAGGCCGAAGAACGCGATGTACAGCCAGAGGAGCAGAAGTTCACCGGTTTTATCTTTAAGATAACTGCCAACATCGACCCCAACCATCGTTCGTGTATCGCATTCTGTAAGGTTTGCTCTGGTAAGTTCCAGCGCAACCAGCCATATCTGCACGTTCGCCAGGGCAAGACCATGCGATTCTCATCGCCAACGCAGTTTATGGCTCAGCGCAAGAGCACCATCGACGAGGCTTGGCCAGGCGATATCGTAGGACTGCCCGATACTGGTGGTATGTTTAAGATAGGCGATACGCTGACCGAAGGCGAGAAGCTGCATTTCCGTGGACTACCATCGTTCAGCCCTGAGCTGTTCAAGTATATCGAGAACGACGACCCAATGAAGGCTAAGCAGCTGCAGAAGGGTATCGACCAGCTGATGGACGAAGGTGTGGCACAGCTGTTTGTAAACCAATTCAACAACCGCAAGATTATCGGTACGGTTGGTCAACTGCAGTTTGAGGTTATCCAGTACCGACTGGAGAACGAGTACAATGCTAAGTGTCGTTGGGAGCCAGTACACCTGTACAAGGCATGCTGGATAGAGAGCGACGATCCACAAGAGCTGGAAAACTTTAAGAAGCGTAAGTACCAATATATGGCAAAGGACAAGGACGGCCGCGATGTATTCTTGGCCGACAGCGGCTACGTGCTGAGCATGGCGCAGCAAGACTTCGAAAACATTAAGTTCCACTTTACATCAGAGTTCTAATGAAACAGGAAGACGATATAAGGAATGCCGTAGAGTGCATGCGCAAAGGCGGCGTGATACTCTACCCTACTGATACGGTTTGGGGCATCGGTTGCGACGCTACTAACGCCGAGGCAGTAAAGCGTGTATACGAGATAAAGCAGCGCGACGATTCTAAGGCACTTATCTGCTTGGTGGATAGCGACGCACGCATGCAGCGCTACTTCCGCAATGTGCCCGACGTGGCTTGGCAGTTGATAGACAGTCTGAAAGAGGCTGAAGATGCAAAGCCAACAACACTGATACTTGACGGCGCAATCAATCTGGCACCAAACTTGATAGCCGAAGATGGCAGCCTGGGTGTTCGTATCACCAAAGAGCCATTCTCTAAAGAACTGTGCTACCGGTTCCAGAAGGCCATCGTTTCTACATCGGCTAACATCAGCGGAGAGCCTGCCGCACAGAACTACTGCGACATCGATCAGCGCATTATCGACGCTGTAGACTACGTATGCTGGAGTCGCCGACAGGAGCACAAACCGCACACCCCGTCAAGCATAATCAAACTGAAAGAAAACGGCGAAGTAACAGTTATAAGGAAGTAAGTGGAAACAACAGTAAAAGATAGAAGACCAGAGTGGCTGAAACGCCTGCACGACTGGCGTGTAGAGCATGTAAGCGAGAGGATGTTTATGATCGTCCTCGCACTGTTGGTGGGTTTCTTTGCTGCTGTGGCCGCATTTGTGCTGCACTGGATAATCAACCAGATAGTGCTGCTGCTCACCAGTTCGTTTGAGCAGAGTCATGCCAACTGGCTATATTTGGTTTATCCCGTAGTAGGTATCTACTTCACATCGCTGTTTGTGCGCTATGTGGTAAAAGATAACATATCGCATGGTATCACACGTATACTCTACGCCATATCTACCAACAAGTCGCGACTGAAATCGCACAACTGCTGGTCGAGCGTGATAGCCTCAGCCATCACCATCGGATTTGGTGGATCGGTAGGAGCCGAGGCGCCTATCGTGCTTACCGGTTCGGCCATCGGATCTAATCTGGGACAACTGTTTCATCTGGACCGCAAGATGCTGATGACGCTGGTAGGATGCGGTGCTGCCGGAGCTATAGCAGGTATCTTTAAGGCGCCAATAGCCGGACTGGTGTTTACGCTTGAGGTGCTGATGATAGATATGACCATGTCGGCACTGCTGCCCATACTGGTATCGTGCGTGACGGCAACCGTGTTTACCTACATCTTCAGCGGCGATGCTGCCCTGTTTACATTCCATCTGGACAGCGAGTGGAGCGTAGAGCGCATACCGGCTTGTCTAGGTTTAGGCGTGGCATGCGGTATGGTATCGCTGTACTTTATCCGTATGATGGGTGTTTGCGAGGACGTGTTTGCCAAGTTTAAAGACAAACCATACGTAAAACTAGCCATCGGCGGAACCACACTTAGCTTGCTTATCTTCCTGTTTCCATCGCTCTATGGCGAAGGTTACAGCAGCATAAATCTGCTACTGAACGGACAGAATGCCGACGACTGGAACCGAATACTTAACAACTCGATGTTCTCCGGACAGGGTTCGCTGTTGCTGGTTTACATCGCACTGGTGCTGTTTACCAAGGTAGTAGCAACATCGGCCACCAACGGTGGTGGCGGTTGCGGTGGAACGTTTGCACCTTCGCTGTTTATCGGATGCTTTACAGGATTTCTGTTCTCACGACTCTGGAACATCAACGAGATAGGCGTATACGTGCCCGAGAAGAACTTTGCGCTGCTAGGTATGGCAGGTGTGATGTCGGGTGTGATGCATGCCCCACTTACCGGTATATTCCTGATAGCAGAGCTTACCGGTGGATACTCGATGTTTATGCCACTGATGATAGTCAGTGTGTGCGCATATATCACCATAAGCATATTCGAGCCACACAGCATATACGGTTCGCGACTGGCCAAGCAGGGCAAACTGCTGACCCACCACACCGACCACGCTGTGCTGACACTGATGAATCTCGACTCTGTAATCGAACGCGACTACCTGGGTGTAGATCCTGATATGGAGCTGAATCAAATAGTAAACAAGATAAGCCGCAGCCACTCTACGGTACTGCCAGTGCTGGATGCAGGTGGAAAACTGCTTGGAGAGATAGACATCATGAAGATAAGAAACGTGGTGTTCCGCATTGAACTGTATCACCACTTCAAAGCATCACAGCTGATGACAGACCCGAAAGCGATACTTAATGACGGTATGCAGATGCGACAAGTGATGCGTGCATTCGACCGCACAGGCGCCAACTGGCTGCCAGTACTCGACACCGAAAACCGTCTGAAAGGTTACATATCGCGCCAGCGCATATACACCATGTATCGCAAGATGGTCGCCGATATGTCAGAAGATTGATTCTATTTATATATAAACAAGGATTTAAGGATTTTAGGATTTAAATGGATAAATTTGAGAAACTTCAACGCTTCAATGAATTATGTAGCAAATATGAAGATATGACGTATCAGATTATTGGTGCTGCATTAGAAGTTCACAAGCAATTAGGATGTGGATTTCTTGAGGCTGTTTATGGAGAGGCTCTGGAAATGGAACTTAAATCTCGTAATATTCCTTATGAGCGCGAAAAAATTCTTTCGCTGTTTTATAAAGGCCAAACGATGAAGCAGTATTATGTTGCTGATTTTGTTTGTTATGACTCAATCATCGTTGAGTTAAAAGCTGTGGCCAAGTTAGAATCAATTCATGATGCACAAGTTTTGAATTATCTAAAAGCAACAAATATGGATGTTGGATTATTGATTAATTTCGGAGAAGAAAGTCTTACTAGGAAAAGATTATTCAATCTAAAATCCTAAAATCCTTTAATCCTTGTAAAATTAAAATTATGATAAAGAAGGAAGATTTACGAATTGTATTTATGGGAACGCCTGAGTTTGCGGTGGATACACTGAAAGCTCTGGTGGAGAACGATTATAACGTAGTGGCTGTAGTTACTCAGCCCGACAAACCTGTTGGCCGACACCAAACAGAGATGCAGCCATCAGAGGTAAAGAAGTACGCTCTGGAGCATAATCTGCCTGTGCTGCAACCGGTAAAGATGAAGGATCCCGAGTTTGTTGAGCATTTGCGCTCGTATAATGCAAACTTGCAAGTAGTTGTAGCATTCCGCATGCTGCCTGAGGTGGTTTGGGATATGCCTGAGTACGGTACATTTAATGTACATGCAGCACTGCTGCCACAGTATCGCGGTGCAGCACCTATCAACTGGGCTGTAATCAACGGTGAGACACAGACTGGCGTAACCACATTCTTCCTCGACCACGACATCGACACAGGCCGCATCATTATGCAGAAACCATTCGCAATTCCCGATGATGCCGACGTGGAGTACGTCTACGACGGATTAATGCATCTGGGTGCCGAAATCTGTCTGGAAACACTCGATCGAATCATCGCTGCCGACGGACATCCCGAAAGTATTCCTCAGGAAGAGATGATATCAGTAGGTGGCGAACTGTATGCAGCTCCGAAGATATTCAAGGAGACCTGCGAGATAAACTGGGACCAGCCAGCCAAGAAAGTGTACGATTTCATTCGCGGTCTGTCGCCCTACCCCGGTGCATGGTGCACACTGGTATCGCCCGAAGGAAAAGAAACGGTGCTGAAGATATACAAGACCAGCAAAACCGGTCACACCAACGGCGAGACACGCCACACCGCCATCATCTACCGCAAACCATGCATTAAGGCTGCCGACGCACTGCTTATGATTGAAGAGCTGCAGTTGGCCGGAAAAAAACGCATGAGCGGACGCGACTTTCTTAACGGAATTAAAAATTTTGAGAACTATATAATAAAATAGGTATAATCAGCGTTACTATAGTAGGATAAATTCAAAAACAGATTGCCTATGAAGTATTTTACTCAAGAAGAAGACATTATGTTTAGCGAGAAGACATTCAAGCCAAGGAAACAGACGCTTGATTTCATCCGACTAGTAGCGCACTCATACAATAATCAGTTATGGCATTAGTATCACCATCATTACTCGCCGCCGACTTCTTGCATCTCGATCGCGACATCAACATGATTAATAACAGTGAGGCCGACTGGCTTCATCTGGATGTAATGGACGGTTCGTTCGTCCCTAACATTTCATTCGGTTTCCCCGTTCTCGAGGCAGTATCTAAGGCTTGCACCAAGCCGCTTGATGTGCACTACATGATAGAGCACCCCGAGCGATACATCGCACAGACTGCAAAGCTTGGCGCTATGATGATGAATGTGCACTACGAAGCGTGTGTTCATCTGCATCGTACCATCCAGGAGATTCACCAGGCAGGTATGAAGGCAGGCGTAACACTTAATCCATCAACACCAGTAAGCGTGCTCGAGGATATCATCGGCGATGTAGAAATGGTACTGCTGATGAGTGTTAATCCTGGTTTCGGCGGACAGAAGTTTATCGAGAACACTATCGACAAAGTAAAGCGTCTGCGCAAGATGATTGACGAGAAAGGCTGCAAGACACTTATTGAGGTTGACGGTGGAGTACAAGGCGAGACAGCACCACGACTGGTAGCAGCTGGTGTCGACGTACTGGTAAGCGGCAGTTACGTGTTCGGAGCAAAGGATCCCGAAGCAGTAATCCGCGGTCTCAGATCACTCTAAGCTAAGATTAATTTCATATTCGCGCGAAAGACGGCGCATGTTGATAAGGGCGTAACGCATACGTCCCAGTGATGTATTTACGCTTACGTTAGTCTCCTCGGCAATCTCTTTGAACGACAGATTCTGGAAGTATCGCATAAAAACCACGTTGCGCTGATGCTCTGGCAGCAGATCCATCAGGAATACCAAATCCTTCATCGTCTGATCGTTGGCAAGCTCGATTTCACGGTTACCACCAACCAAATCAGCCGACTTTATATTGCTTAGGTCATTCTCTTTTGGAGCGTCAACCACCTTATCGTTTTTCTGCGAACGATAGTAATCCATTACGACATTATGTGTGATGCGGGTAAGCCAGCACGAGAACTTGCCAGTATCAGCATACTGTCCACGCTGCAATTTGGTTATTACTTTCAGGAAAGTCTCCTGAAAAAGATCGTTAGCCAAATCCTCATTCTTCACAATACACATGATGTATGTGAATACCTTGTCCTGATTCCGCGAAAGTAATTCGTCGAATGCTTTGTTATTGCCATCAATGTAAGCAAGTGCCAACTGTTCGTCGGACATACTCTTGATTGTACTCATCTTCTCAAATATTTAAAATTGAGTAGAGGTTGTTTCGATAGGCAATATTCGTTTTAAATTGTTAATAATCTGGGGCAAAAGTAGATAATTTTATCCAAATCACCAAAAAAAACGCCAAAAAATTCAAATTCTACCGATTTTTTATTACTTTTGCACGTAAATAATAACCTAAAAAGGAAAAATATGAAACTATTCGTACCAGGACGCCTTTGTCTTTTTGGTGAACATACAGACTGGGCGGGACACTATCGAACAATGAATGCCGACATCAATCCCGGAGCTGCAATCGTAACTGGAATTGAACAGGGCATCTATGCCGAAGTAGAAAAATCAAGTATCTTTGAACTTTACAGCAGTGCTGACGAGATAAAGAATGTATGGCAGGACTTTAGTTGTCGTATGGACGAGGTCGAACTTAAGCGTGTAGCTAAGAGTGGCTCGTTCTTCTGTTATTGCGCCGGTGTGGCTTCGTATATGCTCGAGTGGTATAAGGTAGGCGGCGTACGTATCCGCATCACCGATATGACTCTACCAATGAAGAGTGGCCTTTCATCATCGGCTGCTATCTGTGTATTGGTGGCTCGTGCATTCAATCAGTTGTACAATCTGAACCTGAATACTCTCGGCGAGATGAATATCGCCTATTTGGGCGAGTTGCGCACAAGTAGCCGTTGCGGACGTTTGGATCAGGCATGTGCATTCGGAGTAAAACCTAACCTGATGAGTTTCGATGGCGACGAGATCGAAGTGCGTTCGCTCAACGTTAAGAAACCACTCTATTGGGTGTTTGCCGATCTGTGTGCCGAGAAGGATACTATCAAGATTCTATCAGACCTTAACAAGGCATATCCATTCCCCAACAGCGATGCCGAACGTGCACTGCACGACGCTCTGGGACAGCAGAATCTGAAAATAGTTGACCGAGCTATAAAATATATGGCCGAAGGTGATGCTGAGAGCCTAGGAAAACTTATGACCGAAGCTGAAGACTTGTTTGACAAGAAGGTCGCTCCGATGTCGTCAGCACTCTGGTCTCCAAAACTACACGCCGTATTACAAGACCCGAAAATACAGCCATTGATATGGGGCGGTAAAGGTGTAGGTTCGCACGGTGATGGTTCGGTACAGTTCCTGGCAAAGACCGAGAAAGCACAGCAACAGGTGGCCGACTATCTGAACGAGCAAGGCATGAAGGCTTACACACTCACACTTAAGCCAGTACATACCGTTCGCCGCGCTATCGTTCCTGTAGCAGGATTCGGCACACGTCTTTATCCATCTACACGTGTCATCAAGAAGGACTTCTTCCCCATTCCATGTCCTGACGGGATGGTTCGCCCGGTAATACTCATTTTGCTCGAAGAGTTGGTACAGAGCGGTATCGAGGAGATTTGTCTGGTACTCGGATCAGAAGAGGAACGCCAGCAATATGCAGAATTCTTTGAGCATCCGCTGTCGGATGATCATCTCAGAAAGCTGAATCCCGAAGCACAGGAGTACGAGAACCACATATTAGATATAGGTAAGAAACTGCACTACGTATATCAGCGCGAAAAACGTGGATTCGGCCATGCCGTTTATCAGGCAGCACAGTTTGCAGGAAACGAGCCTGTACTGTTGTTACTTGGCGACACACTATATCGCAGCGACACCAACAAGCCATGTGCTCTGCAGATGATTGAAGACTACGAGCGATACAACCGATTGATGGTAAGTATCCACCCGATTCCACTGGCCGAGGTTAGCCGCTATGGCATACTGCACGGTGTTTGGGAAGATAACGACCACTCTATTCTTAATGTATCGTCAATGGTTGAGAAACCTAAAGCAAGCTATGCCGAGGAATACCTGGCCGTGCGTAACAAGAAAGGTGAAAAGGAATACTACAGCGTTTTCGGACAATATATTCTTACCCCCGAGGTATTCTCGCAATTACATGAGGATATTATGCAGAAGGAGATCGACGGCGATCATCAGACCGAGATAGAACTCACATCTGCACTCGAAACCGTACGTAAACGCAGCGGAATGGTAGGAGTAAGATTGCGCGGACGCATGTTCGACATGGGAAATCCTGCTGCACTAACCTATGCCATCACCGAATTCGCAAAACCACAATAAAAAAAGTAATCCCGCATCAGTGAGTGATTGCGGGATTCTTTATTTTTATTTTACCAAGCTAAGCAAGTATTTTCCGTACTCGTTCTTTGCCATCGGTTTGGCAACTTCTTCAAGTTTTTCCTTGGTTATCCAACCGCGCTTGTATGCGATCTCCTCAAGACAAGCCACTTTCAAACCCTGACGTTTTTCGATAACCTCGATGAATGTAGAAGCCTCCGACAGCGAATCGTGTGTACCCGTATCGAGCCATGCAAAACCACGCTGCAATGTCTGCACCTTAAGTTTTTTCTGCGCCAGATACTCCTGATTTACTGTGGTAATCTCCAATTCGCCTCGTGCAGACGGCTTAATATTCTTAGCGATGTCAACCACGCTATTAGGATAGAAATACAGGCCCACTACAGCATAGTTTGACTTGGGCTGTGCAGGCTTCTCCTCGATGCTGAGACAGTTGCCATCAGCATCAAACTCAGCCACGCCATAACGTTCCGGATCATTAACATAATATCCGAACACAGTAGCCTGCCCACGCTTCTCGGCATTCTCAACACTCTCCTTCAGCAGTCCTGTAAAACCACTACCATAGAATATGTTATCACCAAGTACCAAGCATGCACAATCATCGCCGATAAACTTCTCGCCGATGATGAAAGCCTGAGCCAGTCCATCAGGCGATGGCTGCTCGGCATACTCGAAGTGTACACCCAGGTCAGAACCATCACCAAGCAATCGCTTAAAACCAGGCAAATCATATGGTGTTGAAATGATAAGAATCTCACGGATACCAGCCAGCATTAGTGCTGATATTGGATAATAGATCATCGGTTTGTCGAAAATTGGAATCAACTGCTTACTGATTCCCTTTGTAATCGGATAAAGACGTGTACCCGATCCACCTGCTAAAACGATACCTTTCATACGTAGATAAATTTATAATTTTGGTGCAAAGATACGTTTTTTTATGCACGAAACGCAATAATTCGCAAAAAATTTACTACCTTTGCAACCGATTTTACATTTTAAATATATATTTATGGGATTTTGGAACAAATTATTTGGAAATAAGAGCGAACAGAAGGTCGGCGGAATGGAAGACTTCATGACGCTGATCCGCGTATACTTTCAGGCTGCGATGGCTGCTGATCTGGGTATAACAAATCTGGCTGCCCTGCCCGACCTGCGAGTGTTTAAGAGCACACTTAAGGTTGCCACCGTTAATAATAAGCTAGGTGTAGGCGAGCGCACACGCTGCAAGAAGATGCTTAAGGAGATGTATGGCATGGACGACGACTTCTTCAAGGAGATCGATTCAAGCCTACGCAAGCGTTGCAAGAAAATTCAGGATGCACAGACATATCTGTTGCAGTTCCAGGGATTCACACAGGAAATCATGATGCTTACCGGCAATCTGATGAAGTTTAAGCTCCGTCTGCCCGGATTCATGAAGAAGGCACTCTACACAATGACAGAGAAGACTGTGAACGACATCTTCAACAAGAATGACTTCAGCGACCCAGCCGTGCTAAAGAGTATCGTAGCTGTTCGTGAGTATAACCGCCGTCTAGGATTCTCGCAGAAGTGGGTTACCGACTTTGTATACAAGGTGGTAATGCTGGCTAAGAAAGAGCCCAAACCTGCTCAAGACGAAAAGTAAAAAGTTTAAAATTTCTTAAAAGATAGCGATAAGGCTATTCTTTAAAAGATAATTTATATAACTTTGTACACCAAATAGTTATATCATGAGTTCTAACCAAGAGACAATATTGGCGTTCGAGACCCGCGTAAGGCAGATGATTCTCCATTTCAAGCAGTTGAAAAAGGAGAATTCAGAGCTCCGCGCGCAAATCGAAAAGGGTAAGCAGGAGATAAGCGATCTGCAGGCCAAATTGACTCAGGCAGACAATGATTACAATTCACTGAAGATGGCAAAGATGATGCAGATAACCGACGGAGACTTGGAAAGTGCAAAAGCCCGAGTACAGAAGATGATCCGCAACGTTAACAAGTGCATAGCCATTCTGAGCGACGAACAATAAACAAGGTGCCCACAATGACAGAAGTGAATAACGAGAAACTACATATCAGGTTGCACGTCTACGATGAAGAAATCGAAGTAACCATCAAGCGTTCCGACGAGGAATTCTATCGCAAGGCAGCCAAACTCATTACCGACCGTTATAACGCCTATTCGCAGGCTTATAAGGGTAAGAAGGGCGAGCATACGATAGCTCTGATGACGCTTATCGATATTGCCCTGATGTACGAGCGTGAGCGCGGCAATAATGACACTGACCCGTATAATAGTATTCTCACTAAGTTGACTTCTGAAATAGAGGAGGCACTTAAGTGAGAATATTTTTATCATTAACATAGATTTTATATGGATATTATTTTTGTACTACTGATCGCCGCAGGTGCCCTCGCTTTAGGAGGTGTCTGTGGATATCTTGTATTCCGCTACGTTCTGAAGGGGAAATACAATGAAATGATTGACACAGCCACAAAACAAGCTGATGTGATCAAGGAGAAGAAACTGCTCGAGGTGAAGGAAAAGTTCATCAACAAGAAGAGCGAACTGGAGAAGGAAGTGCAGCAGCGCAACCAGCACATCCAGCAGAGTGAGAACAAACTGAAGCAGCGTGAGATTTCGCTCAACCAGCGCCAGGAAGAACTTGGACGTCGCAAGAATGAGCTCGACAATCAGCAGCAACGCATCGAGAACGAGAAGAAGTTGCTGTCAGTTAAGGCTGAAGAGCTGGAGAAGATGCAGCTTAAGGAGCGCGAGAAGCTTGAGGAAGTATCAGGTCTGAGTGCCGAAGAGGCAAAGAACCGCCTGGTAGAGTCGATGAAGGACGAGGCTAAGACAGCCGCAGCCAGCTATATCAACGAGATTATGGACGAGGCTAAGCTCAATGCAAATGCTCAGGCCAAGAAGATCGTTATACAGACTATCCAGCGCGTAGCTACCGAAACAGCCATTGAGAACTCTGTAAGCGTATTCCACATCGAGAACGACGAAGTAAAGGGTCGTATCATCGGTCGTGAGGGTCGTAACATCCGTGCTCTCGAGGCAGCTGCAGGTGTTGAAATCGTAGTAGATGATACTCCTGAGGCTATCGTAATCTCTGGTTTCGATCCAGTTCGCCGTGAGGTATGTCGCTTGGCTCTCCACCAGCTGGTTAGCGACGGACGTATCCACCCAGCACGTATCGAGGAAGTAGTTGCTAAGGTTAAGAAGCAGCTTGACAACGAGATTATCGAGACCGGTAAGCGCACAGCTATCGACCTAGGTGTACACGGTTTGCATCCTGAGCTTATCCGCATCATCGGTAAGATGAAGTATCGTTCATCATACGGACAGAATCTGCTGCAGCACGCACGCGAAACTGCCAACCTCTGTGCTGTAATGGCATCTGAGCTTGGTCTGAATCCTAAGAAGGCTAAGCGTGCCGGACTGCTTCACGATATAGGTAAGGTGCCCGATGAGGAGAGTGAATTGCCACACGCTATCTATGGTGCCAAGATTGCAGAGAAGTTTAAGGAGAAACCCGATATATGCAATGCTATCGGTGCTCACCACGACGAGATGGAGATGCAGACTCTGCTGGCTCCTATCGTTCAGGTGTGCGATGCCATCTCAGGTGCACGTCCTGGTGCACGTCGTGAGATTGTAGAGGCTTACATCAAGCGTCTTAACGATCTTGAGGCTATCGCAATGAGCTATCCTGGTGTAACTAAGACTTACGCTATTCAGGCTGGTCGTGAGCTCCGCGTTATCGTAGGTGCCGACAAGATGAACGATGCCGAGAGCGAGGCTCTGAGTACCGACATCGCTACAAAGATTCAGAACGAGATGACCTATCCCGGACAGGTTAAGATTACCGTTATCCGCGAGACTCGTTCAGTAGCTTACGCTAAGTAATTTTGATTAGAGTATCTGCTTGATATCAAGCAGTTCAGATACCAGATAAGTGGGGGCCTTAGGGTCTCCACTTTTTATGTCGTACTGCCAACGGTTGAACAGCAGTGTATCTATCCCGGAAGCCATCGCACCTTCTATGTCGGTAGCCATATTGTCGCCTATCATCAGCGTTGTCTCGGGTGTAGCACCAGTCTTGGCAAAGGCATAATCAAAGAAAGCCTTAGATGGTTTATTGGCTCCAGCATCCTCGCTCAGCACGATGGTATCAAAATAGTCGCGCAGTCCGCATGCAGCCAGTTTCTTATATTGCACCTCGTGGAATCCGTTGCTGGTCATATGCATACGATAACCTTTCTGATGCAGATATTCCATTAATTCGTGTGCACCCTCAACTACTCCAGGCTTACAACTGCAATGCTCCAGGAACTTATCGCTCATCTCAAGGCATAGCTGTTCGGTTACATCCAAGCCCCTACCCTCGCTAAGCGGACGGCGGAATCGCTCCACTATCAGATAGTCGCGTGTTATCACACCCTTGGAATATCTACCCCACAGATCGATATTAGCCTCCCAGTATGCATCGTAGAACACCTTGGGATCGTCAAAACAACGTTCCAACTTATAGTCCTCATAAGTCTCGCTTAGAGCTATAACAGCATTACCATGGGTATCGTAGAGTGTATCGTCAAAGTCTACGAACAAGTCCTTGTATTCCTTCTTATTTTCCATACGCGTGCAAAGGTATGAAAAAACTCCGGAATAAACCACTATTTCGCCAAAAACTTTCTGCCGTTTTGGATTACTACGCCACGATAACCAGCTTCTACACGGCGACCATTAAGGTCGTAACAGGGCAGATTAGGGTTTATTGGTCTTACATCATCAGTGATGCCGATGATGGCAGATGCCGAACCGTCTGTCTCGTAACATCCTAAATCGGGTGCCGAACCTTTATAGTCTACATAATTAGCAATAACATCGCCTTCGAATTTTGACTTATCGTATACCATACCCTTGTCTATCAGATTTGTAGCACCACTCTTTAAGTGTAATAGTAGTGTTTCAGGCAGACTTCCGTCGGCATTACGAGGCGAAAGCAGCAATCCATCCACATCCAGACTCTCAAAATCGGCATCTGAAGTCGAAAATCCACTTAGCCAAGTGTTATGGCTCAGAGTAACTGTGCCACTCTTATGCGTCTTGATATCACTATCTTTAGCATCAAGACTTATGCAATTGTGGATATCAAGCGTATATGTATAGTCATTGCCAAAGCCGTAATTGATATTGTTGGCATAGGCCGTGCAATTAACAATCTTCATTGCACCGGCATTGTTATTCTGGTCGAATCCTTTTGAACGATGACCTATGGCAAGGCAACGATATAGCTCTGTGTTATGAACCGTACCTTTACCACCCAGTTTAAATCCATTGGGATTGCCACCATTTTCGATACTCGACAGCGACTTGTCAGCAAACAATCCTGCATCAACACCGAGCACACGTGGATGGGCAGACATATCAAACGTGGCAGGACCATTATTATAGGTGATGCAATTGATGTAAACGGTAGGTGTACCATCGGTTTCGCGCTGAAACGAGTCCCAGCCATCGTCGCTGTTTCCCCATGCACGGCAACCTATATACACATTACCCGGACAAGCATCGCCCTGCTTATCGGCAAAACCATCAGCATTTCCACCATTGTTCTGGTAATCAAAATTCTCGTGCGAATCACAGTTTACCACGGTATTATGTCCTCCGCTACGCAGTTGGATACCCGAATCGCAACAGCCATACACATCCAGTCGCTCCAGCGTGCAGTACTTTGCCTTTTCAAGCCATATTCCCTTCTTACCAGCATAGCGAATGGTAAGCCCGGCGATATACAGATACTGTCCGCCTACGGTGATACCATTAGTGCCGTTAGCCTCACCACGGAAGTCGATTATCGGCTTTGCCCCTTCGGCAGCAGCGATGGTAATCAGATGGTCGGCATCACCACTGCAGTTAATCTTAAGCGTGGTAGTAAGATCATACTGCCCGTCGGCCAGATACAGTTCGTCGCCTGCCTTGAGTTTGTTGATGGTTGCCGACAGATTATCCGCAGGAGTAACATTATATACAGTAGCCCCAGCCATCTGTGGCAAGGCCCATGCTATTACTATTGCTAAATTCTTAAGTATCATATAGTTAAAATGGTTTTATCGGCTGCAAAAGTAGAAATAAAAAATGTAACTTACACCTTATTATAATATATAAGAAACGTAAACGTTTACGCTCGAAAACGTTTACGTGGTATTTTGCGTAAAAAGAAAAACAAAAGTTTGATTTTCACAAAAATTTATCTAATTTTGCAGCAATTTAGTGACTAAAACCGAATTTTACAATTCAAACTAGTATAATTAATAACTTAAAAATCAAAGTATGAATCAAGCAATGAGAAGATTGTGCAAACTTTGCCTCTTAGCTGCATTCTTTGTACTGGCTCCACCAGAGGTGCTGGCTCAAACGATTGCGAAAGGCCAGGTTTTTGACTCAACTAACGAGCCCGTTATCGGTGCTACAGTTGTAGAAAAGGGTAGCCCGAAGAACGCTACCATTACCGATTTTGATGGTAAATTCGAGCTAAAACTGCAGAGCAGTAAGCAAGTTGTTATCACCTACATCGGTATGAAACCTAAGACAGTGAATGCCACCAACAACATGAAGGTGACAATGGAAGACGACAACACCACTCTTAACGACGTGGTTGTTATCGGTTACGGATCGGTAAAGAAAAAGGACTTGACCGGATCTGTATCAACCGTAAACAGCGAGACTCTGCAGGCTGTGCCAGTAGCCAATGCTTCAGAGGCTCTGACTGGTAAGATGCCTGGTGTGCAGATTACCACAACCGAAGGTTCGCCAGACGCTGAAGTAAAGATTCGCGTGCGTGGTGGTGGTTCTATCACACAGAGCAACGACCCTCTCTACATTGTCGACGGATTCCCTGTTGAGAGCATCAGCGACATCCCCGCCAATGATATCGAAGATATCACCGTACTTAAGGATGCTTCGTCTACCGCCATCTATGGTAGCCGTGGTGCTAACGGTGTAATCCTGGTTACCACCAAGAGCGGTAAGGAGGGTAAGACCAAGGTTAGCTACAACGCATACTACAGCTGGAAGAAGATTGCCAAGAAGCAGGATGTGCTCGGTGCACGCGATTACGCTACATGGCAGTACGAGCTGGCTCTGCTCAAGAACAACAACGATCCCGAAAAGATTTCGTCGTACACCGACTACTTCGGAAACTATCAGGATCTGGATATGTACGACAACATTGCCACAAACGATTGGCAGAATCTGGTTTACGGACGTACAGGCCACACATTCAATCACAACATTAATATCAATGGTGGTACCGAGAGCATCAAGTATGCATTCAGCTATGCACACATGAACGATAAGGCCATCCAGATTGGTTCTAGCTTCAAGCGCGACAACTTCAGCTTGAAACTTAACACCAAGCCTACAAAGAACACCACTCTCGATTTCCAGGCTCGCTACGCTGATACAGATATCCGCGGTGGTGGTGCTCAGGATGCTACCGGTGTTTACGATTCAGACCGTCGTTTGCGCTATGCAGTCATCTATACCCCATTCCCACTTAAGAACCTCGATCCATCGGCTGGTACCGATGACGATCTGGGTAACCTCTACAATCCTATCGAGGCACAGTGGGACAACGACCAGAAGAAGGAGCGCAAGAACCTGAACCTGGCTGGTGCATTCGGCTGGGAAGTTTACAAAGATCTGAAACTTCGTACCGAGTTTGGTTACGACGATTACAACAACTACGATCAGCGCTACTGGGGTCTTACCACCTATTATATTAAGAACGTACCAGCAGTCGACAATCAGAACATGCCAGCCATTCGTCTGACATCTACTAATCGTCATCGCTTCCGCAATACCAACACCATCAACTACGACTTCAAGAAGCTGCTCAACAGTCAGGATCACAGTCTCAACATGATGGTTGGTCACGAATATGTTATCACTAAGACACGTACCAATACTGACGAAGTACACGGTTTCCCAACCGACTTCGATTCTGAAACAGCATGGAAGCTCACCACACAGGGTGTGCCCTACTCTATCGACGACGCTTACAGTGCCGACGACAAGCTGCTGTCTTTCTTCGGTCGTGTAAACTATAACTTCAAGGATCGCTATCTGCTCAGCGCTACATTCCGTGCAGATGCTTCTTCTAAGTTTGCCAAGGAGAACCGTTGGGGTTACTTCCCATCAGCCGCCTTTGCATGGCGTATCTCTTCTGAGCCATTCATGGCCGGTACACAGAAGTGGCTCGACGACTTGAAACTCCGCATCAGCTATGGTACCGCAGGTAACAACAACATCCCTGTTGGCCAGCTCGTACAGACTTATGGAGCCAGCTCTACTGCATGGGTTAACGGCATCACTTCATACTGGGCACCTTCTAAGACTATGGCTAACCCCGACCTGAAGTGGGAGACTACCATCACACGTAACATCGGACTCGACTTCACTATGTTCGGTGGCAAGTTGAACGGTACCATCGAGGCTTACTTGAACACCACTAAGGACCTGCTCATTCAGTTCCCCGTTGGTGGTACAGGTTACGACAACCAGTATCGCAACATGGGTGAGACCGAGAACAAGGGTCTGGAGTTCAGCTTCACATGGCATGCTGTAAACCAGAAGAACTGGGGAATCGACATCAGCGGCAACATCGGTTTGAACAAGAATAAGGTTAAGAGCCTTGGCATGATGGACGACTTTGGTTGGAACACCAACTGGGCATCTACCGAGATCGGAAATGACTACTGGATTTCTGTAGGCGATCCTCTCGGACAGGTTATCGGATATCGTCTCGATGGCAACGGCCGATACGAGGTTAGCGACTTTGCTGGCTACGATGAGAAGCAGGGTTGGATTCTGAAGGAAGGTGTAGCCGATGCTTCTTCAGTTATCGGAACCATCCGTCCAGGTTCACTTAAACTTAAGGACCTTGATGGCGACGGATATGTAACATACGAGAACGATGTAGAGGTACTGGGTGATGTTAATCCCGATGCATTCGGAGGATTCACACTGAGTGGTCGTGCTTACGGATTCGACCTGAGCGCAGCATTCAACTTCAGCATTGGCAACAAGGTTTACAATGCCAACAAGATTGAGTACACATCTACATCTAAGTATCAGTATCGAAGCATGAGCACCATCATGGCCGATGGCAACCGCTGGACCAACCTCGATCCTGAGACAGGTCTGCTCAGCAACGACCCTGCTCGTCTGGCCGAACTCAACGCCAATACCACCATGTGGAGCCCATATATGAGCAAGATGGTGCTGACCGACTGGGCACTCGAGGACGCTTCATTCCTGCGTCTTAACACCCTGTCGCTGGGTTACACTATCCCAACTGCCCTCACACGCAAGGCCGGCATCAACAGCCTGCGCTTCTACGTAACAGCTTACAACGTATTCACAATCACTGGTTATAGTGGTTTCGATCCTGAGAGCGACTGTTACCGTCGTACAGCTCTGACTCCAAGCGTCGACCACTCTGGTTATCCACGTAGCCGCCAGTTCGTTGTAGGACTCAATTTGAATTTCTAAAATGAAGGAGGACATGAAAATGAAGAATCAGATTAAATTAGCTATACTGTCAATGTCGCTGGTAGGACTTGCCTCGTGCGACATGGATGCACCTAGCATCTCAACCCTCGACGAGTCTTCTGTATTCGCCACCTACTCTCTGGCCGAATCTGAGGTAATGTCAATCCACGTATCATTCGGTGAGACTAACTCGTATCGTGGACGTTTCCTGCCCTACTACGGCGTAAACAGCGATGTAGAATGGGGTAATGCACCATCGTATGCCGACCGCTTGACCGACAAGCAGAGTCTGTGGAACTACAGCACACTGCCTGGCAACGGACAGATGAATACATCAAACAACGCCTACGCTAAGTTCTACGAAGGTATCGAGCGCGCAAACCTTGCCATCAAGGGTATCCGCCAGTACGGTAACATCGAGAACAATGCCGACATGCGTCATCTGCTGGGCGAGGCTCTCACACTGCGTGCCGTCATCTACAACGACCTGCTGAAGGCCTGGGGTGATGTTCCAGCTCGTTTCGAGCCAAACAACTCTGATAATATGTATCTGCCCCGCACTAACCGCGACGTTATCTACAAGCAGCTGCTGGCCGACCTTGAGGAGGCTGAGAATTACTGCTACTGGGCTAACGAGAACGCTATCACCAAGACCACAGAGCGTGTAAACAAGGACTTCGTTAAGGGTCTGCGTGCTCGTCTGGCTCTCTATGCCGGTGGTTACGGACTGCGTGGCGATGGTTTCCGTCGTTCAAAGGATCCCGAGCTGGCTCCTGAGAAGATGTTCCAGATTGCTAAGCAGGAGTGCGAAGAGGTTATCGCTCACGGCAGCAGCAAGCTTGGTTCATTCAAGGAGAACTTCGTAAAGCTGTGCGAGGATAATGTTACAGCAGGCGGTGAGAGTCTGTGGGAGATTCCATTCTCAGCAGGTCGTGGCCGTGTGCTCTACACTTGGGGACTTAAGCACAATGCTAAGGACCAGTACACTCAGCAGAGCCAGGGTGGTGCAAACCGTGCCGTATCTACTCTGTACTACGACTACGATGCCGACGATATCCGTCGCGACATCACCGTGGTGCCTTACGAGTGGAGTAAGGAGCTCAACAATGGTAATGCTCACGTAACACTGAGCGGACTCAATAAGATGTGCTTCGGCAAGTTGCGTTACGAGTGGATGAAGCGTATCGTTACCTCTACTAATGATGATGGTGTAAACTGGCAGTACATGCGTCTGGCCGATGTATACCTGATGGCAGCCGAGGCTGAGAACGAGTTGGGTAACACTTCTGCCGCTTGGACCTATATGAAGCCAGTACTGGACCGCGCACTGCCAGCTGCCAAGGTAGCTGCTTTGCAGACCAAGTACACAGCCTCTCAGCAGGCATTCCGCGAGGGTATCTACGATCAGCGTGCTCTCGAGTTTGCAGGCGAGGCTCTGCGTAAGGCCGACCTGGTTCGCTGGGGTATTATCGACGAGAAGATGGCCGAGGCCAAGGCTAAGCTCCAGGCTCTGCAGACACGTACTGGCGCCTATGCCGGACTGCCCGACAAGGTTTACATCAACAATGCCGAGGATGCTAGCGCTATTCAGGTATACGGTCTGAACATGGGCGAGGACGATGCTACAGTCATCAACACTCTCGACGGTTGGGAGAGCAAGAACTGGTTCGGTACTGCCGACAAGCCAACACTGACCGACGACATCATCGACGGACTCTATGTAGCCACTCCAAGTTTGAACTGCCTGTGGCCTATCTGGCAGAACTTCATCGATGCCAGCAACAACATGCTGAACAATGATGGTAACTATGGTCAGTTGTCAGACTAAAAGGATTGAAGAATTGAAAGATTGAAGAATTGAAGATTTATGAAAAAGAAATATTTTAAATCTATCGTATTAGGTCTGGCTACTGTTGCCCTGGCATCATGTAGCGACGTTGCCGACGAGATTACAAGCATTGTTTACAATCGCAACTTCTCGCCTACCAGCGTAGAGGCCAAAGTGCGCAATCGCACAAATATCGAACTGAGCTGGAACCTGGGCGATGGCGTTACCAACTACAATGTTGAGGTTTACGCCAACGACAGCCTGACCTTTGCCGGTTCACCTGTAAAGAGTTTCTCAGTATCCCCCGACGAGGTTCCAGTACTTATCAAGGGTCTTGAGGGCGAGACTCAGTACTCATTCCGTGTACAGGCCACCGATGGCAATTCCAGTCGCGACTCTAAGTGGAGCAGCGCCTATGCCAAGACCGAGGCCGAGCAGATATTCAAGAATGTAGCCGAAGAGGATATCAAGGGCTCATCAGTAACTCTGCGCTGGACAGCTGGCGAAAAGGCTGCTACTATCGTGCTGACTCCTGGCGACATCGTCTACAATGTAACAGATGATGATATCGCTGCTGGTGCCGCCACAATTACAGGTCTTACGCCAGAGACTGAGTACAAGGCCCTGCTTAAGAGTGCCACCGGCAAGACTCGTGGTACTATCACATTCAAGACAGGTATCGACCTGGCCGAGACCGACATTCTGGTTAAGGCAGGCGCCGACATCGCAGCAGCCATCAAGGATGCTCCTGAGGGCTATCGTCTGATAGTAGAGCCAGGCGAGTATGGCATCGCTACCGAGGAGGCCGCTTTCGGTGGTTCTATCACCATCAGCAAGCAGCTCACCATCAAGGGTCTGCGCCAGAATGAGCACCCAGTCATCAAGGGTCGCTTCAAGGTTGAGGCTCCATTCGCTGTAGATCAGGTTACACTCGACGGTACTGGTACCGACGGTGGTCAGTGCTTCGACTTCACAGCCGAAGGCGAGGTTGAGAGCCTGTCAGTTACCAACAGCGAGGTAAAGAACTACACCAAGGGATTCTTCTACATCAACAAGGCTGTGCTGGTTAACACCATCACCATCGATGGCAACATCATCAGCAACATTGAGTGCGATGGTGGCGACCTGTTCGACTGCCGCAAGGGTGGATACAACAAGTTCGACCTGAAGAACAACACTATCTACAACAGTGCTAAGGGCCGCGACTTTGTACGTATGGACGATGCATCGGGGTCTATCTCTGCTACACCAGTTATCACTATCGACCACAACACTATCGTTGGTGCATGTAACGATGCCGGCAAGCGTATACTCTACGTTCGCTTCGTAGGCAATACCATCAGATTCACCAACAATATCGTGGCCAACTCAGTAGGTAACTTCTCTAACCAGGCCAAGACAGCAGTGCCCACATTCGATAACAACATCTACTTCGAAGCAGCAGGTTATGTTACAAGTGGTGCAAATGCCAACGCCCTGTTTGTTGACGGTGAAGGAACTATCCTCGATCCACAGTTTGCCGATGCCGCTAATGGCAACTTTACTATCGGCAACGATAACGTGAAGGATAAGAAAGCCGGCGATCCACGCTGGTATTAAGAATCAAACTACTTTAAAACCAGAGAGTCGTGCAACTCTGTTTGCGCGACTCTTTTTTATAAAAACTTGTAAGTTTCAAAATATTTTCATATCTTTGTGCCATAAAACCAAAACGAATATGAAACATCTGCTTAACGTACTATTACTTTTATGCGCTGCCACAGCTGGCGCCCAGTCACTACCCTATCAGAATCCCGAGCTATCGGCTGCTCAGCGTGCTGACGATTTGCTGGGCCGACTTACTCTCGACGAGAAGGTTTCGCTGATGATGGATTCGTCGCCAGCCATACCTCGTCTGGGCATACCACAGTTTCAGTGGTGGAGCGAGGCTCTGCATGGTGTGGGGCGCAATGGGTTTGCAACCGTATTCCCTGCAACTATCGGCATGGCAGCATCGTGGGACGATGCACTGCTGCAGAAGGTATTTACAGCCGTAAGCGACGAAGCCCGCGTAAAAGCCCAACAGGCCAAGCGTTCGGGCGACATCAAACGCTATCAGGGTCTATCGTTTTGGACACCAAACATCAATATCTTCCGCGACCCACGCTGGGGACGCGGACAGGAAACCTACGGCGAAGACCCCTATCTTACCTCGCAGATGGGATTGGCAGTAGTTCGCGGACTGCAAGGTCCCTACGAGAAGTATCGCAAACTGCTGGCCTGTGCCAAGCACTTTGCAGTGCACAGCGGTCCTGAGTGGAACCGACATAATGTGCGCCTACCAACGCATCGACGGACAGCCATGCTGCTCACAGACTCGCTACGAGCAAAAAATACTGCGCGATGAATGGGGATTCCAAGGACTTATCACCAGCGACTGCGGAGCCATACGCGACTTTCTGCCACGATGGCACAACACAGCCAAAGATGGCGCACAGGCCAGCGCTCAGGCAGTGCTGGCCGGAACCGATGTGGAGTGTGGATCGGAATACCGCCATCTGCCCGAGGCAGTGAAGCGTGGCGAGATAAAAGAGGCCGACATCGACCGCAGCCTGCGCCGACTGCTGATAGCACGCTTCGAGTTGGGCGATTTCGACCCCGACGACATCAACCCTTGGACTAAGATACCCGAGAGCGTAGTGGCCTGCGACAAGCATAAGGAACTGGCCGCACAGATGGCTCAGAAGAGTATCGTGCTGCTGCAGAACAAATACGACCTGCTGCCACTTGGCAATAACTTCAAGCCAGCATCGGGCTCGGCCACTGATATCGTGGTGATGGGGCCCAATGCCAACGATTCGGTGATGATGTGGGCCAACTACTCAGGCTATCCCACACATACCATTACAGCCCTGGAAGGCATACGCACCAAGGCCAACAAGCGTGTACCCGGAGCCAGGATACGCTACATACAGGGCTGCGGACTTACACGCAACGAGGTGTTTGAGAGCCGTTTCAGCCAGATCATGAGTCCTAAGGGCGCGCATGGCATACAGATAACATGGTGGAACAACACCCAGTGGAAGGGCAACCCTGCAGCCGTACTTACCACCCGACAGGCCGTACGACTTAGCAATGGCGGAAACACCGTGTTTGCCCCTGGAGTAAACCTGGAGAACTGCTCTGCACGACTAGAAGGAATACTAACCCCTACAACCGACGAGACACTTACATTCGACATCAGCGGCGACGACCGTCTACGCCTGTTGGTAAACGGCGACACGCTGGTAAGCATCTGGAATCCACGCCAGCGCATACAGGGTGCCAAGAAGGAACTTACAGTCAAGGCTGGTAAATCCTACCGTATACAGATAGACTATGTACAAGAGGCAGGCTATGGTGCACTCAACTTCGATGTAACCAAGCGCTACACTCCATCGGTCAAGGAACTGCTTCAGCAGATAGGCGACACACGTACCATAGTGTTCGTAGGCGGCATTTCGCCAAGTCTTGAGGGCGAGGAGATGCGTGTTGACGAGCCCGGATTCAAGGGTGGAGATCGCACCAGCATAGAGTTACCACAGGTGCAGCGCGACCTGCTGGCAGCACTACACAAAGCCGGCAAGAAGGTTATTTTTGTAAACTGTTCTGGTTCGGCCATGGCACTTGCTCCCGAACTTGAATCGTGCGATGCCATCATCCAGTGGTGGTATGGTGGCGAGATGGGTGGTGCAGCACTAGCCGAGATGCTGTTTGGCGACCGAGCACCTAGCGGCAAACTGCCAATCACGTTCTATCGCAGCACCAACGACCTGCCTGATTTTCTGGATTACACCATGAAGAATCGCACCTATCGTTACTTCAAAGGTAAAGAATTATTCCCATTTGGATTCGGTCTCACATATACACAGTTTGAGATTGGCACCCCAACCTATGCCGATGGCAAAATAAATGTAAAAGTTAGCAATGTAGGCTCGGGCAATGGCGCCGGAGCAGGTGTAGCCACCGAGACCGTGCAAGTATATATCCGTAATCTGGCCGACAAACAAGGTCCGCTAAAGACACTGCGTGCCTACAAGCAAGTAGAACTAACCCCAGGCGAAAGCAAGACGCTAAGCATCCCCCTACCCCGCACCAGTTTCGAGGGATGGGACCCAAGCACCAACACCATGCGTGTAGTGCCCGGCCGATACGAAATAATGGTAGGAAACTCCAGCGCCGATCGTGACCTAAAGAAAATTATTGTCGACATATAAGCAGAAACATACAACACATCAACAAATAGGCCTGAATCCCGCATAAACACTGGGTTTCAGTTGAGTGAGGTGTTTCGCAAACACCTCACTCAACTACTCAAAAACACCTCACTCAATTGTTAAAACCTAGGAATTTAACACGAAAAATTTGCAAACCGCAATTATTTTTTGTATCTTTGCAATCCATTTTGAGAAAGCGCACACATGAAAAACATACGCGAGTATGAAAAGTGCACAGAATCAATAACTAGAGTAATAACTTAAAGAATTAAATTTTTATGAGTAAAATGACCATTAACGGAGAGTCTCTTGGAGCCTCTCAGCAGAACACTCTCGCCGTAGAGTTGTTCCTTCAGGAAAACTACCAGTTCCGTCGAAACATCCTCAACGGCAAGGTAGAGTATGTAATTTTGACCCCCGAACAGGCTGATGTTCAGTCCGTTTGGCGACCTCTAACTCCTGAGGCCCTTAACAGCATCATACGCAAGGGCAAGCAGGAACAGATCACCAAGGGTAGTCCTAAGACGGACATCATCGAGGTGATTCACTCTGATGCAACTCCCACGTACAACCCTATCTGGGAGTATCTTGATAATCTGCCCAAGTGGGACGGACAGAATCATCTGGCTAAGCTCTTCAGCCGTTTGCCTGGAATCAGTAGCGAACAGCTTGATTTCCTGGTCATCTGGTTTCGTTCGGCTGTGGCACATTGGCGCCAGATGGACACTCTGCATGGCAATGAGTGCGCGCCTACGCTGATTGGTGCTCAGGGCTGCGGCAAGTCTACATTCCTGGCTCGACTTCTGCCTCCTGAACTTCGCGAGTACTATCTCGACCACCTTAACCTTAGCAATAAGTTCGACAAGGAGATGGCTCTGACCAACAACTTGATAGTAAACCTCGACGAACTTGATGCTATTCGCCCTAGTCAGCAGGCTGCATTGAAGCAGACTCTGTCTAAGAGTAAGGTGAATGGTCGCCCCATCTATGGTTGCTCGCAGGATGATCGTCCTCGATACGCATCGTTCGTGGCTACCACCAACAACCGTCATCCTCTGTCGGATGTCACAGGTAGCCGTCGATACATCTGTATCGAGATTCCCGAGGGGCAGTATATCGACAATACTGGCGATATCGATTATCAGCAGTTGTATGCTCAGATAGTTTACGAGGTTAGCGAACTTAAGGCACCTTATTGGTTCAACAACGACCAGGTGGCCCGCATCCAGGAGATCAATCTGGATTATACCGACCAGAAGGATATGGCCGAGATTGTTGAGGCCTGCTTCCGTAAGCCTAAGGAGGGCGAGAAGGTTAAGTCACTTAACAGCAAGCAGATTCTTGAGCAGATTCGCAAGGAATACCCCTCAGTTAAGAGCGATCATAGCACCAAGATTCATCTGGGATATGCTATGAAGGACCTTGGTTTCAATCATACTGAGCGAGGTCACGTAAAGTTCTACGAGGTGGTTCCTACCAAGGTGGCTTGACGCTGGAAAAGTGAGGTGTTGGGTGAGATGTTGAGTGAGGTGTTTGCAAAACATCTCACCCGTCTGCAAGCCCAGTGTTTATGCGGCCCGCAGAAGATTTGAGTGATATGTTGATAAAAATTGTAAAAGCTATGAATATGATAAGTTATAAAGAAGTTCCTGGCACATATCTGCATTGCATTCATGCAGATTGTCCTATGGCTAGTCACTGTCTGCGCCAGATAGCCATGCAGACTATGCCTAATGATCAAATAGCCGTAAGCATTGTGAACCCTAAGCTCACTAATCAGTCGGCTGAGTGTGAGTTTTATCGCAACGATACACCTCAGGTGTATGGCAAGGGTTTTAAGAACATGCAAAAGCAGATGCTACCTGGTCAGTACGAAACATTCTCCTATCGACTTCAGGGAAAGTTTGGTCGCACAGGTTATTTCGAGCGTCGTAGGGGCGAACGCCTCTGTTCGCCTCGTGAAATTCAGATAGTAAATAATGTTCTAAAAGAAATAGGCCTAGAGCACCTTAAGTTCGATGTATACGAGGAGCATTATTGCTGGGACGAATAATCCCCACAAAACCTCGTATTAATACCAACTGCAGTACGCCCTAGGGCGTACTGCAGTATTTTAGTAAGCGTACTCGAGTACGTCCATATTCGTACTCGAGTGCGCCATAGTCCATACGCCTATCGTACTTGCTGTCTTCTTTGTCTCTTTCCGAAGAATCCTGTCTATTCGCGGAACTTGATGGTTTGCATTTCGTAGTTCATCTCTTCGATGATGGCAAGGAATGCTAGGTGGTAGCTAAAAGCTATATATTTCCCAAATACACATGTTTGATGCCCTCTTCTTCGGCTATTTGTTTGGCGGTATAAAGCGTTTGGCGAGGGGTTGGTGGTTTGTCTTGCATTTTATAGCGTGGAAAGAATCGGCTGAAGTGTAGTGGGGTTTCGGATAAGTCGTTGTCTTTCAACCATTTGCACATCTCTCTAATCATCTTCACATCATCGTTGATGTCTGGAATAATCAGATTTGTTATTTCTAACCAAACGCCAGCATCGCGCATGGCAAGGATGGTGTCGAGTACAGGTTGCAGATGACCACCACTCACACGCTGGTATATCTCGTCGCTAAACGATTTTAAATCCACGTTGGCCGCATCGAGATAAGGTAGCAGATGGCTCAGTGGTTCTTGGCACACATAACCTGCAGTAACCAATATGTTCCAGAGTCCTGCTTCGTGGGCCTTTTGGGCTGTGTCAGTGATGTATTCGATATAGGTGAGCGGCTCTGTGTAAGTATATGCGATGCCTGGACAATGGTGTTTCTGGCATAGTGCAACCACCTCATCTGGTTGCAATTGGTAGTAGTTTACATCTTGTGGCGAAACCTGCGATATTTCGTGATTCTGACAGTTTAAGCAACGGAAATTACAGCCTGTACATGCAATGGAGAGACAAGTGGTGCCTGGATGAAAATGATAAAGCGGCTTCTTCTCAATCGGATCGATGGCTAGCGAGCAAGGCTTGGCATATACCTCACTTATTAGCGTGCCGCCATGATTACGCCGACTGCGACAGATACCCGTCCGTCCATCGCTTATCTTGCAATGGTGCGGACATAGTTCGCATTCCACTCGTCCATCCTCCAATCGATGATAATATCTGCACTCCATCAGAACACTATTGCTTCGTAAACATACAATTCTGCATCGCGCCATCCATCCCAGCCTATGCCTGCCTTATCCTGCGCACAATGCCCCAAAAACTCCTCTTTGGTCCAGTTTACTTCATCGGCCACTTGTGGTAGGAAAGTGCCGCTATGATAGCCTTTCTTAATATAGATGCCGTGACGATGCAACTGGAACTCGTCGATGCTCTGTATGCGACACATAGGTGTGAGCACAGATATCTCGATGTCGATATCAGCTAGTTCGTCGCTTGTTACGGGCATAAATCGTGGGTCTTCGAATGCTGCAGCACGAGCCATTCTGGCTACAATCTCATGCAGAGGATAATCCTCGCCAAAATGGCCTATACAACCACGTAATCGTCCATGCTTGTGTAGTGAAACAAAAGCGCCACATTTAGAATTAAGAATTGATGAGCGGATAATTGGCTGTGCGATGGGCCTACCAGCTAATTGATCCTTTATGCTTTGCAAAGCTATCTGTTTAAGTAGTTGCTTTTCCTCGGCCGATAGTGAAAACTCAGCCTGTTTTTGGCGAAGGATGGCGAACGAATGATATCCCACCACTCGGCTATGGTCGTGATTATCTATGTCGCCAGAGTTCTGATACATCAGGTGTTTAACATTGCATTGTCCATCCATCATCAGCATCAGAGTAACGATAGCAAACTCGCCGCAAGCACTAGTAGCCAGATTGCGTTTTCCGCTATCGGCATTAGCATTGATGGTGGTAATAAACTCCTCTACATCACCTGTTTCGATGGCTTTTCCCGTCTTTGCATCCACTTCGTAGGCATCCTCATAGGATGGGTAATGTGAGAAATCACTGCTGATTACAAACAAATTGTCGCCAGTAAAATATGGTTTCAGTACTTCGGCCATCCTTTTCAGTTTGTTGTAGTCGTTGGTCGAAATGATGATGGGCACTATTGGCGGCACATCGCCCAATCTGCGCTGTAAAAATGGCAATTGTACTTCCAAGCAATGTTCCTGCGAATGAGCAGAACGACGATAGGTGAACACACTATCAGCCTTGGTAAGTTCAATAGCTGTTTCGTGGTCAACTTTTACATTGCCCAATGGTGTGGCATAATAATCGGCCTCTGTGTTTACCGATGCACCATCAAGCCATTCGTGGTGGCTGGGGCCTAATAGGAAAATGCGTTCGTATTGTTTTTTAGCATCGATTGCCATATAGGCCGATGAAGCTACATTCCCTGAGAAATAGTAACCAGCATGGGGCACTATGAGTGCTGCTAGATTTTCATAAACCTTAGCACCACTGTGGCGATTAAGCAGACTATCTACCTCATACTCAAGTTCTTGCGCGTCGCCCGTATAAAAACGATTAGCTTGTGTGGCTGGTCTAACCACAGGCTCTCGCGTATCAAAGTTGCACGAATTCATCATCATTACTATTGCTAAGATTAGTCCTAATATCATGTCGCAAAGATAGCAATAATCTTTATATAATCCTAATATTTTCGCCTAAAATTTGGAACTTCCAGCTTTTTCGTTTACTTTTGTGGCGAGAAAAGATATGTTTTTCGTTTGTTTCTTGGTGTTTTGGGATTTTTTTTGTACCTTTGCACCCCAAATAAATTATAATATATTATAAGAGTAAGATGATCACAGTTACAAATCTGGCAATCCAGTTTGGAAAGAAGGTTCTCTACAAGGACGTGAACCTGAAGTTTACAAGTGGTAATATTTACGGTATTATCGGTGCTAACGGCGCCGGTAAGTCTACCCTTCTGCGTGCCATCAGCGGCGAGCTTGAGGCCAACAAGGGTACCATCGAGATGCAGCCAGGCGAGCGCCTGAGCGTGCTGGAGCAGGACCACTTTAAGTATGATGAGTTTTCAGTGATGAACACTGTGCTGATGGGACATCAGCCACTATGGCAGAACATGAAGGAGCGCGAGGCTCTGTATGCTAAGCCCGAGATGAGCGAGGAAGACGGTGTGCGTGCCGCCGACCTGGAGATGGCCTTTGCCGAGATGAACGGTTGGGAGGCTGAGAGCGAGGCTGCACAGCTGCTGCAGAATCTGGGTGTGAAGGAGACTGAGCACTACAAGCAGATGAGCGAGATATCGAACAACGAGAAGGTGCGCGTGATGCTGGCTAAGGCTCTGTTCGGTCACCCCGACAACCTGCTGCTGGACGAGCCTACCAACGACCTCGACCTGGACACCGTGCAGTGGCTGGAGGAATATCTGAGCAATCTGGAGCAGTGCGTGCTGGTAGTATCTCACGACCGTCACTTTCTGGATGCAGTATCTACACAGACCGTAGATATCGACTTCGGTAAGGTGACACTGTTCTCAGGTAACTACTCGTTCTGGTATGAGAGTTCGCAGCTAGCTCTGCGTCAGGCTCAGAACCAGAAGATGAAGGCCGAGGAGAAGAAGAAGCAGCTGGAGGAGTTTATCCGCCGATTCAGCGCTAACGTAGCAAAGAGTAAGCAGACCACATCGCGAAAGAAGATGCTGGAGAAGCTGAACGTAGAGGAGATTACACCATCTACACGTAAATACCCAGGCATCATTTTCCAGATGGAGCGCGAGCCTGGAACACAGATACTGGAGGTTGAGGGACTGAAGGCTGTAGACGCCGACGGAACAGTACTGTTTGACAACGTGAACTTCACTATCGAGAAGGGACAGAAGACAGTATTCCTGAGCCACAACCCCAAGGCAATGACTGCCCTGTTTGAGATTATCAACGGCAACCGCGAGGCCGATGCAGGTACATATAAGTGGGGTGTAACCATCACCACAGCCTATCTGCCACTCGACAATACTGAGTTCTTCCAGAGCGAGATGAACCTGGTGGACTGGCTCTCGCAGTGGGGACCGGGCAACGAGGTAACAATGAAGTCATTCCTGGGCCGCATGCTGTTCAAGGAGGAAGACGTGCTGAAGCATGTGAACGTGCTCTCAGGAGGCGAGAAGATGCGCTGTATGATAGCACGTATGCAGCTTAAGAATGCCAACTGCTTGATACTGGATACCCCAACCAACCACTTGGATCTGGAGAGTATTCAGGCATTCAACAACAACCTGATTAACTTCAAGGGTAACATCCTGTTCGCTTCGCACGACCATGAGTTTATCAACACCGTGGCCGACCGTATCATCGAGCTGACACCAAAGGGTACCATCGACAAGCTGACCACATACGATGACTACATCTACGATGAGACCATCAAGGCTCAGAAGGAGAAGATGTACTCTTAACGAGATGAGAAGCTGGATTTGGCATGGTATTTGCTGAATTGTAAGCAGAACTTTAAAACAACGCTATTATGACAGAAAAAGATATCAACATCGAAGAGGAGGAGACTCTGAACGAGCAGCCAGTTGACGAGACTGACAAAGAGGCAGAAGAGACAGCTGCTGCCGAAGAGGCTGCAACAGAGGAACCTGCCCAGGAAGAAGAGGAGGAGAAGGAGGAGAAAGACCCTCTGGAGAAGGCACTCGAAGAGGCTGCCGAGCTGAAGAACCAGCTGCTGTATAAGGCTGCCGAATTTGAGAACTACCGCAAGCGCACACTGAAGGAGCGTGCCGAGCTGATACTGAACGGCGGCGAGAAGGTGATAACAGCCATCCTGCCAGTGCTCGACGACATGGAGCGCGCCATAGCCAACGGTAGCAAGACCGAAGATCCACAGGTCCTGCGCGAGGGCATGGAACTGATTTACCAGAAGTTCGTGAAGACTCTCGAAGGCCAGGGCGTAAGCAAGATCGAGACCAAGGATGCCGACTTTGACACCGACCTGCACGAGGCTGTAGCTATGGTTCCAGGCATGGGCGACGACAAGAAGGGCAAGGTTATCGACTGCCTGCAGGAGGGATATAAACTTAACGACAAAGTAATCCGCCACGCCAAAGTGGCAGTAGGACAATAAACCGGTATGGCACAGAAACGAGATTATTACGAGGTGCTGGGCGTCCAGAAGGGCGCTACAGAAGACGAAATCAAGAAAGCATATCGTAAGATAGCCATCAAGTATCACCCCGACCGCAACCCCGGCGACAAGGAAGCTGAGGAAAAGTTTAAGGAAGCGGCCGAGGCATACAACGTGCTGCACGATCCTAAGACACGCCAGCAGTACGACCAGTTCGGATTCGACGGTCCAAACATGGGCGGAGGATTCGGTGGTTTCAGCGGATTCGAAACCAATATGAACATGGACGATATCTTCTCTATGTTCGGCGATATCTTCGGAGGTCACGGTTTCGGCGGATTCGGCGGAGGTCAACGCCGACAGCAGCAGCATCGCGGTAGCGACCTGCGACTGAAGGTAAAACTGACACTCGAGGAGATCAATACCGGTGTTACCAAGAAGTTCAAAGTGCGCAAGGATATACCCTGCCCACACTGTAGCGGTAGCGGCGCAGAGGCCGGAAGCACCAAGGAGCAGTGCCCCACATGTCACGGTCAGGGTTACATCACCCACACCACCCAGAGCATCTTCGGTATGATGCAGCAGCAGAGCGTTTGTCCCACCTGCGGTGGCGAAGGTCAGGTAATAAAGAACAAGTGTAAGCACTGCGGCGGTACCGGTGTAGAGAAGGGCGAGGAAGTAGTAGAGATAAACATCCCCGCTGGTGTAGCCGAGGGTATGGTAGTAAACGTACCTGGCAAGGGAAATGCCGGCAAGCACAATGGTACTTCGGGCGACATCCAGGTATTTATCGAGGAAGAGCCAAACGATACATTTATCCGCGACGGCAACGACCTGATATACAACCTACTACTCGACTTCCCAACAGCAGCACTGGGTGGCGAAATAGAGATACCTACCATAGAGGGCACTAAACTGAAGGTAAAACTGGAGAATGGAACCCAGCCTGGAAAGACCCTGCGCCTGCGCGGCAAGGGACTGCCCGCAGTACAAGGCTATGGCAGCGGACGCGGCGATCTGGTGGTAAACATCAGCGTGTATGTGCCAAAGACCCTGAGCAGAGAGGAGAAGCAGGTCATTGAGCAGTTCAAGGGCAGCGACAACTTCAAGGGCGACAAGCAGACCCGCGACTCTATCTTCCAGAAATTCAAGAATTACTTTAATTAATATATTAATAAGGTATAGCTATGACATATCAGGAAACGTGTGAATACCTGTTCAACCAACTGCCAATGTTTGAGAAACAGGGTGCCGACGGCTACAAGGAAGGGCTGGCCAACAGTAATGCACTGGACAAGCACTTTGACCATCCACACAAAAAGTATCTCACGATACACGTGGCAGGCACCAACGGCAAGGGATCATGTGCTCACACGCTTTCTGCTATTCTGCAGATGTGCGGCTACAAGGTAGGACTATACACATCGCCACATCTGGTTGACTTCAGTGAGCGCATCCGTGTGAACGGTCAGCCCATCAGCGAGGCGTATGTGGTAGACTTTGTAGAGAAGGAGAGATCATTCTTTGAGCCACTGCATCCTTCATTCTTCGAACTCACCACGGCAATGGCATTCAAGTACTTTGCCGAGATGGATGTTGACATAGCCGTGATAGAAGTTGGACTGGGCGGCCGTCTGGACTGCACCAACATCATCACCCCTATCCTATCGATAATCACCAATATCGGCATGGACCACACCCAGTTCCTGGGCACCTCGCTCGAGCAGATTGCGATGGAGAAGGCTGGTATTATTAAGAAAGGTGTGCCCGTGGTAATCGGCGAAACTACCCCTGAGACACGAATGGTGTTCGAGGCAATCGCAGGCGAGAACCAGGCCCCTATCACATTTGCCGAGGACGTAAAACAGGTAATCTCTGCATCGACAAGTGCTAGAGGCATGGAATACCATACCAAGAGTTTCGGAATCATCAAAGGAGAACTGAACGGAAGCTATCAGGAAAAGAACGCAAACACCATACTATGCGCAGTACAGCAGCTTGAAGCCATGGGCTACATGCACGCAATAAAAAGCGAACCTCACGCACAGTGCCAGAACCGCGAAGTACGCCAGGCATTTGCCCACGTGGGCGACCTGACCGGACTGAAAGGCCGATGGCAGAAGGTGGGCGAGGCACCACTGACCATCTGTGATACAGGCCACAACGTGCCAGGATGGATGTATCTGAGCCAGCAGCTTAAGAGCGTAAAGTGCAACCATATGCATATAGTGTTTGGTATGGTAGACGACAAGGACATACAGGGAGTGATGGACCTGCTGCCACAAAACGCAACGTATTATTTTACAAAAGCCAACAATAAGAGAGCCGTTTCGGAGAACGTTTTAAAGCTATACGGACAGGGCAAGAACCTAAATGGCGAAGCCTATCCCGACGTAAAAACAGCCTACGAAGCCGCGAAGGCCGCTGCAGATAATAATGACTTTGTGTTCGTTGGAGGTAGCAGTTATGTGGTAGCAGACCTGCTAAAAAACTGTATTTAGAGTTTTTTAATACTACAACAACACTTTTTTCGTCGAAACGTTCGTCAATCTCGTTTTTTTTCTGTTACTTTGCAGAAAAATAAATTTTTAACTAAAAACATAACAGTATGGCGAACACTACAGAGACAGTGAATCTGTGCGGCCTGAAGCGCGAAGACTTCCAGGCCACTATCAACGGTAAAAAAACCGACTTGTACATTCTTAGAAACCGTAAGGGATATGAAGTGGCAATCTCAAACTATGGAGGTGCCATTTGTGCTATTATGGTTCCTGGTAAGGATGGCAAAGTAGCTAATGTTATCCAGGGTCACAACGACATCAAGCAGCTGACCAGCGGAAACGAGCCTTACCTCTCTACCCTCATCGGTCGTTGGGGTAACCGCATCTGCAAAGGACAGTTTGTATTGAACGGCAAGGATTATCAGCTGGCACTGAACGACGGACCTAACCACCTGCACGGCGGAAACATCGGTTTCAACGCAAAGGTATGGGACGCACGCCAGATGGGACCACGCTCTTTGGCCCTGCATCGTATTTCATCTTATGGTGAGGAAGGCTTCACAGGCGAGCTCGACGTTACAGTTGAATTTACATTCACCGACCAGAACGAGCTTGTGATCGAATATCTGGCCACCACCAACAAGAAGACCATCGTGAACCTTACACATCATGCATTCTTCAGTCTGGCTGGTACAGCTAATCCTACCCCAAGCATCAACGATCAGATCTGCGAGATCAACGCCGACTTCTATCTGCCTACAGATGCTACAGCCATCCCAACAGGTGAGATCCTGAAGGTTGAAGGTACTCCATTCGACTTCCGCAAACCAAAGCCATTCGGACAGGATATCGATGCTGACGACGAGCAGATAAAGTTTGGTCATGGTTTCGACCACAACTACGTGCTGAACAAGCAGGAAGAGGGCGAGCTCTCATTTGCTGCCAAGGTTACCGATCCTAAGAGCGGCCGCACTATGGAGGTTTACACCACCGAGCCAGGTCTGCAGCTCTACACAGGTAACTTCCTGAACGGATACAAGGGAGCAAACGGTTGCACATTCCCACATCGTTCGGCAGTTTGCTTCGAGGCACAGCACTTCCCCGATTCACCAAACCGTCCTTACTTCCCAAGTGTAGTACTGAATCCCGGACAGAGATATAAGCAGAAGACTATCTACCGTTTCGGTGTAGTTGAGTAATAAACCGACCATCTATTTAAATTATTGACACAATATGACTGAGACAAATAAGAATGGCAAAGTGATTGCCATTATCACGATGTGTTTCATCTTCGCGATGATCAGCTTCGTAACCAACATGGGCGCCCCCTTTGGCAATATATGGGGATTTGAATACCCATTTGCCAAAGCTTGGGGTAACCTGATGAACTTTGCCGCTTACCTGTTTATGGGTATCCCTGCAGGTAAGATGCTTACGAAATTCGGATACAAGAAGACAGCCCTGATCGCACTGATCGTGGGTATCGTAGGTCTTTGTTTCCAGTATCTTTCAAGCCTGGTAGGCGCAGGTACTTACGTATTTACATACGACAGCATACCTGTAGCTCTCAACCTGGTTATCTATCTACTGGGTGCATTTATCTGCGGTTTCTGCGTATGTATGCTGAACACAGTTGTTAACCCAATGCTGAACCTCCTGGGAGGTGGTGGTAACAAGGGTAACCAGCTGATTCAGGTGGGCGGTACTCTGAACTCGCTTACCGGTACTCTCACCCCACTGTTGGCTGGTGTATTGGTAGGTACAGTTACTGCCGAGACTAGCATGGGTGACGTTGCTCCACTGCTGTTCATCGGTATCGCAGTATTCGCAATCTCGTTCGTAATCATCAGCCGTGTTGCTATCCCCGAGCCTACTCTTGGCAAGGTATCACCTAAGTACGAGCGCAGCCCTCTGGCTTTCCGCCACTGTGTACTGGGTGTTATCGCCATCTTCTTCTACGTAGGTATCGAGATTGGTATCCCCATGGAGCTGAACTTCTATGTAACAAAACTTCCATTTGAAGGTGCTGCCGCTGCCGGTGGTACATTAGCAGCTGCCTACTGGCTTCTGATGATGATAGGCCGTGCATGCTCAAGCGCCATCTCTGGTAAGGTTTCTACCAAGACACAGTTGACAACAGTTAGTGCTGTAGCTATCCTGCTGCTGCTGATTGCCATCTTCATGCCCGAGAGTGTTACTATCTCGTTCAGCGGACATGATGTTCCTGCAAAGGCATTCCTCATTCCTGCCTGTGGACTCTGCACATCTGTAATGTGGGGAGGTATCTTCAACCTCTCGGTTGAGGGTCTGGGCAAGTACACTGAGGCTGCTTCGGGTATCTTCATGACTATGGTAGTTGGTGGTGGTATCATGCCTCTTATCCAGGAGGCTATCGCAAAATCTGCAGGCGAGATTTTCAGCTACTGGCTTGTAATCGCAATGTTGGCCTATATCCTGTTCTATGCCCTGATAGGCAGCAAGAATGTGAACACGGATATTAAGGTAGACTAATATTAACCCTAAAAACACTTTGCTTATGGAAATTGATTTTGTAAGAAGCCGTTTCATCAAGCACTTTGATGGAAAGACAGGTAACGTATATGCATCTCCCGGACGTATCAACTTGATAGGTGAGCACACCGACTACAATGGTGGTTTCGTGTTCCCAGGAGCAGTTGATAAAGGCATTATGGCCGAGATGCGTGCCAATGGTACCGAAGATACCGTTATGGCATACGCTATCGATCTGAAGGACCGTGTAGATTTCAAGCTATCTGACCCAACAGGTCCTAAGGCCTCGTGGGCACGCTATATCTATGGTATAGCACTCGAGATGAAGAAGCTGGGCGTTCCCGTAAAGGGCTTCAATATCGCTTTTGCTGGCGATGTACCCCTCGGAGCAGGTATGTCATCATCGGCTGCTATGGAAAGCTGCTTTGCTTGTGGTCTGAACGATATCTTCGGCGATAACAAGGTTTCGCAGTGGGATATGGTACTGGCCGGACAGGCTACTGAGCACAACTACTGCGGTGTAAACTGCGGTATCATGGACCAGTTTGCCTCAGTATTCGGTAAAGCAGGCTGCCTGATGCGTCTTGACTGCCGTAGCCGCGAGTTCGAGTACTTCCCATTCAAGCCCGATGGCTACCGTCTGGTATTGCTCGACTCAGTAGTTAAGCACCAGTTGGCAGGTTCGCCTTACAACGATCGCCGCAACAGCTGCGAGAATGTAGTAAAGCATATCCAGGCAAAGCATCCAGAAGGCAAGTTCGAAACTCTGCGCGACTGCACATGGGAGCAGCTTGACGAGGTTCGTGCCGAAGTGGGCGAAGAGGACTACAAGCGTGCAAAGTTCGTACTCGGCGAGAAGGACCGCGTGCTGGCAGTATGCGACGCTCTGAACGAGGGCGACTACGAGAAGGTAGGCGAGCTGATGTATCAGACCCACGAAGGACTATCGAAGGACTACGAGGTATCGTGCGAGGAGCTTGACTTCCTGAACGATATCGCTAAGGAGAATGGTGTTACCGGTAGCCGCATCATGGGCGGCGGATTCGGTGGATGCACCATCAACCTAGTTCGCAATGACCTCTACAAGAAGTTCATTGACGATGCTAAGGCAAAGTTCAACGCCAAGTATGGACATGAGCCTAAGGTTTACGATGTAGTAATAGGCGACGGTTCGCGTAAGATTTGCTAACTCAGAACCAACAAAAACACAGCTATTTGTGTTTATAAAGGTTAAATACAGTGAGTAAGGTGTGATATCAACACCTTACTCATCTTTTTTTATCGTTTTTTGTTTGCCGTTTCGGATTATAATTGTAATTTTACACCCAAAATAAACAATTATACGACAATAATAACTTAAAACGTAACAAAAATGAAAGCATTGAAAGCAACATTGATGGGAGTCGGTGCAGCAGCACTGATGCTCTCGTGTGCAGGTGGCCAGCAGGCCAGTCAACTAACTGTATCGGGCCTTGACCCTGCTAAATTCGACACTACTATTCAGTCGAAGCCAGTTAAGCTTTACACGCTGAAGAACCAGAATGGCATGGAGGTATGCATCACTAACTATGGTGGTCGTATCGTATCGCTGGTAGTGCCCGATAAGGATGGCAAGCCAACCGACGTAGTACTGGGATTTGACAACATCGCCCAGTATGCCGACACCATCAACACCCCAAGCGATTACGGATCAAGCGTGGGCCGCTATGCTAACCGCATCAAAGAGGGTAAGTTCATTCTTAACGGCGATACTATCCAGCTGAAGAAAAACGATGGTCCTAACTGTCTGCACGGAGGTGGCAACACCGGATGGATGCACCAGGTTTACGATGCTGAGCAGATAGGAGACTCTATCCTGAAGCTTACAATCGTAGCTGCCGACGGTGAGAACGGATTCCCCGGAAAGGTAATGGCTGTTACCACATACAAGCTCACATCAGACAATGTGCTGGATATGACTTGGGAGGCTGAGACCGACAAGCCAACTATCATCAATCAGACCAACCACAACTACTACAACCTGAGCGGCGACTTTACACAGCCTGCTTACGACATGGTGGTATATGTGAATGCAGACAACTTTACTCCAAGCGACAAGCTGTATATCCCAACAGGTGAAATCAAGAAGGTTGAGGGAACTCCAATGGATTTCCGCACACCTCACGCTCTGGGCGACAGCATAAAGAGCGACTTCGACCAGATCCAGAACGCTACAGGTTACGATCACAACTTCTGCCTGAACACTTATAAGGATGGAAAGGGCGACGATACCCAGGTATGCGCTAGCCTCTACAGCCCAAAGACAGGTATCCTGATGGAGATGTTTACCAACGAGCCTGGTGTACAGGTTTATAGCGGAAACTTCCAGGGTGTAGGTGCCGACAAGGATATCGCCCGCAAGGGTGGCATCACCTACCCAAAGCACGTAAGCGTATGTCTGGAGAGCCAGAAGTATCCCGACTCACCTAACCACCCAGAGTGGGTACAGCCTGTGCTGAATCCAGGTGAGAAGTACTATAGCCACGCAGCTTACAAGTTCTCGATCAAATAACAATTAAATACTAACTAAAAAATTAAAAATTAAAAATGGCATTATTAGACTGGATTGTCATCGGTGCTTTCTGTTGTGCACTGGTTGGCATTGTATTGTGGGTTATTTCTCAGAAGAACAATAACTCAGCAGACTATTTCTTAGGTGGTAAAGATGCAACATGGATTGCCATCGGTGCATCAATCTTCGCATCAAACATCGGTTCTGAGCACCTTATCGGACTGGCCGGTGCCGGTGCTTCATCAGGTATGGCTATGGCCCACTGGGAGATTCAGGGATGGATGATCCTGATTCTGGGTTGGGTATTCGTACCTTTCTATACACGCTCTATGGTTTACACTATGCCAGAGTTCCTGGAGCGTCGTTACAACACACAGAGCCGTACAATCCTCTCTGTTATCTCGCTGATTAGCTATGTACTTACCAAGGTAGCTGTTACTGTATATGCCGGCGGTCTTGTTTTCCAGCAGGTATTTGGTATCGAGCAGCTCTGGGGCATCGACTTCTTCTGGATTGCAGCTATCGGTCTGGTAGTTATCACCGCTATCTATACCATCTTCGGTGGTATGAAAAGCGTGCTCTACACATCGGTACTGCAGACTCCTATCCTTCTGCTCGGTTCGCTCATCATCCTGGTACTCGGTTTTAAGGCCCTGGGTGGATGGGACGAGATGATGGCCGTTTGCGGCGCTGTAGATGCTAACGAGTATGGCGACAAGATGACATCGCTGATTCGCGACAACCGCGATGCTAACTATCCTTGGCTGGGAGCCCTTATCGGTTCGGCTGTTATCGGTTTCTGGTATTGGTGTACTGACCAGTACATCGTTCAGCGTGTACTCTCTGGTAAGGATGAGAAAGAGGCTCGCCGTGGTACCATCTTCGGTGCATATCTGAAGTTGCTACCCGTATTCCTGTTCCTGATTCCTGGTATGATTGCCTTCGCAATGAGCACCAAGGGTATCACCCTGCCAAACGGCGAAGTATTTGTACTGAGCACTCCTGATGCTGCTTTCCCAACACTCGTAGCTAAATTGCTGCCTGCAGGTGTTAAGGGTCTGGTAGTTTGCGGTATTCTTGCTGCCCTGATGTCTTCACTGGCATCTCTGTTCAACTCTTCAGCTATGCTGTTCACTATCGACTTCTGGAAGCGTCTGCGTCCTGAGACTCCAGAGAAGCAGCTCGTACGTATCGGCCAGATTGCTACTGTAGTAATCGTAATCCTCGGTATTCTGTGGATTCCCATCATGCGTTCTGTAGGTAATGTGCTCTACAACTATCTGCAGGATGTACAGTCAGTGCTGGCTCCTGGTATCGCTGCAGCATTCCTGCTGGGTATCTGCTGGAAGCGTGCATCGGCCAAGGGTGGTATGTGGGGATTGCTCTCTGGTATCATCATCGGTCTTACACGTCTGGGTGCCAAGGTTTACTATAGCAACGCTACCGATGCTGCCGACAGTTGGTTTAAGGCTGTATTCTACGACTTCAACTGGTTGTTCTTCTGCGGTGTAATGCTCATTGTTTGCTGTCTGATTGTGATCGCAGTATCACTCTGCACCGAGGCTCCTGACGAGAAGAAGATTCAGGGCCTGGTATTCGGCACATCAACACCTGAGCAGATTGAGGCTACACGTAAGAGCTGGAACAAGTGGGATGTATTCCACACTATCGTTATCCTCGGCTTTACAGTAGCATTCTACATCTATTTCTGGTAATTAGAATTTAAAATATGACATTTTATAACGAACATTCCAAAGTCTGGCTGTCGGTAGACTGCATCATCTTCGGATTCGACGAGAAGAAGCTGAAGATTCTTGTGGGCCGTCGCCAGATGGATCCAGGACGTGGTCAATGGAGCCTCTACGGAGGCTTCGTTGCTGCCACCGAAAGCGTAGATGAAGCAGCATCACGCACATTGTTTGAACTGACTGGTCTGCGCAACATCTATATGAGCCAGATTGGTGCATTTGGTAAGGTGGACCGTGACCCAGGCGAACGTGTGGTTTCAATAGCATACTATGCACTCATCAACGCCAGCGACTACGACGAGAAACTGCGTAAGTCGCATGGTGCAGAATGGATTGATATCGAGGAAATACCAGAACTCTATTCTGACCACAACGAGATGGTGATAAAGGCTCGCAAACTGATTCAGGACAAGATGTCGAACGAACCAGTAGGTTTCAACCTGCTGCCAAGCCTCTTCACACTTACCCAGCTACAGACTCTCTACGAAGCTGTGTATGGTGTAGAACTCGACAAGCGCAACTTCCGCAAGCGCGTAAAGGATATGGACTTCATCCAGAAGACCGACCTTATCGACAAGAAGAGTTCAAAACGCGGTGCATATCTCTACCGTTTCAATAAGAGAGCGTATACCGAAGAGTCAAATTTTAAACTGTAAAAACAATGTTAGAAGAACTGAAAGAAAAAGTATTCAAGGCCAATCTTGACCTTGTGAAGCAGAACCTAGTAATCTTTACATGGGGCAATGTGTCTGGTATCGACCGCGAGAAGGGACTGGTGGTAATCAAGCCCTCAGGCGTAGACTATGATGTAATGAAGGCCAGCGATATGGTAGTAGTAGACCTGGAGACAGGCGAGGTGGTAGATGGCGAACTCAACCCATCATCAGATACTCCAACACACCTTGTACTATATAAGGCTTTCCCAAATATTCAGGGTGTGGTTCACACCCACTCTACCTATGCCACAGCATTTGCTCAGGCAGGTCGCGACATCCCAAATATTGGCACCACTCATGCCGACTACTTCTACAAGGATATCCCATGCACTCGCGATATGACCGAGGCCGAGGTTAAAGGTCAGTACGAGTTGGAGACTGGTAATGTGATTGTGGATGAGATTCTGAACATCCGTAAGATCAATCCTGACCACACTCCTGCCGTGCTGGTTAAGAATCATGGTCCTTTCTCATGGGGAACATCGCCCGACAATGCAGTGTACAACGCTAAGGTTATGGAGCAGTGTGCCAAGATGGCTTTCGTAGCTTTCTCGGTAAATCCCAACCTCACTATGAACCCACTGCTCATCGAGAAGCATTATATGCGTAAGCACGGACCTAATGCCTACTACGGACAGAAGGGACAGAAACATTAATTATTAACTAATATACAACTTTATAACAATGGCAACATTTGATAATTTCGAAATTTGGTGGGTAACTGGTGCTCAGCTTCTGTACGGAGGCGACGCAGTAGTTGCTGTAGATGGACACTCAAAGGAGATGGTTGACGGTCTGAACAAGAGCGGCAACATCCCCGTTAAGATAGTTTACAAGGGTACAGCCAACAGCTCAAAGGAAGTTGAGCAGGTAATGCTGGCTGCCAATAACGACGCTAAGTGTGTAGGTATCATCACATGGATGCACACTTTCTCACCTGCCAAGATGTGGATCAAGGGTCTGCAGCAGTTGCAGAAGCCTCTGCTCCACTTCCACACACAATACAATGCCGAGATACCCTGGAGCGAGATCGACATGGACTTCATGAATCTGAACCAGAGTGCTCACGGCGATATCGAGTTCGGACACATCTGCACTCGTATGCGTATCGCACGCAAGGTGGTTTGCGGTTACTGGAAGGACGAGAAGGCTCAGAAGCAGATTGCCGTTTGGGCTCGTGTAGCAGCTGGTGTAGCTGATGCTCACAACGTACGCTGTCTGATGTTCGGTATGAACATGAACAACGTAGCCGTAACAGATGGCGACCGCGTAGAGTTTGAGCAGCGTCTGGGTTATCACGTTGATTACTACCCAGTTTCATCGCTGATGGAGTACTTCAAGAAGGTAACCGATGCCGAGGCTGACGCTCTGGTTGAGGAGTACAAGAAGCTCTACACCATCAAGATAGATGAGAGCGGCGAGCAGGTTTACTGGGAGAAGGTTAAGAATGCAGCTAAGGCAGAGATTGCACTGCGCCGCGTGCTGAAGGATGAGGGCGCTACTGCCTTCACCACCAACTTCGACGATCTGGGTGATGCAGACATCGATGCACCTGACTTCTGCGGATTCGACCAGATTCCCGGTCTGGCTTCACAGCGCCTGATGCAGGAGGGTTATGGTTTCGGTGCCGAGGGCGATTGGAAGACAGCTTGTCTGTATCGCACTCTGTGGGTAATCCAGCAGGGCATGCCAACTGGTTGCTCATTCCTAGAAGACTACACTCTGAACTTCGCTGGTGACAAGAGTTCTTGTCTGCAGAGCCACATGCTCGAGATCTGTCCGCTGATTGCTACCGATAAGCCAAAGCTCGAGGTACACTTCCTGGGTATCGGTATCCGTAAGCAGCAGACTGCACGTCTGGTATTCACATCTAAGACTGGTGCTGGTATCAAGGCTACAGTTGTTGACCTTGGCAACCGTTTCCGCCTGATCAGTCAGGAGGTAGAGTGCATCGAGCCTCAGCCAATGCCAAAGCTGCCTGTAGCTTCTGCTCTGTGGGTTCCACAGCCCACGTTCGAGATTGGTGCTGCAGCTTGGATTCTGGCTGGTGGTACTCACCACAGTGCTTTCTCTTACGACATCAACGAGGAGTACTGGGAGGACTTTGCTGAGATGACCGGCATCGAGTATGTTCGCATCAACAAGCATACAAACATCGCCGATTTCAAGCAGACACTCCGCAACAACGAGGTGTACTACATGCTGAATAAAGCACTGCGATAAGCAAATCGCAAATATGATTAGGAGCACTAAAAATGGGTGCTCCTAATTAAATTGAACAGGCAATGTAAATAGATAAAAATAGTAAATATAGTTCCTAAATCAAAAATTAATTGTATTTTTGCCGTCGATTATGGTACAAACAGATTCTATTTATTGGTATGGAATAACAGCAGCAGCTTATTTAGTTACCTGCTGGGTATTTTCTGTAGTAAGAGGTGTGCACAACTGTGGTACGCCCAAGGAGCGTAGAGCCTACATTTGGCCAGACCGCAAAATGCAAGTTATGATTTATCTATGCGGCACAGTTCTGTTGCCATATGTATTAAATCCACAAAATGAGGCAGCGTGGATTCTGATGAAATCATACTTTCCATGCACCTATTATTTTTACTGCGGAGCGCTGATTTTCTGCTTTTTTGGCACAGTAAAACAATGGAAAGTATGGAAAAAAGCCAATTTTATTGCAGCTATTATCACATTCTTAGCAATGGCACCGCTTATTGCCAATGCATGGTGGCCGTCAGGACTGCTTAGTCCAGAATTCGTCAAAGCATGGAACTATGTGGTGATAGTGGTAAGTATCATCATGATAGGCTATGCTAGTGTTGCTATGTGGCAAGTTATGAAATGGTTAAAAATAGCCCGCGAATTAAACTATTCAAACCCAGAAGACTTTCCAACCGAATATGCACACCGCATGTGGTTAACCCCTATCATACTCACCCCATTTTTATGGCCAGCTTTCATCACCGACTCACCAAAAGTCATGGCAATTATGTGTATTCCATTAGCCATATTCAATATAGCCTTATTGTTGAACGTGATGCCTGTATGGCGCCGTGCTGCAATTCTTACTGAAGTTGATGAAGATGAAGCAGAGGCTGTCCCCTACGAAAACGATGAATTAGCAGAGGAACGTAGCAACAGAATCGCCACAGAAATAGAGAAGTTTGTAAATACAGAAGCTGCTTATCTTGATTCACATCTTGTACTGGAGCAGGTTGTAGAACGTTGCAACTTTAGTCGCAGATATGTTTCAAACGTGCTTACTGAACGTTTCGGTGGATTCTCCGACTATGTTAATGGTTTACGTCTCAACTACTTCGAGCAATATAAAGCACAACATCCAAATTCTACGGATGAAAGTGCTGCAGAGGCAAGTGGTTTCACCTCATATAAAGCGTATCTTAAAGCAAAAGAACGCTTACCGCAAAAATAATAATCAAAACTAATACAATATTATGACAGCAAAACAAGTTATTGAGGCCGGTAAGGCCATCTTGGGAATCGAATTCGGTTCTACAAGAATCAAGGCTGTCCTCATCGACGAGGACAATAAGCCCATCGCACAGGGCTCACACGAGTGGGAGAATCAGTTGGTAGACGGTCTGTGGACCTACTCTACTGAGGCCATTTGGTATGGTCTGCAGGACTGCTATGCTGAGCTCCGCAAGGATGTTCAGAAGCAGTACGACTGCGAAATCGAATCGCTGGCAGCTATCGGCTTCAGTGCTATGATGCACGGCTATATGGCATTCAACGAGAAGCAGGAAATCCTGGTTCCATTCCGCACATGGCGTAACACCAACACAGGCAAAGCAGCAGCCGAGCTGTCTAAGCTCTTCAACTACAACATCCCTCTGCGCTGGAGTATCTCGCACCTGTATCAGTGCATTCTCGACAACGAGGAGCACGTTTCTGACATCAAGTATCTCACCACTCTGGCTGGTTATGTACACTGGCAGGTAACAGGTCAGTTCGTACTGGGTGTTGGCGATGCTTCAGGTATGATTCCTGTTGACCCAAAGACCAAGACTTATGACGCTACAATGGTTAAGAAGTTCGACGAGCTCATCGCTCCAAAGGGATTCTCTTGGAAGCTGCTCGACATTCTGCCAAAGAGTCTGAATGCTGGCGAGAATGCAGGTTTCCTCACTCCCGAGGGTGCTAAGAAGCTCGACGTCAGCGGCCACCTGAAGGCAGGTATCCCCGTATGTCCTCCTGAGGGCGATGCTGGTACAGGTATGGTTGCCACCAACGCTGTTAAGCAGCGCACTGGTAATGTATCAGCTGGTACATCTTCGTTCTCAATGATTGTACTTGAGAAGGAGCTGAGCAAGCCTTACGAGATGATTGATATGGTTACTACACCCGATGGTAGTCTAGTAGCTATGGTTCACTGCAACAACTGCACCAGCGATATCAACGCTTGGGTAGGCCTGTTCAAGGAATATCAGCAGTTGCTGGGTGTACCCGTTGATATGAACGAGCTCTATGGAAAACTGTTCAACGAGGCCCTGAAGGGTGATACCGACTGCGGCGGACTGATGGCCTACAACTATGTATCAGGCGAGCCTGTAACTGGTTTGGCTGAGGGCCGTCCAATGTTCGTACGCTCTGCCGGCGACAAGTTCAACCTGGCTAACTTTATGCGTGCCCACCTGTATGGTGCAATCGGTGTGCTTAAGATTGGTAACGATATCCTGCTGAAGGAAGAGAAGATCAAGGTTGACCGCATCACTGGTCATGGCGGTTACTTCAAGACAGCCGGTGTAGGTCAGCGTATGCTGGCTGCCGCCCTCAACTCTCCTATCTCTGTGATGGAGACTGCAGGCGAAGGCGGTGCCTGGGGTATAGCTCTGCTGGCTGGATACCTTATTAATAATAATGGAAAGAATCTGGCCGACTATCTGGAGGACGTAGTATTCGCTGGCAACACTGGCGTATCTATCGCTCCTACAGCCGAGGATGTAGCTGGTTTCGAGAAGTATATCGAGAACTACAAGCGTTGTCTCCCAATCGAGCAGGCCGCTGTAGATAATAAGTAATGTGTATATGAAGAAAGTATTTATAGCAACTATCGCAGCAGCATTTGCCATCACGGTAAATGCCGCTGACCCTGTGAAGGCTACCATTCATGCTGATAAGGCCGGTGCCAAGATCAACAAGGAGATTTATGGTCAGTTCTCTGAGCACCTGGGATCATGTATCTACGGTGGTCTTTGGGTTGGCGAAGGTTCACAGATTCCTAACATCAATGGCTATCGTAAGGATGTGTTCGAGGCACTTAAGGCCCTGAAAATTCCCGTACTGCGCTGGCCAGGCGGATGTTTTGCCGACGACTATCACTGGATGGACGGTATCGGTCCAAAGTCACAGCGTCCCTCTCTGCGTAACAACAACTGGGGTGGGACTATCGAGGACAACTCATTTGGTACACACGAGTTTCTGAATCTCTGTGAGATGCTGGATTGTGAGCCATACATCAGTGGTAACGTAGGTTCAGGTACTGTTAAGGAGATGGCCCAGTGGGTTGAGTATATGACCAGCGATGGCGATACACCAATGGCCCGTCTGCGTCGTCAGAATGGCCGCGACAAGGCTTGGAAGGTTAAGTACTTCGGTATCGGTAACGAGGCTTGGGGTTGCGGTGGTAACATGACACCACAATACTACTCTGATGAGTTCCGTAAGTTCAACACCTACCTGCGTGATCAGGGCGAAAACCACCTGTATCGCATCGCATCAGGTGCTAGCGACTACGACTACGACTGGACCAAGGTATGCATGGATAAGATTGGCGACCGCATGCAGGGTATTTCTCTGCACTACTACACTTGCACAGGTTGGAGTGGTCCCAAGGGTTCTGCCACCAAGTTTGATACTGACCAGTACTACTGGGCTCTGGGCAAGTGCCTTGAGATCGAAGAGGTTATCAAGAAGCACAAGGCCATCATGGATAAGAAGGATCCTAAGGGCAAGATTGGTCTGCTAGTAGATGAGTGGGGTACATGGTGGGACGAAGAGCCCGGCACAATCCCAGGTCACCTGTATCAGCAGAACGCCCTGCGCGATGCATTCGTAGCAGCTCTCAGCCTCAACGTATTCCACAAGTACACCGACCGTGTAAAGATGGCTAACATCGCTCAGGTGGTTAACGTACTGCAGTCAATGATTCTGACCGATCAGGAAGGAACAGGCCACATGGTTCTTACCCCAACCTACTGGGTATTCCAGATGTACACCCCATTCCAGGAGGCGACCTATCTGCCAGTTGATCTTGAGAGTGAGACCATCCAGTGCAGCACAGAGTACTTCAAGGAGAAACAGAAGACTGCCGACAACACCACACGTCCTTGCCCACTGCTCTCTGCATCTGCAGCAAAGACTACCGACGGCGGCATCGTTCTAGCTCTTACCAATGTAAGTCTGGATAAGGCTCAGACAGTTGACTTCAACCTTGAGGGCTACAATGCCAAGACTGTAAGTGGCCGCATCCTTACATCTAAGAATGTTGCCGACTTCAACGACTTCACCCATCCTAACGTAGTTGCTCCTAAGGAGTACAAGGACGCAAAACTTAAGAAGAACGTCCTTTCGGTTAAGATACCAGCCAAGTCGATTATAGTTCTGAACATCAAGTAATAAAAATAAATCCTCGCCAATTGGCGGGGATTTATTATTTTGGTTCTACGTGTACTGCAATATGGGTTTCGGGACCGTAGTGCTGTCTTAACACATCCTCTACCTCCGAAGCCTTGTCATGTGCCTCGCATAGCGTAATATTACCATCCATCAGTATATGCAACTCGATAGCGTAGTGGTTGCCTAGTCGTCGTGTACGCAAATCGTGCGGTTCGTCTACCCCCTGCACCGATGCAGCCAGTTGCAATATCTCGTCCTCTACCGCATCAGGCAGCGACTGCTCCATCAGGTCGCCAATGCCATTTCGCAGCAGATCTACTGACACCTTTATGATAAACATACCAACGATGATTGATGCCACAGGGTCGAGCACTGTCCACCGCTGTCCAAGAAATATTGCTCCGCCTATGCCGATGGCAGTACCTATTGATGACAACGCATCGCTACGATGATGCCACGCATTGGCCTCAACAGCCTGAGAATTAAGTTTGTGGGCTTTAATCATCGAATAGTGATACACAGCCTCCTTAAGCACTATCGATAGCAATGCAGCCCACAGAGCCAAAAGGCCAGGAGCCTCAAGTTCCTCGCCTTGTGCCCAGGAAATAATCTTGGTCAGTCCACTATATACAATGCCTACGGCAACTATCAGCAGAGCCACACCTATAATAGTCATTGCCAGTGTTTCGTATTTGCCGTGACCATAGTCGTGCGACTTATCCTTGGGTTTGCCGCTGATGTGTACAAACACCAGCACGATGATGTCAGTCACAAAGTCAGACAGCGAGTGCACTGCATCGGCTACCATAGCAGCACTGTGCCCCACTATACCGGCCACAAACTTAAAGAGCAGCAGTATCACGTTTACTGCTCCTCCCACCATCGTAACCTTATATATCTCCTTATTTCTTTCCATCACGTTGCATTTACATTACTTATTATATAACAATCCCCGCCCCAAAGATAAAGGGACGGGGAATTATTATTTCCTTTCAGGTCAGAAGCATGTATTACTTCTTCTCCTCAGGTGCTGCAGGAGCCTCTGTTGCAGGAGCAGCGGCAGGAGCAGCAGCATCCTTCTGCTGACTAGCACCGAAGCCAGGCAGATTGTTAGGATTGGTTGCTGGAGCCTGGTAGTTCTCCATTACAGAGCTCTCGTTACCAGCCTGTGGAGCTACATAAGCGCAGCATACGCTAACCAATACCATGAAACCAGCGAGGAACCAAGTGGCCTTCTCGATGAAGTCGGTAGTCTTGCGAACACCGCCAATCTGGTTATAACCTGAGAACTGAGAAGCCAAACCGCCTCCCTTTGACTCCTGGATGAGCACAATGCCAATCATAAGCAGTGCAGCAACCACAATGAGAATTACAAATAATGTGTACATTTTTTTACTTATTTTTTTTATTACTATTTACTATCAATTTCTCTAAGAAACGTATCTGATCTGCAAAGTAAGCATTTTTTTTCGGATTTTCCAAACTTAATCGCCTAATAATTTCTAATGCTTTCGAATATCTGCCTTGTTTTATATAAATTCGTGCCAATGTTTCGGTAAAAAACTCATTTCCAACCTCATTTTCGTTATTTTCGGGCTCTGGTCGGGGCTCTGGACGATACTCTGGAGTATCGTTCAACTGGAACTTACCTTTGTCATCATTTATGAACGAATCTATAAGGTCTTGTCCGAACATTTGTGGTATCTCACCCGGCATCTTCTGAGGCTCCTCTGGTTCCACCTCAAGCAGGTACGAAACATAATCAACAGCGGCATCGGCTGGCGTAGGTTTGCGCTTGGGTTTCTGTGCATCAGGCTTTGAGTCTTCGGGTATCTGATCAAGAAAATTGTCGATAAGAGCAGTTGTACGATCAGAAGCCGACTCGTTTTGGGGCGCAGGTTTAGCTACCTTGGCCATTGGGCGATACTCATAATGTCTGCCTTCTATCATATTGAATAGCACTCGGCGATCGGTAATATATGCCGAAGCACGACGCAGTTCCTCGTCGAATGTAGCATCGTGCAGCAGATACAGATTCTGTAGCATCAGCAGGCGGGCTGTCTGGAAATAAGGGTATAGAGCCAACAGCGATCGCAACTCGTAGAGCGTGTCGCGGTCCATCCTTTCAGGATGCTGTATCAGTTCTGTTATTCTCTCCATAAATGGTTTACCAGTTGGCTACGGCTTTGTTGAATATCTGATCGCAGAGGTCCTTTACCATCTGTGTCACGAGTTCTTCCTGAACGCTGTTGAGCGACTGGGTAGTCTCGTAACTCTGTGATGCCGAAAACTGCTGCTCGAAATCTTGTTCGTGTCTCTTATTATTGGTGAATCTTACGTTTACCGTCATCGTGAGCTCGGTCATAGCCGAATACCCCTCGGCACTCACCGCCTTGTTTCGCTGCTCGTAGCGTACTATCTCACCTTCCAGCTTCAGGTCGCCATTACGCTTTACCTGCTCCAGCTTGGTATGATTGGCAAATTGGTCCTTAAGCTGATTGTTGAACATTGGTCCCATCGGACCCCACACATAGCTACTACGGATAGGGAATTCGGCTATCTGTATGGTCTTGGTCTCGTCATAGTTGATGCTGGCGCCATTGAATGAATAGCTTACCTTACATCCACTGATGGTGGCCATTACCATAGCTACCAGCGCAAAACGTATATATTTACTGATCCAAGCCATATTGTTTCAATCTGCGATAAAGGGTTCTGTCACTAATACCCAACTCCTGGGCAGCTTTCTTGCGGTTGCCATGATTGCGCTCAAGTGCCTTTTCCAACATCTGCTTGCCCATGTCGTTAAGATTCAGGCTCTCAAGCTCCTGAGCAGGCTCGATATACTCCTCGGCGATAGCGTCCTCGACCGAGGTGATAGGTGCGGGATGAGGAGCGATTGGTGCCAGAGATGTGGTAGGCAACTGCTCCATAGCGGTAGGCTTTGTACTCTGCACATCGTCCAACTGCTTCTTGAGTGCACTCATCTCGCGGCGCATGTCGTTCACATTACCACGAAGTTCGAACAATATCTTATATAGTATCTCGCGCTCGTTCTCAAAACTATGATCTCCACTACCCTCGCGATGTATGGTAGCAAGCTGTGTAGACTCCTGATCCTGAGGAATAAACTGGCTTAGCACCTGAGCCGTGATAGTACGCTCGGGCGATAGCACGCTAATCTGCTCAGTGATGTTCTTAAGCTGTCGCACGTTGCCTGGCCACTTGTAGTGCAGCAACAGTTGCTTGGCACCTTCGTCAAGCACCACACGATCCATCTTGTATTTCTCGGCCATCTGCAGTGCAAACAGGCGGAACAGCAATACTATATCCTCGCCTCGCTCGCGCAGAGGTGGCATCTGGATAGGTATAGAGTTCAGTCGATAGTACAGATCCTCGCGGAATCGGCCTTCACTGATGGCTTGACGTATATTCACGTTTGTAGCGGCTACTATGCGCACATCGGTCTTGCGAATCTCGGTACCTCCCACGGGGATATACTCGCCCGTCTCAAGAACACGTAGCAGTCTGGCCTGTGTGGCCAGTGGCAGTTCGCCCACCTCGTCGAGGAAAAGCGTGCCCTTGTTGGCCACACCAAAGTATCCTGGCGAATCGTTGATGGCTCCGGTGTACGAACCCTTTACGTGTCCGAACAGCTCAGAGTCGATAGTACCTTCGGGGATAGAACCGCAGTTGATAGCGAAGTACTTCTCGCGGCGTCGTGGCGAGTTATCGTGGATTACTCGTGGTATAATCTCCTTACCCACTCCACTCTCACCTACGATGAGTACACTGAGGTCGGTCGGCGCAACCTGCAGGGCTACGTCGAGCACGTGGTTCAATGCATCGCAATTGCCTACGATGTTGTACCTCTGTTTGATGTTTTGAAGTTCAGTTGTCTTCATTGAGCTGACAAAATTACATATTTTTTCTGAAACATCTGCAGTTTTGGCACAAATTTAACGGAAATTACTTAACTTTCTTGTCCAACTTGATTAAAAGTAGGCCTATTGCGGTCCAAATCAGTTCGCGCAGACGTACTAGCAGCGCCACAAAGATACCCGCATTGGCTGTCATGCTCAGACCCTCGGTCGACATCAGGAATCCACCCTCACGACCACCCAACTGTAGCGGCATGAAAAATAGCATGTTGGCAAACAGCGTGGTGAATGCGTATATCAGTATACACTGCGGGATGGTAACCTCTGGCATTATCACAAGCAGTATAAAGTAGATCTCGAATGTAGATGCCAGTCGGCACAGCAACTCTAGTATCACCGCAGCCTTAAACGTACGTGGGTTCTGATTGTGCAGTGCAGCTATCTGCTGGTCAACCTCGGCCAGTTTCTCGCGATTGCGCTCGATAAACGGCTGTGCCCACTTTTTCACCATCGGGAAGTGGCTCAATATCTTCATACCCGTCATGGCTATGCCTCGCTTATATCCACGCAAAAAGAACCAGATGGCCACCAACGCCACGCCTGCTATTATCGGCAGTAGCACATAGGTAAGCGGTGTCATCTTCTGCGTAATAATATAAAGAGGTACGCTTAGCAGCCAGAACCAGAAGTGGCTGTAGATGTGGGTCATCACATACAGTATAACCGACGATGATGCACGCTGTGTACCGATTTTTGGCGACAGCGACATGATGCGATAAGGTTCGCCACCCATCAGTCCGCCAGGTGTGGCGTAGTTAAGCGAGAATGCTGATATCGTAATCTTGTACAGCCACCAGAATCCCACCTTACACTTACGGCACACTCCTTCTTCGTTGCCGATAGTGTCGATGATGAGATACCATGAGGTGGTGTTTATCATATACAGGAACGCCCACAGCAGTATCACAGCAACAAACCAATAGCCTGCGTGCAGCATACCCTGCCATGCCTGGCGAAAGTCTAGTTGCGATGCCATGATTATAAGCACCACCAGTCCAAACAGAAAGAATCCGTTCTGATATTTCTTGTTCATCAGTTGTGTTGGCGATTACTTGAAAATATCCTTAGCTCTGGGCATTGCAAAACGTGCCTTGTCGCCATCCTCGCGCTTCTCGTGATACAACTTTGGCAGAGGATTAGCCAAAGGCTCGTCATAGTCTATGCGATGGCGATACATATCCACAGCAGTGTATATGGCCTGTCGCAGCGATGTGGGGTCGGCTATACCCTGTCCGGCAATCTCGAACGATGGTCCATGGTCGGTGGTAGTGCAGATGGCGGTGATACCAGCCTTAAGCTTCACACCGAACTCAGGTGCCAATGCATTGAATGGCAGCATGCCCTGATCGTCATACATAGCTAGAATACCGTCAAACTCCTCGTTCATATTGCATGCAAAGAAATCCTCTGCATAATATGGTCCGAAGGCCTGGATATTCTGCTTTTCCAGCTCCTCTACTGCAGGTGCTATAATCTGCTCCTCCTCGGTGCCGGGCTGTGGATTGAGCGACAGCACTGCGATACGAGGATTGTTAACACGGAAATCGCGCTTAAGACTATTGAAGAATATCTTAGCCTTGTCAACTATTTTTTCTACGCTAATAGCCTGGGCCACCTCCTTGATAGGCAGATGAGTAGTGAGCAGACCTATGCGCACACGATCACTAAGCATAATGGTCAGCGACTTATCATCACGATTAGGATTGGGGTTTGGCACTACAGGTCCCTGCACCAGCACATCGTAAAGCTGTTTCATCATATCATCCTTGGCACGTGCCATAGCAGCCTTAGCAGCACGATCGCTCTCTGCAGTTGGCTTTCCAAACTCCACTGGCACCTCCTCATCTATTGCTGCCAGCAGGTTAACTCTGCCGTCGCGAGCCTCCTCAGCGTCTTTAATGATTGTAAACTGGGTTTCTATATCCATCGCCTTACGATGGAATGTTGCAGCTTTTGGCGAACCATATATAATAGGTGTACACATATCCAGCATCATGGGGTCCTCGAATGCACGGAGTATTACCTCGTATCCGATGCCGTTGGTGTCGCCATGCGTGATTGCCACGCGAACTTTCTTATCCATAGATATCTCTTAGAATTTTACGATTGACTATTCGACTGTTTCTTTGCGGTAGATAGCAGACCGCATGCTGCAAAGATGTCCTGACCGCGACTGGCCCTGATGGTGGTAAACACACCGTGGGCTGTCAGATAGTCGCGCAGCGATTCCATACGCTTCTCGTCGGCCCCAGGCAGATCCACGTTTGGTATCTCGTGGAATCTTATCAGGTTCACCCTGCAATCCAGCCCCTTTAGCAGTTTCACTATCTCACGGGCATGCATGGTGGTGTCGTTAAGTCCGGCAAAGCATATGTACTCAAACGAGCATCGGCGCTGATGACTGAAGTCGTACTGCTTGAGCAGTTCTACCACTTCCTCTATCGGCATCTGCTTCTCGGCAGGCATCAGCATCTGGCGCTGCTCGTGCAGTGGCGAGTGCATCGATATAGCCACGTGGCACTCACTCTCGTCGAGGAAACGCTTCAACTTGTTCTTCACGCCCACACTCGATACAGTGATGCGACGCGGACTCCAGGCATATCCCCATTCTGCAGTAAGCACCTCGGTTGCACGTAGTACTGCGTCCAGATTGTCCATAGGCTCACCCTGCCCCATAAACACTATGTTGGTAAGCGTGTCACGCTCGGGCAGCGAGTATATCTGGTTCAGTATGTCGGCAGCAGTCAGACTACCCTCGTAGCCCTGCTTTCCGGTCTGACAGAACAAACAGTTCATCTTGCATCCCACCTGGCACGATACGCACAGTGTAGCACGGTCGCCATCGGGTATGTAGACCGTCTCAACAAAGTGTCCGCTAGCCACAGGGAACAGGTATTTGATGGTACCGTCTACCGAGCGCTGACAATCTAGGGGAGCCATACAGCCCACCTGATATCCGGCAGCAAGTTTCTCGCGGTTAGCCTTCGATATGTTTGTCATCTCGTCGATGCTAGCTGCATGCTGCTGATACAGCCACTTGGCTATCTGCGCGGCGGTAAACTTTGGCATACCCAACTCCAGCACCACTTGCTGTAATTCTGCGGGTTGCATGCCTAATAACACCTTCTTTTCGTCGTACATCTTTACTTTTTGGGTGCAAAGGTAGAAAAATTTCTTGAATAATATGGTTTTCTCGGAAAATATTGCTACTTTTGCCTGCAATAAAAACAATTATTGCAGATAATGAGAGAAAAAATAGACTGTTTTTTGCCTTGCAACGACCTCGAAAGTGCCCGCGATGTAGTGGCGCAGATCAAGGGTAGCAAGACTATTCAACATATCTGTCTGCTGGTAAATAGTCCTCTCGACGAGGGCGACGACTCACTTAGCGACTGCCAGCAGATAGTAGTTTCAGACCTTACTAGTAGTCAGACTCTGGCGGCGATAGCCAATGAGGCTAAGGCCGAATACGCTCTGCTGCAGATACGTCCGCGACAGATACAGATGGGACGTGGCGGGCTCGACCGCATGCTGCGCATAGCCACCGATTCGGATGCAGCGATGATCTATGCCGATCATTACGACCTTATCGACGGCAAGCTTCAGCCCCACCCTGTCATCGACTATCAGATAGGCAGCGTGCGCGACGACTTCGACTTCGGCTCGCTCATCCTGGTCAAGACCTCACTGCTGCGCACCTTTGAACAGCAGAAGACCGACTACCTGTTTGCCGGCGTATATGCACTCCGACTGTTCCTTAGCCGCGAGGGCCGCATCTTCCATATCAACGAGAAACTCTACACCGAGCAGGAGACCGACACCCGCGCCTCAGGCGAGAAGCAGTTCGACTACGTTAACCCTCGCAACCGCGAGGTACAGATAGAGATGGAGCGTGCCGCCACAGCCCACCTGGCTGCTATCGGTGCTAAGATAGACCCATCGTACTATCGCACACCCGACTTCAATGAGCAGGAGTTCGATTTCGAGGCATCGGTGGTAATCCCCGTGTATAACCGCGAAAAGACCATTTGCGATGCCGTCAACAGCGCGCTCAGTCAGAAGTGCAAGTTCAAGTTTAATGTCATCGTGGTCGACAATCACTCTACCGATGGCACCACCGAACTTCTAAAAGGATTCCACGACGAGCGACTCATCCATATCATCCCTGAGCGCCACGACCTGGGCATTGGCGGATGCTGGAACGAGGCCATAAACGACGACCGCTGCGGACGCTTTGCTGTACAGCTGGATAGCGACGACCTCTATTCGTCACCCAAAACACTGCAACAGATTGTCGACGCTTTCCATAAGCAGAATGCGGCTATGGTGATAGGTTCGTATCGCATGTGCGACTTCGACCTTAACACCCTGCCACCAGGACTCATCGACCACGCCGAGTGGACCGATGAAAACGGGCCAAACAATGCCCTTCGCATAAACGGCCTGGGTGCTCCGCGTGCATTCTTCACACCACTGCTGCGCCAGGTGGGATTCCCCAACACCTCGTATGGCGAAGACTATGCACTGGGGCTTATCTTCTCGCGCCACTACCGCATAGGTCGCATCTTTACCGAGCTATATCTGTGTAGACGCTGGGGCGGAAACAGCGATGCAGCCCTGTCGATAGATAAGGTAAATGCCAACAATCTGTATAAGGACCAGTTGCGCTCGCTCGAGATTCTGGCCCGCCAACAGATGCTTAAAGGCAAGCAGGAACTTCTGAACGATTCGCCGCTGATGCGATTCTTCAACCGCCAGCTCGAGAAGTGGGACGATGCACGTCGCCGCTATCAGGACCTGCGCAATGTAAAGACCCGCGAACTATCCGTTGGCACATCTACCATGAAGGTGCAGTGGAACCCCGCCCGCATCGTGTCGACCGGAGCCAAGATCGACAAGCAGACACTGGCCGAGCGCCCCTGTTTCCTGTGCGAGCAGAACCGCCCCAAGGAGCAGGTCAAGAAGAGTATCGACGGGCAGTACGATCTGCTGGTAAACCCATTCCCCATACTGCCCATACACTTCACCATACCTTCGGTCAAGCACGAGCCCCAGCTCATCCGCAAGTCGTATGGCGAGATACATAAGTTGCTGTCGGAGTATCCGCAGATGATGGTGTTCTACAACGGACCCAAGTGCGGAGCATCAGCCCCCGACCATGCCCACTTCCAGGGCGGCACTTCTGGCGTACTGCCACTGCAGATGTCGTGGGGCCGACTCTCGCGCGACCTTAAGCCTGTGTTCAGTCTTAATGCCGAGGAAAGCATCTCGCTCATCGAAGAGTACCCCTGCCCCGCATTCCTCATCCACAGCAAGTCGGATTATGCCGACGAGCAGATGTTTATCCGCCTGTACGAGGCGCTGCCTGTGCCCGAGGGCGAGCCTGAACCAATGCTCAACATCGTAAGCTGGCGACACGAGGCCGATTACTACTCGGTAATATTCCCACGCCAGAAGCATCGCCCCGACTGCTACTACAAGGAGGGCGACGAGCAGTTTATCATATCACCAGGAGCACTCGATATGGCTGGATTCATTGTTACCCCGCGCAAGGAGGACTTTGAGCGCATCACCCCCGAGATAGCCCTGGGCATTCTCAACGAGGTGTCGCTCCAGCCCGATGCCATCCAGCAGGTCATCGCGAAGCTACAAGAGAGCAAACCCTCAAATCTCAATTCTAAAATCTCAACTAAGAAAGAACCCAACGTCACCGTGGGTATCGTCAGCGGCGAGCGCATATCGTTCAGCCTCAACAAGCCTTACATGGCCAAGGGCGAGGTTATTACAGGCAACCAGGTGGTTGAGTTCAGCGATGGCGGCATATTGTGGCGCGGCACTCAGTACCGCAACCTCACGTTCACGCCACAGGCCGACGATGCCTCGTTCTCGCTCAACGACGTAACCATCGGCGTAAACTTCCATTGGGAGCGTAAGGAGACTCAAACCTTCGAGGGCACCCTGCGCATCGTGGTCGAGGCCGATAAGATAGTAGCTATCAACGAGTTGCCAGTAGAGAAATATCTCACCAGTGTTATCTCCAGCGAGATGAGCTCTACGTCAAGTCTAGAGTTCCTTAAGGCCCATGCCGTAATATCGCGTTCGTGGTTGCTGGCACAGATGGAGAAGCGCAAGCAGCACGAGAGCGGTGGCGACAACTTCTTCTCGTTCACCAAGAGCGACCAGGAGTTTATCCGCTGGTACGACCGCGAAGATCACACTATCTTTGATGTATGTGCCGACGACCACTGCCAGCGCTATCAAGGCATCACCCGCGCCAACAACACCCACGTGGAGGAGGCTATCAGCCAGACTCGCGGACAAGTGCTGATGTATGGCGACGAGATATGCGACGCACGCTTCTCAAAGTGTTGCGGAGGAGAGACCGAGGAATTCCAGTACTGCTGGGAAGATACTCCTAAGCCCTACCTCGTGTCGTTCCACGACCCATACTGCAACACCAGCGACAAGCACACTCTCTCGCAGGTGCTCAACGACTTCGACCAGGAGACTCCCGACTTTTATCGCTGGGAGGTAAGCTACACGCAGAGTGAGCTCTCCGATCTTGTGAACCGTAAGCTCAAGGACGATTTCGGAACTATCACCGACCTCATCCCCGTAGCTCGTGGCAAGAGCGGCCGCATCTGGAAGCTAAAGATTGTAGGCACCAAGAAGACACTTACCATCGGCAAGGAACTCGAGATACGTCGCGCCCTGAGCGAGAGCCACCTCTACTCATCGGCATTCGATGTAGAGAAGGATGGCGACAAGTTCATACTTAAGGGCAAAGGCTGGGGCCACGGCGTAGGTCTGTGCCAGATAGGTGCCGCTGTGATGGGCGAGCAGGGCCATCCTTACGACGACATCCTGTTGTTCTACTATCGCGGAGCCGAAATCAAGCGCCTCTATAATTAATGTTTAATCTTTAATGTTTCATGTTTAATGAACAATAGAAATCCCTGGGCTTGGGTGCCCACACTCTACTTTGCCGAAGGCGTGCCTTACGTAGCCGTTATGACCATCTCGGTCATCATCTACAAGCGCCTTGGCCTGTCAAACACCGACATCACGCTCTACACCTCGTGGCTCTATCTGCCATGGGTTATCAAGCCACTGTGGAGCCCGTTTGTAGATATGCTGCGCACCAAGCGCTGGTGGATACTCATGATGCAGATACTCATCGCCGCCGCACTGGCAGGCGTGGCCTTCACCATACCCGGACCGCTATGGCTGCAAGGGTCGTTGGCATTCTTCTGGTTGCTGGCCTTTTCTAGCGCCACCCACGACATCGCTGCCGACGGATTCTATATGCTCGGACTAGAGCAGCACGAGCAGGCCTACTTCGTGGGCATACGCTCCACGTTCTATCGCATAGCCACCATCTTTTCTTCGGGACTGCTTGTAGGTCTGGCTGGTGTGTTGCAGGTACTCACGCGCAGCATAGCCTATGCCTGGAGCCTAGTGTTCTACCTCATTGCAGGACTGTTCATCGCCCTGTGGCTGTATCACAGCTGGGCACTGCCCCGCCCTGCCGAGGATGCCAATCGTGTGCAGAAGACCGCGGCCGACATTGTTAACGAGTTCTGGCAGACGCTTGTCACCTTCTTCCGCAAACCGCAGGTATGGGTGGGCATCTGTTTCATGCTGTTCTATCGCATGCCTGAGGGACTGCTGGCCAAGGTTTCGGCCCTGTTCCTGGTAGATAAGGTTAGCAACGGCGGACTAGGCCTAAGCGATGTAGAGTTTGGTATGGTTCAGGGCACTGTGGGGGTCATCGGACTCACTCTGGGCGGTATCCTTGGCGGTATCGCTGCCAGTCGCGACGGACTTAAGCGCTGGCTCTGGCCCATGGTCATGGCCATTACCATCCCCGATCTGGTCTACGTCTACCTGTCTTATGCTCTGCCGTCAAGTCTGCTGGTCATCAACATCTGCATATTCCTCGAGCAGTTTGGCTACGGCTTCGGTTTCTCGGCCTATATGCTATACCTTATATATTATAGTCAGGGAGAACACAAGACTGCCCACTACGCACTGTGCACAGCCTTCATGGCCCTGTCGATGATGATACCCGGATTGTTTGCCGGCGCCCTGCAAGAGTCGGTAGGCTATCAGGCCTTCTTCCTGATAGTGGTAGTCTGCTGCGCCATGACTTACATAGTATCATCGCTACTAAAGATAGATCCAGAGTTCGGAAAGAAAAAAGCAGAGAATTAAATCTCTGCTTTTTTTATATTCCTGCACCGTCTTCGAATGCTACGTCTACTGCTTTACTCTGCAGTATCTTTGAGTGAGGCGGCACACTGTGCGTAAGCCAGATGTTACCACCTATGGTAGAATCGTGACCGATGGTGATACGGCCCAGTATCGATGCATTTGAGTAAACCGTCACGTTATCCTCTATTATCGGGTGTCGTGGCACGTTCAGCATATTTCCGTTTTCGTCATACTTAAAACTCTTGGCACCCAGTGTCACTCCCTGATACAACGTCACGTGATTGCCTATGATAGTTGTCTCGCCGATAACCACACCCGTGCCGTGGTCAATGGCAAAGTACTCGCCTATCTGTGCCCCCGGGTGTATGTCGATACCCGTCTTGCTGTGAGCCTGCTCGGTGATGATACGCGGTATTACCGGCACCTGCAGCTCGTGCAACTTGTGTGCTATACGATAGTGCGTCATCGTGTTCATCGATGGGTAGCAGAATATCACCTCGCCAAAGTTGGGCGCAGCCGGGTCGTTGTCAAACATCGCCTGTATGTCGGTATACAGCAGTCGTTTTATCTCCGGCAGAGCATCGATAAACTGCAACGCCTTCTCCTCGGCTATGGCGTACACCTGCGACTTGGTAGTGTTGGTCTCGCAGTCCTCGCAGAACTGCAACCCATGTGCTATCTGCTTAGTCAGCAGCGTAGTCAGCTCCTCCATCGCCACACCTATATGATACGCGCGTATAGCCTCGTCGGGCTGTCGCTTCTCAAAATAGTCGGGGAAGATGATGTTCTTAACCAGCGCCACTATGCGCTTCACCATCTCAACCGATGGCAGCGGAGCCACCGTGGCAGGCATCATGCCCACCTCCTTCTCAGTCTGCTTCGACAGCAGCGCCACATTCCTGCGCAGCGTCTCGTTTATCTTTGTCTTGTCCATACTTACTTTCGATATATCGGGGACAAAGGTAGTGCAAATCGAGCGAAATACCAAATAAAAAGACGTTTTTTTAATCGTCACCGCACACCGCACGCCGCAACTTTTGGTATTGTGAGTTACGCGTCAACAGAATAATAATAAATAATATAATTATTATATATAATATATATATTATAATATATATATTATATATAATAATTTAAACAAGAACTTATAGCAGTGTAGGATATGCAAAAGTTGCGGCGTGCGGCGTGCGGTGACGATTTTGTCTATAATGAACGAACCAGCACTTTTCAAGCCATGATAAGTAACTTTACCTACCAAGAAGTTACGCTTCGTCGCGAATGAAGTTGATACAGAATGTTCTGCGTGCCACATCGTGCGCAAAGAATCAAGGATACACATTAAAACTTTTTTGCATTCCGAGGAGCATTTCGTGATATGTATCAAAAATACGACTATTTTTCGACAGTTCAGGCGTAAACTTGGCAGACAATTAAAGATTTTGTTGTATCTTTGCAGTGTTATTCAAAGTTATTGGAAATATAACATCGTTATTAATATAGCCTTTTGAAAATTTGAATGGCTGCGTCTGTGAAGATGCAGCCATTCCTGATTTTATGCGGATAGCGGTCAAGGGCGCTTGTTCTTGTCGCGTAGCTTACATGGGAAGTAGATAGACACCGTAGTGCCCTTGCCAGGGGTGGAATCAAGCGAGATCTCGCCATTCATGCCGTCGACAATGGCCTTACAGATGCTAAGACCAAGTCCTGAACTCTGGGTAAACAAGTTGAGCGACTCGTTGCCACCAAACACACTGGCTGCAACATTCTGCTTCTCGGGCGACATGCCCGTGCCGGTATCGCTTACGATGACACGCAGGCCCTGGCGTTCGTGCTCGTAGTTGATGGTGACGGTGCCCTCGGTGGTGTGGCGCACGGCTCCCTGCAACAGGTGCTTCATGAGCTGATACATAAGCGTGGTATCGAGTGTGCCCTTGCAGTGGGGCGACAGACTGCTGCGTACTACTACCGACACGCCCTCGGCGGCATCGCGCTGAGCCTCGCGGCGGTATGACTGCATGAGCTCGGCCAGGTTTACCTCGATGAGGGTAAAGGTCATCACATTACTTTCGATATTAGACAACTCGATGAGCTGCGAGATGAAGTACATGAGCTGATTGCCATCTTTGTTTATCTGGGTGAAGGCATCGGTTATCTGCTGGGGCTTCATATCGTCGATACCAATAGAGAGCACCTCGTCGCTGGTGGTGATGATAGAGTTGAGCGGATTGCGCAGTGCATGGCTGACGTTGGCCAGAAACACGGTCTTGATGTGCTCTGAACGGCGCGCACGCACCACCTCGTAGCGCAGCAACCTGATGTAATATCTACGCATCAGGAAGAAACACACGGCCACAACAATAAGTATAAGGGCCCAAATAACCAGGTACCAATAGATTATCATCACATTATAATTTTAAGTTCCGAGCGCAAAGATAGTAAATAATTGCGAAAGTATCGGGTATTTAACAATCGTTAATGCCTATAAAGACAATATCTTGCTGCACACGGCCAGCGCAGAGGCTACGGTGGGCACATCGCTGATGACCACAGAGTGTTTGCCCTTGCCCTCGCGGAACGAGCACTGACGAGGATACATTGACACGTACTGCAGTATGCGACCGAAGGCCTCGCTCTGGAAATACGGACTGTCCTCGCGCGACACGAAATAGAAGTACATCTTTTGCTGCTTGAGCATGATTTTTTCTATTCCGAGTTGCTTGCCGGCCACGCGCAGGGGAACCACCAGTATGAGTTCCTCGCTGACGGCAGGGATAGGACCGAAACGGTCTACCAGACGCTTGCGATAGGCATCGAGCTGTAGCTGCAACTGGGTGGCGCCAGCCAAATTGTCGAGCTCGCGATAGAGCAGCATGCGCTCAGAGTCGCTGGGCACATACTGGTCGGGGAAATACATCTCGATATCGCTGTCGAGGGCACAATCGTCGACCCATGCGATGGCGCTGGTATCATCAGATCCTTTCGCCTTTTTCTCGGCCGCACTGGCCGAAGCCAAGAACTCGGGGTCTTCATTTTTGAGTTCAGACATCGCCTGGTTGAGAATCTTCTGATAGGTCTCGTAGCCTAGGTCGGCAATAAAACCGCTCTGTTCGGAGCCCAACAGATTGCCGGCGCCACGGATATCAAGATCCTGCATGGCGATGTTGATGCCTGAACCCAGATCGGAGAAGTTCTCGAGGGCTTCCAGTCGGCGACGGCTCTCGGGATTAAGCGCAGAGAGCGGTGGAGCCAACAGGTAGCAGAATGCCTTGCGATTGCCACGCCCCACACGACCACGCATCTGATGCAGGTCGGAGAGTCCGAAGTTGTGGGCACCATTGATGATGATGGTGTTGGCATTGGGTATATCGATACCGTTTTCGACGATAGTGGTAGAGAGCAGCACGTCGTAGTCGTAGTTAGAGAAGTCGAGGATAATTTTCTCGAGTTGTTCGGGTTTCATCTGTCCATGACCTATAGCGATACGGGCATCGGGCACATACTTCTGTATAATCTCGGCAATATGTGGCAGATCGGCTATGCGATTGTTGACGAAATACACCTGACCATTGCGACTCATCTCGAAGTTTATGGCCTCGGATATAATCTCGGGCGAGAAGGTATGTACCTCGGTCTGTATAGGATAGCGGTTGGGCGGCGGTGTTTGGATGACGCTCAGATCGCGTGCACCAACCAACGAGAACTGCAGTGTACGGGGGATAGGCGTAGCACTCATGGTGAGGGTGTCGACAGAGGTTTTCATCTGGCGAAGCTTCTCCTTGGTAGCCACTCCGAACTTCTGCTCCTCGTCGATGATGAGCAAGCCCAAGTCCTTGAACTTGACCGACTTGCTGATGAGTCGGTGGGTACCGATGATTATATCTATCTTACCCTCGGCCAGGTCCTTAAGCATGGCGGTGGTATCCTTAGTGGTACGTGCACGCGTGATATAGTCGACACGCACGGGCATATCCTTCATACGATTGCTGAACGTGCGGAAGTGCTGATAGGCCAGCACGGTGGTGGGCACCAGTACGGCCACCTGTTTGCCATCCACTGCAGCCTTGAAAGCGGCACGCACAGCCACCTCGGTCTTTCCGAATCCCACATCTCCACACACTAGTCGGTCCATGGGACGGGCACGCTCCATATCGGCCTTAACGTCCTGTGTGGCCTTTAGCTGGTCGGGGGTATCCTCGTAAAGAAACGATGCTTCGAGCTCGTGCTGCAGATATGAGTCGTGACTGAAGGCAAAACCCTTTTCGCGGCGGCGCTTGGCGTAGAGTTTTATCAGGTCGCGGGCTATCTCCTTGATGTGAGCCTTGGTGCGCTCCTTAAGTTTCTCCCATTGGCCAGTGCCGAGTGTGGAGAGGCGCGGGCCCTCGCTACCATCCTGCGACTTATATTTAGACACCTTGTAGAGCGAGTGGATGCTCACGTAGATGGCATCGCCATGCTGATATGTGAGCTTGATCATCTCCTGATAGCCATCGCCCTGCGGCATGCGTACCAGTCCGCCAAACTTGCCCACCCCATGGTCTACATGTACCACAAAGTCACCTATCTCGAACTGCTGTATCTCCTTGAGTGTTAGCGCCATCTTGCCGCTACGGGCTTTGTCGCTCTTAAGGTTGTACTTGTGGAATCGGTCGAATATCTGATGGTCGGTAAAGAAGCACGTCTTCAGATCGTCGTCGATAAATCCCTCGTGCAGTGTCTTGTCGACCGGGGTGAAACGTATGGCCGCATGTTCGCCCTCGCTCTCAGCACGCTGGGCAAAGATATCCTTGAGTCGCTCGTTCTGCTTGGGACTGTCGGCCAGAATAAATAGCTGATAGCCACGCTGCAGGTAACCATCAAACGACTGGAACAACAAATCGAAGTTCTTGTGAAAAAGTGGCTGTGTGGTGACGTTGAAGCGGATGACTGCACAATCGGGCACCGACGAACGATGACCGAACTCTATGCGACGGAAGTCCTCGGCCTGATGCATGAACTGTGGTCCGGTGACGAGCGGCATACCCTCTTGGAATGCAGCATCGATGGCATCGCGCACAAAGAGATAATCCTTGGTGGCAATGATGGTATCAGGGGGCAACAGCGACAGAAACGGCTCCTGCACTGCATCGTTAGCCTCGAGTTCGGGCACTATCTCTACCCTATCACGGGCGTCGAGCGACAGCTGATCTTCAACCTGGAAGATGCGGAGAGAATCAACCTCGTCGCCAAAGAAATCGACACGATAAGGATATTCGCAACTGTAAGAATATACATCGAGAATGGAGCCACGCAAGGCAAACTGGCCTGGTTCGTATACATAGTCGACCTCGTGGAATCCTAGATCGCGCAACTGATGCACAATGTCGGCAACAGGCACCTCTTGTCCACGCTCTATTAATAATGTACGCGCGGAAAGAGTCTGTTTGGGTACAACCATCTCGGCCAGAGCCTCGGGATAGGTGACTATATATAGATTAGAATTAAGATTTGAGAATTGAGAGAGTTGAGTCATCACCTCGGTGCGGAGAATCTGCGAGGCAGGATCGAGCTGGCCGTACTTGATGGCACGGCGATAGCTGCTGGGAAAGAACAGCACACGGCGCTGACCCAACAGTTGGATGAGGTCGTGATAGAAATAGCCTGCTTCCTCGGCATCCTGCAGGATGAAAAGCAACGGTGATGAACACTTGGCAGCCATACTACCAAACAGCATTGGGGCACTGGAACCCAACAAGCCATCGAGGAAAATCCTGCGAACCTGGGAATTTCCTATCTCATTTACCAATACCGAAACCTGCGGCAACTTGGCGTAAACTTTCTCTAATTCTTCTATCTTCATCTCGAATACGCCGCAAAATTACAAAAAAAACTGTAATTAGTGCAATTCGTGCCTAAAATTCATTACCTTTGCACCGATTTTTACAACTAGGATTACAAATAGAATAAAAGAATAGCATAGAAAATGATTAGCAAGCAAGCGCTTATAAAAACGGTTTCGCCCTACATTATCGTATACCTGATATTTCTAACGATGGTCATCGGACTGCTGTGCGGATATCCTAAGACCGAGCTGCACATGATGCTGAACTCGCATCACACCAGCATACAGGACACATTATTTAAGTACTACACACAACTGGCAGAGTGGCCGCTATACGTATTGGCACTGATACCACTGCTGTACAAGAAGAAGATGATGACCGTGTACTATGCCATGAGCGAGGTGACGGGGGCTATCGTGGTAACGATATTGAAGTTATTGTTCCATGCCGATCGCCCGGTAAGCGTGTTTGAGAATTACCCCGATATGGTATTGCCACTGGTGGATGGCGTGAGGATGCACCACAGCAACTCGTTCCCATCGGGACATACGTCTACATTTTTTATTTTTGCCACGTGCTGCATGATTATCCTGGCATATCGCTATATCAAGGATGCCCAGCCGCACAACCTTAAAGCCAAGCTACAGTTTTACACATCGATACTGGCACTACTGGCCTTGGCTGCATTGGGCGGTTACTCGCGTATATACCTGTCGCAGCACTTCCTGATGGATGTGTGCGTGGGTAGCATCATCGGATTTGTGACGCCGTTCGTGATTTTCTTCAAGTTCCAAAACAAACTAGTAAAATGACATCATTATTCAGCAATATAAAAAAGATGCTTAAGCGGCCGATGTCGCTTGTAGTTTTCTCGAGTATCATCAGTATCGGCACGCTGGTGGCATTCAACATACCATTCTTCCAGTATGTAATCGAAAACAGCAATGAGAGTACAATAGGTATAGTATGGCTGATAGCATCGCTGGTAATCATCATGTTTGCGGCTAACTTCATGATGACTTATCTCACCATGTTTTGCTTAAGGATATTAGGACGAATACTGCTGGCTATACTGTCGATTATCAATGCCACATCGCTGTATTTCATCCTGACATATAATATCATCATCGATGAAAACGTGATAAGAAACGTGTTCAACACCAGATACTCAGAGGCTTCAGGATTCTTCAGTTGGTCGCTATGGGTATTTATCTTTGTATTTGGCGTACTACCAGCAATTTACTGTCTGATACAGCCAGTAAAGATGGGCAAGGCCAAGAAGATGGGTAAGCTATGCGGCAGTTCGCTGGGTGTGATTCTGGTTTTTGCATTGCTTAACTACAACCAAGTGCTGTTTGTGAGTCAGCATGACACCGAACTGGGAGCACTGCTACAACCATGGTCGTATATCGTAAACACGATACGCGTAATCAGCATCAGCCAAGACAAACAGGCTGAGGAAATAAAACTGCCCGACGGAAAGATTACAGACAACGACAAAGCTGTGGTGGTACTGGTAATAGGCGAGTCGGCAAGAAAAGCCAATTTCCAGCTATACGGCTACAAGCGCGATACCAATCCACTGTTATCGAAAGTGAAGGATCTAAAAGTGTATGAGACTCAGTCGTGTGCCACCTATACCACTGCTGGCACCAAGGCAATACTTGAGCCAAAAGAGAGTGGCGACCTCTACGAAATATTGCCCAACTATGCATTCCGCACAGGTGTCGACGTGTCGTGGCGCACATTTAACTGGGGCGAGCCACCCGTACACATCGATGAATATCTGACACAGCCCGAACTAGCCAAGATATACCCAAATGTGGATGCCAGATACGATGAATTACTTTTTACGGGACTGCGTGAGCGCATAGAGAAGAGCCCGAATAATAAGGTGCTGATAGTACTGCACACCACCACCAGTCACGGTCCGCAATATGCCAGTAAATACCCCAAGGAGTTTGAGGTGTACAAGCCCGTGGCAAAGAACGTGGAAGAGGGCGAGAAGAATGTGGGCATGCTGGTAAATGCCTACGACAACACCATACGCTATACCGACTATCTCCTGAACGGCCTTATCAACACCCTGCGCAGCATGACCGACAGAAAGACTGCGATGATATTCATTTCGGACCACGGCGAATCGCTTGGCGAGGGAAAGATGTTTATGCACGGTCTGCCAAAGAAACTGGCACCCAAGGAGCAGTACGAGATACCATTCCTAGTATGGACATCGGAGGGATACAGAGAGTATAGAAACGACCTACCCGCAGTACTGGAGCAGCACTACATTTTCCACTCGGTGCTGAACCTGCTGTCAATCCAGTCGCCTGTATACAACAAGGATTTTGATATCTTTAAGCCTGCAATAACCAGTACGGATAAATAGTTTTTTCGCGATTTTAGGATATTTTCGTAGTAATTCGTGTGATTCGTGCATAAAATTGATTATCTTTGCACCGTTTAAAAATAAAGAAGATGCATCAGAGTGATAGTATAGTTATTATACCTACCTATAACGAGAAGGAGAATATCGAGAAGATTATCCGTGCGATATTCGCCCTAGAGAAGAGTTTCCATATACTGGTAATCGACGACGGATCACCCGACGGTACAGCTGCTATCGTGCGCGGACTGATATCTACCGAGTTCGGAAGCCGACTGCACATCGTAGAGCGTAGTGGCAAACTGGGACTGGGAACAGCATATATCACAGGATTTAAGTGGGCGCTGGAGCGCGACTACGAGTACATTTTCGAAATGGATGCCGACTTTAGTCACGATCCCAACGATCTGCCTCGACTTTACGCAGCCTGTCACGACGAGGGTTACGACGTGGCCATCGGTAGCCGATATGTAAGCGGTGTAAACGTGGTGAACTGGCCCATCGGACGCGTGCTGATGAGCTATTTCGCATCTAAATACGTACGTATGGTTACAGGATTCAAGGTACACGACACCACTGCAGGATTTAAGTGCTACAAACGTCGTGTGCTGAAGACCATCGAACTGGACAAGATACGCTTTAAGGGCTATGCGTTCCAGATAGAGATGAAGTATACCGCATATAAGATAGGATTTAAGATTAAGGAGGTGAGTGTAATATTCGTGAACCGTCGCGAGGGCGTAAGCAAGATGAGTGGCGGCATTTTCGGCGAGGCTTTCTTCGGTGTGATGAAGTTGCGCTGGGACGGACTGACACGTAAATATCCTAAGATAGTTGAGGATTAAAAATTGATAATTGACAATTAACCAATATGCTGAAACTATTATATAGAATCTACCAATTTATTATATGTCTGCCGGGAATAGTGCTGATGACGATTATCACAGCACTCGAGGTGGGCATTGGCACTACAATAGGCAACGGACACTTCTGGGGATACTGGCCCGGACATATGTGGGGAAAGATTATCCTGAAGATGTTTCTGATACCCGTAAAGGTTGAGGGACGCGAGAATCTGGAGAAAGACCAGAGCTACGTGTTTGTGGCAAACCATCAAGGATCGTTCGACATATTCCTGATATACGGACACCTGAACCGCAACTTCAAGTGGATGATGAAACAGCAACTGAGAAAGGTACCATTCCTGGGATACGCCTGTGCCAAGAGTCACCAGATATTTGTAGACAAGCGCGGCCCCAGCAAGATTCGCAAGACATACGACGATGCTCGCGAAATACTGAAGGAGGGATACAGCGTAACGGTATTCCCCGAGGGTGCACGATCGTTTACCGGCCATATGGCACACTTCCGTAAAGGTGCGTTTGCACTGGCCGACGAATTGCAGTTGCCCGTAGTTCCACTGACCATCAACGGTTCGTTCGACATACTGCCACGCATGAAGGGATTCAACTTTGTGAACTGGCATCCGATGACACTAACCATACATCAGCCCATCTATCCCGTAGGACAGGGACCTGAGAACGTGGACGCGACAATGCGCCAGGCTTACGACTCGGTGATGTCATCACTCGCTCCCGAATATCAAGGACTGGTAGAAAACCCTGACCAATGATAGCACGCGCACCATACCTGTTTCTGCTACTGGTCATACTGCCCGATGTGTATCTTGACCTGCACTATTGGCGCCATAGATTTACTGCTACGCGACGTATAGCATACTGGATTCCTACTGCAATTCTAGTCGGGCTGACTCTGAAACTGACATACGAGCCAGAGTTCATACCCGACAACACCACCTTACTCTATACCTACCTACTGATGATAGGCCTGATAACAGCGCCTAAGTGGGCGTATGTGCTGTGTTCTGCAATCGGACTAGCAACGAGCAAACTGGTGCGACTGATTAAAGGCAAACATCGCAGGAAGAAGCCTAAGAACTACGGCAATCTGGTGGGGGCGATAGCTACTGTGCTGATATGGTATGTGGTGCTGTATGGTGCATATATAGGTTTCGAGAAACTGGAGATTAACCACCAGACTTACTCATCGCCCGAACTTCCCAAGGAGTTTGACGGATACAAGATAGTACTGTTCTCGGATGCCCACGTAGGTACTTTGAAGGGTGATAGGCAGTGGATGCTGAAACGTGCCGTTGACACCATGAATGCTCAGAATGCAGACATGATAATATTTACTGGCGACCTGCAGAACGTGAAGCCTCAGGAAATAGTTGAACACACCGAATTACTTGGTTCACTAAAAGCCAAGGACGGTGTGTACAGCATACTAGGCAATCACGACTACGACAAGTACATGCGTCCAACAGAAGAACGCGACCCACTGCCATGTAAGGAAACTGTTGCACTGGAAAAACGCATGGGATGGTACCTGCTGATGAACGAGCACAAGACCATACGCAGGGGGAAAAGCGAAATCACTATAGCAGGAATGGAGGACGACAGCAACAGAAGGGGATATCCGTATCATGGCGACGTAAAAAAAGCCATAGGCAACGCAAAGGGATTTATTATCATGCTACAGCACGACCCTGCAATATGGCGCGTCATGATTCTTCCTGACAAGAGAGCACAACTGACACTGAGCGGGCACACTCACAACATGCAGTTCTCGCTGTTCGGATGGAGCCCCATGTCGCTACGTTGCAAGGAGAATTACGGATGGTTTAAGGAAGGCAATCAGTCGCTCTTTGTAACAGCAGGCTTAGGCGGGCTCATCCCCTGGCGATTCGGCGCCACAGGCGAGATAGTTGTCTTGGAATTAAAAAGTGTGCGCTAAGATTTGGAAATTTCCAACCACTTACGCAGCACTTCTGCAGGTACGCCACGACGACGGGCATAGTCCTGCAATTGATCTTCGCCTATCTTACCTATAGAGAAATAACGAGCTTTAGGATTGGATATCATCATGCCAGAAACGCTGGCGTGAGGTTTCATCGCACCACTCTCGGTGAGTCGGATACCAATCTGTTTCATATCCAGAATACCATCAAGTAGGAAATTCAGACTAGTATCAGGCAACGAGGGATAGCCTACTGCCGGACGAATGCCCAGAAAACGCTCTATCAGCATATCGGGGATAGAGAGATTCTCATCTTTGGCATACCCCCATATCTCCTTGCGCACCTGTTCGTGCAGCCGCTCTGCCGCAGCCTCAGCCAGTCGGTCGGCAAGCAGTTGGGTTAGCATCTTCTGATATACATCATCATCGAAATCGGTCTCGAGTCCGATATCGACAGTGGTGGCGAAAAGACCTATTTTTGATTTCACTTTACTGTCTTGTGGGGCAATAAAATCAGCAAGACACAGGTAAGGCGGTTTGCCCTGTTGCTGGCGCAGACACGGTATGCTACCCACGCGCACAGGATGCTTAATACCACAATCGGGACACAACTGCGTGCGGAAAATCACAATATCATCATCGTCGCTATACGCATCGAAGAGTTCGAAAACCGCATGAATCAGATACTTTTCTTCTAGTTCCTCGAGCTTGGCAAGGGCCTCACGCTGCATGCGCAGCCTCTCAACTTCGTCCTTTACCTGCCAGGCATAGAAGTAGTAAACCCAGTTGATATAGGGTACAAGTTGTGATATGCGGTAGGTGAGTTTCATCTAAATTCAACGGGTTGTCCAATATAGTTGGTATCTACTATGCCGTTCTGGTATACGGTATGACCATTGCAGATAGTACGCTCGACACGCCACAGGTACATGTGGTTCTCCATCGGGCTCCAACCGCACTTGCTCTTAATCACATCCTTGGTAACAGTCCATCCGCAATTAGGACGAACAAGCACGATATCAGCCTGATAGCCCTCGCGCAGATAGCCGCGATTGCGCACACCAAACAGATCGGCAGGACGATGGCACATCAGCTCTACAAGTCGCTCGAGCGTAAGCACGCCCTGATCTACAAGTTCGAGCATAGTTATCAGCGAGAATTGTATCATCGGCATACCACTGGCAGCTTTGGCGCATCCACCTTCCTTCTGTGCCAACAAGTGTGGTGCATGGTCGGTACCAATCACAGCTATACGACCATCGGCCACAGCCTGGCGCAAAGCATCGCGATCGGCCTGCGACTTAATGGCAGGATTGCACTTTATGCGTGTGCCCAGCGAATTATAATCGCGATCACAGAAATACAGGTGTGATGGTGTAACCTCGGCAGTAATGCCATCAGTTAGCAATTCTAACTCCTTAGCGGTTGTAAGGTGGGCAATATGCAAGTGTGCATGATGCTTAGTGGCTAGTTCTACAGCCAGCTTGGTGCTCTGATAGCAAGCCTCTACGCTGCGTATCTCGGGGTGATGAGTCACCTTGGGGTCATCGCCATACTTCAGCTTAGCCTCGGCCATGTTGCGATTGATAATATCAGTATCCTCACAATGAACCATAATAGGCATCTGGGCTGTAGAAAAAATCTTCTCGAGCGCCTCGCGTCGATCTACCAGCATATTGCCGGTAGAACTGCCCATAAAGAGTTTAATACCAGGTATACGATGAGGATCGAGCTTAGAGAACAGCTCTACATTATCATTAGTAGCACCAAAGAAGAAGCTATAGTTTACATGGCTCTTCTGGGCTGCAATCTTAAACTTATCTTCGAGTGCCTCGAGCGTGGTAGTCTGCGGCACAGTGTTGGGCATATCAAAATAGGTAGTTATGCCGCCAGCTGCAGCAGCACAGCTCTCGCTGTCAATATCAGCCTTCTCAGTGAGTCCAGGCTCACGGAAGTGCACATGATCATCTATCAGACCAGGTAAAACAAAACATCCCGAAGCATCGATGACGTCGTCAAAAGATGCGTTCGGGACGGTGTCTCCTTCTACAATCTTAGTTATCTTAGAATCTTCGACGATGACAGTACCGTCGAATATGTTGTTCTCATTAACGATCGTTCCGTGTTGAATCAGGAGTTTCATTGGCTGGAGCTGTTGTGGCTGGTGTTTGTGGTACATCTTCTACAAGTCCGTTCTGACGGGCCTGAATCTCGTTGGCAATCTGATAGTACTGCTTAACGTATGGATCGGCCTTGAACTTCTTGGTTGCCTTGCTCATGATATCCTCAATCTGAGGTGTAAGGATTGGGTACTGATAACCACTGGTAACCATCATAAACACGCCAGGACCAAGCACATTGTCGCAGTTCTCTACGATAAAGATGGTGACAAGCGAGTCTTCCTGTACAGCGATACGCTGTGCCTCGATGGAAAGTTTGCGATTAATAACCTCCTCTTCGATACCCTCGAGCAGCATCTGGCTCTGCTTGTGCGACAGCTCGTTGAGCTCGTTGCCCAACTGGTCGTGACGCTTCATAAACTCATAGAGCTTCTCATTGAGAGGCGAACCAGTAACTGTACGGCTAGTATTATCGATATGTATCTCGATCTCGCCCTTCTCAATGACAACGGGCATCATCAGCGGCTCATCGTCCATATAAAGATTAGCCAACTTGATAGTATCAAGCAGACCTGCAAATTTGAATTTTCCATGTACAACGTCGCACGAGTCAAGATTCTTAAGCTCATCGTTCACCATGGTTTTAAGGTATAGTTTGCTGCCATCGAGAGCTGACACCGAAGTGGTACCCTGGATGTTATATGACTCAGCGCACGATACGAATGTAACTGCTGTTAGTAATGCGTAGAATATCTTGTTCATAATTTATTGTTTTCGGCCGCGAAATTACAACTATATATTGAGGTATAAAAATAATTTTGCGCATTTTAAAACAAATGCGCAATCTTTTAATTATTTTTTTGCCTCTTTTTCGAGTTCACTACCAATTCTGTGCATAGAATACAGTTGTAGAAGAGCTGCAATGAGCAGCACTACTACCCACTTGTTGTACACATATTCTATATAAGTAATGTAGCTCAAACCCAAGATAATGCTCTTGTTGGCAAACAACAGCACTGCTGCTACCAAAAACAGCACATCGCTTATAAGCATCATGCGACGCAGACGACGTATAGTGAAATTGTTACCCTCGTAACGCTGTAACATCTGCATAGAGGCAAAGCCCAGGGCTCCAAGGGCATAAATATATGGGGCACTACCCCAACCCAGCAGTGTAGTGCCCGCACCTACTGCCATCAGTATACCGCCAAACAGAAAAATGGCGGTCTGTATCTTATTCAACTCTCTCATTTGTCTCAAGTGGTTTTGCTTCGCGTTCGTCGTCGCTAAGCACAAATATATCTTCATCGTCGGCTTTCATGTAATAACGCTCGCGGGCAATCTTCTCCATCGCCTTGGGATTCTTGTTCAGTTCCCTTATCTGGGCCTGATCGCGCTCAAAGTCGGCGTTGTACTTTTCCTTCTCACGGCTTAACTCCTCAATACGCTGGGTGTTCTTGAAATGACTCCATATACTGTTGTCATCAAGGAAGCCAACCAGCAGTACACCAACAATGCAAACGACGGCATATTTGAAATATACCGAACGCCACACACGAAGAGCGTATGCCTTAATACTAACCAAAACTTTCATAATTTCATCATTTTGGCTGCAAAGTTACATAATTTTTGGCACGAATTACGCGATTTACACATTTTTTTGTATCTTTGCACCACGAAATTAAATTTAGCAATATGGAATATATCGTTTCGGCCAGAAAGTACCGTCCGTTGAGCTTCGACACGGTGGTGGGACAAGCTGCCCTTACCACCACGCTGAAGAATGCCGTGAAGAGCGGGAAACTAGCCCATGCCTACCTGTTTTGCGGACCGCGTGGAGTGGGCAAAACCACCTGTGCGCGTATCTTTGCAAAGGCAATAAACTGCCAAAACCCCACTGCCGAGGGCGAGGCTTGTAACGAGTGTGAATCGTGCCAATCGTTCAACGAGCAGCGATCGCTCAACATCTTTGAGCTCGACGCCGCATCAAACAACTCGGTTGAACACATCAAGACACTGATGGAGCAGACACGCATCCCACCCCAGCTTGGCAAGTACAAGGTGTTTATCATCGACGAGGTGCACATGCTCTCTACAGCTGCTTTCAACGCATTTCTGAAGACACTGGAGGAGCCACCCGCACACGTAATTTTCATTCTGGCCACCACCGAGAAACACAAGATTCTGCCAACCATTCTGAGCCGTTGTCAGATATACGACTTTGAGCGTATGACCATACGCAACACCATCGACCACCTGAAGCATGTGGCCGAACAAGAGGGCATAAAATACGAAGAACAGGCTCTGGCCGTTATCGCCGAAAAGGCTGATGGCGGTATGCGTGATGCCCTGTCAATATTTGACCAGGCTGCATCGTTCTGTCAGGGCAACATCACCTACGACAAGGTGATAGAAGACCTGAACGTGCTAGATGCCGAGAACTACTTCAAAATAGTAGACCTCTCTATTAATAATAAGGTGAGCGACATTATGGTACTGCTCAACTCGGTAATCAACAAGGGTTTCGACGGAGGCTTACTCATTCAGGGTCTAGCAAAGCACGTACGCAATGTGCTGATGGCCCGCGACCCGCAAACTCTGCCACTGCTCGAAGTGAGCGACCAGATGCGCCAGCGATACGAGGAGCAGGCCAAGCGTTGTAAGATATCATTCCTGTATGATGCACTAAAGCTGATGAATCAGTGCGATATCAACTATCGCCAATCGAGCAACAAGCGACTGTTGGTAGAACTCACACTGATACAGGTAGCCCAGATTACACAGCCTGCGGAGGAAGGCGCCAGTGCGGGGCGTAAGCCCCGAAGACTAAAATCCCTGTTTAAGAATCTGATTCAGCAGTCTCAGCCCAAGAAGACCACGGCCCCGCAGGTAGCCGCGGCTGAACGTGCTGTATCTACCCCTGCTGTTAATTCGGCCGCAAAGGCTGGCGGCATCACCAGCCAACCAGCGCCCGCTACCACCCGCACCATCAGCGGTATCGGTTTCTCATGGAATAAGCTTGGACAAAAGGATTCGCCTAAAAAGAGCGGTATGCAGATTATCCCAGGCTCAATCAACCTGCCCACAGGACAGGATCATACTAACGATGCCCAATTCTCGCAGACCGATCTGGAATTCCAATGGATGTCGATGTGCAACCGCATGCCACAAAAGCTTAGCGGTATAGCCACACGCATGAAGAATATGAACCCGACAATAACTGATTTCCCAGCCATCGAGATAATGGTTGACAACGACTTGATAAAACAGGAAATCGAAGATATCAAGGGGAGCATTACCAAGACTCTACAAATATATCTGCACAACAATCAGTTGCATATTGAAGTAATTGTAAGTGAACAGCAAGAGATGCCGAAGATACTCAGTCGTAGAGAGCAATACGAAGAGATGGCAGAAAATAATCCTGCCGTAGCAAAGCTACAGCAGGCATTAGATTTAGAATTGGCTTGAGTCACACAGACCCAAGCCAATTTCATTTCCAGTTTATTACTCCCCAAGAATCTTCTTGAGCAGCGAGATACACTCGTCGCGGTTAACGGGTTTTGACAGGAATCCGTCGCAACCAGCCTTCTCTGCGGCAGTACGGTCACTGTCAAAAGCGTTTGCAGTCAGCGCAACAACTGGCAGATCAGGACGTTTTTCCTTAATCTGCTTGGTTGCCTCGAGGCCGTCCATAATAGGCATCTTGATGTCCATCAACACCAGATCGTAATTGCCAGCCTCAACCATATCTACGGCAATCTTACCATTCTTGGCACGATCGAACTCAAAGTCTTTCTTCAGCAGGTACGTCATTAGTACATAGTTGCTGTCATTGTCTTCTGCTACTAGAATCTTTTTCATAATTGTTCCATCTTATAATATTATATTTATTTTGCAAGTCTATCCTTCCACATCTTGCTCATGTCCTCCAGGGTCTTACCCTTTGTCTCAGGCACGAGTCGCCATACAAATACAGCAGCTACTACACAGATGATACCATAGAGACCATAGGTAAACCAGTGACCAAAGTCATCGCCATCGCTCAGGTGCATGTTGAACATTGGCACAAATGATGAGCTTACAATGAAATTAGAAATCCACTGGAAAGCTACTGCGATAGCAACAGCACCACCACGGATGGTGTTTGGGAATATCTCAGCAATGAGTACCCATGTGATTGGGCCCCATGAGAACATAAACGATGCAGAATAAATGAGCAGCGATGCTGCTGTAACAAGTGCAAGACTGTCGTTACCGAATGTAACGGCTACACCGAAAGCACCCAGAGCCATACCAAGCGAACCTGAGATGAGCAGAGGCTTGCGTCCCCACTTCTCGACAGTGAACACAGCCACCAGTGTAAAAGAGATATTGATGATACCCATGAATACTGTCAGCATCATCGGGTCGTCCATACCCATATCGCCAAAGATACGTGGAGCATAGTATAGTACAGCATTGATTCCTACTGCCTGCTGGAATACTGACAGCATGATACCTACAAAGATACACAAAGCACCATAGGTCATCAGTTTCTCGGTCTTTACCACCATTGTATCCTTGATATCCTGCAGAATCTGTTTAGCCTTCAGGCTACCGTTGATCTTAGCCAGAATACCCTCGGCCTTCTGGTCCTGCCCGATAGATACTAGATAACGTGGAGTCTCTGGTACGAAGCAGATGAGCAATGCAAAGAGACCTGCAGGCACAGCCTCGCTTCCGAACATATAGCGCCAACCAGTAGTAACGGTCCACTGTGCTGCAGGATTGATAGCAGCCAGACCCTTACCCATCTCCTCAACCAAAGGCTGGATATGATCGCCTAGGATGAAGAAGTTGACGAAATAAACTACCAACTGACCGAAAATGATAGCGAACTGGTTCCACGATACCAGCATACCACGGATATTAGAAGGAGCCACCTCACCGATATACATTGGGCAGATGGCCGAAGCCAATCCTACGCCGATACCACCTATCACACGATAGATATTAAACATGATAAGCAGCGAATAGGTAGGTGTGCCATGTTCGAAGAACAAGAACTCCGGCTCCATCGATCCGAGTGCCGAGATAAAAAACAGCAAACCGGCAATGATTAGCGACTTTTTACGACCCAGGTTAGTAGCAAGGAATCCTGACAGAGCCGATCCGATGATACAGCCTATCAGCGCACTAGCCGATGTAAAACCATGCCAGCCATCGGTATAGGCAAAATCCTTCGACTCCATAAAGAAAGCCTGTAATCCCTTTTCTGCACCAGATATAACAGCAGTGTCGTATCCGAACAGCAGGCCGCCAAGTACTGCGACCATTACGATTGAAATCAGGTAGGCCTTGCTACCCTGTTCTGTTTGTTGATTCATCATAATTATTTGTTTGTTTTAAGTTTAATTGGCAAGCTAAGTGTAAAGGTGGTGCCCTCGTCCGACGTTCTGTCGAGCTTTAGTGTTCCACCAAGTTTCTCTACAGTTTCGTGACAATATGCCAAGCCAAGACCTAAACCTTCTTTGAACTCATCAACCTTGGTAAATCGGTTGAAGATGGTACCAATCTTATCCGAAGGTATACCACATCCAGTATCCTCGATGGTAAAGTAGAAGTATGTCTTATCTTTCTTCAGCGTCAGTCGGATGTAACCCTGGTCAGTAAACTTCGCTGAATTCTCCAGTATATTACCCAACATCTGCAACAGACTATCGCTGTTGGTAGTAAGCATCTTGTCGTCGCTACCCGTCAGGTCCACCAGTTCCACACAGATACGTGCCTTATCTACATCGGGCATTGCATCTATCGCGCGCTTACATATGTCGAGTGCATCAGTATCCTCCGCATCTTTCATCAGGTCTTTGGTATGCTCATTGGCCAGTGCCAGCATCTTGTTTACCAACGATGTAATATGGCGGGTATTCTTGCTGATGGTATCGGCAATACCCTTACGCTCGGCAGGTTCAAACTCCGAACCTTCCTCGGTAAGTACCTGCGTAAATCCATTGATGATGTTAAGCGGTGTACGTATCTCGTGACTCACACTGCGTATGAATTCTGTCTTCATCTCGTCGGCTGCTGCCACATGCTTGTAGGCCGACTTCAATTCCCGGTTCTTCTTCAGCAGCATATCCTGATATCTACGTTTACCGTAGATGGTCATTGCCAGACCGATAATCAGCATCAGCGCCAGCACCATTGCTATCACCAACACTATGTTCATTATGCGTGCAGCCTTCTGTCCCTGGCGTAGCAACACCATCTCTTCTTCCTGCTTCTGTATGTTCTCAGCAATCATCACACCAGTAATCGAGTCGCGCATATGCATCAGATCGCGCTGAGTCATAAATGCTTTGTCATCAAATCCCTGATAGCGATAGATATCACAGCGCAACAAGTAGCGCTCCTTCATATTAGGCAATGTCTCTACTTCTGCCAATGCCTTTTCGGCATTACCATCCAACAAAGTTTTGTACACGCGCGCGTATGGTACAAATATGTCTACCGAAGGCCCGCCATTCATACTCTCAGCTCTTTCTGCCTGCGCATAATTCTCGTAGAATCCCTTGTAGTCCTTCTGCTTGAACTTCACGATAGCCTTCACAGCGTATGCACTGGCCTTTCCGCGCCAATAGCCTTCAGAGCTCTTATGCTTCTCAAGCTCTTTCAGGTCCTCTTCCAGCCACTTCAGGGTTTCCTTGATATCGTTGTTAAGCTGTATATGTGCCATCGCCAGATACAGAAAACTCAGTCCCTCGGCCTCGTATCGCGTACCTTTTATAAGTGCAATGGCATTCTGCAGTTCACGCACAGCTCCAGGAATGTTTCCGCACGCGTTGTATACGTGTCCAAGCATTTTAGGGGCCAGATACTGTTCATCCTTAGCTTCCCACTTTCTGCGCATCAGGTCATCCTTCATCGTGTTGGCTATGTGGTAAGCATCATGGATATTCATTCTGTCCAAATTATACATCACTCCACATGTCCACGACTCGTAGTATGCTTCATTGTCTTTATCCTCAATAGCATGGCTCTGATATGCCCAACAGGCAGCATACACCACCTTTGGGTCTTCTTGCGAACATGTCGCCCACATTGCTTCATGAAGTTTATGGTGCTCTATTGTATCTTTGCAATGCTCTGTCTGCGCCTCTATCTGGGGTGATGCCAGCAGAGCCGCAAGACTGATTATATATTTATTCCAATGGTTAATCATCATTTATTGTTGGGTTTCAGAAAATCCTCTGCAAAAGTAACGTTTTTCTTTTAATTCGCCAAACATTTTCCGCGTTAAAACGTTATTTTTTGTATAAACAACACCACTTTCGGAATTTTTATGTATTTTTGTACCCGATAACGACTAATTACAAACGAAATATGAAACATTTATCAACACTGCTACTTCTGGCTGCCAGTCTTACGGCTGGAGCTCAGACTCACGTTCTCGACGTGAACACTAAGAAACTAGGGGCACCCGTACAGCCTACGATGTACGGCATCTTTTTCGAGGATATCAACTACGCTGCCGATGGCGGGCTTTATGCCGAAATGGTAAAGAACCGCTCGTTCGAGTTTCCACAGCATCTGATGGGATGGCGTGCCTATGGCAACTTCGACGTCAAGAACGATGGGCCGTTCGAGCGCAATCCACACTATGTACGACTGAAGTATTCTGGTCATAGCGATAAGTTCACAGGACTTGAGAACGAAGGTTTCTTCGGCATCTCCACCAAGAAGGATGCCACCTACCGTTTCTCTGTATGGGCTCGTTGCCCAGAGGGAGGCAAGTCTACCCTCGAGGTTAGCCTAGTCGACAATGACACCATGGGCGAAGACCAGCGCTTTGCTACAGTAAAGGTAAAGGTTTCAGGCACCGAATGGAAAAAATACACTGCCACCATTACCTCGCCACGCACTGAGGCTAATGGTGCTCTCCGCATCTTCTTGGCTGGCGACAAGGCTACCACCGACGTTGAGCACATCTCACTCTTCCCTACCGACACATGGAAGGGACGCGAGAACGGCATGCGTAAGGATCTGGCCCAGGCTCTTGCCGACATGCATCCAGGCGTATTCCGATTCCCAGGTGGATGTATCGTTGAGGGTACCGATCTTGAGACCCGCTACCAGTGGAAGAACACAGTAGGTCCTGTAGAGAATCGTCCACTCAACGAGAACCGTTGGCACTACACCTTCGGCTATCGTTTCTTCCCCGACTACTACCAGAGCTACGGACTTGGTTTCTTCGAGTTCTTCCAGCTCTGCGAGGACTTCGGCTCTGAGGCCCTACCTGTTATTTCTTGCGGACTGTCGTGTCAGTTCCAGAACCCTGATCCCACCAAAGCAGGCGTGCATGTAGCTATCGACGATCTTGAGCCTTACATCCAGGATGCTCTCGATCTTATAGAGTTTGCCAACGGCGATGTAAACACCAAGTGGGGTAAGGTGCGTGCCGATATGGGGCACCCTGCTCCATTCAACCTTAAGTTCTTGGGGGTTGGTAATGAGCAGTGGGACTATGATGAGCAGCACGGCGGCTTCGGTCCAGTGTTCACAGCTCGTCTCAAGAAATTCAGCGACGCCATCCGCAAGAAGTATCCTAATATCAAGCTCATCGGCACCACAGGTCCTAACTCTGAGGGATGGGACTTCGACCTGCTCCAACCACGCATGAAGGAGCTCAAGGTCGACCTTTACGACGAGCACTACTATCGCAACGAGGAGTGGTTCCTTACCCACGGCCTGCGCTACGACTCTTACGACCGCAAGGGGCCAAAGGTGTTTGCCGGCGAGTATGCATGCCACGGTAGCAACAAGCACAAGTGGAACCACTATTATACCTCTCTGTTAGAGGCTGCCCACATGACAGGTATCGAGCGTAATGCTGATATCGTTCATATGGCCACCTACGCTCCACTCTTCGCTCACGTCGAAGGCTGGCAGTGGCGTCCCGATGCCATCTGGTACGATAATCTGCGCATGTTCAAGTCTGTCAGCTACTATGTTCAGCAGCTATATGCAATGAACAAGGGTACCAACGTGCTACAGCTCACCATGAACAAGAAACCTGTTGCCGGTCAGCCAGGTCAGGACGGTCTGTTCGCATCATCTGTATGGGATGCCAATACTGGCGAGGTTATAATCAAGGTGGTCAACACCAGCGATAAAACTCAGCCAGTAAGCATCCAGTTGCAGGGTATGAAGGGCGCTCGCACCGCACAGACCATCACCCTAAGCCATAGCGGTATGGACGACGAGAACACTCTTGACAACCCCGAGAAGATTATCCCTCGTCCAGGCACATGTAAGGTCGATGCCGGCAAGGGTGCATCACTGCTACTCGATAACATCCCTGCATTGTCATTCAGGCTCTATAAAGTTAAAAAGTAATAAAAACAAAGCAAATCTCCCCAATTTTCGGGGAGATTTCTTTTTTAATTGTATCTTTGCAGCGCATAACAGCAATGTGATGCCCATAAAGGTGCACTTAACTGTGCTTAATTGGGAACGTGAGTGTGAATCTCCGACTGTCCCGCAGCAGTGAACTCCATTATGGCTCCTAAGCAATCAAGCCATTGCCCGTTTGGACGAGAAGGCGCTTGGGAGTGGAGGAAAGTCTGAAGACCAGCCTTTAATTGGAAAATGCCGAATGCTCTCGATGTAAGGGTCCCAGGCGATACGTTTGTTTTTCTCGAGAGAGTTGTCTATGACTCAGCGCATATTGTGCGCATACGTGTATTATTATATAAGTTCCTCAGGGGGAAGGTCTGTCGAGAGACAACACCTCCCCTCTATTTTTTTTTTTTGTAATTTGATACTAAAAAGTTTTTTCTTTCAGAAAAAAGTTGTACTTTTGCAACTAACAATCTGTTTATTGTCAACTAGGATGAAGAAACTGCTCTTAACAATAGCTGTGGTTGCATCGGTATCCCTGTGTGCCAATGCACAAAAAACGAAAGCTTCTTCAATTGAGAAGGAGATCAAGGCCGACATCAATCGTGCCGCAGGCATGTTCTATGCCCGCTCTACAGCTAAAATTCCCAAAGATACTCCCGCACCCAAAGGCAAGAAGCCTTTCTATATCAACCACTATGGCTGTCCAGGCCCGTTTTACCTCGACAAGTCAGAGTATTACACCGAGACCTACGCTATACTCTCTAAGGCCGATTCGCTAGGTAAGCTGACTCCACTTGGGAAGGATGTGCTTCGCAGAGTAACCATGCTCAGGGATGACGCCTACAACCGCGATGGCGAACTTACAGTCCGAGGAGCCCAGCAGAGTCGCACACTGGTAAAACAGATGGTAGAGCGATTCCCCGATATGTTTACACCGCAGGGATACTACAGTGTGCGCAGCACTATTGACAACCGATGCATTATGACCATGCAGGAAGGACTTCTACAGCTTTCTGCCATGCTGCAACCTATCGTAGCCCGCAGTAAGGCATCGCTCCAGGAAAAGAGATTTATGGACCCTGTCGACAAGCAACTTACCGACCAGCGCCTCGACTCGATTACAAGCATCAGCTACGACCGCTTCACAGCGCTCAACTCCAACGACACCCGTCTTATGACGTCGCTGTTCAACGATCAGAACTATGTTCTACACAATATCGATGCGGGCAGACTGGCCAAACGTCTGTTTCTACTTGCAGGCAACGTACAGCACTCAGAGATAGCCGACAAGATAACCCTTTTCGACATTTTCACTTCTGAAGAGATCCGCTTGCATTGGCGCAAGCAGAACGCATGGCACTATATCAACTACGGCGGCTGTACGCTCAACGGCGGCTACCAGGCCTATCTGCAGCGAACCACGCTGCGTAACATGATACACATGGGCGACAGCGTGATGAAACGTTATAACCCATTGATGCACCTGCGCTACACCACTAGCCAAGTCATTATGAGCATGGCCTGTCTGATGGACTTGAACGGTTACGGACTCCACACCGCCAACCTCGACTCGCTCGAAGATTACGGATGGGCAAACTACCGCATAGCTCCACTTGGCGGCAGCATCATGATGATACACTATCGCTCAGACCGCAATGATCCAGATGTTCTGGTCAAGGTTCTGCTTAACGGTCAGGAGGCCCGTATGCCTATAGAGACCGACTGCGCCCCCTACTACCACTGGAGGGACGTAAAGCGATACTATCTGCGCAAACTATATAGATATGAAAACCGCAGAACAAACATTAAAAAGAATAAGTGATATGAAACTCAAGATATTACTCATTACAACATTACTGGTCGCCATCCACTCTGCCTCTGCTCAGAGCGTCATCGACCTTATCAGGCAGACACCATCGTATGCCTCATGCAACTATCACACCTATCCCGACTCTATCACGGCCAAGCTTACACCGTCACCTGCTGGCAAGAAACCATTCTATATCTCGCACTATGGTCGACACGGCTCTCGCTACATCAGCAACCGCAACGGATACGACACGCCATACATCATGATGATGCACGCCGACAGCCTTGATGAACTCACAACCGTTGGTCAAAAGGTGATGCATGAGATGAAATCTATCATGCACGACACCGAGGACCGCTGGGGCGAACTTACCGGATACGGCAAGCGACAGTTGCAGAATATCGGCCGACGTATGGTAGAACGATTCCCCGAAGTGCTATGCCCAGGCGCCAACGTTAAGTGCATCAGCACCGTTGTGCCACGCTGTATCGAGTCGATGGGATCATACGCACTGGAGATGCTACAGGCGTGTCCTAAGCTTAATATCACCATGCAGGCATCTAAGCGCACACAATGGTATATGAACTACCAGGACAACAAGCTGCGCAAGAAGTATATGACACCCGAAGCTAAGAAAGCCTACGATGCCTATGTAAAGCCACGTCTTGGCAACAGCCGACTGATGGAGGAGATATTCAAGAATCCTGATATCGTAGAGGAGTTTGTAGATGAGGAATACTTCACCTATTATCTGATGAAGATGGCCCTGTTCCAGCAGAACATCAGCTACAACCGCAATCCTCACCTGATAGAGCTGTTCAATACCGACGAGTTCTACCGCATGTGGCAGGTCGACAACGCCTTGTGGTACATACAGCACGGCGCGTGCAAGCTTAATGGCGGCAACCAGCCCTACAGCCAGCGTTATCTGTTGCGCCAACTCATTGCCGATGCCGACAGTTGTATCCAACTGGATAAACCCGGCGCGCAACTGCGTTTCGGTCACGAGACGGTACTGCTGCCTCTGGTATGCCTGATAGGCGTAAACGGCTACGACCTTGCCACCGACAACCTCGACGAGCTCGAAGCTAAAGGATGGTGGTGCAGCAGCGTATTCCCGATGGCATCCAACCTTCAGTTTATCTTCTATCGCAGCAACATCAAGGACAAGGACATACTGTTCAAGGTGCTGTTAAACGAAGAAGAGGCCACACTGCCCATACAGACAGACTGTGCCCCCTACTATCATTGGTCGGACTTCCGCCAGTACTGCCTCGATAAGTTGGCAGCCTACAAGCGCTGAAATCCCTATTTCTTATTCGTAGTATAATCCAGTGCTGCGCCGATAGCGGTGCAGTACTGTGAGTATTTAGGTATATGGAAACGAATGTTGTAGAGTGTCTCCAGTGCCGGGAATACCTCCTTGCACTGTGGCAACAGCGACAGATTGCCGATAAGCACAAAGTCGCGTATATCGCTGCCCAGCGATGCCAACCACGCTGCCGAACCAATGCTCTGCAACACCATGTGTATCAGTCCTGCAGCAATATCCTCCTTCGAGGCATCACTCTGCGCATTGGCAAAGTTACTGGCCGTAGTGTCCATCGTAAGTCCTGGCACAGGCACAGCGCTTATATCACCGATTGTCAGGTCGATATTGCGTATATTACCGTGCTTAGCCATCGTAGCCACCTGCTTAATATCACTGGTGTTCAGCAACAGTCTGGCCAGTCCGGCCAGCGTACCGCCACCCACGCCTATACCGCCAATGTGGCGCATATCGTTGCCGTCGCACTTCACAAACGATGTACCAGTACCCATCGACACCACTATCGTGTGGTCAAGCTTCGACTCGAAACGGGCTCCCAGTCCGTCGGCCACAAACTCCTGACTCTTGGCTGTAGGCAGTCCGTAGATAGACTGATCGATATAGGCCGAGCCTACACCGGTAAGCATCACCTGCTCTACATCCTTCAGGTCGATATCATTATCGTGCAAATATTTACCGAAGGCACCAAAAAGCGACGTAATAGGATCGGCAGCAGTTATACTGATAGGGGCCGACACCTTACCATTCTTGATTCCAACAATCTTGGTTGTTGAAATACCAACATCGATACCAATAACTATTCCCATAAGCAGTAATATATGTATACGAAAAAACCCGGCTGCATTGCTGCAAGACCGGGCTAATGAAAGGAGGAGTGGTACCTCCAGGAATCGAACCGGGGACACACGGATTTTCAGTCCGATGCTCTACCAACTGAGCTAAGGCACCAACATTTCAATTTCGTTTTGCAAACATCCTTTCGTTGTTTTGCGGGTGCAAAGGTACGACTATTTTTTGAACCCGCCAAACTTTTTAGCACTTTTTTACAAATTATTTTTTTACGAAAGTGGGTTCCACCCCTGTGCTTTTAACGTAAACTCCTGATTATCACGGGTTACGAGCACTTGGCCAAATTTTGCATCGGTTATGTGGCCGATTAGCTTTACACCGTCAACATGCTCAATTTTCTCATGATCGCCTATTGGCACAGTGAACAACAGTTCGTAATCTTCACCACCATTCAGCGCACATGTCGTTACGTTCATATTCATTTCTTCGGCCATCACGGCTGTTTGATAGTCGATAGGGATGTTTTTCTCGTAGATACGACAGCCCACACCACTCTGTTTACATATATGCATCAGCTCGCTCGACAGTCCATCGCTTATGTCCATCATCGCAGTAGGACGTATGCCAGCCTCACGCAATTTCTCTATGATGTCACCACGAGCCTCGGTCTGTAACTGACGTTGCAACAGATACTCCTTACCGCTGAAGTCGGGCTGAAAGTGCGACAGTTCTTCCAGGGCGCGCTTATCGTTCTTTTTGCGGGCCTCTTCCACCTGCTGGTAGTACACACTCTTCTCGCGCTCTAGCAACTGCAGTCCCATATATGCAGCACCCAGGTCGCCACTCACGCATACCAGGTCAGTATCTTTGGCACCGCTGCGATATACGATATCCTCCTTGCGGGCCTCACCTATACAGGTTATACTGATGGCCATACCTGTAAATGATGATGTGGTGTCGCCTCCAATCACGTCTACACCCCACTTTTCGCAGGCCAGCTTCAGTCCGCTATAGAACTCCTCGACATCCTCAACCGTGAAGCGCTTGCTGATGGCCAGCGAAACTGTCATCTGGCGTGGAGTGCCGTTCATGGCGAAAACATCGCTTATGTTCACCATAGCACTCTTATAGCCTAGATGCTTCAGGTCTATATAAGTAAGGTCGAAGTGCACGCCCTCCATCAGCATATCGGTAGTGATGAGTACTTCCTTGTCAGGATAGCTCACCACTGCGCAGTCATCGCCCACACCCTTCTTGGTGCTATCGTTCTTTATCTCTATATCCTTTGTCAAACGGTCAATCAGACCAAATTCTCCTAATTTTGCTATTTCCATCCTTCAGTTGGGTGATCGGTATTAAACTTGTCTTGGTTATGAGCCTCAATACTCTCAGCACGGATAATCATCTCGCGCATAATGGCCGTCATCTTGGGCTGCGCCATGTTGGCAGCCTCCTGCACCTCCTCATGGCTTACCTCTACGGGCACATCGAAACCACCTAGATCAGTGATAACCGATATACCAAACGTCTTGATGCCACAATGGTGGGCAACGATTACCTCAGGTACAGTACTCATACCTACGGCGTCGCCACCAAATATGCGATACATCTTATATTCAGCAGGGGTCTCGAAAGTGGGACCCTGAACACCTACATACACACCATGCTGTACGGGAATATCAAAATCGTTAGCAATAGCATCGGCCTCGGCAATGAGGTTGTGATCGTAGGTTTCGTGCATGTCTGGGAATCGGGGACCTGTTGGGAAGTTCTTACCACGCAGCGGATGCTCGGGGAAGAGATTGATGTGATCGGTAATAATCATCAGGTCGCCAATCTTAAAGTCGGGGTTCATACCGCCAGCAGCATTTGATACATACAGTGTAGTGATGCCCAGCTCGTACATCACGCGCACAGGGAAGGTGACATCCTTCATTGAGTAGCCCTCGTAGAAATGGAAGCGGCCCTGCATGGCCATGATGTCTACGCCACCAAGCTTACCGAATATCAACTTACCCGAGTGTCCCTCAACGGTCGACACTGGGAAGTTGGGGATTGTCTCGTATGGAAACTCGTATTTATCAGTTATTTCTGAAGCTAATTGTCCCAGACCCGTTCCCAGAACGATTGCCGTTGTGGGACTTGTTGTCATCCTTTCTTTTAGCCAGGATGCTGTTTCTTGAATTTTTGTGTACATAGCCTAATATTTTATTGTTAAACTCTTCTTCCTGACCTTGCATAATAACTATGCGCATCGGAAGCGTATATAGATTCTTTTTCACGTCATCGCTCAGCCCCTCGGCCACTGTCAGTCGTGTAGCATCCTTCTCGGTGGTCAGTATCATCTTGGGCTCTGGCATCTGGGCAAAGGTTTCGTTAATTGCCTCGATATCCTTGCGTTTAAAGTTATGATGATCGCCAAATGTCATTGGGGTTATCTGCGATTTCAACTTCTCCAGGTCGTGCATTAGTTGCTCGGGCGAGGCAATACCTGTAAGGAGCATGATATTCTTACTTCCGATATCCTTTAGCTCAGATAGTTTTTCTTGCCCGGCCAAGTCGGGATAAACCGCCTTCGGCGCATCATAATCATGGGTAGAGAAATACAGCTGCTGATACGGATACAACCTCATCGCCTTTGTTATTACTCTGAACTCCATCGGCTTCAGGTCCTTCGGACACTTGGTCACTATCACTATATCAGCTCTGTCCTTAGCTCTCACGGGCTCGCGCAGTCGGCCTGCCGGCAATAGGCGATCGTAGATTACTAGGCGATGATAGTCCACCAACAAAATGTTTATGCCAGGTTTAACATACCGATGCTGGAATGCATCGTCAAGCAATACAACGTCGACATCCAGACCGTTGCCATCATCTATCAGTTTGCTGATACCGCGTGTACGTTTCTTGTCTACGGCCACAGTTATATCCGGGAACTTTTGCTTTATCTGATACGGCTCGTCGCCAATCATGCGCATTGGGGTGTCCTTGTCCGACAGAACAAATCCACCACTCTTGCGTTTGTATCCACGACTAAGCATAGCCACATTTACCTTATCCTTAAGCAGTCGGATAAGATACTCCACGTGTGGAGTCTTACCCGTGCCACCTACGGTTATGTTGCCCACCGATATCACCGGCACGTCAAACGAGCGACTCTTCAGTACCCCCATCTCAAACAGCAGGTTCCTGAATCCCACTCCTAAGCCGTAAAACCAGCTCAGTCCTAGCAGTTTCTTATTAATCGTTATAAAATCGCCTTCTACTCTCATTGTTTATTTTACACGCACATCATCAAGCATACGTGCCTGTATGCGACTGTTATTCTTAATATCATTACGAATCTGCATCAGTGGCAGATATGCATCGCCAAGCAGTTCGCGCAGTTCGCCATCCAGATACGACCCCTTGTTATCTTTAGCCATAAGAGCCTCAAACCATGAGGGCTCTGCGGGATACGATGCTGTATGATACTCCTTCATCTTGGCCAGGTCGGCAGCCTTCTTCACAGCGTCGTCAAGACTACCCAGCTTGTCCACCAGCTTTATCTTGATGGCATCGCTGGCCAGCCATACACGGCCCTGTGCTATCTCATCTACCTGCTCGGGCTTCATACCACGACCTTCCGACACAATGTTAAGGAAACTTTGGTAGCCACGGTCGATATGCGACTGCAGCTCTGCCATTATATCATCGGTCTCCTTGCCCAATACAAGCTCAGTCTCGTAGCCGGCATACTTATTGGTCTTCACACCATCGAATGTCACCCCCAGCTTATCGGTAACCAGTCCGCTCAGGTTTGGTATCAGTCCAAATATACCAATGCTACCAGTGATGGTAGTTGGCTCGGCAAAGATATAGTTGGCTGGCGAACTTATCCAGTAACCGCCCGATGCAGCCATACCGCCCATCGATACCACCACCGGTTTCTTGGCCTTAACCAGTTTCAGTGCATGGCGAATCTGCTCTGATGCCACAGCACTGCCACCGCCTGAGTTTACACGGAACACCACTGCCTTCACATCATCGTCATCGGCCAACGCGCGCAAGTCGTCGGCTGTGCTCTTGCCCACTATGCAGTGGCCACCGCCATCTAGCATATTCATGGCCTGACTGTCTACTATGCTACCATAAGCGTAGTATATAGCTATCTCTTCGCCCTTGTCTTTCTTCTTGTTCTTCACGTTCAGCATATCGGCCAGCGACAACTGGTTCACGTCGTCATCCTTGTCCAGCTTCAGACGTCCCTTTATCTCGTCCTTAATCTCCTCAGGGAACATTATCTTATCCACCAGTTTAGCCTTAACATAGTCCTCGCAGGCTGTGAATGCCAGCAGATGGTCGTTAACCAACTGATTCAGGTCCTCGACCTTAATCTTTCGACCCTCAGCCATCTCCTTCAGCCAGTAGTTCCAAATTCCTCCCAGATAAGCCTCACGCTGCTCGCGGTCGTAGTCGCTCATACCGGCCTGCGTGTTGCTCTCTACATAACTCTTATATTTTCCCACCTTAGCGCAAAGATACTTCACGCCAAGTTTGTCGTACAGTCCCTTATAGTACTCGCCCTTGCCGCCCAATCCACGTAGATCGATGGTACCTTCACCGTTCAGATATATCTTGTCGGCCACAGTAGCCACGTAGTACGATGCCTGACCGTAATTGCTGGCATAAGCCACTATCCACTTGCCGCTGCTCTTAAAGTCATTCAGCGCGTCGCGCACCTGCTGTGCAGTGGCTGGACTGTCAAATCCCATCTGACCGCCCTCGATATATATGCCCTTGATATTCTCTTCGGCCTTAGCCTTACGTATACTTGTTAGCAGATCGTCCAGGCCTACTGCACCACCACCGTCCAAGCCCAACAGGTCGTCGAATGGAGTGCCCTCCTCAGCTCGCTCGGTGACAGAACCATCGAATTTAAGTACGAACACAGAGTTCTCCTTAACTTTGGTTTTAGCCGAGTCACTGGCCACCATACCTACCAGTGAAATAACGAAAAACAGCGTCATCACAAGGCCTAGAATCACAATACCACATATTGTGGCAAGGGTCATTTTCAGGAATTGTTTCATAAAAAAGTTTTTTAATTGATTACGTAATAGACTGCAAAGTTAGTGAATTTTATTGATACAACCAACTATTTAGCCGAAAAACTACAAAAAAACTGGTTATCATCACGACAACCAGTTCCGAAAAACAAACTACTTAAAAACTAATCTACTAAAACAAATCAAAAAAATTATTATTTGCGGGTGCAAAATTAGCGGGTTTTTATGAACCCTACAAATCTTTCGAGCATAAAAATACAGCAAATATTTTAAATTAACTAAAAATGGGGACGGATTCAACGATCCATCCCCAAATTTGTTATGCTAACTTTGCAAAATTACATCATTCCGCCCATTCCTGGAGCTCCACCCATTGGCATTGCAGGCTCCTTCTCAGGCTTGTCGCAGATGATGCACTCTGTGGTCAGGAACATACCTGCGATTGATGCAGCGTTCTCCAAGGCCACACGAGCCACCTTAGCAGGATCGATTACTCCGGCCTCACGCAGATCCTCGTACTTGTCGAGACGGGCATTGTAACCATAGTCGCCCTTGCCCTCGCGTACCTTCTGTACTACTACTGCACCCTCGCCACCAGCGTTTGTTACAATCTGGCGCAGAGGCTCCTCGATAGCACGACAGATGATATTGATACCAGTCTGTTCGTCGGCGTTGTCGCCCTTCACATCCTTCAGGGCCTCCTGAGCGCGGATGTATGTGGTACCACCACCAGCTACTACACCCTCTTCAATGGCAGCACGGGTAGCGCACAGAGCATCGTCTACGCGGTCCTTCTTCTCCTTCATCTCAACCTCGCTGTTAGCACCTACGTAGAGTACTGCTACGCCACCAGCCAACTTAGCCAGACGCTCCTGCAGTTTCTCCTTGTCGTATGATGAAGTGGTATTCTCGATTTCCTTCTTGATCTGAGCGATACGGTCCTGAATGGCCTGCTTGTCGCCGGCACCGTTCACAATAGTGGTGTTGTCCTTGCTTACAGTTACCTTGTCACAAGTACCCAGCATCTCAAGCGTAGCCTGCTCCAGCTTCAGACCCTTCTCCTCGCTGATAACTACGCCACCAGTCAGTGTAGCTATATCCTCGAGCATAGCCTTACGACGGTCGCCGAATCCAGGAGCCTTAACAGCACAGATCTTCAGTCCGCCACGCAGACGGTTTACAACGAGTGTTGTCAGAGCCTCGCTGTCTACATCCTCAGCGATAACCATCAGTGGACGTCCGCTCTCAGCAGCTGGCTGCAAGATAGGCAGGAAGTCCTTGATGTTAGAAATCTTCTTGTCGTAGATCAGAATGTATGGGTTCTCCATCACGCACTCCATCTTCTCGCTGTCGGTGATAAAGTATGCCGACAGGTAACCACGGTCAAACTGCATACCCTCAACCACACCGATATGTGTGTCGCGGCTCTTGCTCTCCTCAATGGTGATTACGCCGTCCTTGCTAACCTTACGCATTGCCTCTGCCAGCAGTTCACCAATCTCCTTATCGTTGTTTGCTGATACTGTAGCTACCTGCTCAATCTTGTCGTAGTTGTCGCCTACCAGCTCAGCGCTCTTAGCGATGTGCTCGGTTACAGCCTTAACGGCCTTATCGATACCACGCTTCAGGTCCATTGGGTTGGCACCTGCTGTTACGTTCTTAAGTCCCTCTGATACGATAGCCTGAGCCAGGATGGTAGCAGTAGTTGTACCGTCACCAGCGTCGTCGCCAGTCTTCGATGCCACGCTCTTAACCAGCTGTGCACCTGTATTTTCAAACTTATCCTCCAGTTCTATCTCCTTGGCTACTGATACACCGTCCTTAGTAATCTGTGGTGCACCGAACTTCTTCTCGATAACTACATTGCGGCCCTTAGGACCAAGTGTTACCTTTACAGCGTTTGCCAACTGGTCAACGCCCTGCTTCATAGCGTCGCGAGCGTCAATATTGAATTTAATATCCTTTGCCATAATTCTCTAAAATCTTAAGTCTAAAATCTAAATTACTTCTCAATTACTGCGAGTACGTCGCTCTGACGCATCATCAGATATTTTGTTCCCTCAAACTCAAGCTCGGTACCAGAATACTTACCATAGAGCACTTCGTCGCCCTCCTTCAGTATCATTGCCTCGTCTTTTGTGCCCTGACCAACGGCCTTGATGGTTCCGTGGAGAGGTTTCTCCTTAGCTGTGTCTGGAATAATAATTCCGCCAATCTTTTCTTCTGCAGGTGCTGGCAATACCAACACACGGTCTGCTAGTGGTTTGATGTTCATAATTCTTATATTTTTTAATATTCAACTTATTCTGCCACCCATTCTGCCAAAACCGTGCCAACACCGCAACGTCTGACACATTGTCAGCGAATATGTCACATAAAACACAAGGGCACGACACCATCTACTAGTGTCGCCACCCATACTGCGTTAGTTAGTCAAAATAATAGAATTATTTCATTATTAAGCATCTACATACTTAGGAGAAGGACCAAACTTATTTGTCTCCTTCTTGCTGTCCATCACGGTATAGATGAAAGTCATAATGAGGGTTACGAAATCAACCACTGGGATGAAGTTGAGCACAATGATCCAACCGCTGTGACCGGTGTCATGCAGACGACGTGTAAGAACAGCCAGTGATGGCAACAACAATACCAACCACAAGATGGCAATCACAATGATCCATGTAGTAAAGATACTATCTACAGAACTGGCCTGAGCTAGCAGGGCCTCATGCTTCTTCTCGTCGAACAGAGCGTCGACAATCTGCGACTCAAGGAGCGCACGCTGGGCAAGTTTCCACTGGAACAGATAACCAGCACCCGCAGAAACCAAATAAGGAATAATCCAGAACCACCAATACTCAGAGCGGCGAGCGCGACCCTTAAATGTTACATACTTTTTGAAACATGTCGCAATAGACTCTACAAACGACATCATTGGAAGAGCTTTCTTCTCCATAACTAAAATGATTTATTGGTTAATAATATGATTAATCTATAAACTTACCAGTCTTATCGATCTTGCGCCAGTTGCCGTCTTCGTCCTGCACCCTGGCCTTGCCATGCTCAAATGGATATGCCTTCTTGAACTTGAAGGGGATGACAACCTTTTCCGTCTTGTCGATATAGCCAAAAGTCTTGTCGTCTTCCGACACAGGAGCCAACCCTTCGCTAAAACTGCCTGCAGAGCGATATTTCAAGGAGATGACTTCCTTACCAGTCTTGTCGATATAGCCGTACTTCAGCCAATAGTCTATCGACTTTGACACGACAGCCAGCCCTTCGCTGAACCAACCAGCCGAGTAATACTGGTTTGGGATGACCACCTTGCCAGTCTTATCGACATATCCCCATTTCTCGTCGTCTGTCTCCACAGGAGCAAGCCCGTCCTGGAAATAGCACACGCTACGCCACATCTTTCCTACCAGTTTGCCCTGCTCGTTGATGTGCCCCCACTTGCCGTTGGCGTCCTTAACACAGGCCAAGCCCTCAACGTAGTCGCACTGAACGGCCCACTTTTTCTGTGCATCGGCTGCTGTAGCCATAGCGAACATGGCAACCATCGCCATTACTGAAACTTTCATAAACTTTTTCATAACGTTTTTTGTTTAATGATTACTATTTTATTATTGATTAAGTAACTCTAATATTTTACTTTTGATTTCGGTTGCAAAGTTACGGTAAAAATGACATAAGTCCTTCAGCAGAAAACGCGGAAAATTGTGCAGAATCTTTCAAAATGCTACATTTCATCGTATTATGTAACATTTTGCTTAATTTCACCACATAATCTAAAAGGATGGCACTTACAGTTCGTTCCGATGAGCCGAAAGACCTGTTCCGATTACTCGAAGCAATCGTTCCGATGATTCTTTCACCCCCTAAGGAATCAGTCGAACACCTCGTTAAAGCGATTCGAACAACTCGTAGAAATGATTCGGACCACTCTTAGATGACCCGACTGCAAAATACTCCATAGAAGTATGTACGAAGTCAGCCTCAGAATGCAAAAGTACTTAATACTATGTAAGAAAAGGGAAGTTATAGTACGTTTTTCCTGCAAAACACTTGCAAGTTTCAAATAATAATCGTATCTTTGCAGTAATAAAACAATCCTATTAACAAATTGCAATGATGAAAAAGATTATGAATTGGCTGTTGGCCACCACCTTGATTTGTGGCGCTAGTGTATTATCATCGTGTAAACAAGCTCGTGCTCAGGAAGACAATCCTGTACAAAAAGTCGAGAGCACTGAACTGATTCGTACCAGTCAGAGTTGGGACGGAGTGGAATTGCCTGACTACTTTGAGGGTCGCCCAGAACTGGTAGCCGTGAAGTATGTATTCCCTGCAGGACAGAAGCTGGGATGGCACCACCATGTAGCCATGAATTATGGAGTGCTGGTACAAGGCGAACTGACCATCATAGGTCAGGATGGCAAAACAAAGGTTGTACACGAGGGCGAGGCTGTAGTAGAGATGGTTGGTACCATCCACCATGGTGAAAACCGTGGCACTAAGCCATGTATCCTCTATATGTTCTATCTGTCGCAGAAGGATCTGCCTCTGGCAGTTCAGCACCCAGATATTCCACTAGAGTAAGGTATAAAACAATAATCCCATCGCTCGTCGGCGATGGGATTATTTATTTACTGCATATCGTAAACTACTTGCATGAGTTGTTTGCCTAGTTCGTCGGCCTGCTCCATGGTCTGAGCCTCACTATATACACGGATGATAGGCTCTGTGTTTGACTTGCGCAGGTGTACCCAACGATCAGGGAAGTCAATCTTTACACCGTCGATATCGTTGACCTGTGCTGTAGCATCCTTGGCAAACATCTCCTTGACCTTAACCAGGATAGCGTCTACATCGGTCTCAGGGGTGAGATCGATGCGGTTCTTGGCTATCTGATACTCAGGGAATGTAGCACGGAGTTCGCTGACCTTGCAACCCTTTTGTGCCAGGCTAGACAGGAACAGGGCAATACCTACGAGGGCATCGCGACCATAGTGGCTCTCAGGATAGATGACTCCACCATTGCCCTCACCACCAATAACAGCGCCAACTTCCTTCATCTTAGTAGTAACGTTAACCTCGCCTACTGCAGCAGCAGTGTACTTGCCACCATGCTTCTCAGTAACATCGCGCAAGGCGCGTGTAGAGCTGAGGTTAGAAACTGTATTACCTACAGTGTGACTGAGCACATAGTCTGCTACTGACACAAGTGTATACTCCTCGCCAAACATAGTACCATTCTCACTGATAAATGCCAGACGGTCAACATCAGGATCGACAACGATACCAAGATCGAATCCACCCTGCTTCATTTTGTCCATGATACCCTGGAGATTCTTTTCGAGGGGCTCTGGATTGTGAGCAAAGTCGCCTGTGCACTCGCCGTTAAGTATCTCGTAGTCTACACCAAGTGCCTTAAACAGATCGGGCAGGATGATGCCACCAACAGAATTGATAGTATCAACACACACACGGAACTTGCGAGCCTTGATGGCATCGACATCTACAAGCCTAAGTGCAAGCACTGAGTCGATATGGCGCTGGTTGAAGCTGTCGTCAATAGTAAGCTTGCCAAGATGATCAACCTCAGCATAGTTGAAGTCCTCAGCCTCAGCCATACGCAGTACCTCTGCGCCATCGGCTGCTGTAAGGAACTCGCCCTCGCTGTTGAGAAGCTTAAGTGCATTCCACTGACGTGGATTGTGCGATGCGGTGATTATGATACCACCATCAGCACCAGCCATGCGTACTGCCAACTCTGTGGTTGGGGTTGTAGCATAACCAATATCTATTACATCATAGCCCATGCCCATAAGGGTGCCCACAACAACGTTGCGAACCATAAGACCAGAGATACGGCCGTCGCGACCTACCACGATCTTCTTGCCTCCAATGAACTGTGCATAGGCTGTAGTAAACTTTACAATGTCTAAAGGGTTAAGCGTGTCGCCAGTGCGTCCGCCAATAGTACCGCGGATGCCTGAAATAGATTTAATCAGTGTCATATTACTTTATAAAAAATCGTTATGATTCTCGTTGATACGTGATTTCATAATAGTAGGGAGCGACATTGCTCGACGCTGTGGCGTGTCCCTGTGAATGAGGAACGATAAGACGCACCTTAGCGGTCTGATCGGTAGGCGACTGCGGACGACCCACCTTGACGTAAGACAGGGGAACCAGCCAACCTGCAGGTACCGATGCACTGCCATAAGCGGTGTACATAACGCCGCTCTCGAACGATGCCGTGTACGAGCCACTAGAGCGCGACACCTGGATAATGTCAGGCATTCCCACAACCGACTTGCCATAAACAGCCAGATTGGCGTTGTTGTTGCAAACGGTCAAAGTATCATCGAGGATAGAGAACTCAGAGAAGCGACACACCAACTTGGTAGATTCGCCATCCTGCAGTATTGTGCCACAGCCCTCGCGTACAATCTGCATGTACACACCGCTCTTATCGAGCTTTACAAACTCATTGCGAGTAAGATTGGTGGTGTAGTTCTGCTGATTGAACTGATCCTCAGAAATGACAACGATAGAAGAGTCGGAAATGAACTTTGCTATCGCATTGCGCTCCTTTTCCTTCTTGTCGCCGTAGGTCTCGTAGTCGTTACAACTGCTAAGAACAGCGGCTAAGGCTATCATGAAAAACAGTATTTTCTTCATCTTATATTCATATTGATGGTGCAAAAATACTAATTATTTTGTAAACACCAACATTATTAGGCTACTTTAACTTGTTTTGATATGCAATAATAGCTTTTTTTGTGATTTCGATAGCCTCTTCAATGGTTCCTTCTACTTTTCCACCCGATGCATTAAGGTGTCCGCCACCATTAAAGAACTCTTCGGCCATTAGATTGCAGGGGAAGTCATCGACTGAACGCAGACTTACCCAAACAAGGTTTGGCTTATCAGTATCCTCACGCAGCGAGATAGAGAGTTTTAGGTTCTTAATCTGCTGTGGGATATTAACCAAGCCCTCTGCATCACCTTTTATATAATTAAAGCGTTTCAGCTCATCGCGTGTAATCGAATAGAAAGCAGCATTACACTCTGGCATGTAAACCAGTTTCTCGTACATCACATAGCCCATCAGGCGGATGCGATTCTCAGAGTAGTTGTGATACACGTTACGATAAATGCGATCCTTGTCGATATTCTTGGTTAGCAACTCGCCAATGATGAAGTAGATCTCAGGACGAGAGCTATTGTAGGTAAAACCACCTGTATCGGTCATCATACCACAATACACTGGCACAGCAAACGCCTTTTCGAGTTTATCGAAATCGCCCATCTGCCATACGATACGGAATACCAGTTCACTGGTGCTCGATGCATCTGGATGAGAGATGACTAGATCTGCGGCCACATCAGGCTTGAGATGATGATCGATGAGCACCTTCTTAGCAGGGCTATTGACGAGCGACTGCTCCATCTCATCGACACGACTAGGGGTATTGAAGTCGAGACAGAACACAAGGTCTGCTATCTTAAGTAGCATGTCGCCCTTCTCAGGGTGCTTGTCGTAACGTACTATCTTATCAGTATTGGGCAGCCACTTGAGAAAGTCTGGATACTGATCGGGCACCATCACTGTAGCATCCTTGCCACGCTGGCGCAGAAACTCGGCCCAGGCCAACGATGAACCAATAGCATCGCCGTCAGGACTCTTGTGACAAACCACAAGCACTGTCTGTGCATCAGAAATCAGCTGGTCCATCAGGGCCAGCTGATCATTACTCAATATGTCTATGTTCATTTAAAACAACTTGTTAGGATATACGCCCTCGTCGACAAGCTGCTTAATGCGTGCCACAGTAGCATCGCGGTCGGCTGCGTAGGTCACACCAAACCACTTGCTGGTGGTGTCGAGTACCTCAACAGTAGCAGTACCGTCGTTGATGAGCTTATTAACCATCAGAGGGATGAAGAACTCAGCCTTGAGGTTCTCGAGGTTCTTAGGATCGCTGAGGAACACCTTGAAATACTCCTCTGAATACTGGAAGTAGTCAGGAGTGAATCCCCACATATTCATTGATACAGGGGTGTTATCGTCTACAGCAACCCACTTACCGTCTTCGTCCTTGTAACGAACAGGCTCGCTGGCAGCACCTGCATTAGAACCATCAGCTGCACAACGTACAATCTCTGTGCGCTCTACTACTGTGGTAAGGTGTCCCTTGTCGTTCTTAGAGCAAACGCCACGAGCTACAGTACCATTCTCACTAAGAGTGTTGCCTACGCGAAAACCTACCATAGCATACTGGTTCTTGGCACCCTCAGGCAGATTAGCCAGATACTTGCCGATGACCATGAATGCGTCGCGATTATAGAAGTCGTCGCAGTTGATTACGCAGAATGGCTCCTTGATTACGTCCTTACCCATCAGCACAGCGTGGTTAGTGCCCCAAGGCTTCTGACGACCTTCAGGTACACTGAATCCCTCTGGCAGAGCATCGAGTGCCTGGAAACATAGTTCGCACTTTACCTTACCCTCATACTTAGAGAGGATCTGCGTGCGGAACTGCTCCTCGAAATCCTTACGGATAACCCATACGATCTTGCCAAATCCAGCCTGGATAGCATCGTAAATACTGTAATCCATGATGGTCTCTCCGTTAGGACCCAGACCGTCGAGCTGCTTCAGGCCACCATAACGGCTTCCCATACCAGCTGCAAGCAGAAATAAAGTTGGTTTCATATACTATATCTTTTTTGAGTTATATTAATTTGCGTGCAAAGATACAAATAATTTTGGATATAAGAACAAAATCTGCGCAAAAATTTGTTTTAGAACGGATATCCAATAGCGAAATGCAGTGTATGGGCCTTACTAAAGCTTGGAACATTAAAGTAGCCCGACTTGCCTGTATCGTATGGACAATGCAGGGCTAAGCCCCAATCCAGACGGATAACAAGGAAACCCATGTCGTAACGGATACCAACACCTGTGCCAAGGGCTGTCTGATCGATAAACGACTTGACAGATGTTGGGAATGCTGCCCCATCGATAAAGTCATTATTAAGATCCCAAACGTTACCAGCATCAAGGAATATGGCGCCATTAAGATCGCCAAACAGCTTGGTGCGATACTCCAGGTTACCCACCAGCTTAAGTTCACCGTTCTGTATCAGATAGCACAACTGGCGACCCAAGCCATCACCATTAAAGTCGCCAGGACCTATCTCGCGCACGCCAAAGGCTCTGATGGTATTGGCTCCACCTACATAGAAGTACTCGCTGTAAGGAGCCTCGCTGCTGTTGCCGTAGTTATAGAGTATACCACCACTTAGATGGCCTACCAAACTCGACGTTGGCGTGATATTCCACGTCTTGGTAAAATCAGTTTCAAATCTCAGGAACTGCGAATATGGAGTCTTGAAGAGTGTCTTACCTTTCTCGTTGAAAGAGTGTCCGCCTGCATAGTCCCAAAGCGACAGCAGATTGCCCGACTCCTCGATAGTAAATTCCCAACGGATGGGGTGGCGCTGCGTGGTGGGACTGGTGTACATATAGGTATAGCGCATCTTAGGCGTAAACCAGTCTTCCATCGAAGCTGCCAGATATGGATTGGTAATAATGACAGAGTCGAACCTCTCTGTATGGCTGTTCATGTACTGATACTTAAGCGTGAGTGGTGAGAACTCATGACGGCTGTTGGCCGACGACTGCCAGCGATAGGTCCATTCGCCACTAACAATATGCATCTTGTAATACTCAGGACGACGTATCACATCGCTCGACACCTTGGCATAGGTGGTAGGTGTAGAATAGAAACGACGACGGATGAGGCGTCCGTTCTTGTCGCGACGCACACGATCACTATTATAGAAAGGTGCGATGATGCGTGGGAACTCTATCGACACATCTGCACCATACTGGTAGCTGTTCATATCACCGTTTGCTCCCTTTTGCCACTCGTAGTTTCCATGCAGGTTTAGGTCGAGTTTCTCACCAGCATGGAAGGCATTGCGACGTGTAAGACCGATCTTGACCTCAGGACCATAACGACCACTGGTACGGCCGATGGCATTTCCCTCAATATAGAAATCATATGGTTTGTCGAACGTACAGTTCAGTCGCAGGTCGAGTGTATCAGAATCTGTGCGAGGAGTGAACTGGAAGTCAGTGCTGCTGAACACACCTGTAGCATTAATCTTGCTGGCCGACTCCTGGTACTTTTCGTAGCTGAACTCCTGACGAGGACGCAAGCGAAGGTTGCGAAGCACCACTCTTGGCATGATGGGCGATTTCTTGCCATTGAAGTGGATAGTAAGATAACGACGCTTTACTGAGTCAGTCAGCACCTCACGTGCCGACTTGCGAAAGTTTACATCGAGCTTACCAATATACCACTTGTGCAGAGCGCCTTCAGGTATGCCGCTAGCCAACTGGAATCGCAGTTGTGTCTTATTATCCACGGCAAAGGTATCAGCCAGATATGATGCGTAACTGGGACTGTAATAGTAGTAGCCATTATTGCGCAGCAGGGTGCTGATGCGCGAACGCTCTGCATCAAGATTGTTGATACTGAATGGCGACTGACTCTTAATAAGGCTCTCCTCACTGGTAGAATCGATGAGCGCCTGTATAGGGGCAGGAAAGTTGACATAGGCCACAGAGTCGAGCGTAAATAGCGAATCCAAATGGACAGTATAGCCAATCTTGCACTTCTTGGGATTCTTCTGTGGTACGAGTTCATAGGTCACGTCGCCACGAAAATAGCCATTGTTGCGCAGCACAGATCGAGCCACACTGCTGCGAAGCGTGGGGTTTACATTACTCATCAGCACAGGCGCCTTACCAAAGGACTTGGTCATCCATTTAGCAAAACCAGAATCCTTGCCAGAGAACTTATTATACACCCACAGATGCCACGACCAGGGCACAGTGATGGTACTACTGCCAAACAGCGATCCATTGGGTTGGGTGGCCAGTGCAGCCTCAACCTCAAGCTTGGTGTTCTCCAAGTGGGTGTCGTATGCCTCATTGTCATATTCCTTCTCGTCTTCATAGGCAATCTTGGTCAGACCTGTGAAGAGCTGATCATCGTCAGGGATGTTCTTTGTCATCGAACATGACACGAGACAAAGCACTAGGGCTATATACTTTATTCTATTTAGCATTGGGCTGTCTGTTTATGGGTCTAACACTATCAGTACGCAACGTGTCGCGTGGAGTTGTGGCACGTGGCATCATCACAGGTTGGTCCTTCTTCCAGAATGTAAGCACATCGACCAGGCTATTGAGCTTGCGACGCCATACAAAACCTAAGCCATACTCACCTGTGTAGCCTTCAAGCCAGTCGTACACGTTCTGTTTGTAGAACAGTTTCAGGTTCTTTGTGGCATCCTGGTTCAGGCGATACTCCATCGTAACATTATCGAAGAACGAATGGTTATCTCCACCACCTGCTCCCATTTCGTCATTATGACCAGACGACACTTTACCACCAAGTTCTATCTTTAGTCGATTGTTGAAGAATCGCTTAGCAAACTTGAACGAATAGTCTGTATGCATGGTTCCTGATGCATCTGTAGAGTTATCGATGCCCACACTCAGATCGAGTGTCTTCAGGGCAGAACCTGCGATGCTGTTGATCTCGCTCTGCAGGAATGAGCTCAGAGCAGAGTTCATAGAGAATCCGCCTGTATTGCCGTCGGCCAGATACATGCCTGTGGTAAGCATGGCAACGGCCATCTTTCCTCTCTCCTCCTTCGACATAGTGGCAAGCTCGCCGCTTACGGTCTGATCCTCAGGTGCATCGATAGTAAACTCAAGTCCCATGTCATTCAGAGTCTTGGTGATTACTACACCACAATCGAACAGCACGGTGCGACTTACGCCAGCTTCGTTGGTAACATTCGACTTTGTGCGCTCTACGGCTGTGATGTTAAGTTTAGGATTCATAGGATCGCCAGTAAACTCTACATAACTTCCCTCCTTTACAGTGAAGGTCTTAAGAGGAATAACTGGCAGCGAGTACTTCATTTCGCCACTCGACAGCGTATAGCGACCTGTAAGGTTAATGCCCTCAGAGTTGTACTTCATTCTCAGGTCGCCACCACCCATAATGTCTACATAGTTAGTCTCATCAGCATTCAGATCGCAGACGATGTGGGCACCTTGCGACACGTTGATGGTCAGGTCGATATTCAGTCCTGACGGTGTGGGCTGGGTAACAACCGTCTGTGTAGAGTCGCTGAAGTCAGTAAACTTAACCAACTCGTCCAGACGTGTATCTGTGCTCAACGGCGAGTCGAGCAGCATATATGTCATATCTGTAGAGCCAAGCACATCCAGACGTCCACGCATACTCAAGCTCTCAAGCGGTCCTTGTAGTCTGGTCAAGAAGTTTACATAGGCCTTACCCCATGCTATGCTCTTGGCCTGTCGTTTAGAATCGATAACCAGGAAGTTGCGAGCTCTCATACGCATATCCATCATGATATGCTCTGTATCGCTAAAGTCGATGCTACCCATCAGGTTTAGCAGGTCGTTGTTGCTAGAGCGCAATCCAAAGTTCTCGAGCAGCAGTTTAGAACCCACGATACGCACAGGGTCGTCGTCGAATCGCATGCGTACGCCGTATGGCACACTAACCAGATAGGCAGAGTCTACAAACATCTCACCGTTTACCTCAGGATGGCTGGTGGTACCACGTATGGTTACACTACCCTCGCCATAGCCCTCAAGACCAACCAACTGATCAGGTACGAAACCATTGACCAGTGATAGTGGCAGACGAGTCATAGCGAAGTTGGCATCGATAAATCCTTCGCCCTCGCTCTTGTAGATACCGCTAAGCATACCAAACTCTTCATCGTCGAGCATCAGGCGTGCCTCTACAGCGTGGGTATCATCCTCCTTCATCAGATATACCAACTCAGTGCTGATATTACCAATGGGCGATCCCTCATAAGTCATCTTCTGCACACCCATATCAGATGCTACAGATATGTTCTCATTCTGATCCTGAAGTATGTGGTAGTCGCCATTAAGCTTACCTGTGATTCTAGGCAGATATGGTATCACAGAGGTAAGTTCGCCAAGATCAAGCTGGTTGATACTCATAGTGATATCCTGCAGCATGGTAGAATCCTGGTTCTCTGTATATAGCTTGATACCAGTCTTGTCGTCGGCTATCAAATCCACCTTTGCCTGCAGGCGCTTGTTGCGGCCCATAAACAGATAGTTATCTTTATTCAGGTTGAACACCTTGTAGCCTATCGTTGGGCGTTCAGGCATCAGCTTGAATCGTATGCCATCCTCCTCCATCTCAGCTGTTGCGCCCAGGCGTACGCCCATTCTGTCGTGCTGGTCGAAATATCGCAGGCCAAACAGTATGCCATGCTGATGGATGGTACCATCTACCAGTGCATTAAACACAAACTGAGGATTGCGCTTGTTGTTGCGTATCTGTCCTTGATATGTCAAGCGTTCGCCCTTCTGTGTCAGGTTCAACCGTATGGTGTCGATACGTGTGCTGTCGTAAACCAGCGAGTACAGATAACTCTTGCCATTGATACCTGTTGTAGGCGATGTGGTCATATCGAGCATCAGTTCCTTGAAGTTGATGTCGAGTGCCTTCATCAGATTGGCTACTGGGTTATCGCGCTTACTCTCTACGTGGAGTTTCATCTCAGGCAACAGACGCTTGATGGCAGCTTGATCGATAATACGTTTGTCGAGCTGTCCCATAACAGAATCGCCAAGCATGGTCAATCTGTTAAGCAGACGCTCATAGTCGCCACGTGCATCCAGTTTTACTATGAAGTCGCCACTCTGTATGCGGCCGATAACTGTGTCAGGCGTAGTATTGATGTGCAGGCCGATAAAGTCAGGTCGCAGAGTTTCCTTCTGTCCTTCGATGTATATCTCGTCCACCAGTCCTGTTACCTTGTGGGTGAGTTTCATGTCAGACACCACATCTACAGAACCACATAGTCCTATCGTCAGTGGATTGTCAACCAGTCGCATCTGGTAAAGGTCGGCTCTGTCAAGGTCGGCACTTATTGTGGCCATCAGCTTCTTGGTGTTAAGCAGTGCGTCTACTCCTACAGTTCCATTAAACAGCTGGTTATGTCCAGTTACTGATGCCAGTGCATGACCATTGGCCAGAGTAGTTTCAGCTGTGATGTTCTTCAGGTTCCAACTGCCATATTGCAACTGGTGCACCTTTGCACTTGCTGTTAGCTTACTCTTGTTCGACAGGAAGTCAGTGCCATACCCCTTTGCCTTGATGTCTGCAGTGCAGGTGTAGATAGAGTCGCGTGGCATAAAGTGGTGCAGGTTCAGGCGATTGATGCTGATGTCTGCATCGTAGCTCATTGCCTCTGTCAGCAGGTCGCCCTTGGCATTGGTTGGTATGCTGGCAGTGCCTTTCAGCTTCACAGTGCCAGCCCCCTCACGTGCAGTCAGGTTGGTGGCATATCGTGTGCCGTCCACATTCAGCGTGCCATCCAGTTGCATGCCGTTTGGTATGCGATAATCGCGCATCATGGCAGGATCGGCCAGTGCCAGTGCAAAGTTTATGTTCTCTGTCCTAGCACTCAGCGCTATGTCGGCCTTCATCTTAGTAAAGTCTGTCACATTGTCAGCCTTACCACTAGCAGTCATGTGAAAAGCTGATGGCAGATGGATATCAAGGCCAGTGAATGTCATGTGCTGCATGTTGCCATTGATAGAGCCCTTGATGCTGATGGGATGGTTAGGATAGTTGCGCACAAACTGCTGTGGCATGCCGCCCATAAATCGCATCAGGTCCTGCTTGCCTATCTGTGCATTCAGACGGAACTTCATGGCACCTGGATTCAGATCGTCGAAGGTATTGAAGTCCATCGCCAGTTCTGTCTCAATCTCTGTGTCAGGCGTCTTCAGTTTCAGTTGTGGTATGGTGACACGCTTGTCGTCCATGGTTACCTTGGCCGACAAGTGACTTATCTCCAGTCCACTCTTCTCCTTTGCTCTCAGGTCCTTTATTATAAGAGAGGTGTTAGGTGCCATGTATTCTATCGACTCCAGTCTCAGATTGATATCGCTAAGCGCCAGATGATTGTAGTCCAGTCCGTCGATAGCAGGCTCAAAACGGTTGTCGTAGTTCAGTCGGCCGTCATGCCAGTCCAGACTTCCCACCTTATATATATTATTACCCAGGTCGGCCAGCACGTCGCGTGCCACTGCCCTACCCATGTAGGCCTGTGCATTAAGCGTGTCGCCAGGCAGGTGAACCATGAAGTCACTCTTCAGGATACTCACTGAATCAGCATTTACTATCCACTTCATTGTTGATTCTGTGGTGTCTACAGCCGCTGTATCGCTAAGTGCGATGTCCAGTCGTGCTTCTGATAGTCGTGCTCCATTCACCTCAACAGTCTCCTTGTCGAGGTCGATGCCCTTTGATGAAAGCCAGAGTTCTTGCAGTTCGCCCTTTATCCTCAGGTCGCCTATAAAGCCGTTGGTGTTAATCTTGGCCTGTGTCATCGATAGCTCGTCGATAACCACACTACTCTTTAGCAGTGGTAGCAGGCGAACGTCGCACACCATCTTCTTTACGTCAGCAATGGTGTCCGTCTGATTAGCTATCGAGTCATTAGGATGCAGTGCGCGAAAGCCCTCGATGCCAAGGTCTAGTGGGAACTCCAGACATACGTGCTCTATAGTGATGTCCATGCCTGTCTTCTCTGAGGCTATGGCTGCCACCTTCTTCACCGCCCAGTTCTGCACTGGCGGAAAGTAGATAAGTGCGGTTAGTATCACAAAGAGCAGTATGGGCGTCAACACCGCTATACCCAACCACTTCAGTGCCTTCTTCATTTCTTACTTAGGTGCTATAGCCTGCCACAGCGCGTCATTGGGCAGTGGAGCTACAGCGGTTATGGTTTCCTTTGATACAGGATGAACAAACTCAACACGGCGCGACAGTAGCGATATGCTGCCGTCAGGATTGCTACGTGGTGCACCATACTTCAGGTCGCCCTTGATGGGACAGCCCATGGCTGCAAGCTGGCAACGTATCTGGTGATGACGGCCTGTCATAAGCTGCACCTCAAGCAGAGTGTAGTTGTCAGAGTGTCCTATCGTGCGATACTTCAGTATTGCCTTCTTGGCGTTTGGACGCTCACGATCGTATGCATAACTCTTGTTCTGCTTCTCATTGCGCACCAGCCAGTTCTCGAGTGTGCCCTCAAGCTGCTTGGGCGTATTCTTTACTATTGCCCAATACGTCTTATGCACCTCGCCCTCAGCAAACATCTTGTTGAGTCTGGTCAAAGCTTTAGATGTTCTGGCAAAGACTACAAGTCCTGAAACAGGACGATCCAGACGGTGCACTACCCCCAGAAAAACAGCTCCAGGCTTCGCGTACCTATCTTTTATATAGTCTTTCACCAAATCAGAAAGGGGGCGATCGCCAGTTTTATCACCCTGCACGATCTCCCCACTCTGTTTGTTTACTATTATAATATGGTTGTCTTCGTATACGACTTCCATACTCTTAATTCTAAATTCTAAAAATCTAAATTACATGTTCATACCACCATCAACCTGGATAACCTGACCGCTAACATAGCTAGACATATCAGAAGCCAGGAAGGTAGCAACGTTGGCGATATCCTCAACCTGTCCACCACGACGCAGAGGAATCTTGTTGCACCACTCCTTGCGGATGTCCTCAGGCAGAGCAGCTGTCATAGCTGTCTCGATGAAACCAGGAGCGATGGCGTTTGCACGGATACCCTTTGGTCCCATCTCCTGTGCGATACTCTTAGCCAGAGCAATCAGTCCAGCCTTTGATGCAGCGTAGTTAGCCTGACCAGCGTTACCATGAACACCTACAACTGATGCCATATTGATGATAGAACCACCACGCTGACGCATCATTACAGGCACACAAGCGTGGATGAAGTTGAACGCACTCTTCAGGTTTACTGCGATTACAGCATCCCACTGCTGCTCAGTCATGCGCAGCATCAGTCCGTCCTTGGTGATACCAGCGTTGTTAACCAGGATATCGATTGAACCAAACTCTTCCTTAACGGCCTTCACTACCTCCTCAGTCTGAGCAAAGTCGGCTGCGTTTGATGCATAGCTCTTAGCCTTTACACCCAGAGCAGCAATCTCCTTCTCAGTCTCCTCGTTAATCTCGAGGTCGGTGAATGCGATGTTACAGCCCTCAGAGGCATACTTCAGTGCGATAGCCTTTCCGATACCGCGTGCAGCACCTGTAATCAGCGCTGTCTTACCACTTAATAATCCCATAATTCTTTTTTAATTTTTAATTCTAATTATATTTTCCAGTTTTCTTTATTTTCTCTGCAGTTTACCCAGCGCACCATATACCACCTTGGCCACCTGGGGCTTGGTATCCTCCTCCTTCATGCCGTGTGCAATACGTCCATATATATAAGGTACCTCCAGTCCCTTGATACAATAGTGGGTGATGTCGGCCACCAGGTCCACATTGTCTATGTCGAACTCGCCGTCTTCCTTGCCTTCAGCATACACCTTGCGAAACAGTTCTATCTCTGCATCGTCAAAGTGGCGACGAACCTTCTCTACCATCCAGATGTTTCTAAAGAACTCTGCACGCAGGTTACCATTGCGCACTACCGTCTCTCTGATCATGCTCAGATGAGTGTAAATCAGCTCGATGATTTTGTCCTGCGGACGTATTCGACGTGCTGCCACTTCATCGAGTTTGTCGCTCAGTCGCTCCAACTCGCTCTCTATCACAGCATAGTAGATTTCCTCTTTCGACTTGAAATAGGTATAAAGCGTACGTCTACCCTTGCCTGATTGCAGGGCGATGTCGTTCATCGTAGTATTCTCCAGTCCATTCTTTGCGAACAACTGGCGTGCTACGTCAACCAACTTCTGTCTGGTTTTGGATATGGACATGACTGTTTCCTCCTATAATTTTTAAATTGCACACATTTCTATAGTGTGCAAAAGTAAACTATTTCTTTGAATTACACAAGAAAAAAAGGAGAAAAAGTGCAAAAAAGAACTTTTTTCTAAAAAAATGCCGCAAATATTTGGTCAATTCAAAAAATAGTCGTACCTTTGCACCCGCTTAAGAAAAATAACATCGCGGAGTGGAGCAGTTGGTAGCTCGCCAGGCTCATAACCTGGAGGTCGCACGTTCGAATCCTGCCTCCGCATTTGTTTATATATCACCTGGATTTTGAGACAAAAAAATTATCCGATCGTCAGGTCCTCGAACCCTTGACAATCGGATTTATAGGGTAATCCTTAATTCATTCTGGCTAGTACTTTCTTGTAGTACTTGTTAGTAGCCCTAATACTGTACTTCATTCCTCCGTTCCAAGAACGTATAGCCTTCTCGACGTTGTTCTCTGGATTAAAGTACTTCTGGATTAACAGGAACATCTCCTTTGATTTCTCCACACTATATCGGTCATCTAGTGTGTAGCGCTTGTTACTCTTCTGTTTCTGCAGGATGTTATTGCATTCCTTTACAAGTACTGGAGTAATCTGCATCACGCCTACTGAGTTACCACTCACGGCACGGGGATTTCCTTCGCTTTCTACTTGAATAATCGCATCCATCACTGGATTCCAGTCAAAGCTCGATTTCTTATTCATGCTCCATATGCTATCTCCAGCCGCAGCCGATAAAGACATCATAAAAAGAGCCATCAAGCTAAGAACTGCTCTTTTAATAAAACCAATCATAATTTTCTATACTTTAGGCGGCTGTCCTCGACGGACAAAACCGCGTTATCCTTTAGATAAATTCGTTGAAATTGAGAGTTTCGACATCACATCGAAAAAGCGTTCAAATTAGCGCTTAGTTACGCTTAACCGGTGCAAATATACGACGAATTTGCATACGCTCCAACTATTTTTTGAACTTTTAACTAAATCTGTGCACGTACACGATATAAATCAAGAAATCTTCACATTAGTCCAAATCGACCACTGTGATACCAGAACCACCAAACTGAACGTGCTCATCTCGATAGTGCGACACGTTGGGAATAGTGGCCAGATACTGACGTATCAACTGGCGCAGAATGCCTGTTCCTGTGCCATGCAGAATGCGCACACGACTCACTCCTACCAGTATGGCATCGTCGATAAAATAGGTAATGGCATTGATGGCTTCATCGCCGCGCATGCCACGCACATCGATGTCTTGCTTGAAGTTTAGTTTTCTGTTGTCTATCACGTTGCGAGTATCTTTTGATACCACACCATACGATCCTGCTATGTTGCTGTTGCGCTCCTCAGCCTTGGTCATCTGTCCCTTTGGTTTCTCAGCATGCTCCAGTCGCTCCAGTCGCATCTTGGTCTTCATGCCGCCAAATATTACCACAGCCTTATTACCATCTATGCTGTCGATAGTACCCACACTAGTCAGGCCCTTGATACGTACTGTATCGCCAGCTGCCAATGGCGCCTGGCTTGAAGAACTAGCAGTACTAGTCTGACTAGGACTAGTGTTGGCTGCTGATTCTGCCGCCTTATTGGACTTCTCCTGTTTGCGCTTTTCTCTGCGCTCTTTGCGCTCTTGTATCTGGCGCATCTTCTTGGCTATAGCCTCGTCAGTGTCGCGTGTATCCACTGCAGCTATCTCCTCCTTAAATGTATCCAGTTCCTCGCGTATCTTGCGTGTGCGCTCCTTTTCTGCCTGAGCCTCACGTATCTCGCGTATGGCGTTTTCTATCTTCTTATTGCTCTCGCGCAGCAGTTCCTCTGCCTGCTCTCTGGCCTTGCGCAGTATTGCCTTACGCTCTGCCTCAATCTCCTCCACAGCAGCCTCAAGTCGCTCGCCGCTGGCCTGCAACTTCTTCTCGTGCTGATGGATAGTCTGGCGTTTGCCTTCCCAGTAACGCTTGTCGCGCACGATGTCCTGCAGATACTTGTCGCTCTGTATGTAGTCCTGTCCTACTATGTCGCTCGCATCCTTTATCACCTCCTCAGGTATACCTGTCTTGCGTGCTATCTCGATGGCAAAGCTCGAGCCTGGCTGACCTATCGACAGCTGGAACAGCGCCTGCATCTCATGTCGATCGTACAGCATTGCTCCATTCACCACACCCTCATGGTCCTCAGCAAAGTGCTTCAGGTTCTGATAGTGGGTGGTTATCACGCCAAAGGTCTTCTTCTTCCAGAACTGTTTCAGCATAGCCTCTGCTATGGCGCCGCCGATGGTGGGCTCTGTGCCGCTACCAAACTCGTCTATCAGCAGCAGCGAGTGCTCGTCGGCCTGCTTCATCATCTGCTTCATGTTCATCAGATGACTGGAGTATGTACTCAGGTCGTTCTCAATGCTCTGCTCGTCGCCAATGTCGATCATTATACTCAGGAATGTGCCCACTGTCGATCGCTCGCTTATGGGGATGGGCAGGCCGCACTGCAGCATGTACTGCAATAGTCCCACCGTCTTCAGGCATACTGACTTACCACCAGCGTTTGGTCCGCTGATAAGCAGCAGTCGCTTTTCGCGCTTCAGCATGATGTCGAGCGGCACCACATGACCGCCTTTCTTCTCGAGCGACAGTTGCAGCAGTGGGTGCACAGCACGTATCCAGTCGATTACAGGTTCCGCCTTCACTGTTGGCTCATAGGCCTTGGTAAGTTCAGCCCACTTGGCTTTGGCCTGTATCAGGTCTATCATGGCCAGCAGCTGATACGAGTCGATTATCTCGCGCACGTGCGGGCGTACCTCATCAGTAAACACTGTCAGTATGCGTATCACCTCGCGTCGCTCCTCAGCCTCCAGCTGGCGCACCTTATTGTTGGCCTCTACCACCTCAGTGGGTTCTATAAACACAGTCTTACCTGTGGCACTCTCATCGTGCACTATACCGTTTATTCTGCGCTTCAGTTGCGGCTGCACTGGTATCACCAGTCGTCCGTCGCGCATGGCAGGTGCGGCATCCTTGTCCACCAGTCCGTCGCGCTGGGCGGCATGCAGTATAGTATATAATGTACGCGAGATGCTGCCCTGCGTCTTCTCCAGGTCGTGGCGAATGCTCGCCAGCGTCATCGATGCAGAGTCCTTTATCTTGCCAAATTTATCCAGTATCGAGTCAATGCGACGTATCATGGCAGGGAATGTAGCCACGCCATCAGTCAGTCTGTACAGCGCAGGATAGGGATACACCACTTCGCCATTAGGCTTCTCATCGCCATTACGCTGCAGAAAGCGCACAATGTTGGCAATCGTCTCGAGCGATCGGCGCAGGTCCCACACCTCATCTTCCTCCAGATGGGTGTTCTCCAATCGTATGCGCGCAATGCTCTCGCGCACGTCAAAGAAGTATTGCATGGGGAAATCGTCGTGTTCTGTAGTGAGACGACGGAACTCGCGTACCTGCGACAGCAGTTCGTTTACAACAGCAGTGTCGGCCGAGAAGGTCATTTCGTCAACTTTCTCCTGCCCCAAGGTGCTCTGGCAACGTGCCTTTAGCAGCCTTCTAATCTCATCGAAACCAAGCTTATGCTCGAAGTTATTTGGATAAATCACGCTGCAAAATTAGTCATTTTTAGGCAAAAAACAGAGAAAAACACAATTTATTTATAAAAAGTTGGCAAAAAATTTGTTTGTTTCAAAAAAAGTCCGTACCTTTGCACCCGCTTTCGAGACAATCAGAGCACTGGAGAGATGGTAGAGTGGTCGATTACAGTAGTCTTGAAAACTACCGTGCTGAGAGGCACCGGGGGTTCGAATCCCTCTCTCTCCGCTAACAAAATTTGAGCAGTCGTTTGACTGCTCTTTTTTGTTTTCGAAGACAGAGGGCTTTGGTCGATTTAGGCATTTTTTTAT
>ONGP01000043.1 GCA_900317405.1 uncultured Prevotella sp.
GCGCCTACGCAGCTGGTGGCGCCTAGGGCCGTTAGGATGGCCGATGCTATCGATGCGATAAGCTGAACGATGAACTTTGCGGTTTCCTTTTTTGTCATGTTATTAATGTTTAATCTTTAATGTTTAATGTGAAGGGCTGGGGCACTGTGGCCCCAAGCCCTGTGGTCTAGTTCTGGTCCATACCACTATTGTCGTCGTCTACGCGGGTGTTGCCACCGCCACCTTGGTTGCCACCATTTCCGCTCTGACTCTGGTTGCCGTTCTCAGGATCCTCGATTTCGCCGCTGTCGCCGCTGGTTACGCGCTTCAGCACGTTGCCCTGCTCGTCCAGACAGGTAATCTGGATTGAGGTATTCTTCAGCTCGTCCTTCACGTCAACCGATGGGGTGAACACTATACGACGAGTGGTAATCAGACCGGCCTTTACGTCCTCCAGATTCTCTACCGCTTTGGAGCGGACACCGAATCGCATGGTTCCCAGTCCGGGCAGCGGTACCGAGTGGCCCTCGGTGGCCCAGGTGCGGATTACCTCGCCTGCGGCATCCCAAGCCGCCTTGATTACACCTGCAGAGATACCGCTGTGGGTGGCTGCCTCTGCGAATACCTTCTTCTCGTTTACGGCCGAATACAGGTCGGGACGCATCACGAAGCGGTTACTTGGTTTCTTTCCGATCTTAAGCTGTCGGCGCTGTGCAATTACTTTGATACTCATAATGATTAGTTTTTAATTAGTTTGTTAAATATTTTATTATTTCTCTCATTGTCGCGATGAGTTCGGGTTCGGACGCCATATTAATGTTAACGATTGCTACTATTAATGCGCGCAATTTCCAGAATTAATTCTCGCAATTTTTACAATTAATGGCCGCCCTCAGCCTCCCTCGTTTTGACAATGCAAAGGTACAATATTTTCAAGGCGTTTCCAACTTTTTTGGCGTTTCTGCCGAAATATACCCGATTTCGTGTCGAAAATAGAATGCATGTGTCTTTGCATTGACATTTTGATTACAGATTACAGTTTACAGTTTTTATCTCCGCACCCCTCGTATAAGGCTTCTGAAGATAATATTTATATTAATATAAATATTAAACTACTTTAACATTAATAGTATTCTATTCTCTTATACTCACCCCTACCCCCAGCGACTAAAAACTGTAAACTGTAAACTGTAAACCGTAAACATATAGACAAATGGGGTCACCCGTTAATAATGTGTTAAACACACTATATATCACCATTCTCTCATAAAAAAGTATTAATTTTGCATATAAATTGATACTAATAAATGAAACTATCAAAAGAAATAACCATGATGGCAAAATTGCCTGTCGATGATGGAGGCGGCCTCATATATGGATAAAAGCACAATGCCAGAAATGGGAAATGCACCTTCATTGCAAAGAAGAATAGAACGACTGCTGAAGGATGCCGACAAACTATTTTCGCTGGCTGACATCCGGAGGTATTGCCAAATGTTGATGAAAGACTATTATGCAAACTTAAAGCCGACGCCTTATTACAACCACGAAACAGAACAATTAAGGAAAAAAGAGTGTCATTTCGCTTATGCACTAACGATGACCTACACATCGACTCTGCCTAAGATTGCGCAGTGGGCCAAAGGATGTATCAAAGAATACCTGCTGCAAGAAGTGCAGGAAGAGCGCGAGCGTTGCATCAAGGAATTTGCGCGCATGGAGATATCCAGCCGATGGTACCAGATAAAGAACGACGACCACACGTGGCGCATATTCTCGCAAAACATACCCTTCGACGAGGCTAACAGAGTATCTGAAATCTGTGAATTCTTTCTGCAACTTGACAAGATATGCATACTCACCGATATACTAAATGGCCACGCTGCTGATTATGGCATAGAAGTGGACTACACTACTGCAACAAGTGACACGGCTAAGAAGACAGCCATGCAAAAGTCGCAAAAGCCACCCAAGCCCCGTGAGACAATGACGCTGAAACGAAAAGGATGTATGACCGAGGCGCACCTGACACTGCTGTACATGAAACTATGCAAAGAAGGATGGATAGATGGTAATGAGGCTGACTTCAAAGCTCTGTTTTCAGGCAAACGCGATGAATACTGCCAACTAACATGGTTGGAACCATACGGAAGAGGTACACTGTTTGAGCTATTCCGCCAGATAATTAATGCTAATCTGGCCGAAGTGGCTGATGGATACACACTTTCGGCCATACTCGAGGGACATTTTAAAGACCCATGCGGCCAATGGTTAACCAGTATGGACAAGGGTAACAATCCTAACAGCCGAGCTCTACCCATCATAAACGAATGTATTAAAATGCTTAAAGCCAGTCCGCAACAGATGTTAGAAGGCAATTGGGACGATGATGAGGATTTTGCATCAATCTATGACCCATATGACCATCAGGACATGCAATTGCACAAGCGTTAAGGGAAACATCGAGGGAAAGAAAAAATATTTTTTGAAATAATCCATTTTTATGCAGAACTACCTGAGCTTCAAGTAGTTCTATTTTCTTTTCTGTTTCATCTTTTAGTTCTTCCAACCCCCTTCCCTTAAATATTACCTTAAATTTCCCCTTAAATCCTCATCATCTGGCGGGTATTACGAATGTTTCATCAATTAAATTTAAAAAGATATGGAAGAATCAAGTGTAATTGAGCGTTTGCTCACCCGTAAACAGGAAGAACTGAAAGAAGTTAAGAAGGTTCTGGTCAGAACACAGTGCGATCTTGCGAAATGCGAACGAAAGGCCGAAGTAGCTGCCGAAGGTTTCCGCAAAGCAAAGCAACTGAACGACACGTCAGAACGAATCATTAAGGGATTGTTAAGAAAGTGGCTATCGAAGGATTCGATGCTGAAGGTGGAGAACATCATCCGACACTATCATCCCGAAGACCGCATCCAACTATTGGGAGCAATGCTAGAGTATATTGTTACCGGCAAGAAAACCCGATTCGATAGGTATGTTGCTACATGGCATTTCGCCATCTTCTGCGAATTGGCAGATGAAGACGTCTTCACAGAGCAGACTCACAGCTATTTGGCACGACTCTGGAAAAAAGTGGGCCCTTTCGAGAAAATCGACAATTAATCCTCTCTAATCAATAAGCAATAATTATGAACACAATGATTCTAAGAGTGCTGGCACAGGGCGAGGCCTATAACGTGCCAAGCAAGAAGAGCGAAAACGGCCAGTTGGCCAAGTGTGTAATCCGCCTGAAAGAACTGGGCGAGGTAGGCGATGAGTTTCTTGTAACCATACTAGGCAATTCTGCCCAGTGCAGATTTCCTCCTGACACTATCGTTGCAGCCAATCTGCGATTCAAGGTGCACGAATCAAACGGTCAGTTCTATCAAGACATATTGGCCAACGAAATAAAACCACTAAAATAACTTACAAATGAAAGAAACTATCAACAAGCCAATTATGGTTTATGGCATGACTTCCTACTATCAGGACGAGAAAGGAATGAAGTACTCACAGTTTAACTCCGACTTCAGTACCCCGGTGGTTAGCCCATACAGCATCAAAGCCCACGTGCAGCGCATGCGTGATGGAACACTCTACGTGAGCGAGCTGCCCAAAAGAAGTCGTTCGCAAGCCGAAGTGCTATTCAAGACCACACACGGCACACTTTCTAAGGGCAAGGATAACCGGCACCGCCTTACGTTTATGGTAGACGACAATAAACTGGAGCATTTCTGCCAGTGGTTGATGGAAGAGACACCCAAGGCAGTAGCCTTTATGTGTGACTATATTGAGAACAACAAAAAGCAGAATTCATGAAACAGCAACTAGCAGTAAACTCTAAGCACACGGGCAACTATAGCAAGGACAACCGTGGCTATGCAGAGACCTGGACTTCGGAGCAGATTGACCATCTGCTCTCCGAAGACTGGCTCCGACAGACGGTGGCCGAAATACGCGGCGGCAATGAGAAGCTGAAAGATCAGCTACCCTTTATCTGTCCACACTATTCAGCCTTCCGTGATAACCATCGTGCCCAGGCAGATATCATCCCTGAGAGCTTTACGTATATGACGTGCGTTGACGTTGACGAGCTGTCGAAGGTAGACCAGGCGATAAAACGCGCACTGGAACTAAACGCAGAAGACGGCGGCGACTGGCAGAATATGGTATTGCGCATAGCCTATTCGGCACGCAAAAAAGTGCACATCTATATCAGAATGCCGATAGGCAAGACGATAGCTGAAGCGCAGCAGATGTTTTGCGCAGAACTAGAGGATGTACCATTCGACGAGAGTTGTATCACACCCGAGCGCTTTATCTATATCACTGGTATCGACGAAGAAGTATTCCGCTCAGAGCACTGGCTAGAATCAATCCCAGAGGAAGAGTTGGAGGAACGTCGTGAGGCGTTTTTAAATCGCGGACTAGATGTTGACGGACGACCACTGAAAACGGCTGCAGCAACTACTAAGTCGGAAAGTGAAACAGATAATACCACACTAGAATGCACGCCCGCAGACGAACGTACTATGTTTATCTTCAAGGAATGCATGAAGGAAGAAGAGGTGACTGAGGCTGATCTTATAAACGAGGGGCACCGCCACAATTCGGTCAAGATGATACTTAATCACTGCAATCAGCTGCTTTCTAAGCAAGAAACACTTGGTGTGCTGAAAGAGTTGATGCCGGCCAATTGGCAAGACAAGAACATACAAGACCTGGTGACGGCATATTACACCGAATACTACAATCCACAGCAGCGTCTGACGCAGTTTCAGAAGCGAGTGTTCCGTGATAGTAAGCGAATAGGTAGACATAACGATGATTCAGACAGCCAGCAATGCACCAGCAATCAGCCTGCAGCAGAAATGCAATCGGAACTATCGAGATTATTCGCCAGCGCCACACCTCCTGAACTCCCCACAGTACTGCCCAAACTGGTAAAGGCCGTTACGCGCAACACACCTAACAAGTATAAGGCCACTGTGGCTCAGGCAATGTTTCCACCGCTTGGTGCCTATCCTAAGAACCTTAGTTTTGTGTACATCGACAATCAGATACGCGAATTACGAATCAACTGTCTGATAGTAGCCAAAACTGGTTCGGGTAAGGATTCGTGTACACGTCAGCCTCTGGAACATCTCATAGCAATAATGAAGGAGCGCGACAAGACGAACCGCCAGCGACTGAAGGAGTTTAACGACGATTATAACAGCAAGGCCGGCAATAAGCAGAAACCAAAGCGTCCCGACGATCTGGTGATACAGAACATCAAGTCGAACATTACGTTTGCAGCCCTTGTTCAGCGTACCGACGAGGCCAACGGCGCCCCACTCTACGTTAGGATTAACGAACTGGAGCAGTGGGATAAGATTGAGGGGGCTACAGGTCGTAACAATCAGTTCACTACACTGAAGCTGTGCGACGACGAAGGAAATGATTTCGGTGCCGACCGTGCCAGTACACAGAGTGTAACAGGTGATGGTTGCCTGTATCTTAACTGGAATGCTAACACCACAATACCAAAGGTTATACGGTATTTCAGATATGTAATGACCGACGGTCCGATATCGCGATTGACTCTGGCCACAATACCAGAAGAAGAGCGTGGAGCCGATATTGCCGTATTCGGAGATTATGACGAGGCATACGATGCAGCGCTGAAACCATATATCGACAATCTGAAGAATGCCACTGGCAAGATAGACTGTCCACAAGCCAAGCGACTGGCCAGACAATTGAAAGATGAGTGTGCAGAGTTTGCCCGACTGTCGCAAGACGATGTATTCGACAACCTTTCGCACCGCGCACTGGTGATGGCATTCCGCAAGGCCTGCCTGATATACGTGGCCAATGGCAAGAAATGGGAAAAGAGTATCGAAACATTCTGTAGGTGGAGTTTGTTTTATGACCTATATCTCAAGATGACGTTGTTTGGCGACCTGATTCGTAAGGCCGACGAAGACGTACCAACAACCAAGCGCGGCCCCAGGAGTCTGCTTGAACTACTGCCCGACGAGTTTACGCTTGAGGATGCTAAACGTGTACGTCAGCAAGAAGGACTCGACAATGAAGATCGCAAATGCGAAAAGATGATATATCAATGGGCTTTTCGCAAGTATGTATTACAGATTACAGTTATAAAAAGAGTAAGAGTTATGTTGCCAAGAGGAATAAGAAACAACAATCCGCTTAATATCCGCCGCAGCAAGGATAAGTGGAAGGGCATGAAAGCCCAGCAGAGTGATGCTGCGTTTGTGCAGTTTGAATCGATGGAGTATGGCTGGCGTGCAGCATTTTATTTGCTCACGCGCACCTACTACCACAAATACCGGCTCTACACCATCCGCACCATCGTGCAGAAGTGGGCGCCACCGCTCGAGAACAACACCATCGCCTACATCAATCAGGTGTCGCGCCTCACAGGTCTGCACCCCGACGAGCCCCTAGGCATCCCGAGCGACCACCCAGAGCGTTGGCTAGCCCTAGCTGCCGCAATGGCCATACAGGAGAACGGCACTGCCGCCCTCGATTATTTCGCCCTACTGCGCGGCTGGACTCTCTGCCGCCAGGACATATAAAACTATCGCTTTGACTTAAAGAAATCTTGCATCAGCTGGCGGCATTCTTCTTCTAGGATGCCGCTAGTTATTGTTGCCTTAGGATGGAGAGCATTGGGAGCCAACAGATGAAAACCGCGCTTATCGTCGGGAGTACCATAGACTATGCGGGGAATCTGGGCCCACCCTATCGCACCGGCACACATGGTGCAGGGCTCAACGGTGACATATAGCGTGCAGTCGGTAAGGTATTTGCCACCAAGGGTATTGGCAGCAGCGGTGATGGCCTGCATCTCGGCATGGGCGGTGACATCGCAAAGAGTCTCGGTGAGATTGTGGGCGCGCGAAATGACACGGTCCTTGCATACTACTACTGCCCCAATTGGAATCTCACCTGCTTTCAGCGCCTCACGGGCCTCATCAAGGGCCATCAGCATATAGCGCTCGTCTTTCTTGATTTGTTCTTCCATACTGCAAAGATAGTGTTTTTTTCCTACGGATGGTACGGATTATACAGATTATTTATAAAAATTCGTAAAATCCGTATAATCCGTAGGCTATTTTTCGTATCTTTGCACTCACGGATTCGACAAACCGCTGGATGAAGGAACTGATACAGCTGCACCCGTCGAAGGAGACTCAACACGAGATGGTGGTGGTGTGCGACTATCAGACGGCTGGCAGAGGGTGCGGATCGAACTCATGGGAGGCCGAACCTGGCAAAAATCTGCTGATGTCGGTACTGATGCATCCTAAAAAGGTAAGCGCCCGAACGCAGTTTATCATCACACAGATAGTATCGGTGGCGCTGTGCCGAACGCTTGCCAAGTACATCAGTGATCCGATAGAAATAAAATGGCCCAACGACATATACGTGGGCGACAAGAAGATATGTGGTGTGCTGATAGAAAACAGCATTGCCGGCCGACGGATAAAGGACTGCATAATAGGCATAGGACTGAACGTGAACCAAACGGAGTTCCGCAGCGATGCGCCTAACCCTGTGTCGATAGCACAGTTGACTGGCAAGGAGATAGACCGCGAAGAGGTGCTGAACACATTTCTGGAAGAACTGAGCAAGCAGTGCGAGAACAGAAACATACACCACGACTACCTGAGAAAGATGTACAGACGCAACGGCATGTATCCGTTTGAGACCGAAGGCTCGCGATTTATGGCCAGAGTGGCGGGTGTGAACGACGATGGGCGACTGATGCTGGAGGACGAAGACGGTATAGCACACCTGTTTAGATTTAAGGAAGTGGTGTTTGTGATTAAACATTAAAGATTCTTGGCAAAGCCAAGCGGCAAAGCCGAGCGAAACATTAAACATTTATATATTATGGCAAGATTTAAGAGAATTCTGTTGAAGCTCTCGGGTGAGAGTCTGATGGGAAAGCAGGGCTACGGCATAGACCCTGAGCGACTGAGCGACTATGCCAACCAGATTAAGGAAATAGCCGGAATGGGAGTACAGATCGGTATCGTGATTGGTGGCGGAAACATTTTTCGCGGTTTGAGCGGTAGCCAGAAAGGTTTCGACCGTGTGAAGGGCGACCAGATGGGTATGTGTGCTACAGTTATCAACTCGCTGGCACTGAGCTCAGCATTGGGCGCAGTGGGAGTGAAAAACAAGGTACTGACAGCTATCCGCATGGAACCTATCGGTGAGTTCTACACCAAGTGGAATGCCATCGAGGCTATGGAGGCTGGATATGTGTGCATATTCTCGGCTGGTACAGGTTCGCCCTACTTCACTACCGACACAGGCTCAAGTCTGCGCGGAATAGAGATTGAGGCCGACGTGATGCTGAAGGGTACACGTGTGGACGGTATATACACAGCCGACCCCGAGAAGGACCCAACTGCAACTAAGTTTGAGGATATCACATATAAAGAGGTACTGGCGCGCGGACTGAAGGTGATGGACCTGACTGCTATCTGCATGTGTCAGGACAACAACCTGCCTATCTATGTATTCAACATGGACGTAGTGGGAAATCTGAAAAAGGTGATGGACGGCGAGCAGATAGGCACGCTCGTGCATAATTAAGAGTTCTTGGCAAGCCAAGCGGCAAAGCCGAGCGAAGAATTAAGAGGTAAAAGTTACTTTACCTCTTCGAACTCAACGTATTCATCGTCGCCCTTATCGAAGATTTTCTTATCTTCATCGCGCTGATCGATGATAGTTACACCACCGCTTGTAGTAGTTCTACGAGCGGTTTTTTGTTCTGTAGAGCCTTCGGCCGATCTTGAGCCGGCGCCACCTGTGCGGCGACCGCCTTGCTGCTGTTGCTGACCAGGCTTACGACTGCTCTTGAAGTAGTCGTCGCCAAAGGGATTACGTTCTTTCTGCTCGTTGCGTCTTCCACGGCGGTAGAAATAATCTTCGGCATTCTCGCGCATACGCTTCATGTTGCGATACACCACATTGATAACGATGATTGCAATAACAGCCAGGGCAATGAAACCGAACACAATAAAGGTTACAAAAGTCTTCATAAAGACCATCTTTTTTATTTTTTAGTTAAAACTGCAATCTTAGACAGCACGATGTACCACACAATGATAAATGCAATGCCGCTAAAAACTCCAAACAGGAGCAACAGAGGAATACATGATATTACGAATATATACTTAATCTCGTTACCTTTCCATCCCCAGTGCTTGAACTTGAGGGCAAACATAGGTATCTCGGAAATCAGCAAGTAGCTGGCATAGAATACCATAAAAAGGATAGCCCACCATAGGTTGGCAGCCACGAAAGCCCCACTCTCCACAAGTCCGCAAACCAGCGATCCCCAAAACAGGGCGTTGGCAGGTGTAGGCAGGCCGATGAAGCCTAAGGCCTGACGCTCGTCGAGATTGAACTTAGCCAAGCGCAAAGCCGAGAAAGCAGCCATTACAAAGGCCAAGTAAGGTATGTAGGAATGAGGAATATCGAAGGTGGTGAGATAGCTGAACACGATGGCTGATGGAGCGAAGCCGAAGGTGATATCATCGGCCAGCGAATCGAGTTCCTTACCGATAGGCGATGATACACCCAGCAGGCGGGCACTCATGCCATCAAAGAAATCGAATACGGCTCCGATGACGATGAACAGCAACGCCATCTCGAATTCGCTCTGGAAAGCGAAATATGTAGCGATACAACCTGAAATAAGGTTGCAGCAGGTTATCGTATTTGGGATATGCTTCTTTAACATTAAAGATTAAACATTAAAGATTAAACATTAAACATTATATAAGCTTAGCTATCACAGTCTGGTCGCCGGTGGTGGGCTGATTCATTGTGACACAAGCCTTGGCGGTGAGCGGCAGATATACGTCTACGCGCGAACCTAACTTAATAAAGCCCATATGCTCGTCGATGTAGCACTCCTCACCATCCTTGGCATAGGTAACGATGCGGCGAGCCAAAGCGCCGGCAATCTGACGGACCAGAATATCCTCGCCCTCAGGTGTGGTAATCATTACGTCGGCATGCTCGTTCTCCTCGCTGGCCTTAGGCAACCAAGCCTTGTGGTAGTTGCCGTCGAAGTGCTTAACAAACTTAACCTTACCATCAACAGGATACCAGTTGGCATGCACATTGAGCGGACTCATAAAGATACTGATCATGAGTCGCTTGTCGTGGAAATATGTATTTTCCTCGGCCTCTTCTACTACAACTATCTTACCATCGGCTGGGGCTACAACCAGCTTGTCGGTGTCGCCATTAAAGTAGCGGATAGGGCAACGATAGAAGTTGAGCGCGATGAACCACGCTGTACAGAACACAGCCATAAATATCCAGAAAGGTATGGTAGTATCGAGTCCGTACCACAGCAAAAGTCCTATACCAACTATAGCCAAAGCACTGAGTGTCAACTCGTTAGTGCCTTCGCGATGAATTCTAATCTTCTTGAGTTTCTTTATTCTTTCTCCCATTAGTTACATTTCGATTGTTATATTCTGGGTGCAAAGGTACAGATTTTTTGCGAGAGATACAAACTTTTCTCGCTTTTCTTTTGGTTATGTCGAAAAAACAGCGTATCTTTGGACCTCAAAAACGAGCAATTTCGATAAATAAGATGGAAGATTTCGTACATCTACACGTACATACATACTACTCGATACTCGATGGACAGTCGAGCATCAAAAAGCTTGTAGACAAAGCTATCGGCGACGGCATGAAGGGTATGGCCATCACCGACCACGGCGACATGTTCGGCATTAAGGAATTTCACGACATATGCAACGGAGTGAACAAACAGCGCAAAAAAGACGGACTTGAACCATTCAAGCCTATCTTTGGTTGCGAGATGTATGTGGCACGCCGAGGCGACATGATGCTGAAGGACACTAAGGAGGACCTGGGAGGATACCACCTGATAGTGCTGGCCAAAAACGAGCACGGCTACAAGAACCTGATAAAACTGGTGAGTAACTCGTGGGTGGATGGTTTCTACAACCGTCCGCGAACAGACCACAAGCAGCTGGAGAAGTATCATGAGGACCTGATAGTGTGCTCGGCATGTATAGCCGGCGAGGTGCCTGCCAAGATACTTAAGGGCGACATAGAGGGGGCACGCAAGGCCATAGAGTGGCACAAGAATCTGTGGGGCGACGACTACTATCTGGAGTTGCAGCGCCACGAGGTGACCGACCCGACGATACGTGCCAACCGCGAGACATTCCCACTGCAGCAACAGGCCAACAAGGTGCTGATAGAGCTGGCCAAGGAATACGGCGTGAAACTGGTGTGCACCAACGATAGCCACTTTGTGGACAAGGAGAATGCCGAGGCTCACGACCATCTGTTGTGTCTGGCCACGGGCAAGGATCTTGACGACCCCACACGTATGCTGTACTCTAAGCAGGAGTGGTTTAAGACCCAGCAGGAGATGAACGACATCTTCAGCGATGTGCCCGAGGCACTGGCCAACACGGTGGAGATATTAAATAAGGTGGAGACATACAGTCTGGACGCCGACCCAATCATGCCTTTCTTCCCCATCCCTGAAGAGTTTGGTACCGAGGAGCAGTGGCGACAGAAATTCACTGAGGAAGACCTGTACAAGGAGTTTACCAGCGACGAGAACGGCGAGAACCCGCTGCCACCCGAGGACGCCGAGAAGAAGATAAAGAAGCTGGGCGGCTACGACAAGATATACCGCATAAAGTTTGAGGCCGACTATCTGGCAAAACTGGCCTACGAGGGTGCGACAAAGCGCTACGGCGACCCGCTATCGAAAGAGGTTGACGACCGTATACGCTTTGAGTTACACATCATGAAGACGATGGGTTTCCCAGGATACTTCCTCATAGTGCAGGACTTTATCAACTCGGCCCGCGACGAACTGGGAGTAATGGTGGGTCCTGGTCGTGGATCGGCCGCAGGCTCTGTGGTAGCCTATTGCCTGGGTATCACCAAGATCGACCCGCTGAAGTACGACCTGCTGTTTGAGCGTTTCCTTAACCCCGACCGTATCTCGCTGCCTGATATCGATACCGACTTCGACGACGACGGTCGCGGAAAGGTGCTGAAGTGGGTAATGGATAAGTACGGACACGAGAACTGCGCACACATCATCACCTATGCATCGATGGCCACCAAGAACTCTATCAAGGATGTGGCCCGAGTAGAGAATGTGCCGCTGGCTATATCGAATGCACTGTGTAAGGCTATCCCCGACCGTCTGCCAGATGTAGACGGAAAGACGCCTAAGATGAATCTGGTGAATGCCATCAAAGCCGTGCGTGAACTGCAGGAGGCTGAGACATCTACCGACCCACGCATAGCCAACACGATGAAATACGCAAAGATGCTGGAGGGAACGGTTCGCGGAACTGGTATCCACGCTTGCGGATTTATTATTTGTCGCGACCCGATAAGCGACCACGTGCCTGTGTCGACAGCCGACGACCCTGACTTTAAGGGAACCAAGACCAACTGCACGCAGTACGACGGACACGTGATTGAGTCGACAGGACTGATCAAGATGGACTTCCTGGGACTGAAGACTCTGTCGGAGCTTAAGGAGGCTTGTGCCAACATCAAGCGTACACGAGGTATCGACGTGGATCTGGATACTATCCCCATAGACGACCCGAAGACATACGAACTATATCAGAAAGGACGCACCATAGGTACGTTCCAGTTTGAGTCGGCAGGTATGCAGAAATACCTGCGCGAGCTGCATCCGACGGTGTTCGAAGACCTTATCGCGATGAACGCTCTGTATCGTCCGGGACCTATGGACTACATCCCATCGTTTATCGCCCGTAAAAACGGCCGCGAGCCTATTACTTACGATATCGACTGCATGGAGAAGTACCTGAAGGATACCTATGGTATCACTGTGTATCAGGAGCAGGTGATGTTGCTGAGTCGCCAGCTGGCCGACTTTACCCGAGGCGAGAGTGACGCTCTGCGTAAGGCGATGGGTAAGAAGAAGAAGGACATAGTAGACGCGATGAAGCCTAAGTTTATCGAAGGCGGTAAGAAGAACGGCCACGACCCGAAGATTCTGGAGAAGATATGGGCCGACTGGGAGAAGTTTGCATCGTATGCGTTCAACAAGTCGCATGCTGCATGCTACTCGTGGGTGGCTTATCAGACAGCATATCTTAAGGCCAACTACCCTGCGGAATACATGGCTGCCATCATGAGTCGCCGACGCGACCAGATAACGGAAATCACCAAACTGATGGACGAGTGCAAGCAGATGGGTATAGCCACACTGGGACCTGATGTAAACGAGAGTTACGAAAAGTTCGGTGTGAACCATCATGGCGAGATACGTTTCGGACTAGGTGCCATCAAGGGTATGGGCGATTCGGCTGCACTGTCGATCATCGACGAGCGTGAGAAGAACGGCCCTTACAAGGATATCTACGACTTTGCCCAGCGCGTAAGCTTCTCGGCGGTAAACCGCAAGGCGTTTGAATCGCTGGCACTGAGCGGTGGATTCGACAGCTTTGGCATTCGTCGTGAGGACTACTTTGCAAAGAACCCCAAGGGCGAGACATTCATTGAGATGCTGTGCCGCTACGGACAGCTGTACCAGCAGGAACAGGCCGAGATGAAGAACTCGCTGTTCGGCATGATGGGCGAAGAAGTGGAGATAGCCCAGCCTCAGCCTCCAAAGAACGATATCCGCTGGAGCGACATAGAACGTCTGAACAAGGAGCGCGAGCTGGTAGGTATCTATCTGTCGGCACACCCGCTGGATGAGTATAAGATTATTCTCGACAACCTGTGCAACACCAAGTGTGTCGAATTGGCAGATGTGGCAAAACTGGCCGACCGCGAGGATGTGATATTTGGCGGCATAGTTACAGCACAGAAGACGGGTTTCACCAAGACTGGCAAGCCCTACGGAGTGGTGACAATCGAAGACTTCGAAGGTTCAGGCGAGCTGTTTATGATGGGCGAGGAATGGGGCCAGCGTGCCGGTATGTTCTCAATAGGCGCATCGGTATACGTGACGGGTAAGGTAAAGTCGAGATTCCAATACAACGACAACGGTCCGAAAGACCTGAAGATAGGCGGAGTGGAGTTCCTACAGACCATCAAGGAGAGGGCCATCGACCGCATTACGATATCGCTGCTTACCGACAAGCTTAGCGATACGATAGTAGCCGACCTGACAGAGATTATCAACGAGAATCCTGGCAAGACCAAGCTCTTCTTCCAACTGCGCGATTCTACCGGCCATCACCACGTGCTGCTAAGGAGCAAGCGTGAGGGTATCGACGTGAAGAATCAGTTGATAAGTTACATAGAGAGTCACGAGGGGTTGGCATACTCCATAAATTAGTGGCATGCTATTTGCTGGAAACAAGATAGTTAACATAGTACTAACATATTAAATTAAAGTAAGACAATGGAAGTAACAATCACAAAAGAGAACTTCGCAGAGCTTAAGGCTGGCAACCTGCCTTTGGTAGTAGATTTCTGGGCTACATGGTGCGGTCCCTGCCGTATGGTAGGTCCAATCATCGACGAGCTGGCTAAGCAGTACGACGGCAAGATCGTTGTAGGCAAGTGCGATGTTGAGGACAACGAGGAGCTGGCTGCAGAGTTTGGTATCCGCAACATTCCTACCCTTCTGTTCTTCAAGAATGGCGAAGTAGTCGACAAGCTTATCGGCGCTCAGTCGAAGGCTAAGTTCGAAGAGAAATTTGAAGCAATGCTCTAAGAATCCCCCCGATTATCCGACGGTAACTACACGGTTGCCGTCGGCTTTTTCTTCTATCGATACCTTAACGGCATCCTCAGGCAGTACTTCTTCTATCAGCTCAGGCCACTCGATAAGGCACAGACATCCGCTATAGAAGTAGTCCTCGTAACCCATATCATATACCTCGTCGAGCTTCTTGATACGATAGAAATCGAAGTGATAGATGCTCTCGCCCTCGCCCGATGTGTACTCATTGATGATGGCGAAGGTGGGCGATGTGATTACATCGTCGACACCCAAAGCCTCGCAAATGGCTTTGATAAAGGTGGTTTTTCCGGCTCCCATCTTTCCGTAGAAAGCAAACACACGGCTATCGCCCATGTTGGCGATAAACTCTCGGGCGGCATCCCCGATCTGGTCTAAACTGTTAATCTTGATTTCCATATCTTTTTATCTTTTCTTTCCTGTTAGTGTGATGAGCGGCACTATCATCTCTTCCATAGAGATGCCTCCGTGCTGGAACGTGTCGCGATAGTATGACACATAATAATTGTAGTTGTTGGGATAGGCAAAAAACGAGTCGCCCGTGGCAAACACGTAGCTGGTAGACAGGTTGGGCTGTGGCAACAGAGCCTTGCGTGGGTCCTTGATTACAAACAGACTCTTATCGTCATCGTAAGCCAGATTCTTGCCCAGCTTGTAGCGCAGGTTGGTGTTGGTGTTGCGGTCGCCAACTATCTTTACGGGCTGTGTGCAACGTATACTGCCATGGTCGGTAGTAACTATCACCTTGCAATCCATCTGGGCCAACTCTCGGAAGAAGTCGCTTATGACAGAATGGCGGAACCACGACAGAGTGATAGAGCGATATGCACTCTCGTTGTTGGCCAACTCGCGCACCATCTTCGATTCTGTGCGGGCATGACTCAGCATATCGATGAAGTTGAATACCACCACGTTGAGCGGAGTCTTCTCGATGTTCTTCATCTGCTGCATCAGTTTGTCGGCATCGGCCTGGGTGTTTATCTTGTGATAAGTAAACGATTCCTTGCGGCGATAGCGCTCCAGCTGGGTGCGGATAAGCGGCTCCTCATTGAGGTTCTTGCCTTCTTCCTCATCCTCGTCAACCCACAGGTCGGGGAACATTTCCTGTATCTTATTGGGCATCAGGCCGCTAAAGATAGCATTGCGAGCGTATTGGGTGGCTGTGGGCAGAATGCTGTAATACAGGTCTTCGTCGATATCAAAGTACTCGCTGAGTTCCTTTGACAGCACTCGCCACTGGTCATAGCGGAAGTTATCCAGAACCACCAGGAATACTTTTTTGCCAGCAGAAAGAAAGGGGAACACCTTGGTCTTAAATATCTCGGGCGACAGCACGGGTCGACTAGCTGAGCTATCCAAGTTTGAGATACTAGTTACCCAGTCCAGATAATTCTGCTTGATGAATTTGGCAAAACCATTGTTGGCCTCCTCCTTTTGCATCTGCAGCATCTCTGTCATCGAGCTTTCTGTAGAACTGAGTTCTAGTTCCCAATGCACCAGTCGCTTGTACACATCCACCCAGTCCTGCCACGTGCGGCAGTCCATTATCTGCATGGCTATCTGTTGGAAGTTCTGCTGATACTGGCTCTGGGTTATCTCTGTCTCGATGGCCTTGCGGTGGATATTCTTCTTGAGCGTAAGGAGTATCTGGTTGGGGTTGACGGGCTTGATGAGATAGTCGGCTATCTTCTGTCCGATGGCCTGCTCCATGATATTCTCTTCCTCGCTCTTTGTCACCATCACAACGGTTATCGATGGATTTATCTCCTTGAGTTTGCGCAGGGTTTCCAGACCGCTGATACCAGGCATCTGCTCGTCGAGCAATACCAGATCGAAGTTGCGCTGACGACACTGATCGATAGCATCGGTACCGTTGCTCACAGTCACGATCTCATAGCCTTTCTTCTCGAGGAACATGATGTGTGCCCTCAGTTGCTCTATCTCGTCGTCTACCCAAAGAAGTAATCCGTTTGTCATATATCTCGTAGCGATTAATTACCAAAAATCATCATCAAAATCGAATGCCGACTGCTGCTTTTTCTTGGTGGCAGGAGTCTGTGGCTGGGCAGGCTGCTCTGGTACGATGTCCTCTACATCAGGCGCATCGATACTCTCTGGGTTGATGAGCAGATTGTCCTTGCTAACCTCCATAGGAGCCAACTCGCGCTCGTAGAACAGCTGATACTCGTCGTAGCTGTACTTGGTGCCAAGACTTGGCAGATTCTTCTCGCTCACTATCAGTCGCATGGTGCCAGCGGTGAGGTTGCGAAGCGATTCGTTGTCGTAGAGCATGCGTGCGTATTGCAGTGCCTCGTCGTAACTCATGAATCCGCTTACTATCATACGATTAAACTCGCGGTCATGGTCTATCTGTATCTCGAAGTTGCGCACCAGGAAGTTGGTGAAGTTATATCGTGCCAACTCAAACAGCAGTTGGTTCTCTCCTGAAGGAGAGCGGCCTTCGGACGAGCGCTGATTTAGTGAGTCTGGATTGTAAACCAGCATAAACAGATAGTGGTCATTGCGCTCAATGCTCAGTGTGTCTACTGCAGTAGAATCGCCTGAGAGCACCACATCGCGCTGGGTCCACACGTCGTCGATGTCAAACTTGCCGCCATGCAGGCGTCGGCCTTCCTGCACGCCCTTGATTATCATACCAGCCATCTTGCTCACCTCGCTCTCAGGAAACTTTTCTACCACCTCCTTGAGTTGCTCCATGCACCCATCGCCGTCGCCCTCGTTCAACATACTCAATCCGTTGATAAACAAGAACTTATCGCGGTTCGCGCCTTGTGGAAATCGGGTGGCCGACAGTTCTGCATTCTGCTTTACCACATCGGCCTGATCGGTCTTGAATGCCTCGTAGGTGGCTGTGTAGAGCGAATCTTCTATCTGTTCGCCAAAGCGTGCATTTTCGGCATATAGCGGGTCGGAGATTAGCAGGGTCCACTCGCTTTCTGGATAATCCTGCTGCATGCGGGCCAGACATTCGTCGGCCTTGGCGGCGTTGCCCTGTCGAGAGTAGAGCAACCACAGGTGATACAGAGCCTCATCATTGTGCTCGTAGTCAGGATAGTCGGCAATCAGTCGGCACAGGTAGCGCTCGCTGATTGGCAGGCGGTCCATCTTGTCCTTCAGGATGATGCCTGCATGGAACAGTCCGTCACGTATTATCTCGTGGCTTGCGGCCTTCTGTTCATCGGTGAATGGGATTTGGGCCAGATAGTATTCGCGCTTGTGAGGATCCAAGGCGGCAGAATCTACGGGTTCCGATTTTATACTGTCATTTGCCACGTTTGTCACGCTATCTATACTATCAGTAGCCACACTATCCGTTGCCAATTCATCATCCGATGGTGTCATGTTTACCACGGTACGATTGTTTCGCTGCCAGTCGTCTACATTCTCACGTTTTCCCCATTCGCGCTGGAAGTCGGTCTTACCTTGATTTACAGCCGTGGGATTATAGAAGTACCAGGTTGCATCGCCCTTCTTCTGTGCGGTTGGCGCCTGTGGGGTGCGATTGCGATTGGCATTAGGATTGTTCTGATTGTTGCGTGTCTGTTGGGCTTCGGCCTCAGCTTCCAACTGTGCGTCGCGCTCTTCTTTTTCCTTCTTTTTCAGTGCGTCTATCACTCGGTCGATAGCCTTGTTGCGATCAGCCTCACTCATCTCCGATAGCGCCAGCAGCGAGTCTTGCAGATGGATACCCTCTGTGTATGGCACAAGCTCGTCGAGCATCTTTGATCGCTGCGACAGCTGCTCATAGTCCTTGCGCTCTTTGTCGAGCAGTCCGATAGCCTCTCCATAACAGCGTTGGGCATCGGCAAACTTTTCCATTTCCCAATATATGTTGCCAAGAGTGAGCAGCAACACACCTTTCTCTATGCCGTTGCGTGTAGCCTTCTTGTTGCCTTTTTCATAGGCAGAGATAGCCTGCAGTGTGTCGCCTTGGGCCAGATAGATATTGCCTATGGCGTAGTACACCTGGTCCAGATACTCTGCATTATTGTCGTTGGCGGCCATGCGTTTCAGCTTGCCTATCATCTGTTTGCCGTTGTTTTTTGCCAGCACCTCTGTCTGCGATATGCGGGCATTAAACTCGAGTTCGTATGGCGGACTGCAACGTATCACTCGGCCGAAAGCCTTGTATGCCTCCTGCTGATTGCCCAACAGATTTTGTATCTGACCCAGCAGATACAGCTCGCGTGCCTTCTGCACCTTGCGCTTCTCGTGCTTGATGGCCTTTTGCAGATATGGTATAGCTTTCTGATATTCGGCTGTGCGGATGTAGTAGTTGGCATAGGTGTAGTCCCAATCCTTAACGGCACGAAAATCCATCGAGTCGCGACTCATATTGCGAATCACGTCCTCAGCATCGTAGCGCCAGTCGAGTTCTGTGTAACACTTGGCCAACCAGGCGCGAGCCAGGCCGCTCGTCAGTGGTTGTCCTTGATACAATCGCAGCATATACGAGAAAGTGGCTGCGGCCTCTTCAAACTGTCCCATCTGGAACTGCGCCTTACCCATCATCAGCCAGGCTTTCCACAGGAACGGGTTCTGCTCCTTGCCTTTCTCCTTGATGCTATGACGATGGATGGCTTTCTCCATCTTTTCTACCGTTCGCTCAAAGCTCGACTTGCCAATCTCGCGACTGGACTTATTACCAACTACATAGAGCGGTATCAGTTCTGTATAGTTGTCTTTGTTGCCTTTCTCTTTCTCAATATTGCCATCGATAAAGGCCTGATGACCATTATAATAGGTATTATAGCGGGCATTGAACGAGTGCCAGAAGCGAGAACCAGCAGTGTTTTTTTGCGTAGAACATCCTACTATCGCCGCAGCGACAGCTACTATAAGCAATATGTTCCAAGCACTATTTCTCACTTTTCTTCTTCTCTTCCAGCAAACAATGTATCTTGCACGAGCCCTCATCAGCAGCAGTACACGTAGAGCAGTCGTGACCTTGCTCTATCACGTCCTCGCCTTTGTCGAACTTGTTGGCTATCAGCGCTATCACACCCAGGCCGACAATCATACCTATGCAAACCAGTGCAAACGTCATAGTGTATCGATGTTGAATCCTACATGCTTCAAGTCCTTCCAGAACTTAGGATACGACTTGGTTACCACCTGCGGATTGTTGATAATCAGCCCGTCTGTTTTCAGAGCATATGGGGCGAAGGCCAAGGCCATGCGATGATCTTCGTAGGTGTCGATGCCCGCCTCCAGATTTGGTTCGCATCGCTCGCCGTCCCAGTACAGCTCGCTGTCGTTGGCGTCGTGGATAACGTAACCCAGCTTCAGCATTTCGTTCTTAAGTGCCGATATGCGGTCGGTCTCCTTGATTTTCAAGGTCGACAGACCTTTGAAATGGAACGGGATATCGAGTGCAGCACAGGTCACCACGAATGTCTGCGCCAGGTCAGGAGCATTCACAAAGTCGTACTCCAGCTTGGTCACGCCTCGTCCGTTTTTCTTCAGCGTCACCATCTGCGGCACACCTTTCTGCTGTGTCTCGAATATGGTTTTTACGCCCAGCAAACTGAATATGTAGCGGGTGGTAGAATCGCCCTGCATCGAGCCATCCATCAGTCCTGTCAGCTTTATCTCTGCATCTTTATCCTTGCTCAGTGCCACCATCTCATACCAATAGCTGGCTCCACTCCAGTCGCTCTCTATGTAGTAGTTGCGACTCTTGTAGGGTTTATGGGCCACGGTGATGGTGTCGGGCGAACTCCACTTGGCATCGGCGCCAAACTCGTTCATCATCCACAGCGTCAGGTCGATGTATGGACGCGAGATGACGTCGCCAGTGAGCTGCAGCGTCAAGCCCTCCTTCAGCATCGGACCAATCATGAGCAGTGCCGATGTGTACTGCGAACTTACGTTGCCTGGTATCTCCAGCAGTCCACCAGTAAGCTTCTTGCCAGTTATCTTTAGTGGTGGATAGCCCTCCTTTTCCACATATTCTATCTGTGCACCCAGTCGGCGCAGTGCGTCGACCAGTATCGATATCGGTCGCTGCTTCATGCGCTCAGTACCAGTCACTACGTGGGTTCCACGCATCACACTCAGATAGGCCGACATGAATCTCATGGCGGTACCTGCACCCTTGATATTAATCTCGTCGGGCATATATCTCATTGCATCGATTATCACCTCTGTGTCGTCGCAATCGCTCAGGTTCTCTGGCAGAGCACGACCACCGCTAAGGGCGTAGATGATTAGTGCACGATTTGATATGCTCTTTGATGCTGGCAACTGGATGGTGTCTTGCAACCTCTCAGGTGCCGTTAGTCTATATTGCTTCATTTCTTATGATTGTCACTGTAATTGCATGCAAAGATACGAATTTTCGGCAACAGAACCCTCAGTTTTTACACATTTTATTATTTTTTCCTATTAATCTGTGTTAATCCTTGCGCTAGTTCGCAATTTTGTTGTACTTTTGCCGCCGCAAACTATTACATAAAATTGGTATGAACTACATTAAGACTACTCTACTGTCGGCCCTCATTGGGCTACTGCCTATGGCTGCAGCCACTGCGCAGGGCGACAAATTACTGAAAGAAAAGAACCCTGAGTTTTTCAAGACCGACGAGGCTCGCCGCATTGGCGACCAACTCATCATTTGGCAGCGCAACACTGGCGGATGGCCCAAGAACATCGATATGACCACACCGCTTACTGATGGTCAGCGCCAGCAAATCATTGCCGATAAGAAGGTGACCGACGATTCGACCATCGACAATGGCGCCACCACCATGCAGATGACATATCTGGCCCGACTGTGGCAGCAGACCAAGGATGAGCGCTATCGCGAGGCTTTTAATAAAGGTGTACGCTATCTGCTGAGCGGACAGTACGACAA
>ONGP01000049.1 GCA_900317405.1 uncultured Prevotella sp.
CTTCTCGATAGCCACTTCCGACACTTTACTGTTCTCGAGTGCTGTAAGCAGATCGTCGAGTGTACCGTTGTCGCTAAAGCTATCAGCCAGGTCCTTCTTAACATCGAGGCCCACCAACGAAAGGTTGTCTTTAATGTGGCGACTCTCAAGATCGAAGATGTTTGGCAGAGCGTTGAACGAAACACCCAAAGGATCCTTTGCAAGAGCAGTATTCAGGAACAGATCGTCGCCCGAGATGCGCTTGCCGCGGAAACTACTGCTCTCTTCGCCGAAATTGTGGGCGAACGATGAAGCAACTGACGTGGCGTTACTGCCGCTATAAATAGTTATGGTTTCAAATGTCTTGTTCTTCTTCACGTCCTCGTCGAAATCGTCGTTGAGGAAGAACAGTTGCTTTAGCTTCTTGTTGTTAAGGTGCTTGCCTTCGAGCAGTCGGGCTGCCTCAGAGCTACGTGCGGTGATAGGCAGCACGGCTGTCTCTCCGAAATAAACAATCTGGCTAAAGTCCTTATCTTCGAGTACTACATTCAGGTCTGTGTGCCCCTGTCCCTTTGCAATCTGGAATTCAACACCCGGCTGGGTCTTGGCATATTCCTTAATCCACTTTTCAACCAATGGACGTGCAAATCGTGGAGCTTTAATGGTTCTTACGGTTGTGTTGGTGGTATTATTAGTACCGTTAACTTCGTTTACTTTATTTCCCTCTGCCCAAACATTGCTGTTCAGTCCGAGACTTAAAATCAATGCTATTGTAAATACTATCTTTTTCATATTCCTTTCGTTTTGCTTGTTAATTACCTATTCATATATATACGCTCCCTTTCATTGTCATTGCCATCATCTCACAACAGCAGCAACAACACTCGCGCATTCGCATTCGATTCATTGTCTTCATAACTTTAAACTCTTTTTATATGATTAATAACTTTATCTGGGTGCAAAGGTACGGCGTTTTTAGCAATCCCACAATCCCGATTTATAGTCATTCCGCATACCACATTTATTTTTGCATCCGGAAACAGTACTTTCAAGGACTTCCAATAATCAATAATTAGTATACAAAACGCAATGAAAAAGGTTATCAACACAAATCAGGCACCAGCTGCCATCGGGCCATATAGTCAGGCCATTAAAGTAGGGAACCTAGTTTACACATCAGGCCAGATTCCCATCAATCCTGCTACAGGCAACTTTGTAGAAGGTGGTATCAAGGAGCAAACCCGCCAATCGCTGACAAATATCAAGGCGATTCTTGAGGAAGCAGGTTTATCAATGAACAATGTAGTAAAGACTACTGTTTTCTTAGCCGACATGAACGACTTTGCGGATATGAACTCTGTGTATGCCGAGTTTTTCTCTGAACCATACCCTGCACGTTCGGCCGTTGCAGTAAAGACACTGCCCAAAGGAGCTCTAGTAGAGATAGAGGTAGTTGCAGGAGAATAAAATTATGGGGGATCCTTCACAAAAGGGTTCCCCATAATAATCATATTCCTAACCCGGCTTCGAAGTGAGCCTCGACAGCCTTTCGCTGCAGAACCCGAGAGTAAGGTGCCACATCATGAGTTATCCAGATATTACCTCCTATCACAGAATGATGGCCGATGGTAATACGTCCTAAAATACTAGCGTTAGAATAGACTGTCACATAATCCTCAATAATAGGATGACGTGGTACATTAAGTATATTACCCTGGGCATCGTACTTAAAATTCTTAGATCCCAGCGTTACTCCCTGATAAAGAGTAACATGATTGCCAATGATGCTGGTCTCGCCAATTACCACTCCTGTACCATGGTCGATAGCAAAGTATTCACCAATCTGAGCACCAGGATGAATATCTATACCAGTCTTGGAGTGTGCCAACTCTGTTATAATTCGAGGAATAACCGGAACATTTAGCTCATGGAGTTTATGAGCAAAACGATAATGCGTCATAGCATTCATCACTGGATAGCAGAAGATAACCTCACCATAGTTAGATACTGCAGGGTCACTATCGAACATTGCCTGTACATCTGTATAGAGTAGCCGTTTTATCTCCGGCAAAGAGTCGATGAACTGTAATGCCAGTTCCTCTGCATTATCATAAATCTGCTGTTTTGTGGTTTTGGAATCACAGTCTTCGCTAAACTGCAGGCCATGAGCGATCTGCTTTGTAAGCAGCTTAAGCAGTTCCTCCATCTGCACACCAATGTAGTATGAGCGGATGGTTTCATCGCACTGGCGCTTGGTGAAATAGTCTGGGAAAATAATGCTTTTAATTAAGCTGATAATCTGCTTAACCTGCTCTACTGAAGGAAGAGGTGCCTCCGTTTGAGGCATCATGCTAACCTCCAACTTAGTAAGTTGTGAAAGCAGATTGACATTATGCATCAACGTTTCGTTAGTATTCCTGCCCATATTTTAATCTCCTTATAGATGTACTTCCTTATCCACCACTTCACCATTCAAGATCTTGAACGAGTTCAGATGCACGCCTTCGAATAATGACAGGATGGCGTAGCGGATATTAGGATCGTTGGCCAAACGAAGGTCTTCCTGCGAAGGACGCGAAGGCGAAGCAGGATGACTATGCCAATTGGCAAGAATCTTCAAACCATTCTGACGAGCGTACTTCAGGGCTGCAAACTGATCCTTAGGAGCAAAAGAAAAATGCTCGGGCGAATGATCAACATTTTCCATCCAATAGTTCTCAGTAACCACATCACCCTCATCAGAGGTAACGCCCAGCAGGTATCCGCACGTTTCATTGGGTGCGTCCTGCTGAGCCTGGTTAATCAATTCATCAATAATCTCTTGTGGAATTCTCATTGTTTAATGTTTTAAATCACATGCCGCCTGTTCATAATCTATCAGGTGATCGATAGTGGGATTTGTACCGCAGATAGCGCAAGAGTCGCGATGTTTCACGGCTACAGTGCGGAACTGCATGGTCTTTGCATCGAATGTAAGCAGACGATTGGTAAGTAATTCGCCCACACCCGTAAAATACTTAAGTGTCTCAGCAGCCTGGATGGTTCCTAGCATACCTGCGATAGCACCCAATACTCCAGCCTGCGAGCATGTAGGTACTGCTCCTGCTGGAGGTGGCTCCTTGAACATACAGCGATAGCAAGCTGTGCCTGGCAGATGTGTAAATGTCTGGCCGTTAAAGCGTAAGATACCACCATGCGAGAATGGCTTACCGGCCATCACACAGGCATCGTTGATAAGAAACTTCACTGGGAAGTTATCAGTTCCATCAACTATGAAATCGTATTCTTTAATAATGTCAAGAGCATTTGCCGAGTCAAGAAACTCATAGTAGGTATCTACCTTCACGTCAGGATTGATGGCCAGAATCTTCTCCTTTGCACTCTGCACCTTGGGCACATTCACGTCTTTGGTGAAGTGTATTATCTGACGCTGCAGATTACTGAGATCTACCACATCGGCATCGATAATACCAATCCGGCCAATACCAGCAGCAGCGAGGTAGAGCGAGACAGGAGCGCCCAGTCCACCTGCACCTACCACAAGTACCTTGGCATTCATAATCTTCTCCTGTCCCTCTACACCTACATCCTGCAATAGTATGTGGCGAGAATAGCGCTGGATTTGTTCTTCAGTGAAATCTATCATAAAGAGCCTCCTCCCATAAAGTATAGAAAATCTACTACATCACCTTCCTTTATCTGCAAGCCGTCCCATTCGGTACGATCCACAAAGTCATCGTTCACCTGTACGCTCACCATATCTGGCTGCAATACCTTGTTCAACTTAATCAACTCTGTGAGACTGAGGGGTAACTGTACTTCCTGTGCCTCTCCGTTTACTAATATCTTTGCCATTTTTACCTACCAATTATTTTCTTAATTGCAATTACTAACTTGTCAACATCCTCGCGTGTATTATACAGCGCAAAAGTTGGACGAACACTCATTTCATACCCAAGAGCACGCAGGGCTGGTTGAGCACAGTGGTGACCGGCTCTTACTGCTATACCTTCCTTGTCGAGTAGTGTACCAACCTCGGGCACAGGAATGCCATCGAGTACAAAGCTAACAACCGAAACACGATTTTTGGGATTAGCAAGAAGCGTAAGTCCCGGAATCTGTGCAAGTTGTTCGCGTGCATACTCTGTGAGTTGGTGCTCGTGGTGCTCGATATTACGCAAACCGATCTTGCTAACATAATCAAGTGCCGCTCCCAATCCGATAGCATCGGCAACATTTGGAGTTCCTGCCTCGAAACGTGCTGGTGGCTGATTGTATTCTGTACGCTCGATGGTTACATCCTTAATCATATTACCACCACCCTGCCATGGCTGCATCTTGTCGAGCAATTCCTTACGACCATATACCACACCGATTCCATTTGGACCATATATCTTATGACCACTAAACACAAAGAAGTCGGCACCTAACTGTTGTACATCCACTGGTGTATGCGCAATCGACTGAGCTCCATCTATAAGCACAGGAATATTGTGTGCATGGGCAATTTCGATTATACGACGAACATCATTGATAGTACCATAGGTATTATTAACATGTCCTACCGAAACAAATCGTGTACGCGGTGTAATGAGTCTTTCGAGCTCTGAGAGTACCAGATCGCCATTCTGATCTGTTGGGATTGCACGCAGAGTGGCACCTTTCTCCTGACATACTCGCTGCCAGGGCACAATGTTAGCGTGATGGTCAAGCTCGCTGACTATAACCTCATCACCAGGTGTGAGGAACTGGCGTCCATAGGCTTGAGCCACAAGATTAATACCCTCGGTGGTTCCACGTACAAAGATAATCTCCTCACTGGTGGCGGCATTGATAAATCGCTGCACTTTTTCGCGTGCCTCCTCATACGCATCGGTAGCACGGGCAGCCAACGTGTGTGCACCACGGTGAATATTGGAATTGTATGTACGATAATACTCCGATATCTTATCAATAACCTGATTAGGTTTCTGTGTTGTAGCTCCATTGTCAAGCCAAACCAGATCATGGCCATTCACCTTCTGCTGTAACACAGGGAAGTCGCGCTTTATCTGCTCTGAATTCAGAGTATCAGCCTCCTCATAGTGCAGGTCGCGCAGCTTCTGTGTCTCAGGTATGCCGATACCGAAGCCATCGTCCTTGGGTAGCGACGAGGTGCTAGCATCTTCATCGCCGATATATGGCAGTTCGCCATATCCACTGCCACCAGCCAGCAGCGCCTTGAAGCCTGTCGCGAGTTCTTCGAGGTTCAGGGCTTCGTCAGGCAAAACGCTCTGACGAACCTCCTGTAACTCCTCAGGACAATACTTCTGTGCAGCCTGCCTCAGCAGTTCAAACCCAGGGTCCTGTATTCCGTATCCGTTTATATTCTGAATATCTATCATTATTTCTCAACCTTATTCCTGTGCTGATAATCGTGATAATAACCTACTTCCACGTTTTCGAGCACTGCGATAGCATCGTCTGTGAGTGCTGCCAGCGAGAAGTACTTAGTAAGCAGATAAGATGCTACACCAAACTTGTCGAGTCCCATCAGTCGGGCACTCAGCGATGGTGCAATCTCACCAGGAATACCGCTCTGGTGCAAACCTACTACGCCCTGGTTTTTCTCGCCTGCACGTACCAGAATTATTTTTGTAGTACCTACGCCACGACCTGTGAGATATTGTCCCTCTACTTCAACCTTATCTGATGGAATCAGAGGTACACCACGCCATAGTATCACTCTTGTACCAAACAAGTCGGTTGTTACAGGAGGTACGCCACGCCAAGTACACTCGCGCTCGAAAGCAGCAATAGCACGTGGATGAGCGATAAAGAACGAAGGCTCCTTCCATACCAGACTAAGCAACTCATCAAGATCATCGGGTGTGGGCGATCCATAACGTGTAGTAATGCGATAAGCTGGGTTGATAGCTGACAGCAGTCCGAATTTCTTATTGTTGATCAGTTCCCATTCCTGACGCTCCTTAATACTCTCAATGCTAAGACGCAACTGCTCTTCGAGCTGATTGTAAGGATTATTGTAGAGATCACTCACACGAGTATGTACACGTACTACAGTCTGCAATGTATTAAGCGAGTACTCAGTAGGATTCTCCTCGTAATCAATATAAGTCTCAGGGATAATATTGTCTTCCTCATGACCGCTTACCAGGTCGATGTGCTTCTCGCCATTATCGTTTACCGAGGCTTTTAGTCGAAGTTGCTTGTCGACAGCCTTAGCAAAGGTATCACGGAAATCGGGAACCTCTTTGATAAACTTAATCAACTCCTTAAGTTTAAGACCAAGGAATACAGTGGGAGTGATGGCACGAACAGATACTGTAGATTCCTGTTCATCGAGCAGATCAGCCTCGCCGAAATACTCACCATCGCCCAATAGAGCAATCCGCAACTCTTCGCCATGCTGCCCCTTGCTGATAACCTCAGCCTGACCGCTGGCAACAATGAAGAAACGCTGTTTATCCTTGCCTTCCTCAACAAACAGTTTGTCGACATCAACCTCCTTGGCTTCGAACGAACTAGCCAGTCTGTTCAGTATCTCGTCATCAAACTCAGAGAACAAAGGAATTGACTTCAGGTCCTTAGCAGCAAACGATGGTACTCCGTTAAGGAACTGAATAGGCAGACGATCGTTCTTGCGAAGCTCTACCTTAGTGCGATTAACACGGAATGTGCCGCCCGATACCTGTACCCATGGCAAGAGTTTCAACAAAAGCCTTGGAGTGATTGAGCCCATCTGAGGGGCTGTCTTAGTTGTGGTCGCCAGTCTTCTGGCGGTAGCAGTTGTCACACTGCGCTGAAGATTTGATTCTGCCATAATTTTACCTATTTTTTAATTATTACTTTGTGAATTGTTCCTTCTACATGTTCTACTGAGAGTACATTGTAACCTTGCTCCTTTGCATTGCGAGGTACATTATCCAGAGGCTCACCCTCGCTCAGCAGCACCTCAAGTATATCGCCATCATTAAGCTTCGACAGCTCAATCTTGGTCTTAACAAATGTCATAGGACAATGTTCTTTTGTGATATCTAATGTTTTTGTTGCCATAACTTTCTGTTTTTAATTAGATGAATAATGTTTGTCCGCCTTCCGATAGGTTCAGGAACGATGCTACTCCCAGCACATCCTTCACTTCTGGTATAAAATCTTCCTTATTTAAACCCAGCACGTGCATAGCCATCTCGCAAGCGTATAGATTAATGCCCAGCACTTTTGCAGCCTCAACCAGTTCTTCAAGTGTTGCCACATTATTCTTACGCATCAGATAACGGAATATCTTTGGTCCTGCTCCAAGGAAGTTAAACCTGCTTGTTGGGGTAACTTTTAGTCCGCCCATCATAAAACCAAAGATTTTTGTAAGCCAGTTGCCACCAGTGAAGCTACGTCCCTGCTTCTTTTTAATAGCATCAAGTCCCCAGAAGGTGAAGAAGATATTCACCTCATAGCCCACTGCAGCAGCCCCCGTTCCTAATGTAAACACAGCTGTCAGCTTGTCGAAATCGCCACTAAAGGCGATGATACTAAGTTTCTTTTTTTCTGCCATATTTCTTAATTATTTTATTGCCTGTTCAATGTCTGCCACTATATCCTCAGGAGCTTCAAGACCTATGGATAAGCGGATTGTAGTCTGTCGTACATCCATCTGCTCCAACTGTCGATCCGCAAATAATCCAAAGATAGTAGATGCAGGATGAATGGCAAGTGTACGACTATCGAAGAGGTTTGTTGCTCGATGCACAAGTTTCAGTCGGTTCAGGAATCCAAAGCATGCTTCTTTCGACTCCAAGTCGATAGTTAGCATTGCACCAGCAGTTTTGCCAAACTGTTGCTGAGCAAGCGCATGATACGGATTATCGGCCAAACCAATGTAATTTACGTTAGTTATACCGTCAACATATTTCAGCTCCTTGGCGATTTTAAGCGTATTTGCTGCCTGACGCTGATAGCGGACATCCAGTGTTTCCAAGCCCAGCGTCTGCATATAGGCAACTTGTGGAGTCATATAAGCTCCAAGATTCACCAACAAATCGTACTTTATACGCTGGTTTATCTGCGGGAAAGTGCCATAGTCTATTATCAGACCACCTAATGATGTGCCGCCACCAGAAATGTACTTTGTGCTCGAAACCACTTCAATATCCACACCAAGCTCCTTCATTGATGTTTCAGTAAAGGGGATGACGGTGGAGTCGGCTATCACTGGAACGTTCTTCCTGTGAGCTATCTCTGCTATGCCCTTCAAGTCGGCCACCTCTAACTGCGGATTGGTTACAATCTCCAAGAATACGCAACAGGTCTGCTCATCAATAGCTGCCTCCACCGCCTCCAGGTTGGTCAAATCTCTCAATTTAGGTTTTACACCGAAGCGTAGCAATGTGTTGCTTATCAGCGCCAGCGAATTACCGAAAAGATGTCGTGATGTCACAATATTCTTTCCCTGTGCACCGACAGCCATCAGAGCATTGCTTATCGCCGCCATACCAGAGTTGTACGCTGTTACATGCTCGGCATTCGTCAAAGCTTTAACACGCTGCTCAAAGTTGGTTACAGTAGGGTTATACATTCTACCGTAGTCAGGAGCCTTTATGCGGTTACAGAACGCATCGGCCATCACCTGTGCATCGTCAAACTCATACGACACATTACTATATATGGGTACGGCCAGCGATCCATAAACATCTGGACGCACATAAGGTGTATTGATTGCTATTGTTTGTTTCTTCATAATTACATTAAATATAAAATTCTGACGAATCTATTAATCCTGCCCGTAAAGCATATTTCACTACCTCATGAGCCGTGTTTATTTTCAGTTTACGAAAGATATTCTTGCGATGAGTATTGATTGTGTGAACACTAGAAAAGCGCTCTTCGGCTATTTCCTTAGTAGTCTTACCCTGGGCAATAGCCTTAACAATTTCTATCTCGGTTTCAGTCAATATGCTTGGACGCTCCTCTTCTTCCTGCTGCGAAATAATGGTTTCGAGTGCCTTCTGACTGAAGAAACGCTTATGATTAGCAGCGGCTTGCAGAGCCTCGCGAACACTACTCAAGGGTTCGTCCTTAAATACAATACTGAACTGATGCGACGAATAAACCACCCGGCGCAAGAATGCAGGTGTCAGATCTTCGCTTATAAGTATCCATTGTGCCAATGCAAAACGTTCACCTACTATCAGAAGTTGGTCTACATCGGCAAAGTCAAATAGCGTATAGTCAAGCAGCACAATCGCATTTTCATGCTCCTTCAGCAGTTCTACAAGTCCAGCTTTATTGCTAGTCTTATAGACCGTACCTTCTTTCTGTCTGATCAAGCTCTCCAGAGCAAATCTAGTCAGTTCCCGATTATCTGCAAGTATATATTTCGCCATAACAATATTATTTTGGGTGCAAAGGTACTATGTTTAGAAAATATATCCAAATTCTCACTTAAATTCAGAAGATACTCCTAAATATCCAATATTTACTACCCATATATTCTTTTAGCCACCAATAACGGGCCTGTTTTTAGAATATTATTCCGTCACTTCACAAAAAAGCGCAAAAATCCCCTGTAGTTCAGCTGACTACAGGGGATAAACTCTTACTGACGATTATATTAATAACCGCTTATCCTATTTCTTAACCTGCTGAGTTGCACCAGTGGTTGCATCTGTGTTCTTTGCGGGTTTTACCTCGCTGGCATCGTACTTTATCTTCTTGAAGCCCTTGATGATATTCTCAACGTTGGTCTTCTCTGCATCGTACTCGATAGTAACTGTCTTGCTGTCCAGATCGGTTTTGATACTCTTGATACCCTTTTCAAATCGGATATTGTCCTTTATCTTCTTCTCACAGTTTTCGCAATGCATCTGCGGATTGGTGGTAAGCACTACGGTTTTGATGTCTTTGGCAAAGCATACGCTTGCGATTGCCAATGCGATGAATAAAGCTTTTGTTCTCATAACGTTTTCTTATATTTTAGTCCAATTATATCTTACACCTATATAATATATAGCACCATGCATGGGGCCCCATACCATTGTGGCATCGAAATGTGATTCCCAAGGATCATCGGCTCCTACTATGGGATTTTTCTGTCGTCGGCCTGTAATATTCTCACCACCTGCATATATGCTCCAATGGCGGAAGAAGCGGGTTACCTGAGCGTTTAATTGTTCATAGCCTCCGTAGTTTCTGTCCCACGACGGAGTTCCGCTATCGGTAGTATATGCATCGGGCATACGGCCGCCACCATTCAACTGCAGTGTAGCATCAAACTGCCACTTGCCCAGCCCTGGCTTATACTGAGCTGTTATAAGTCCCTTATATCGGTTTGTAAGAGGCTTTTCACGCAGCACACCGCCATAAGTCGACTTGACATTTGTACGACGATAAGTGCCTGTAAGCGTAAAGCCCTCGAACAGAGAATAACTAGCCTCTGCCTGCCAAGTATGAGAGTAGCTATCACCAACAAGGTTGGTAAAGTGTATTGCATGGGGGTTACTATCCATATCTACCAGCAACTGGTGCACGAATGTAGTGTAATAATACTCAGCACTTAAATCAAGTTTTCGCTCACCTATGGGGATGCTGAATGCTGCACTCACCCCGCAGTTCCAAGCCTCTTCCTGGTCTAAGTCGCTATCGATATCTATCTGCCTGTTGCTAGCTAACAGATAGTTATATTCCGCCATCACGTGGTTAGTACGATATCCCTTGCCTATGGACCCACGCAAGGTAATCAACTCGCTTGGAGAATACTTCAGATGCATACGGGGAGTAACAAATGCTCCATAGATGTTACTATGATCCCATCGCAGTCCGCCCATCAGCGTGAACTGTTCACCTATCTTATATGTATACTGAGCATATACACCAGGCGTAGTCTCGTCAAAATCAAAATGGTCATGATTCAGACTGATACCTGTAGAAATGCTATTATGCTCATCCAGATCGGTCTCGAACATCAGCGAAGCGTAGCCGTTGCGCTGGTCTGTGTTGTACAGTTTGTGACCATATATAGCATTTTGATGATGCAATGAACCTGATAATATGAGAGCTATGTTAGATGCATGCTCTGGATCGAAGAAATATGCGTTCTTAGCAAAAGCCTCATAACGCTCGTTAGTAATATCAATGAGATATGGGTGACCGTTTGCTACATGATGGCCTATCTGCCCCCCTTCGCGGTGTTCTTTCTGTCCTTTGACTGCAGCCTGAAAAATATATCTGTCGCTCAAATAAGCCCATCGACTCATCAACGAACCTTGACGAACCTTTGGCAAGTCGGCAAATCCATCGTTGTTCTCATCGTGCGCTTTGTCCAGTATCTCATAGTGACCTAGCAGAGCAGTAGTCCAGCGAGAGGATAGTTGCAGGTTGGCACCTAGATTTGCCTCAAGTTTACCTTTCGTATTCAGGTACAAGTTGGCATCAGCAAAAGGTGTGGCTTGCGGTTTCTTGAACTCTACGTTAATCTGTCCAGTTATTGATTCATAACCATTCTTTACCGACGAGGCCCCTTTTGACACCTGAATGCTCTGCATCCATGGACCAGGGATATAGCCTAACGAATATGGTGCTGATGCTCCACGATAGTTGGGTATGTTTTCAGTAAGCATCTGTACATACGTACCACTCAATCCCAATAGTTTAATCTGCTGGGCACCAGTGGCTGCATCTGCATAGTTCACGTCGACCGATGGGTTGGTGGTGAAACTCTCGCCCAGATTACAACAGGCAGCTCGCAACAGATCGCTACTACTAATAAAATCGGTATTACCCAGTCCCTTAGTCTTTGCGCGTCCCAGTTTCGACGACACACTTACCTCCTGCAACTGCTCTCCATCAAGAGTCTGCAGGCTGTCAGTTTGCTGAGGAGTCTGTCCGCAAACTCCCAAAAACGACATTAATGCAATTAGTCCAGTATAGTAACGTTTTACCTTCATTTCGGCTGCAAAATTACTAAATTAATCATACACATAAGATGTAATTTGCATTTTATAACATAAATACCATGAATATGGGATAATTATTTCGTACCTTTGCAGCCGTGAAACTGGATAACAGGCGACATATTGCATCGTGGAAACTTAATACAATAAAGAACAATATACAAACAGAATGAATACAAGATACATCATTCTGCCCCTGCTTTGCCTATGCACAGCGGTGGCAGCACAAGATACGAAACATAATCATGCGGAGGATTCGACCGACGTGTTCTTCCGTCATCTACAACTTAACGAACTCACCGTGACCGGCGTTACCGGCGACACCAAGCTGAAGCACGCCACAGCGCCTGTGAGCATAGTATCACCACAAATTCTGCGCTCTACGGCATCTACCAACATCATCGATGCCATTGCGCACCAGCCTGGAGTAAGTCAGCTTACCACAGGCGGAAGCATTTCTAAGCCAATCATTCGCGGACTGGGCTACAACCGAGTAGTAGTCATGAGCGAAGGTGTGCGACAGGAAGGTCAACAGTGGGGCGATGAACATGGAGTAGAGGTCGACGGCAGCAGCGTTGGATCGGTAGAGATACTTAAAGGTCCGGCCTCGCTGATGTACGGATCCGACGCTATGGCAGGCGTAGTAATACTGCACGCCCAACCTACTCTGGCTGATGGCGAGATGCGTGCCAACGTAAGTTCGGAGTATCAGACCAATAACGGCCTCTTCGGTTACAACCTCTCGATGGCAGGTAATCAAAAGGGATTTGTGTGGGATGCACGCTACAGCGACAAGATGGCGCACGCGTATAAGAATAAGTATGACGGATACGTGCCAGGATCGCAGTTCCGCGAGCGTGCCGGCCGACTGATGCTTGGACTTAACAAATCATGGGGCCACTCACGACTTACTTGGACTACATACCACCTTACACCAGGTATTATCGAGGGCGAGCGCGATGAGATTACTGGCGAACTGATATGTAACACAAGCGATATAAAGACCTACGGCAAGTCGCTCCCATTCCAGCAGGTAAAGCACTACAAACTGGTATGGGACAACTCTCTGAATCTTAACAACGGATACCTCAAGGCCATCATCGGCTACCAGCAGAACCGCCGACAGGAGTTCGAAGAGGATATGGACGAGTACGAACTGTACTTCAAGTTGCATACCTTTACCTACGACCTGCGATACGTTACCAACGAGTTTGACGGATGGAAACTGTCTACCGGCATCGGTGGTATGTACCAGAAGTCGGGCAACGAGGGCGAGGAGTACCTGATACCCGACTACCGTCTGTTCGACTTTGGCGTATATGCCACTGCCACCAAGACACTTGGCGACCGTTGGACGCTTAATGGTGGTGTGCGCTATGACCACCGCCGACTGCACGGCGATGCTCTGCAGGAGGATGGCGAGTGGCGCTTCACTGACTTCAGTCGCCACTTTAATGGTGTTACAGGTAGCGTCGGAGCCGTTTGCAATCTCAACGACCACCTGAACCTGCGACTCAACCTGGCTCGCGGATTCCGTACACCAAACATGAGCGAGTTGGCCTCTAACGGTGTGCACGAGGGATCAATACGTTACGAGTTAGGCGAGCAAGGCCTTAAGGCCGAGTATAGTCTGCAGGCCGACCTGGGACTCGATTTCACCTCGCGTTACGTCTCGGCACAGCTGGCACTGTTTACCAACCGTATAGACAATTACATCTTCACTCACCGACTGAACCAAGAGATTGAGGAGGGATATCTTACCTATGCCTATACCCAAGGCGACGCCCGACTGCTGGGCTTCGAGGCCGGTATCGACTTCCACCCTGTGCACTCTTTGCACTTCTCCAACTCGTTCTCGTATGT
>ONGP01000005.1 GCA_900317405.1 uncultured Prevotella sp.
TTGAAATGTTAAAATGCAAAAGTTGTTGAGATATAGAGTGAGAGATGACATGAGAGATTAGGGAGAGATGAGGGAGGGATTCTGACAATCTCTCATCGCTCGAATCCCCTGTGTTTATGCGGGTCTTGAGAGATTTGGTGAGAGATGATAGAATTTTTGTTGAATTCTATATTAAAATAGGTTTTTATGTTCGAACCATGTCTATGAGTTGTTCGAATTATGTCTTCAAGTTGTTCGAATCGTGGTTACAAGGTGTTCGACTGATGCTATCAAGGTGTTCGCCTGAGTCCTTAGGGGGTATTCCCTTCGGTGGAACACCTTGTTCCCAACGTGGGAACGGTTCATTCCCAACGTGGGAACAACTCATTCCCTAGGTGGGAATTTTCGCCAGCGAACATAAAGAAAATCGGGCGGTAGATGTTTCCATCTCCGCCCGAAGTTTTTGGGATATTATTAATCAGTATTTATTCTGCTCTACTGGCATGATACGACGACGCTTATCGAAGTTTGCATCGGGGAATCCCTGATAATGAGGGAAGAACTCGTCCTCGAAGTGACCGAAGCGAATCATATCGTTACGACGCCAGTTCTCATCGAAGAACTCACGGCCACGCTCCTGATAGATCTCATCGAGTGTAGGTTCTGCTGCAATCTCTGGTGCACCAGCGTAAGCACGAATCTGATTGAAGAGATCTTTAGCACCAGCCTGTCCTGTGCGTACAAGTGCCTCGGCCTTCATCATCAAGATATCAGCATAACGGAAGATGGGCACATCGTTTGACTGGTTACGACCATTGTTATATTCTGCTGGGGTGGTATACCATTTAATAGAGTGGCAGCCCTGCTGGATGGCATTATCGTCATTACCAACGTCAATAGTGTTGTCTTTCTTAACCAGCGTAATGTCCTCTGTGAAATGAACCTGCTTGTTGTTATACATGAATGGCTCAGAAGTTGGCTTAAGAGTCTTTGGATCGCGAATGTAAACGTCACCACGCAAGATGCATAGGTTACGGATGTCACCATCGAGACAGAACAACTTAGCAAACTCAGGAGTTACAACCATATTACCACCAAACGACTGTGTAAACTTGTCTGAGAATCCATAATAATTAGGCACCAAGTTCTTCAACTGTTTGAAAGAACGAGGACGGGCATACTGCATTCCCTGTCGAGTAAGAGCATCATAAGGCATTGCATAGATAAAGTCCTCAATCTGTGGACCATTATCATAAGAGAACTTGTGCAGATAGTCAACAGAACCAAGATTAAACTTGCCACTATTAATAATATCATCACAAACCTCAATACAAGCATCAAGCTTTGGATTGGCATCAGTTGCTGCATCATACTTGTCAACCGACTCTGCTGTATAAACAGCCCAGTTGATATAGAGTTTAGCCAGCAGAGCCTTAGCCATCCATTTGGTTGGCTTGCCATAGGTGTTCTCTGTTACGTCCTCAGTGAGCGAAGGAATAATATCAATAAGCTCACTCTCAATCCACTCTGCTACTTCCTTACGTGGAGAGCGATTAACGACCTCACCCTCTGCAGGTATTTTTTCAAGAATTGGTGCATCACCAAAACAATCCATCAGAATCCATGTAAAGTAGGCGCGCATAGCACGGGCTGGGGCTGTCATCTGTGTAGAAGCGCCACTACCCAAATCCTCAAGAATGGTATTTACCTTTGTGATACCAGAAGTTACGTCTGAGTACCAGTCAACAGCTTCGTCAGTAGCTCTACTATCATGAAGGGCTTGATGATGATAGGTTCCACTATCATAATAACCTCCATCGAAAGACAGAGCAGTAAATTCATCAGATGGAAGAGATTGAGCCTCCATATAACGACGACCAAGTGTTCCTGAAAGATGGAAATAAACGTCAGCCATCTTTGCTTCTACCATAATCATAGGATCTACACCAGAATTCTTACTGGGGTCGTATGTGTATTGAGAATCTGGATTAACATCCAAATTTGTACAGCTGGTAAGCGCTACGGCAAACATGCCAGCTGCAAGAAATACTTTATTTAGTTTCATAATGCTTGAATCTTATTAAATGATAATAACTTTATTTCTTCTTGCCATCGCCAAAGTTAATCTTCACACCAACCATGAAGGTACGTGCGTGTGGGAAACGACTCCAACGGTAGTCGATACCTGGGTCGATACCACCAAGGTTAACCTCAGGATCGAGTCCCTTGTAGTTGGTGATAGTAAGAAGGTTGTTAGCTGTACCATAGAGGGTAAGATCCTGGATCCAGTTGTCGAAACAGTTGCGGAAAGTGTAGCTCAATGAGAGCGACTGCAGACGGATGTAAGTTCCCTTCTCGATATAGCGATCTGATGGCAGAGAGCCAGAAGCATCGCCAGCGGGGTTAGACAAGAACTCCTTCAGTACATTCTTACCGTCAGAGAACAACTGTGCACTGGTGTAGTGAGCACGTGGGCTGTTGTAAACATCATTACCGAATACACCAGTAATAAAGGCGTTCAAACTCCAATCCTTATAGGTCAGGGTATTGTTCCAACCAGCATTCAGCTTAGGCTGAGCGCAACCTGTGATAGCACGATCTTTTACACTAGGATTGTTGGTAGTTTCACCAGTCTTATTTCCATTCTCATCAAGAACGTAATACTCAGAGCGTTCAATAATATTTCCATCAGAATCTGTACGTTTCACTGTACCTGCATACAAATAGGTGTAGAATGTACCAATAGGTTGTCCTTCCATAATGCGTTGTGTCCATCCGTTTCCAGCAACACCAGCTACGTCAGGATCACCCTGAGTCAGGTTAGTTGTATGATAGGTCTCGTTCTGCATTTTGTCAACTCTGTTCTTATTGTGCGACAGGTTGATAGTGGTGCTCCATGTAAAGTTCTTAGTACGAACAGGAACGGCATTAATCGAGAACTCAATACCCTTATTGGTCATCTCACCCACATTGGCATCCATATAACCGTATACATGTTCTGTAGTAGAAACAGGATAGCCCCAGATAAGATCCTTAGTTTTCTTATTATAAACCTCGATAGTACCATTAATGCGGCCTCTCAAGAAAGCAAAGTCCAAACCGATGTTCAACATCGATGTTGATTCCCACTTCAAATCAGGGTTAGCGTTCTTGGTAGCTGCATATGTACGATAGGTCTTACCATCATAGGTAAATGTACCAGAAGCTCCATAAGTTTCGTATGAAGAATAAATATCAAAGCCCATAGCATTACCTGATACACCATAACCAGCACGCAACTTCAGGTTATCAAAAATCTTCTGATCCTTCATGAAGCTTTCCTCTGTAATATTCCAAGCAGCAGATACTGATGGGAAGGTACCCCAGCGGTTGTTCTTACCAAATACTGAAGAACCATCACGACGAATAGTAGCCTGCAGCATGTAGCGGCCATCGAACGAGTAGTTAGCACGTCCGTAGAACGAGATATTCTTTACATTCTCAACATAGCCACTTGATACAGAGTTCTGAACACCGAGAATAGTCTGTGCATACGACATATTATACCATGTCAGGTCATCATTATAGTACCCCTCAACACTCAGGCCGAAACCATCATTGTTCTTTTTCTTCTCCCAAGTATAACCGGCCATCAGGTCAATCTTGTGCTTACCAGCAGTAAAGCCATAGTTCAGATAGGTCTCAAAGGTCTGCTCGTAACCAAAATAGGTATTGCGGCTGGCCTGACCATTCTTATTACCAACACCCTCAATCTGAGAATCGCGAGTATTGTATGCACTATATGTGCTCTGATAGTTGCTCCAAGAATAGTTTACATTCCAAAGGAGGCCCTTCAGAATCTCAAGAGTGGCCTTACCGATAAACTGGTTACGCTTCCAGATGGTCTCCGATGTATTCTCTTCCATCAGAGCCAATGGGTTGTAGTTCTTTGATCCCTTACCAATTGACCAAGTTCCATCAGCTTCTCTGATAGGATTGGTTGGCGAGTAGTAGTTCATCGCATCGAGTACAGAAGCACCCTTGTCACTTGTAGGCACACCAAAGTGCTTACCATACATAGCATTCACACTCAGCGACAGAGTGAGGCGATCTTTCAATGTCTTAGTAGAAACAAGCGAACGTAAATTGAAACGATCCATACCCGTCATCTTAATAACACCTTCACGCTTCATCAGGTTACCACTAATCATATAGTTGGTACGACCATTTCCACCAGTAATACCTAAGTTATGATTATGGCTAATACCAGTACGCAGCACTTCCTTCTGCCAATCAACATTTGCGCCTCCATCCTTCAGAGTAACACCATTCTTCGAGGCATACTGGCGCAACTCGTCGGCTGTGCATACATCATACTTCTTCAGGATATTGTCGAATGCCACATAACCATTATAAGTTACATTGGTTCTATCCTCACCACCCTTCTTAGTTGTGATGATGATTACACCGTTGGCAGCCTTAGAACCATAGATAGCGGTAGCAGTAGCGTCGCGCAGTACGTCGATGCTCTCAATATCATCGGGCGAAACGATAGAAATATCAACACCTGGAATACCATCAACTACATAGTAAGGTGACATAGCTCCTGAACGCAGTGTAGAGGCACCACGAAGCGTGATGGTTGGAGAGCCGTTAGGGTCGGCTGTTGAAGATACAACCAGTCCGGGCACCTTACCCTGCAACATCTGTCCAGGGTCGGTGAACACACCACGGTTCAGGTCTTCAGCTTTTACGGTGGTGATAGACGAGGTAACGTCCTTGCGGCGCATAGTACCGTAACCTACTACAACAACCTCGTTCAGCACCTTGTTGTCCTCTTCGAGAGTTACCTTCATGCCGTTGGCGGCTGGAAGTGTCTGAGGATTGTAGCCTACATAAGAGAATGTAAGCTTGGCACCCTGTTTTACTGTAAGTGTAAAGTTACCGTCAAAGTTGGTAACTACACCATTGTTGGTTCCTGCCTCCAGAACGCTTACGCCAATCAGAGGCTCACCTGTTGCATCCAGTACAGTACCTGACACCTTGTTCTGTGCCATCATCACTGCACTGCACAACAAAAAGAACACGAAGAACATTGCCTTCTGAGTTCCGTGCTTGAGATTTAGGATCTTTTGCATAATTATTAATTAAAAGTTAGTATAAAAGAAATAATTTATTTTTTATTGCACGTTTACAGTAGCGTTTTCTGTCACCAGAGGAACCTTCATGGCTTTCATTGCTTTCAGGTCGGCCTGTATAAAGCCCTCGCCCTTGCATGGACGCTTGTCCATGCTTCGTGGTCCGTTGCCCAACAGACGTACGCGTACATTATTAAAGAAGATGTCACTAACCTTGCCAGCTACGTCGCCGCCTACAAAGCAGCCGTTCTCACTGGTTGCAGTGATGTTGTTGAAGTAGATACGGCTAACCTCACCGCACTTGCCCTCAATCTGTCCCTTGGGGAATCGCCAGTTGGCATCCTTATGATTGCCGTTGGCACGTGGATAGCTGGTAACGTAGATCGGCTCTGCCTTTCCCCACCATACATCGCTCCACAGGCGACAATCCAGTTGGATATTCGAGAAAACAACATCTGTCACGGTGCCCTCGTCGCGATTCTGTATACCCAGACCGCGGTTTGAACCTGTGATGATGCAGTTGTCGAATACAACATTATATATAGAGTCCATATTCTCGCTGCCAATCTTGATGGCACACGAGCGAGAAGACATTACGCAGTTAGTAACGGTGATGTCGTGACAAGAGCCATACTGCTCGAACTCTCTACGATTCTTCAGGCAGATGCAGTCGTCGCCACTGGTGATGTGGCAGTTGGCTATGCGTACATTCTTAGAGTGATCCAGGTCGATGCCATCGCCATTGCGTATTTTCAGGTTGTTAAGCAGATTGATCCCCTCAATGACTGCCTCGTTGCAACCAATGAGATGAACTGTCCAATAAGCGCCCTCCTTGATAGTAACATCGCGGATGGTAAGATTGCGCACATCAGTAAGAGTAAGCACATGCGGACGTGGGTCGAAAGCCTGATCAGCCAGTGGCTTCAGCTCGTAGCTGTCGCTTAGTTCAGCTCCCATAAATGCTATGCCATTGCCATGAATGGTGCCTTTACCAGCGATGCTGATGTTCTCGGCATGATTGGCATAGAGCCACAACATACCCTCGCCTCTGTTTTCGCCAAAGGCACTCTGGTGGTAAATACTTTCATCGGGGTTGGCTTTCAGCGTGGCTGTAGCTTCAAGATAAAGCTCAACATTACTCTTCAGCTCGATAGGTCCGGCCAGGAATGTATGATTACGTGGCAAAAGCACTCGGCCGCCACCTTCCTGCGAACAACGATCGATAGTACGTTGTATTGCTTGGGCATCGTCTGTGATACCATTACCAATAGCTCCTGCTGCCGTCACATCGTAAACCGTCTGTGCCGCTGATGACATGACTGTCAACCATAGCAGACATATCTGCAAGAATATCTTTTTTGACATTTATTATATTAGCAGTAACGAATAATCGGTGCAAAGATAGTATAATTTCCGAATAATACAAAAAAATAACAAAAAAAATGTTATCTTTGCAGGCGAAATAAAGAAAATATTCAATCAGAAGTCGAAAAAATGACAGATATCTGCTGTATCGGACATATAACTCGCGATAGGATTATTACGACAAATCCCCCTGCGACAACCCATTGCGCAGGAGGTTCGGCCTACTATATGGCTTGGGCGATAGAGGCATTGCCGCGCGATGTAGATTTCCATATGATAACCTCTGTGAATAGCGAGGTTATGCCTGAGGTGGAAAAGTTGCGCCAGGCAGGCATTCGTGTCACAGCATTCGAGAGCGATACTAATGTGTTCTTTGAGAATAAGTATGGCACTAATATGGACAATCGCACCCAGCGTGTGTTGTCAAAATCGAATCCGTTTACACTTGAACAGTTAAAGGACGAACAGGCACGAGTATATCATCTTGGCACATTGTTGGCAGATGACTTTGCCCCAGAGATAGTAGAATACCTGGCCACCAAAGGCGATGTGAGCATAGATGTTCAGGGATATCTGCGCGAGGTGGTAGGCGAGGAGGTGCGTGCCTGCGAGTGGACTGACAAGTTGCGCCTGCTTAAGCATACAGCTATACTGAAGGTAAACGAGTGGGAATGTCTGACGCTAACAGGTATTACTGACCCTCGCGAGGCTGCACAGCAGATACACGAATGGGGTGTGCGCGAGGTAATCGTGACGCTAGGCGGTGGCGGATCAATGATATTTGCCGACGGTAAGTTCTATGAGACTCCTGCCTATCAGCCAGCAAAACTTGTAGATGCTACAGGCTGTGGTGATACATATAGTGCAGGTTATCTATATGCTCGCGCCAAGGGTATGAGCTATGATGAGAGCGGAAAGTTTGCAGCTGCTATGTGTACCCTGAAACTTGAGCATACTGGACCATTTACACATAATATAGAAGATGTGTACCAGATAATAAGGAATAATCAATAAAAAACTAATAGAATTATGTACCTACTTAAAACTCATTCGCGTGGATTGCTGTTTGCCATGCTGATGACAATGACAACAAACAGTGTTAGCGCTCAAGATCGGTTGTATGCCGATGAGTTCCCATTGGGAGACGTAACCTTGCTCGACGGGCCGCTGAAGAAGGCTCGCGATCTGAACATCCAAACACTGCTAAAGTACGACAACGACCGACTGCTGGCACCATATCTTAAGGAGGCAGGACTAACACCTAAGGGTAAGTCGTATCCCAACTGGGACGGACTTGACGGACACGTGGGCGGACACTATCTTACAGCTATGGCTATCAATGCTGCTACTGGTAATGAAGAGTGCCGCAAGCGCATGGAATACTGGATTAGTGAACTGCAGGCTTGTGCCGACGCAAACGCCAAGAACCACCCCGCTTGGGGAAAAGGTTATGTAGGTGGTGTGCCAGGCAGCGATCGTGTGTGGGGCAACTTTAAGAAGGGCGACTTTGGTGCTTACTATGGCGCGTGGGTACCTTTCTATAATATACACAAGATGTATGCAGGACTGCGCGATGCGTGGGTATATTGTGGCAACGAGCAGGCCAAGAAACTCTTCTTGGGCTTCTGCGATTGGGCTATCGACCTGACAGCCGGTCTGACTGATGCCCAGATGGAACGAGTGTTGGATACTGAACATGGTGGTATGAACGAGGTGTTGGCCGATGCTTATGCCATCACTGGCGATAAGAAATATCTGGATGTAGCTAAGCGATTCTCACATCGCCGACTTCTCAACCCATTGATGGCTCGTCGCGATTGTCTCGATAATATGCATGCTAACACTCAGGTGCCCAAGGTCGTAGGTTTTGAGCGTATAGCCGAACTTGGTGGCGATGAGGCTTATCATACTGCTGGCGCATACTTCTGGGATATTGTTACTGGCGAACGTTCGTTGGCCTTTGGTGGCAACAGCCGTCGTGAGCACTTCCCCAGCAAGGAGGCTTGCAAGGATTTCGTGGAGGATATCGACGGACCAGAGAGCTGTAACACCAATAATATGCTTAAGCTTACTGAGGATTTGCATCGTCGCAATCCAGAGGCTCGATATGCTGATTTCTATGAGTTGGCCATGTTCAATCATATTCTCTCTACCCAGCATCCTGAGCATGGAGGCTATGTTTACTTTACTTCAGCACGTCCTCGCCACTATCGCAACTACTCTGCACCAAACGAAGCTATGTGGTGCTGCGTGGGTACAGGTATGGAGAATCATGGCAAGTATGGTCAGTTTGTTTATACCCACGTGGGCGATGCTCTGTTTGTAAACCTCTTTGTGGCTTCTGAACTTAACTGGAAGCAGAAGGGGATACAGCTGCGACAGGAAACACAGTTCCCATATGCAGAGAGCAGCCGTATTACCATCACTCAGGGCAAGGGCAAGTTTGCTCTTCAGTTGCGCTATCCTGGTTGGGTAAAGCCAGGAAAGTTCAGCGTAAAGGTTAATGGTAAGCCTGTAAGCATCATCACAGGTCCTTCAAGCTATGTAGCTATCGATCGTCAGTGGAAGAAAGGCGATGTGGTTGACATCGAGTTCCCAATGCACAACAGTGTACGCTATATGCCAAACCTCTCGCAGTATATAGCCCTGATGCATGGTCCGATAATGTTGGCTATGAAGACTGGTACTGAGGATCTGGCTATGCTTATAGCCGATGATAGTCGATTTGGTCAGTTGGCAGTTGGCAAGAAGTTGCCTATCGACAAGGCACCTATCTTGATTAATAATGATATCGAAAACATTGCAAACCAGTTGCAGCCCGTGGCTGGCAAGCCGTTGCATTTTACTCTGAGCACCAAGATGGTGAATGAGATTCGTAATGAACTTATGCCATTCTTCGAACTCCACGATTCGCGCTATATGATGTATTGGCTGGCCCTCAGCGAGGATAGTTATAAGGGCTATCTTGATAATCTGGCACGACAGGAAAAGGAGCGCGAGGCACTAGAGGCACGCACCACCGATAAGGTTCAGCCAGGTGAGCAGCAGCCAGAGTCAGACCACTTCATGGAGACTGACAACTCGTTCGTAGGTAATACCAACGACGTATTCTTCCGCGATGCCAGCAATGGTCACTATTTCAGCTATCTGATGCAGACTGGCGGCAAGACAGACCTGAGTCTGCGTCTGAAGTATTGGGGAGTAGGCGAGTGGAAGAGTCATGAGTTCGACATCTTTGTAGATGACGTGCTGGTTACATCTGTAAACAACACTGGTAAGTATCGCATCTCTGAGTTTAAGTACGAGGAATATCCTGTGCCTGCAGAAGCACTCAAAGGTAAGAAACAGGTGCGTGTAAAGTTTGTGGCCAAACCTCGCAAGCAGATTGGTGAGATTTACGAAGTAAGACTAATCAGTAACAAATAATAATAACAACTATGTACAAAAGATCTATCCTAAGTGTTGCCCTTGTGGCAGCTGCCTTGGGTGTGAACGCCCAGAAGCCTATGACTGCCCCAGCAGGTGGCAAGGCTATCAGTGACGAATTAATCGGCATCTTCTTTGAGGACATCAACAACTCTGCTGATGGTGGACTCTATGCCGAGTTAGTGCAGAATGGTGCATTCGAGTTTTCTACTATGGACCGCGACGGATGGGGCCCTGGTACTGCTTGGCGCCTGATTCGCCCAGGACACTCACTTGGCTATATGAAGCCATGTGTAGAGAATCCTGTTCATCCTAACAATGCCAACTACATGCGCCTCCACATCGAGCGTGCTAAGGAGTATTACGACTATACTGGTTGGACAGGTATCGGCATACAGAACGACGGTTTCGACGGTATCTCTGTAAAGGCTGGCGAGAAGTACAATTTCTCTGCTTTTATGCGCAACGTAATTGGTGATGCCAAGAAGGTTCGTGTTGTATTGGTAGAGCCCGTACAGGGTTGGCCACCAAGGGATCCAAAACTCTTGGCAGAGGCTACCTTTGATGTGAATAATAAGGACTGGAAACAGTTTGAGGCTGTGCTCACTCCTAATGCCGACTGCCAGAATGCTGCTCTGCAGATATTGGTACTCACCACTGGCGATATGGATATTGATGTAGTATCGCTGATGCCTCAAGATACTTATAAGGGTCATGGTCTGCGTAAGGATCTGGCTCAGGCATTGGCCGACCTTCACCCACGATTCATGCGTTTCCCTGGAGGATGCGTAGTTCATGGTGGTGGCGATGGCTTCTGGAATACCTATCGTTGGAAGACCACTATCGGACCAAAGTGGCAGCGCCGTCAGCTCAAGAACACATGGGGCTATCACCAGAGTTGTGGTCTTGGATACTTTGAGTACTTCCAGTTCTGTGAGGATCTGGGTATGGAGCCTCTGCCTATCCTGCCTTGTGGCGTAAGCTGTCAGGGTACCAACGGTGGTTGGGGCATGAAGGGCCAGGCCCAGGACGTAGTACCTATGAGCGAGATGGACGAGTGGGTAGACGAGTGCATCGACCTGATAGAGTGGGCCAACGGAGATCCTGCAACCAACAAGTGGGCTAAGATGCGTGCTGAGGCTGGTCATCCCAAGCCATTCAATCTGAAGTATCTGGGTATTGGTAACGAGGAGCGCATCTCTCCTGAGTTCTGCGAGCGCTTCAAGTATATTTATGAGCGTGTAACCAAGGCTCATCCTGAGATTGTTATCGTAGGTACAGCAGGTCCTGGTTCGCATGCCGATAACTCTGACTATCAGAATGGTTGGAAGTTGGCCGACGAACTGGCTATGCCTATTCTCGACGAGCACTATTACGAGCCAAACACTTACTTCCTGAACAAGCGTCAGTACGACAGCTACCCACGCGACCGCAAGACAAAGGTTTACCTGGGTGAGTATGCTGCTAAGGATAAGAAGCTGATTGATGCACTGGCTGAGGGCTTGTATCTGCTCCACGTAGAACGCAATGGCGATGTAGTGGCAATGACATCATATGCTCCTCTCTTCGCCCGCAAGAATGGTACTCAGTGGAATCCTGACCTTATCTACTACGATAACGAGCGCACATTCCTTACCTGCAGCTACTATGTACAGCAGATGTTCGGACAGAGCGCAGGACAGTACTATTATGGCGACTGTGTTAAGTTTGAAGGCGATGCAGCTGATGCCATCCAGCCTATGGAGAATGTACACTATGGTCAGAGCGTGATTCTGAATGCCAAGACCCGTCAGCTGTTTGTAAAGCTTGTTAATGCTAGTGCCGATGCCAAGAAAGCTAACATCGATCTGAGTCGCTTTAAGAGCATCAAGAAGTTGGCCACTAAGACCACCATCGCTGGTCAGCCTAACGACGAGAATAACTTCGAAGCCCAGCCAATCTACCCCAAGACAGATGTAGTAAAGGCTCAGAAGAAGTTCGCTCTCGACCTGGCACCATACTCAATGGTAATGTTGCAGTATCAGCTGTAAGAAAAATACTGTTGGAAATAATAAATCCCCGCTGGTTGGCGGGGATTTGTTGTTTTTTATAGTTTAACGGTTTTTGCTCCTACTTTAAGTACGTGTAGTTGGTTTGTGGGTAGTGTGATGGTGACTGTTGAACCATCTGATACTGCATTGTAGATGCTCATACCACGCAAATCAAAGACCTGAATCTTTGTGCCTGCAGGTACTCCTGTCAGAGTAAGCTGCTTTCCGCTCTTCTGCCATATCCAGTTGTCTTCATCTACATTACTTATACCTGTTGCATCGCCCAAAATAGGATTGATGGCCAGACTCTTACAAGTTGGCATGGTGAATTCGTAGCGGGCACCATCTACTTCTGTATTGTTAACACTGCCGTTTGACGATGTGGTCTTTACCTTCCAACCAGAAACCACCTTTCCTTCTGGAGCAGTTGCCTCTAGAATCAAGGTCCTGTTGGCAAAGAATTTTCCATCGAAGGTGTTGCGGGTAAGGGGCACGCCGTTAACTGTAACATCGGCCTCGTCTTCACTAGTTGGATCGGTAGTGATTGTGAACTTGATGGGTGAACCAATACTGAAGGTGTTACCCAACTGCTTGTACATCTCGTCGTTACGCTTTAGTAGCCAGGTGCGAATCTTGCCTGTCTCGTCATCGATATTTGGCCACCAGGGGTTGTAGATGGTTTCCTGATGCATTTTCCACTCTGGTTTCATAAGTTCGTACATAGGATCCCAAATCTCACGAATACGGGCAGAGTTAAGGAAGTCGCCCATATATACGCAGAATCTATCGATAAACTCGCGGTTGAAATCAGGATCTTCCATCTGTCGGCGGAACATGCGTGTGGCATCCCAGGTGATAGAGAAGTTGGCACCTCCATGCAAATTAGAGTCGTCAGGGTTATACCACTGATCAATGATTCTATGGTCGTAACCACCTGATGAACCTGCATTTCCTCCATATAGACCCATGGTGTAGTCCAAATCCTTAGCTATCCAGCGCCACTTGCCACCTTCGGCTCTTGGACGCCAAAGCACGTTATTGTTGCCAGGATAGTCTAGATTGTTAAAGTACATGTTCATAATGGTTATGCGCAGGTACTCCTCCCAGTCCATCCACTCGGCATATTCTGCCAGTGTATGCCCCTTCTCTTCGTAGAACTTTTTAAAGGCATTAAAGTTGTCGATGGTTCCTTCTTTCAGTTCCTCGTTTTCTATCAGATCGATATCCTCAAGACCGTCGTAGTGGGTAATGATGTTGTTTTCGTTTGCACGCTCACGGATGTTCAGCATACCCCAATACTGGCCGTTGATATACACAACTGATGGTCGCCAGGCCTGCCAGTCGATATCAGCATTTTCGGCCATTGCTCGCTGGGCCACTGCATCGCGCATATAGATGCCTTCGCGGTCGTTTCCTGCATTGCGTAGTACAATAGACTTATAGTTTGTTAGTCCTGGGCACTGATCAGGGAAGAACTCATATTCCATGTTCTTCTTGCCAAAGCGCTTGTGGCAATAGATACCCATCGACTTTCTTGATGCCTCACGAGAGTAAGCACCAGTTACACGAGTCTCGCAAAGCTGGTTAAGCTGTGCAGGCTGTCCCTCGGCATCAAACAGTTCGAAGTTGATTGGACGGCGCCAGTCTTTCTGCTCGCTCTTAACGTGGGTATTGTTGTTTGCAAAGATTCCAATCTTGTTGTCATTCAGATATTTATCGTTGGTTACGATGCTGATGATGGGAATAGAAAGGCTGCGATGGTGGAAGATGTACGACTGAACAGTACTAACTGGCGAAAGCCAACCTTTACAGAACAGCTTGGCGCGAACGGCAGTTGACTTGCTGATTAAGATTTCAGAGTTGTACTTAGTGCTTGTAGCTGTTGGCTCAGTTCCATTAGTGGTATAGCGGATTTCTGTACCCTCAGGACAACCTTCTGGCAGCGAGAGTGCAAGTTTAAAGGATTTTGTACCCTTCACCACTTTGCCCTGTTCGCTAAACACTGGTTCGCCCAATATATGGTCACGACTACATATATCGCCAGTGTTTGCTGCCTTAGGCGATGGAGTGAGCTGATAGCCCCACTCGTCTGCACCGTCTGTTTTTCGGCCATAGGCGATGTTTGGTGCAGGCTGCTTTTTAAGATCCTTCACCTTATCGATGATGGTAGAACCCTCAAATAGGAAAATCTCGCATCCCTTACCCGATTCGAGTCGGAAGCTGGTATGCATGTCTTTGCCCACCTTGTCGCAATACACTAAGACATATTCCTTGGCGCCAATCTTAACGTTGCCCAGTTGCCAGGCATCGCTGCCATCCTCTTTAGTGCCTAATTTGTAGTTCACCAACTGCAGAGGCGAGTCGCCGGCATTATATAGTTCGACCCATGAATCAGGAAAATCGTTAAGATCGTCCATTATACAGTCGATGTTTGACTGCATAAATTCATTGATTACTAATTGGGCGCGGCTTGTTTGCCAGCCCAATAACAGTGAGATAATAATGGTAAGCTTCTTCATAACGGGCGCAAAGATACAAATTATTTAAGTGAAAATGCATAGATTTCCCAAAAAATATCTATCTTTGCAACATATAACAAAAAATATACAACAATGAAACAACAATTATTGATTTTTGCCATCGGTTTTTCGATGACAATACAGGCACAAAACGCTCCTGTATTCGAGACTTCGGCCAAGGACGAGATTGCTGCCAACAGATTTTTGGCAGGTAGTAACTATCTGGATTACGACCGTCAACTGTCTGATAAGCCTCTCACTCCTAGTCCTAAAAACTACGAACCTTATTATATGAGTCATTATGGTCGTCATGGTTCGCGTTGGCTCATCAGCGACGGAAACTACTCTAAACCTATTGCCACACTGAAGATAGCTAAGGAGCAGGGTAAACTTACTCCACTTGGACTGAAGACCCTTGCAGCAATCGAAGCCATCTATGCTACTGCAGACAAGCGCTTGGGCGATCTCACAACTGTAGGCGAGCGCCAGCATCACGGCATAGGAAAGCGAATGACACAGAACTTTCCAGAAATCTTTAAGACCAAGAATATTAAGATCGATGCTCGCAGCACAACTGTGAACCGTTGCATCCTGTCGATGATAGCAGAGTGCGAGGAACTGGCTGCTGCTAACCCTACAGCAAAGATTCACAACGACGTGAGTGAGAGTCTACAGTACTATCTCAATCAGCCTTGGGATGGATTAGTACAGAAGATAGGTAGGAGTACTGGCGACAAGGAGGAGCGCGAGTACACCATGAAGTGGACTCACCCTGAGCGACTGATGAAGCAGCTGTTTAATGATCAGGCATACGTGTATAATAATGTGAATGCCAACCAGCTTATGCGTCAGATATTCCACGTAGCAAGCAACATGCAGAGTCATGATACCGATCTGGAACTCTTCTCGCTGTTTACTGACGAGGAGGTTTATGATCTTTGGCGAATCAATAATGTAGGATGGTATGTTGACTATGGTGCATCGCCCGTTTCTAGCGGCAAGATGCCTTTCAGTCAGCTTAACCTACTAAAGAACATCATAGCTACAGCCGATACTGTAACACAGACTCAGGCTACACTGCGTTTTGGTCACGAGGTATGTGTAATGCCACTGGCCTGCTTGCTGGAACTCGACAACTGCGGAATGGCTGTAAGCAATCTTGATGAGCTCGATAAGTACTGGCGTAACTATCGCATCTTCCCAATGGGCTGCAACATCCAGTTGATATTCTATCGCCCCAAGAAGGGAAAGACTGGCGACATACTGGTAAAGGCACTCTTGAATGAGCGCGAAGCTTATCTGCCAATCAAGACCTCCCAGTGGCCTTACTACAACTGGCAGGAGTTACGCACATATTATCTAAACAAGATTGCGGCCTTTGAGGCTGAAAACAAATAGAAACAATAAAGCCCTCACGAATTTGCGAGGGCTTTATCATTTAATTAATCTTAGAGGTCATCGCACTGCGAACACCTTTATAGTTTTTAAGGTACGCCTTGGCACTTCCAAAGTTTAGGAACATGTCGAGGCGTACTGGTATGTGGTTCTGATCATCAGTGATGTAGAAGCGGATGAGCTCGCGGCTCTTTCCGTCTTCACGCTCATAGAATGACATAACCAGACAGCGGAATCTCTCCTTAGATCCGTTCATCTTGAAGTTCTCTTTTCCACGATATTCAAGCCATGAGTTAGAAAGGCTGCTGGCATCGCTGATAGGCGTTGATATTACTTGCCCCTTCTTAAGCTTTGAACCATCGAAATTGCGTGCTCTCAAGAATATCGACATCATATCGTAGATGCAACTGCGATAAGTACTTGTCTTCCAATGCTGCTCTCCATCAGCATCGATACGGTGTTTCTTCAGTTGGCAATTGCCGCCAGGATAGCTGTACCATATCTCGTCTACGTAATATCGACTTCCCTCTTTGGCTCCTTTACGGAAATAAAGTGGTGAAAGGTCAGGATTGCAGTACGACAGCAGGGTGTCGCGCATAGTGAAATACTTGTCGAGCTTAGAGTTGCCACGAGTAATCAGGTATGACTTCCAGGCGTCCTTGCCCTCGAACTTTGTCATCTTGGTATCCATCTGGGCTGAACCAACCTTAACCCAGATAAACTGCCAGTTAAAGTATAGGTCGTATTCCAGACTTTCGCCGCTCTTAAAGGCGGTGTTTGTTATTCCACACTGAGCATTGGCTGTAAGCCCCATGCCCATAGCGATAAATAGGGTCAGAATTAGTTTCTTCATTTTTTGTTATTTGTGTTTATGCCCTTATCCTTAAGGTATGTAATACCCAGTTGGCGGGCTCGTTCTGCATTTCTGTTCTTTAGTTTTTTGGCAGCCTCTGGCTTCTGTTTGGTAATCTTCTCTGGCTTCTGCTTATAGATAGGAGTACCTGTAACATTCCAGGTCTGCGTAACATCCCACTTGGCCTTGCACTCTATCTCGCGAGGATAGTAGTATACAGCTTCGGCCTGACGGTCTTCGGCATAGCTGCCAGTATCCCATACACCATTGCCATTGCTGTCGATAAGTGCGCTGATGTAATACTTATCAGGCTTGATAAATTTAAATTCGGCCACGTGATTCTTTACTTTAACCTGCTTGACCATCTTGCCAGATGAGTTGAGCAACTGTACTATCATTGCAGAGTCTTCAACTCCAGTGATGTTGAGTTTCAGTGTGCCGTATTCGTCTTCGGTCTTAATCTTGATACCTTGTTTGAATGGATCAGAAACCTTACCGTAGATGTCGATGAAAGCTGCAGAGTCTACCTCAAGGCTATACTCTACGCCTGGACGCCAATCGGCCAACAGCTTATAGTTGCGAATCTGATTTGGTATGGGAACCATACGGCAGTCCGATTCGTACCACACAGAGTCGATCATGGAATAGAGGTGAACCCCAGCTGTGTCGCAATGTTGCAGTGGTGTGGGCATTTCTATTCTTACTATCTTGTCAGGATCCATCGACGCTGGAGCATCGTATTTCACTTCGAGAGGTTTTTCGTGCCAGATGGTGTCTGCCTTCTCGCCACGTTTCATTCTCTTTCCCATGTCCTTGCGCCACTGGTCCTTCTGCTTGTTCATCTCTTTCTGACGCTTTTCGAACGATACCTTTGCAAGTCCTTCGATAGTGTCAGTCTGATTAATCAGTACGCCAGCCGAATCAGTCATCAGATAGCTAATCTCCATTCGCAGGGTGTCTTGATTAACAAGAGCCGTATCGCGAAGCCAATAGTGGATGGTGTCTTGCTTCTCGTTTGTCTCAACCACAAAAGCACTATCGCTGTCGAAGTTTAATCCCTTTATTATAGGTAGTTGTGGGTTGCCGTAGCTAAAGTACATCGAGAACTTATTTGCCTCTACTCGTTCCGTCTTGATAAGGAAACGGTCTGTTAGTACATGGGTGAAAGCCAACAGAGTGACATCGTCAGGCAGGAAGTGTGTATAGGGCACCTTGATAAGTGCGTCGATGTGCAGAGAATCGCGCCAGATGGTATCTGTGCGAGTGTCTGGTTTAGAACCAGGCTCGAATGTAAGGTGATTATAACCTATCATCTCACTCTTTTGCGAGAATCGGAAATCACCATCCATATCCTGAAGTGCGTATGCACGATAAGTGCCAGGGGCAACACCTTTCACTACGAAGTGGCCTCGACTGTCAGTGCGAGATACGCGCAACATTGGTTTGGTCTGGAATGCGGAATCAGCCAGATCATTATACAGGCCCACCATAATACCCTTGATGGGTTCCAGATTGCTAGCGTCAAGCACATAGCCTGAAACCTCGAAGGTGTCTATTCGCTCACCAGTAGAGAAGCTATAGGTATAGCTGCCCATAGGGTTGTTCTCATTGTTGTCGCTGATAGCATCGCTAAAGTCGATGGTGTAAGTGGTGTTTGGCATCAACGAATCCTGAAGCTCTACCACAATCTTTTTTCCAGTAGCCTTAATATCAGGCACTTCCAGTTGTGGAGGCGATACTATCACCTTGTTGGTAGCATCAGTAAGTTTGATATACTCATCGAAGAGGATGGTAATCTTCTTGGTCGAAATGTTGGTAGCCTGATCCTCAGGTATGCAGGCAACAACCTTTGGGGGATCGTCATCATACCATCCGCCATCAGGTTGTCCCATTCTGGCACAACCAATCATAACCAATGCTATGCAGCAGATATAGAGGAGTTTCTTCATGCGTTCAACTTCAATAATTGTTCGATATGCTCACGAGAGTTGCTCAGACGAGGCACCTTGTGCTGGCCACCCAACTTACCTTTCAGCTTGAGCCAATCATTAAACAGATTCTCACGTGCCTCAATGATTTCGAGGTGCTGCAGAGTGATGTTCTTATATCGTTTGGCCTCGTAGTCGCTGTTGATTTCCTGCAGATGCTTGTCGAGCAAATCGCTGAACTTCTGCAGATCGGCAGGCCGCTTCTTAAACTCGATGAGCCACTGATGGCGACACTTAGCGTTCTGGTCCATAAACACAGGTGCAGCAGTATATTCGCTCACCTCGGCACCAGTCTGTTCGCAAGCGTAGGCCAATCCCTTTTCAGCATTGTCCACAATCAGTTCTTCGCCAAAGGCATTGATAAAGTGCTTGGTGCGACCAGAGATGATGAACTTATAAGGATTGGTAGATGTAAACTGCACTGTATCGCCAATCTCATAGCGCCACAGTCCGCAACTGGTTGAGATCACCATCGCATAGTTCTTGCCAGTCTCTACACCCCAAAGTGGAACGATGGTAGGATTCTCCTTGCCTATCTCGTCCATAGGGATAAACTCGTAGAACACATCATAGTCAAGCATCAGCAGCATCGACTTGTCCGTTGGGTCGTTCTGCAGGCCAAAGAATCCCTCGCTGGCATTATATGTCTCCATATAGTGCATATTGGGCGATGTTATCAGCTCTTCGTACTGCTTGCGATATGGCGTGAAGGCTACTCCGCCGTGGAAGAATACCTCGATATTTGGCCAAACCTCTTCAAGATGTCTCTTACCTGTAATCTCCATCATGCGAGTGAGTACTGACAGCATCCACGAAGGCACACCTGACAAGTTGGTTACGTTCTTATTCATAGCCTCGCGAGCTATGCGGTCGCGCTTTATCTCGAAGTCTGAGAGTAGGGCAGTCTGTTTCTTTGGTACTCTTACAAGATTAACTAATGGGTTGATATTCTCGATGAGAATGGCACTCAAGTCGCCAACCAGCGAATCCTTAAGATTATAGTTAGGCGAATGACTACCACCCAGAATCAGTCCCTTACCGTCAAACATTCTCGACTTGGGATTGTTCTGCAGATACATAGCTACTGCGTCGAAACCTCCACGATAGTGAATCTGCTTAAGTCCGTCCTGACTCACAGGTATGAACTTCGACTTGTCGTTTGTGGTACCTGATGATTTGGCATACCATTTTACTCGTCCTGGCCAGAGCACATCTGTCTCGCCATGACGCATACGATCAATTGACCCTTTCAGTTCTTCGTAGGTATTAACGGGAGTATGTTTTGCGAAATCTTCGTAGCTTTTTGTTGAATCAAAGGCGTGATTTCGTCCATATTCTGTATCCTTTGCCTTAGTCAAAAGCTTAGTAAGCACAGCTTCTTGGAGAGCTTTGCCTTGGCTGAAGTGCTTTTCGAGCTCTCGCTGTCTTGGCTCGAACACTTTTCTTGCTATCTTCGTGATACTCATTATTGCACGTTTTTGCGTGCAAAATTACGCAATTCCCTTGTAATGGGGGAATATTTTTCGTTTTTTTATCATTTAAGATGTAATCTTAATCCAAACTGGACTGATGGTGCCAATGGATGCTCTTTGTAATAGTGCTCCAAGGATGTACCATCGTTGAAGTAATAGCCCAGCGAGGGTTCGAGATAAAGGCCGAACTGTCGTGTAAAATTGTACTCTGCACCTGCAGAAGCGTTTATCGACAACTGCCATGGACGCGACTTGATTTCTCCATCTATGGATACCTTTGCGCTTACACACTTCTCTATCAGTGTTCCGCCAGCAACATATATGTTAAAATGGTCTGTAGCTAATAGCTTATACGACAATCCCACAGGGATTCCAACATAGTTAAGTTCTTGGTCGTAGTCAAGATTACTATGCTGTGGAATGCTGAACTCTGACTTGAGATATGTGTAGCTGATACCGCTAAGCAGGGCAAGGCGATTGTTTAGCTGGTATTGCAGCGAGAGTCCCAGGCGTAGAGGTATGTGATGCTTGGCTTCTACATCGGCCATTGTATATGCCGAGGCAATGTTATATTTGTCAACTATCTCATTTTTATACATATGTGAGTTTAGGTAGTCAGCAGGACTGGCATTGTTGTATACAGGTTGTGTATTCATTGAGCTGGCATAGTCGTTAGCGGCAAGCAAAAGTCCGTTAGAGCCGGTTATGCCTATGGTCCACTTGTTGGATTTGTCTGAATGCGAGGCTGTTGTAGTTGGTTCTATAACCTCTGGAAGATAAGTCGACTTAGGTTGGTGATTCTCTGGCTTGGGCATAGTCTCACTATCATCAGATGCGGTCATCTGTGGTTGCTCTGATGGTTGTTCACTTTCTGATGATTGCTCTACGATGGCTTCGTCCATATTATTAGTTGTTGCAAGGGCCAGCAACTTTGGCTTGGAAGCAATTGGCTTTTTGGAGGCTACCATAGGTACAGATGGAACAGAAGGCTCCTCAGTATTTGCTGGCTGGTCGTTGAGTTTTTCAGTCTCCTGATTAGCTGGGTTTGATACAATGACGTTGTTGTTATTGTTAGCCTCCAGCTTAGTCTCGCTTTCGTCGAACTGATAGAATGCGAAGAAACCTAAAATTGCCAGGACTACAGCAGCTGCAGCCCAGATCCATCGGCGGATTGCGACAGGTTTGTGCGCAGGTGCAGGCTCCAGGTTCATCTCGCTACTGATGGCCTCCCAGAGTCCTGCTGGTGGAGTCATCTTGTGGCCCTCCAGCTTCTGCTTCATTTGCTTTGTCCAATTCTCCTTCATCCCTTCTCGATTATAAGTTCCTTAATTCTGCGCGTCAGCCATTGTTTGGCGTAATGTAGTTGAGAGGCTGATGTGCCCTCTTTTATACCTAGTAGTTCGGCTATCTGCCGATGAGAGTAGTTTTCGAACACATATAGGTTCACCACCGTTCTGTATCCATCAGGCAATTCGCTTATCAGTTGATGCAGTTCATCGGGTGTAATCCGTTCTGTATCAGGTGCTTCTTCATCCGCCATAGCCTCGTCGGCTATCGTGTCCTGCTCTATAAACTGCAGTTTCTTCTTGTTTCTCAAGAATGTTAGCGCCTCGTTGGCTACCACCTTTTTCATCCACGCCTTTAGCGATTCTTCGCCTCGATACTCCAGAGTCGCAATCGACGTGAATATCTTTACAAAACTGTTTTGCAGCACATCCTTCGCATCATCGTCGATAGGTATATATCTATAGCAGACCGATGAAAGCTCACCAATGTACATCTGGTATAGCTCGCTCATCGCCCGTTGGTCTTTCTGACGTATACGTTCAACGATATTACTGACCATTTCTTGCCTTGTTCTACTTTTAGAATCCAAAAGCACTCTAATCTTGTATGGGAAAGGTTTCTTTTTTAATTCTTTAACATTGTTGGATACAAATCGAGGCCGCCATTTGGCGACCTCATATTGTATTTAATCGTCTGCGAAGGCAGCTGCTTCTGCTTCGGCAATAATTTCCTCGCGCGATTTCTCTTTGTGAGAGATATCCGACAGGTCGAACTCTTTATCGGTGAAGTCTATTGTTGGCGCCTTCTTGGGCTTCTCCGCTGGCTTAGCTGCAACCTCTTCTACTACAGGCTCTTCCTGCTCGATTATGAAGTTCTGCTGCTCCTTTTCTGGATCGGGCACAGCCATTGCTGGCTCTTCTTCCATCTGGGTGCGAGCAGTCTTGGCTGCAAACACTGCATCTACAAATTGTGGTTCGCGCTTAAGTCGCTGCAGGGTATCCTTCGATGCCTTCTGCTGGGCTTCTTTCTTCGAGTAGCCTGAACCACTCTCGCCGTTCACGCCCTCAATCTGTACCATATAGGTGAAAACTGGACTTCCGTTCTCGTCTTTCTTCTGCTTTGTGAGTTTATACTCCAAACGTACACGATTCTTCTGACTCCATTCCAGCAACTTCGACTTGAAGTTAACCTCCTTGAATGCCACCTTATCTATGTCTATATACTTGCCCAAAACCTGATTCTCGAAGAACCACAGACAAGCCTCGTATCCACGATCCAGATAGATGGCACCCACAAGTGCCTCGAATGCATTGCCCTCTACGTAGCTGTTGTGAGATGTTGAGTGGCCAGCTGAAAGAACCAGATTGCTCAATCGCATTTCTGCGGCCAGTTTACCCAGCGTCTCACGACTCACGAGTTTCGATCGTGTGTTGGTCAGGAATCCCTCGCGCTTACCCTCATAGTGACGGTAAACGATGTAGCCTACAGCAGCGTCGAGTATAGCATCACCCAGAAACTCCAGTCGCTCGTTGTTCAGCGGCTTGCCCTTGTCGTTGCGCTTGCGGATGCTCTTGTGCATCAGCGCCATTTTGTAATACTCGATGTTGTGAGGATAGAATCCCAGTATCTCGTAAAGAGAAGAAAAAAGCTCCTTCTCCTTGCGGAAAGGGAGCTTGATTCTATCAATGATGTTATTAAGCTTCATACTTCTTGAATACTACACAAGCGTTGTGACCACCAAAGCCGAAGGTATTGCTGAGACCAGCACGTACCACACGCTTCTGAGCCTTGTTGAATGTGAAGTTCAGGTTGTAATCAATCTCAGGATCCTCATCTCCATCCTCGTGGTTGATTGTTGGAGGAATGATATCGTTCTTAACAGCCAGAACGGTAGCCATTGCCTCAACAGCACCAGCGGCACCCAGCAGGTGACCTGTCATTGACTTGGTAGAAGAGATGTTGAGCTTGAAGGCTGCATCGCCAAATACCTCCTTGATGGCCTTAGCCTCAGAGATATCACCAACGTGGGTAGAAGTACCGTGTACGTTGATGTAGTCGATGTCCTCAGGCTTCATGCCTGCATCCTCGAGTGCGTTCTGCATAACGAGCTTAGCACCAAGACCCTCTGGGTGAGAAGCTGTGATGTGGTGAGCGTCAGCGCTCATACCAGCACCTACCATCTCTGCATAGATCTTAGCACCACGAGCCTTAGCGTGCTCCAGTTCCTCAAGGATCAAGCAACCAGAACCCTCGGCCATGATGAATCCATCGCGGCTAGCGCTGAATGGACGGCTTGCCTTCTCTGGCTCGTCGTTGCGAGTAGAGAGAGCGTGCATGGCATTGAAACCACCTACACCAGTAGCGCAGATAGCAGCCTCGGCACCACCAGCAACGATAGCGTTAGCCTTGCCCAGACGAATCAGGTTGAAGGCGTCGGCCAGTGCGTTTGATGAAGATGCACAAGCTGAAGCGGTGATATAGTTGGGGCCATGGAAGCCATACATGATTGAAATCTGACCAGCTGCGATATCAGCGATCATCTTGGGGATGAAGAATGGGTTGAACTTAGGACCATCGGCCTCGTGAACACCATAGTACTTTACCTCGTCCTCGAAGGTCTTAATTCCACCGATACCTACGCCATATACTACGCCGATACGGTTTTTGTCTTCAGCCTCCAGATCCATACCGCTATCCTCAACGGCCTGCTTGGCAGCAATCAGGGCCAGCTGTGTGTAGCGGTCCATCTTACGAGCCTCTTTGCGATCCAGAAAATCGTTCACGTTGAGGTTCTTTACCTCACAAGCGAACTTGGTTTTGAAGTTTGTTGTATCGAAACTTGTAATAGGTGCTGCGCCACTTACTCCGTTGAGCAGGTTATTCCACATCTCATCAGGAGTGTTGCCCACTGGCGTAACTGCGCCAAGACCTGTTACAACTACTCTTTTTAATTCCATAAGCTTAAAATTGAAAAATCAAAAAATTGAAAAATTGAAGAACGAATCCAGGATGAAGCCTGAACTTCCATTCTTCAATTCTTCAATCCTTCAATTCTGAAAAATTTATTTTGCGTTCTCCTCGATGTAAGCGATGGCGTCACCAACGGTACCGATCTTCTCAGCCTTATCATCGGGAATAGAAATACCAAACTCCTTTTCGAACTCCATGATCAGCTCAACGGTATCCAGTGAGTCTGCACCCAGGTCGTTTGTGAAGCTAGCCTCTGCCTTTACTTCAGCCTCATCTACACCGAGTTTGTCTACGATAATTGCCTTTACTTTGCTTTCAATTTCTGACATAATTGTAATAATTTAATTTGTTAATAATGATGTTGCTATCTTGAAATTTTCCGGCATTTCGCCGAAATCGGGTGCAAAGTAACACATTTTCTTTCACTTATGCAAATATTTTTAAGAAAAACTTACTTTCGTTTGCACACAATAGGGTGATTTGTGCAAAAATATGCCGTTTTTTGGTGTTGCGTATACTATAAAAATGCAAATTATTGCGTTTTTCTTCAATTTTAGTTGGTTATTTGAAAAACTTTCTGTAGTTTTGCAAAATCAAACTAATATAAATATGTCATTTACATCAGAAGCGAATAGTATTTTTAACCGGGCTATCAATGATTATCATCTTACAGACGATGTTAACACGCCCTTGAAGAATCCATATCAGAAAGACAGTATCCAATACAGTCTGTACACCAAGTGCTGGATCGATACAGTCCAGTGGCACTATGAGGATATCATACGCGATCCGCATATCGACCCTATCGAGGCTCTGCAGCTTAAGCGTCGTATCGACCGCAGCAATCAGGATCGTACCGACTTGGTTGAGGAGATTGACTCATGGTTCCGCCAATATTATAATAAGGTGAAGCCCCTGCCTGAGGCCCGTCTCAACACTGAGAGTCCAGCATGGGCTGTCGACCGCTTGAGCATTCTGGCCCTGAAGATATTCCACATGCAGGAGCAGGTGGATCGTACAGATGCTGAGCCTAAGCATATCGAGAGATGTAAGGCTAAGCTGGCCGTACTGCTCGAACAGCAGAAGGATCTGTCGCTGGCCATCGATCAGTTGCTCGAGGACATCGAGGCTGGCCGCAAATACATGAAGGTGTATCGCCAGATGAAGATGTACAACGATCCTGCTACTAATCCTATTCTTTATAATCAGAAGTAAAAAAGCCTAATGAAAAAAGAGCATATATTGGTCATCCGTTTCTCAGCCTTGGGCGATGTGGCAATGATGGTACCTGTGGTATGGTCGTTGGCACAGCAGTACCCTGATGTGCGCATCACGGTGCTTAGTCGCAAGTTTGCCCGTCCGCTGTTCGATGATCTGGCTCCAAACGTAAATTTCATGGAGGCCGACGTAAGCAAGGAGTACCATGGTGTGCGAGGACTTAATGCCCTGTATCGCCGACTGGTAGCCAAGCAGTTTACTAAGGTGGCCGACCTACACAGTGTGATACGTTCAGACTATCTCCGCCTGCGATTCAATCTAGGCCGATATCGCGTAGAGCACCTCATAAAGAACCGCAGTCTGCGTCGCAAGCTTATTTCAGGCAAGAGCCGCACACAACTGCCCACATCGTTCGAGAACTATGCAGCTGTGTTCGAGCGCCTGGGCTATCCTGTCGACCTGCGCCAGTTCCGCTCTATCTTCCCTGCCGAGGGTGGCAATCTTAATCTTTTGCCAGCCGAGATTGGTCCTAGGAAGAGTTTCGAGCAGTGGATAGGTATCGCTCCGTTTGCTGCCCACGAGGGTAAGATTTATCCTCCACGACTGATGGAGCAGGTCATCAATCAGTTGATACAGCAGTATCCTAAAGCTCGTATCTTCCTGTTTGGGCGAGGCGAGCAAGAGGATAAGTACTTCAAGATGTGGTGTGCCCAGTATCGCCAATGCACTTGGGTGGGCAAGCATTGCGAGGGCATGTATCAGGAACTCATCCTGATGAGTCATCTCGACGTGATGGCTTCGATGGATTCTGCCAACATGCATCTGGCTTCGCTCACAGGTATCCCTGTGGTAAGCGTTTGGGGTGCCACACATCCTATGGCAGGATTCCTGGGATATAATCAGAATCCAGATAATGTCATCCAGATAGATCTGGAGTGTCGCCCATGCAGCATCTTTGGCAACAAGCCTTGCCATCGTGGCGACTATGCGTGCTTACAGAACATTCCGCCAGAGCGGATTGTTGAGAGAATAAACTCTATTATTAACAACAACTAAAAACAAAAACTACTATGAAGTACGTATGTGAAGTTTGCGGATACATCTACGATCCGGCAGAAGGCGATCCAGACAACGGTATCGCTCCAGGAACAGCATTTGAGGATTTACCAGACGATTGGGTTTGCCCAATGTGTGGTGTAGGCAAGGGCGACTTCAAGCCTGAGTAACAACAAAAAATAAAAAGCCAGGAGCGAAAAGCTCTTGGTTTTTTGTTTATCTCCCTCTTTTTTCGTACTTTTGCACCCATGAAAACAGAATACCCCTTAATAAGTTTCCCTGAGCAGGGAACCACTACATATCCATTTCGTCGCCATCCGCTAGTAAAACCTGGCACCCTTGAACTGCAGTTTGCTCACGAACTGTCGGCCAAGTTGCCCGCTGGGGTGGAGTGCATCATGAATGCCTGCATCATCACTACCGATAAGCAGCCGCCTTATTATCCTGACCTGGCGCTGGTGGTGGCCGATAAGCCAGAGGTGCGCATCGATGTAGAGATAGACGAACCTTATCAGAAGTCTACTCGCGAGCCTATCCACTACGTGTCGTGTGGCGATATGTTTCGCGACCATCTGCTTAATCGCCATGGGTGGACAGTGGTTCGTCTGGCTGCCCAGCAGATAGAGCAGGAGACAAGTATCTGTGTCGATTTTCTGGTAGAGCTTGTATCGGCTATGATGGCCGATATGCAGACGGTTGACCAGCACGTCTATACATCAGTACCCTTCCCTGTGGTGCGATGGAGTCGTAATGAGGCCCTGAAGATGGCCTACTGGCAGAATGTGGCAGGCGAAGACAGGGAGTGGATAGCCGACCGCTACGCCCTGGATGATGATGAGCTTAAGTGCCGCCTGCAGGTCAAGCCATTCTGCAGGACTGCCGATATGCGTGAGAAGATGCAGACCTTTCGCGATGCAGGCCGATACGCCCAGGATGCCGACATCGATTTTGAGCCCGATGAGCACATATATATATATAAAGGTATAAAGAGGATGCTGCCCGTCAGTTCGCTGATAGCATATTTCTTCGAAGAGTTCCAAGCCCTGCCTCAGGCCGAAAACCAGTGGCGATACAAGGGTACGCCCGTAGAGGAGAGTCTCGACAAGTGGGCCAAGGCAGGCCGACTGGCCAGCGAGGTGGGCACCTTTGTGCATCTGCAGACAGAGAACTACTTTCAGCGTGGATACTTCGAGACAGAGTGCCGACTGCAGTTCGGCTCTGATACTGAGGTGGTAAGCGTAGAGCAAGAGAAGTTGCACTTCCTCCACTTCATCCGCGACTACCAGATAGAGCCCTATCGCCAGGAGTGGCCCGTCTACGACAAGGACCTCAACATAGCCGGCACCATCGACCTGATCTGTCAGAACGACTATGGCGAGTACACCATCTACGACTGGAAGCGTTCGTCGAAGGTAGTCAACGCCCAGGGCCAACCCATAGTCGAGGCCTTTCGTGGTCGCATGAGCCACAACGGCATCAGCCTGCCCGATACCTCATTCTACCACTACTGCATCCAGCAAAACCTCTATCGCTATATGCTCGAAAAGCATTATGGCATCCGTGTAAAGTCGATGAATCTTGTAGTCCTAAGCCCTGATTATCCCACCTACTACGTAGTCCCCATCCCCAAGATGGACCAGATAATCCAGCAAATCATCACCATCTGCCAGCAAAGAGATTTAGGACACAGGTTGCTGTAGAAAAAATAGAAACAGGGAAACGTGGAAACAGGGAATCTGTATGGTTTGAGAACGGTGGAAGCTAATAGATAAGTATATAAATAATTAAATTAATAATCGTATCATTTATCTATTTATCAGCTTTCCTCGTTCAAAATTAAAACCACCCCGATTCCCTGTTTCCCTGTTTCCACGTTTCTCCATTTCATAAATTATTCAGGAGTAAGCTTTCAATGAGATTGCCGTAATATATCTACCAGATATCCGTAACCAATCTCCTAGATATATTACGGCTTTCACACGTAGAAAAAATATTTCCCACGTGTGGGAATTTTTGCTACCACACGTGGGAAATATTACAAGCATTAATGGTTACAAACAGCGGAGGTTCTTTTCTAGTTGGGAGGTGCTGCTGGCGCCTACTAGGACTGAGGTTACGCCCTTTTGGGAGAGTATCCAGGCGAGGGCTGATTCGGCAAGGGTTTTGCCTTGAGCCTGGGCTTGGGCGTTGTATTCGCGGAGTTGGGCCAGGAGTTCTGGAGTGAGCATCGACTCCTTGAGGAACTTGCCCTTCGACATGCGTGAGTCGGCTGGGACTCCGTTGAGATAGCGATCTGTGAGCAGGCCCTGGGCTAGTGGTGAGAATGCGATGAAGCCTACGCCCTCTTGAGCACAGAAGTCGAGAATGCCCTGCTCGATGGGTTCACGATTCAGCATATTAAGTTTGCCCTGATAGATGAGCAGGGGCACATCGCGCTCCTTAAGGTACTTGGTGGCAAAGCGCAGTGGCTCCAGTGGCCAGTTGCTTATACCTATATATAATGCCTTGCCTGCACGAACGATATCAACAAGGGCCTGCAGAGTCTCCTCCATAGGTGTCTCTGGGTCGAAACGATGGCTGTAGAACAGGTCGACATAGTCGAGATGCATGCGCTTGAGACTCTGGTCGAGAGATGCCATCAGGTACTTACGAGAGCCCCAATTGCCATAAGGTCCAGGCCACATGTCGTAGCCGGCCTTGGTAGAGATGAACAGCTCGTCACGATAGGGGCTGAAGTCGTCGTCCATCAGTCGGCCCATAGTCTCTTCGGCCGAGCCGTAGACGGGGCCGTAGTTGTTGGCCAGGTCGAAGTGGGTGATGCCATGATCGAAGGCATAGTGGGTAATCTCGCGACTACGCTCGTATGGATCCACACTACCAAAGTTGTGCCAAAACCCCAGACTTACCTTGGGCAGCAACACACCTGAACGTCCACAACGCTCATATTTCATACCATTATCGTAACGATTCTCGTTGGCTGTATACATTTCTCTCATCGGTCATAAAGTTTTTGTTCGTGGGGCAAAGATACTGCAAAATATCTATTCTTCCAAATAATTACAGCAAAAATAGTTCAGAAGTTTAGATGTTTAGTTTTTTTTGCTAAAAAGTTCGTTTATTTGCAGAATTGTTGTATCTTTGCAGGCAGTAATCGGTTCTCCTCGTGGAGATTAATAGGGAATCGGGTGAGAGTCCTGAACAGTCCCGCTGCTGTGAGTCGTCCTTAGTGAGGCGCAAACATGTATGTCACTGAGATTATTGGGAAGACGTTTGTGGCCAGACGACGAGTCAGAATACCTGCCGACGAAGACTATAGCCGCATGCCGTACTCTGGGGATAGGCGGTGGTGGCGCAGACAAATGATGGGAAAGCGAAAGCTTACATTGGCATTGGCTTGCGTGTTGGCGATGACTGCGACGGCACAAAGCAAGCTTGACTCCGTACAGCATGTGCGCGAGATTATCGTCGTGTCGAAACCCGCCATGCGCGAGGTGGTGCCCAGTCAGAAGCTGAAAGGCGAACTGCTGGAGCAACTGAACACGCACTCTGTGGCCGATGCATTGCGCTATTTCTCTGGCATCCAACTTAAGGATTATGGTGGAGTGGGTGGTATAAAGACGGTGAACATCCGCTCGATGGGTACACACCATCTGGGCATAAGCTACGATGGAGTGCAACTGGGAAATGCTCAGAACGGACAGATAGACCTGGGCCAGTTCTCGCTGGATAACGTAGAGGATATCACGCTATACAACGGACAGAAGAGTGCTATCTTCCAACCAGCTAGCGACTTTGGCAATGCTGGTGCCATCTATATTCGTACTAAAGCGCCAGACTTCTCGAAAGGAGAAAAGACTCATCTGCGATTTAAAGTGCAGTATGGCTCGAGCGATATGCTAAGACTTACTGGTCTGTGGGAGCAGAAGTTGTCGCAGACGGTTAGTTCATCAGTGAGTGCAGGATTCCTGACAGCTAGCGGTAAGTATAAGTTCCACTACGAGCGTAAGTATCCTAACGGCGAGACGGCTTGGGATACGACAGCAGTGAGAAATAATGGCGACATACATGCTGAGCGCCTTGAGGCAAATGTGTTTGGAAGACTGGACCAAGGCAGTTGGCAACTGAAGGCCTACGTATATAACTCTGCACGAGGAATACCTGGCGCCATAGTGAACAATGTGTGGCGACGTGGCGAGCGACAGCAAGACCTGAATACCTTTGTACAAGCCGATTATAATAAGAACATAGGCGATGGCTTCAGCACTCGTTGGCTGGCCAAGTATGCCTATTACAACACCCACTACGTAAACAAGGACAGCACCCAGTTGCCTGTAGACAATCGCTACAAGCAGCAGGAACTCTACATCTCTACAGCCAATGTGCTAGAGCTGCTACCCAACTGGAGTGCATCGCTGGCTTACGACTTTAAGTGGAACAAACTTGATGCCGATATCTATAACTTCGCCTACCCAACTCGCATTTCTAATCTGGTGAGTCTGGCCACAGCTATCGACTACAAGCACCTTAAGGCGCAAGGCTCTATCATGGCCACTTTTATTCACGACAAGACCAATCGCAAGGGCGAGTTTGCTGGGATGAACTCAAGCAATTCGCTGTCGAAACTCACTCCGGCGCTGTTTGTAAACCTGTATCCCTTCCGTGGAACATTCTTTTCGATGCGTGCCTACGTAAAGAAGAGTTTCCGCATGCCAACATTCAACGACCTGTATTATACTGATATGGGTAATGCCAATCTGGTGCCAGAGAGTGCGCTGCAGTATGATGCTGGTTTTGCGTTGAACAAGCACTTTGAGCATGGTATAGTGCGACATGCAGAGATGCACTTTGATGCCTATTATAATACGGTACACGATAAGATAGTGGCCTACCCCAAGGGGCAGCAGTTCCGCTGGACTATGCTGAATCTGGGCGAGGTACACATAAAAGGTATCGACGTTGAGGCTGAGGCTGATTTCAAGATAGGCAAGGACCTGGTGGCTACCACTCGCGCCCAGTACACCTATCAGGATGCACGCGACGTGACAGACCCTAACACAACGTATTATAATCACCAGATACCCTATATCCCCTGGCACTCTGGTTCGGCCATCGTGGGCCTGACGTATAAGAACTGGAACGTGAACTACTCGTTTATCTATGCCGGCGAGCGATATGACGAGCAGGAGAACATCATATATAACCACATGGAGCCTTGGTACACCAGCGATTTGAGTATAATCTACCGCTTCCACATGCAGAAAACACTCTGCAAGGTCCAGTTGGATGTAAACAATCTGCTAGGACAGGACTACGAGGTGATAGTAAACTACCCCATGCCTGGTCGCAGCTATGCACTAACCCTAAGCGTTGAGATATGAAGCACGTGGCATACTACATATTGACCCTGTTGCTGCTTAGCGCTTGTCGCCAAGACGTGATGATTGTGCCGATGGAGAAGAGCGATCCAGGCGGCAAGACCCAGAAGGGCGACATAGTGGGCATGTATCTGCTTAACGAGGGCAATATGGGCTCTAACAAGTCGACACTCGACTATCTCGACCTGTCGGATACCGTGGTGCATTACTATCGCAACATATACTCAGAGCGCAACCCAAGCACAGTGATGTCGCTGGGCGATGTGGGCAACGACTGCCAGATATACGGACAGCGTCTATGGCTGGTCATCAACTGCTCAAACAAGGTAGAAGTGGCTCGCGCCGATGATGCCGTAAGGATAGGCAAGGTGGATATCCCCAACTGTAGATATGTGACGTTTAAGGACCAGTATGCCTACGTTTCATCGTATGTGGGCACGGTGTATGCTTCGAGCGATAGTCCGCTAGGCAGTGTGTATAGGGTAGATACGCTATCGCTGCAGAAGGTAGATTCGTGCTCAGTGGGCTATCAGCCAGAAGAGATGGCTATAATCGGCAATAGTCTGTATGTGGCCAATAGCGGTGGCTATCAGGGCATGACAGGACAAGGCTACGAGAGTACAGTAAGTGTGATAGACCTGGCATCGATGCAGGAGGTGGATAAGGTAGAAGTAGCCCCTAATCTGCACCACCTGAAGGCTGATAAATACAACCAGCTATGGGTGACAGCCCGTGGCAACTATATGGACGAGACGTCGAGCATCTGGTGGCTGGAGCCTGATACAAACGGCAATATGAAAGTAGGCGGACACATCGACCAACCCGTGAGCGATCTCTGCATCGTGGGCGATTCGCTGTATTTCTACGGCAGTCAATGGAGCGAGGTATCGATGACCAATACCATCACCTACGGCATAATTAACGTAAAGACGCATCAGGTAGTGAGCACCAGCCTATCGGATGCACCAGAGATAAGCAAAATACGTATGCCATACGGCATAATAGTGAACCCTATCCATCGCGATTTCTATCTGATGGATGCAAAGAACTACGTATCGAGTGGCGAGTTGCTACACTTCCTGTCCGATGGCACTTTCGACTGGAAGGTAAAGACAGGCGACATACCCGCCCATGCAGCATTTTTATTTAAAACCAAGAAGAAATGAAGAAGATATTGTTACTATTAATACTGGCAATTGCTACCATTAATGCTAGCGCCCAGCGCATGGACGATGCGACGGAGCACTCGAAGTATATCAAGGTCGTAGACGAATATCGCCCAGCCCCAGGACAGTATGTGAACGATGTGCCTGAGTATGAGGATGGTGATACTGAGGCCGACATGATTCGTAAGTGTAATGAGAATCTGGCTGGTCTTGGTCCTATAGAGTCTCATCTGGTGGCTCTTGGTGGTTGGGGTGGTTATATCACATTCCACTTCGACCATTCTATCGCCAACATTCCTGGAGAGCGCGACTTTGCCGTATGGGGCAACGCCTATCAGGAGATGAAGAATCTGGTGTTTGGCGGCATGAACGAGGCTGGCGTGGTGATGGTGTCGAAGGATGTAAACGGCAACGGACTGCCTGACGATCCTTGGTACGAAATCAGTGGTAGTTGCGATATAGACAGCGTGGGCAAGGTGATATATGGCTATGAGGTGACCTATAGCAAGAACCCAATGGGCGATATCCCCTGGACTGATAATCATGGCAATAGTGGCACTGTAGACCGCAATCACTATCACACCCAGGAGTATTATCCACAGTGGTTGGATGATGGATTGAAATTCAAGGGCACCCGTCTACCTGACAATATGCTTAATCTTTCTGATCAGGTGGATAAAGGATGGAGTCCGTACTATTATGTGCTGGTAGGTTTCCGCTATGGTTATGCTGACAATCTTCCCAACTTCTCAGACAAATCTGATGCATCATCGTATAACTACGAGGGTTGTGGAATAGATATATCATGGGCTGTAGACGAGAATCGTCAGCCTGTGAATCTCGATTTCATCGACTTTGTAAGAGTTTACACAGGTCTTAATCAGAAGTGTCCGCAACCAGAGTGGTGGGGCGAGACATCCACAGAGTTTGCTGGTGCAGAGGATATACACCTCGAGGCATCTATCGAAGCCATCAAGAATGCCCTGTCTGGTATTCAAACGATATCGGCAGGTGATGCAGACAAGACGACATACGACCTTCAGGGCAGGAAGGTAAATCCTACGAAGAAGGGCGTATACATTCAGAACAAGAAGAAATTATTTATTAAATAACTTTTATTATTCACTTAAAACAACAACGTTATGAAAACAAACAAGTTTTTTGCTTTTGCAGCCCTGGTATGTGGCTTTGCAATGTCATTCACATCTTGTACTAACGAGGACAATCCCATTGGTGTTAAACAAACAGCAACAATCTCTTTCGAGGGTGCAACTCTGAATGCTGATGGTTATTGGCGTGGTGATGAAAATGGAGAGAAGTTTGACAATTGGGGAACAGAAACTTATGCATGTTCTTATGCAGAGCAGGGCGTGTTATTCCCTGTAAACTACGTTCCTTCTTGGGCAAGCTGGACTGGATTTGCTGTTTCGAATCGTACTGAGACAACATACGCCAGCATGAATCCTGATCAGTTTAACAACATTACAGGTAAGGCTCACTCTGGCAACAACTTCTGTGTAGTTTATACATATGGCGAGGAAATCCAGTTTGATAAGCCCGTTACTGTGAAAGGTTTCTGGTACACAAACGACGCTTGGACTGTTGATGCTATCCTTAATGGCGACGGTATGAGCCCTGGAAAGTTTGAGGCAGAAGACTGGCTGACATGCTATGTAATGCCTACACCTGCCGAGGGTGTGGGAGGTGCCCGTTATGAAATCAACCTGGCCAAGGATGGCGATTATGTGAAGGAATGGAAGTACTGCGACCTTAGCGATGTAGATGCCTTCAAGAATATCAAGAGCATCTCGTTTGGTTTTGATGGATCAAAGAAGAACGACTATGGCGTGACAACTCCAACCTATATTTGTATCGACGATATTGTTTTTGAATACTAATGAAGTATATCAAACTAATAATACTGGCAGTATTGTTCGCAGGCTGCAAGGGAGGACATAAGACTTCTGCCTTGCAGACTGGGGGCGATACTGTCGCTTTTAAGTATGCCACACAGATTAGTGTAGTTAATTATGACGGCTACACAGTGGCTACTATCAAGAATCCTTGGAAGGAGGGCATGACTCTGCATCGCTATGTGCTGGTACCTTCTGATAAAGATGTCCCCAACCATATACCTAGCGGAACCATTATCCGCACACCATTGAAACGTGCTGTGATGTTTACCACCGTTCACTGTGCTATGCTGATGGAGTTTGGGCGCCAGGACTGCATATCAGGCGTGGCCGATCTGAAGTACATCAAGATACCTTGGATTCAGGACCAAGTGGCCAAGGGCAAGATAACAGATGTGGGCGATGGAATGAGCCCTGTGATCGAAAAGATTATCGACGAGCATCCTGACGCCCTGTTCCTGTCGCCATTCGAAAACAGTGGTGGATATGGCAAACTCGAGGATATCGACATCCCTATCGTGGAGTGTGCCGACTATATGGAGTCATCGCCATTGGCCAGAGCCGAGTGGCTGCTATTCTATGGTATGCTGTTTGGTTGCGAACAGAAGGCTGATAGTCTGTTCCAGTCTGTCGACAAAAAATATCACCAACTCAAGGCATTGGCAGCCAAGGCAAAGACCAAGCCAACTGTGCTGGTTGACAAGGTGACTGGTAGCGTGTGGTATGTGCCAGGTGGCAAGAGCACTATCGGACAGATGATAAAGGATGCCAACGGCCTATATCCTTGGGCCGATGATGAGCACAGCGGTTCGATATCATTGCCATTCGAGACTGTATTGGAGCGAGCAGGCGAGTCGGATGTTTGGCTATTCAGATACAGTAGCAACCACGACATTACCTACAATGAACTTACTGGCGAGCATCATGGATACAATCAGTTTGCTGCCTACAAGAACACGAATGCATACGGTTGCGATGTAGAGCGATCGCCGTTCTACGAAGAGTCGCCATTCCATCCAGAAAGGCTGTTAAACGATTTTATACAGATTTTCCACCCAGAGATAGAAGGTCTTGCACCGTTGAGGTATTATAAGAAGGTTAATCGCTGACCTTAGTTAGATGGGTAACATATTCCTTTAGTGCCTCTATCAGTTGGTCGTCTTCTTCTGGTGTCTGGGCTGTTACACGGAAATAGTTGTCGTCAAGTCCACGTATGTTTGCGGCATCACGTATCAGTATGCCGTAGTTGTCTATGAGCCATCGTTTCAGTTCTACTGACGTTCCCTTATCAATGCTCACCAGCATAAAGTTGGTATCTGTCTTCATCACCTTCAGCCCTTCGATTGCGCACAGGTTCTGTCGCAGTCGTTGTGCCTCAGTGAGATAGGCTTTCAGGTCTGGAATCATCTGGACATCGTTCTCGATGAGATACTTTCCTGCCTCTATAGCCAGTGCATTGATGGTCCAAGGCTGGCGTATGTGCTTGAGTCGTCCTATTATAATAGGTGAAGCCACGATGTAACCCAAGCGTAGGCCTGGTATACAATATTTCTTGGAGAGCGAGTGTACCAGCATCAGGTTGAATACATCAGTCATCTCCTTGGGATCGAGCATTGGTGCCAGCGTATAGTCGGCATACGACTGATCGATAACATAGAGATAGCGAGGGTGTTTCCTTACGATGTGATTCAGCATGCCCTTTACCAGTACGTTTCCCGTAGGGTTGTTGGGATTACATATCCAGTAGATGCGGTCTTTGGGTAATACGTCCATTTCATCTTTCACATCATACGATATGATATGATTAAACATGCGGCACGCATCCTCGTATTCGCTGAATGTGGGTTGGGGGATGATAGACGACCAACCTCTGTATAGTTGTGCTATAAGATATAGAGCCTCGTTGGCGCCGCTAGTTACTAGTACGGTGTTTTCCTTCACGCCTAGTTTCTTTGCTATCAGGCATTCCAGCGTGTGGGCATCGGGCTCAGGATAATGACCTACAACATCGAAGTGCTGCATAAGGTGCTCCTTCAGCTCTGTGTAGTCGGCCTGACTGTACACATTCGAACTGAAGTTGATCTTTACCTTATCGCCGTAGCGGTAAATCTCATCACCGTGCCCGTATATCATACAACTTAATAGATTAAATTCTCTTTGTCACTTTAATTGCCATCGTCACAGGGTCGAAGGCTATTCCGTCTCGTTCGATAAATCGGCCTAGTGCTCCTTGTTCTGCCAGAGCCTTGGGCGATCCGATGGACATCTGTTCCCCCTTGGCCATCAGCCAGATAGTATCGGCCATCTGTAGGGCCAGCTCCACATCGTGGGTCGACAGGAATATTATTTTATCAGCCTCGCGACTGATTCGGCTTAGCAGTTGCAGCACCTCAACCTTGCTGGGATAGTCAAGAAAAGCTGTTGGCTCGTCCAGATATATCACTGGTGTCTGTTGTGCCAGTGCCTTGGCTATCATCACCTTCTGTCGTTCTCCGTCGCTCAGTGTGTGGACCATACGCTTGCTCAGCGCCTCAATGCCCACCATCGCAATGGCCTCGTCGACCACTTGCAGGTCGTCCTTAGAATATGTGCCCCAGAAGCCTGTATAAGGCGATCGGCCCAGACTAACCAGTTCGCGAACTGTCATGTTTCTCACGTCGGGCTTCTCTGTAAGCACCACTCCTATCAGTCGGCTCAGCTGTTTGTCGCTATATTCAGATAGTTCACGACCTTGCAGCAGTATATCGCCGCCAGTTTTAGGCTGAAATGAAGATAGGGTCTTTAATAGTGTTGACTTTCCTACACCATTGGCTCCCAGCAGACAGGTAAGCTCGCCACTCTTGATGGTACCGCTGATGTTTGTAGCCACAGTTTTTACGCCGTGTTTTGTCTGGTAGCCAATGCTGAGATTATGCAGTTCTATCTTCTCACCCATCGTCTTCATGGTGCAAAGATAATAAAAAGATTGAAAACCAAAACAAAAACGGGAGTTTTTTTACTTTTTACCTATTTATATTATGCCATCAGGTGGGTAAGGAGTATTTTTATACCGATTACAACCAAAATGATGCCTCCAAGCAGCTCAGGCTTAAGCTTGCGTGCTATCGACTTGCCGAACCTGACGCCCAATCTGTAGCCGAAAAGACTAAACAAGAAAGAAACTAAGCCTATTACGAATAACGGATATGCTATCTGTTCTATTGTTCTATAGCCTGTGCAGGCAAAGGATATGCCGACGGCAAGAGCATCTATGCTTGTAGCTACAGCCAGTATCAGTTGGGTGTTTAGATTCTTAGGATTAAACTGCTTTTCCTCTTCTTCTGGGCCGAGTGATTCGCGTATCATCTTGCCGCCGATAAAGGCCAGCAGACCAAAGGCTATCCAATGGTCGACTGCTTCGAGTTGCTCGCTGAAATGGTTGGTGGCAAGCCATCCCATAAGGGGCATCACGGCCTGGAAAAGTCCAAACAAGAAAGCCATGCGTAGAATCATACCCCACAGCCATCTGCGTACTATAACTCCACTCACGATAGAAACCGTGAAGCAATCCATAGCCAATGCAACGGCTAACATCCAGATATCCAGCGAGTTCATGATGTACTTATTTTGCTCTTTCTTACACTTTGGCTTGCAAAATAACAACTTTTTTTTGAGATAACCAAATTTTTATCTATCTTTGCGCACAGAATCAAATAATAACTAAATCGTTTCCTAATATGAAGAAGTGTCTTTTTCTGGCTTTATTCCTGATTTCAGCCTCTGCTGTTATGGCTGAGCAAGTGGTTATACAGACCAAAAACTCAACTATGGTGCTAAACGTAGAAGGCAACAAACAGCCACAGTACGTTTATTATGGTACAAAACTTAGCGAGTTTGATCTGTCAAATCTCCAGTCGCCTCGCAGTGGTCGTATGGATGCCTATCCTGCTTATGGTATGAACTGTCCTGCTGAGGCTGCAATTGCTATCACTCATGCTGATGGCAATATGTCGACAGAACTCTATGCAGACTACGTAGACGAGGTTGAGGCTGATGCTCAGGGTAATCGTGAGGTTCGTATCCGACTGGTTGACCCAGTTTACCCAGTCACTGTAGATCTTTATTACAAGGCCTACTTCAATGAAGATATCATCGAGACATGGACAGAGATTCAGAATGGCGAGAAGAAACCTGTTACGCTTACTCAGTTTGCATCTTGTTCTCTGCCTATTCGCAGGGGAAATGTTTGGCTATCGCACTTCTATGGCTCATGGGCCAACGAGGCTCGACTTGTAGAGGAACCTATACTGCCAGGCGAGAAGGTGATAAAGAATAAAGATGGTTCGCGCAACTCGCATACTGATCATGCTGAGGTGATGTTCTCGCTGGATGGTAAGGGACAGGAGAACTGTGGTGATGTGATAGGTGCAGCACTCTGCTACTCTGGCAATTACCAGCTTAAAGTTGAGACTGATGATACAGAGTATCATTATTTCTTTGCAGGTATCAATCCTGATAACTCGGCCTATCATCTTAAGAAAGGCGAAACGTTTACCACTCCAAAGGTAGCCTTCAGCTTCTCTAAGTGTGGCCTATCAGGTGTGTCGCGCAATTTCCACAAGTGGGGCCGCAAGTATATGTTGGCTCATGGCGATAAGGAGCGCAAGATACTGCTCAACTCATGGGAGGGTGTTTACTTCGACATCAACCAAAAGGGTATGGACCAGATGATGGGTGATATTGCCTCGATGGGTGGCGAACTCTTTGTGATGGACGATGGATGGTTTGGCGATAAGTATCCACGCAAGACTGACAATTCAAGTCTTGGCGACTGGGTGGTAGATAAGAAAAAGTTGCCTGAGGGAATCGAGGGCCTTCTGCGCGATGCCAAGAAGCACGGCATAAAGTTTGGTATCTGGATTGAGCCAGAAATGACCAACTCTGTATCTGAACTCTACGAGGCTCATCCTGACTGGATTATCAAGGCCCCCAAGCGTGCTCCTGTTCAGGGTCGTGGCGGCACGCAGCTGATTCTGGATATGGCTAATCCTAAGGTACAGGACTTTGTCTTCTCGATTGTAGACAACTTGATGACAAAGTATCCTGAGATTGATTACATCAAGTGGGATGCCAATATGCCTATATTGAATCATGGTTCACAGTACTTGACTATGAACGATCAGAGCCACCTCTATATAGAGTATCATCGTGGACTGCAGAAAGCCTGCGAACGTATTCGTGCCAAGTATCCTGACCTTACTATCCAGGCTTGTGCCTCTGGTGGTGGTCGTGCCAACTGGGGTGTACTACCTTACTTCGATGAGTTCTGGGTTAGTGATAATACTGATGCTCTGCAGCGCATCTATATGCAATGGGGTACTAGCTATTTCTTCCCAGCAATAGCTATGGCTTCGCATATCTCAGCTACTCCAAACCACACCGTATTCCGCACCACAGCCATGAAGTATCGTATCGATGTGGCTATGAGTGGACGCTTGGGCATGGAGATTCAGCCTAAGAATATGACTGACGACGAGAAGGACCTGTGCCGCAAAGCAATTGCTGAATATAAGCAGATACGTCCAATAGTGCAGTTTGGCGATCTGTATCGTCTGGTTTCGCCTTACGATAAGGTGGGCTTGGCTTCGCTGATGTATGTAAACGAGCAGAAGTCGAAGAGTGTGTTCTTCTGGTGGAAGACAGAGTCATTCCAGAACGAACATCTGCCACGAGTAAAGATGGCAGGACTGGATGCCAATAAGAATTATAAGGTACACGAGTTGAATCGTATCGATTTGAAGCCCATGGACGTTGAAGGCAAGGTGTTCAGTGGTGCCTATCTGATGAACCACGGACTCGAAATGCCTTATCGCAATGAGCCAGAGTGGAGCAAAAAGAACGACTGGAGCAGTCGTGTACTTTTGCTTGAGGCTCAATAACTCAGACTATTTCATTCAAACGCTCTTAGTTTGGAATCAAAATCCTTTGCGCCGCCTGTCTCATTGAATAATTTCTTGAGCAGGCGCACACGGGTGTTGGTTATGGTTTGAGGGGTGGATATGGTAAGGGTTGCTATCTCGGATGGTTGGAAGTTATGACGGATTAACAGACATACATCCTGTTCCTTGGCATTGAGTTGCGATAAGAGCAATTGCAAGTTGGGGTTGAGTGCATACGAGCATTGAGCCAGTGCATTCATATCGTCATCACTAGCGGCCTGTCCTTTGTTGGCTGTGGTATGTAGGGCTGAAATAATAGTCTTTAGTTGCTCTGAGTTCTCGCGTTCTTCACGTTCGCGCTGTAGTCGCATCTGGGTCAGTTCCTCGCGGGTACGGTCGTACTTCATCTGACTCTCGACAAAGCGTGCGTTAAGCCTATCTATCCTTTTGCGACTATACCAGATGCCAGCGATTGTTGCAATAATCAGCAAAAGTATGGCCGAAAGCAGCATGATGGTAGTACGATACTGCTGTCGCTCATTTTGCTGCTCGTCGAACTGAGCCTGAAGATCGATGATGCTGGCTGCATCGCTGCGACTATACAAGTCGTGATAAACATCGTTCAGTCGACGGCTGTAATAAGCAGCTGCTGTGTGCTCATCGTGGTCAGTAAGATAGTTTATGAGTTGTCGGTAAGAACTGATGCTCACATCTGGCGAGAATGAATTGACCAATCGATACCATTCTTGAGCAGCACTTGCTGTATCCTTCTCCCATAGATATACATCGGCCAACAGCATCGATGCCCTGTCGGTAGGTAATTCTTGTTGCGCTCTTATCAATAGTTGCTTAGCTTCCTTTCGTTTGCTGAGGTGCAGCAAATAGCTTGCCTGGTTAGTTAGATATATGGCACGCACCTCGCCATCTGTATGTGGCGCATAGGGCTTGGCCAACTCTGTGTAGTATCGCAAGCTGTCCGTTTTGCCTACCATATCAAAGGTCTGCGCTATGTTGTTGAGTGCCCTTACTATCCACTCATCTTTTTTACACTGTCTGGCTGTGGCCAGGGCTTGCTTGTAGTATCTGAGTGTTTGGGTATAATTGCCCACATTGTCGTTGATATCACCAAGTACAAAGTACAGGTAACAGTTGAAAACGGGGTCGTTTACGCCTGATGCTATCTGCTCGGCACGCTTCATGGTAAACACGGCCTCGTGGGTTTGCTGCTTGTTGTAGAGCACGATAGCATGGTGCAGCAAGGCCCTTGCCAGTCGTGGTTTATCATTCTCTCGCTCATAATATTTCTGACTGGCCTCGATCAGTGAATCAGACTCTGTTGACAATCCGCTGCGATGCAGTGCCTCAGTATAAAGCAACCCAAAGAGTGCATGATCGGCTGATGAAAGGGTAGAATCATCCCAGCAAGGCTCTAGCATCCTGACTACAGAGTCAGGCCGTTCTACTACTATCTGCTCGGCCAGGGTAAGCAAGGGATTGTGGGACTGCTCTCGCGAACAGCCCACAATAAAGAGAGAGAATATAAGAAAAACTATGCTTTTCATTTCAAACGGAACATAATTGGTACGGTGTACTTAACTCTAACAGCCTGACCTTTCTGTCTGCCAGGTATCCAGTTAGGCATGGCCGAAATAACTCTGATAGCCTCAGCATCGAGCGATGGAAACACCTTTTTCAACAGAGAAACATCGGTAATCTTGCCGTCAGAATCAACTACAAAAGTTACAAAAACCTTGCCTTCTACCTTCTTTTTCTCAGCATCGGCAGGATACTTGATATTCTTACTAAGGTATTCGAACAGTGCAGCCTGACCTCCTGGATATTCTGGCATCTGCTCTACTACATCGAACACTTTTTGATTCTTCTTAGCTACGACGGTCTTCTGTGCGCTCACTGTGGTGAGACCAAACACAGCCATCAGTGCCATAATGATAAACTTCTTCATACTTCTTTAATTTTTTAATGGTTCAACATAATTGTTAGTTGGCTTGCGCCTACCTCCGTCGCGACTCGGATGGTGCAAAAGTAATAGAATTCGTGCTTTTTTGCAAGAAAACTATTACATATTATTACACAAGTAGCAAAAAATGTGTATCTTTGCAACCAAATCGACAATAACACGAGGTTAATGGAGAGAAGTAGACATATAATATGGAGCATGCTGGTGATGATATCCGGCGTGCTCTTTATGCTTTCTTGCCAGCAAGGTGGGAAAGGTATTGAGAAGAGTAAAAACGACTCGATACGGGATAGACGTGTGGACAGTCTGATAGGAACTGCCAAGCAAACTCGCAATGTGGATAGTGTTTACATGGTGGTGGATAGCTTGGAAAAGCTAAAAGAGATAGGCCCAATACGCGCCAACTTTGATAGAGGACATATCAACAAAGTCTTGGGCCAGTATCGCAATAGCGACAAGTACTGGAAGGAGGCTTTGGCAATGGAGATAAAAGGAGAAAAGGAAGAGCGTGCTTATTATCGGATCGCATCGCTCCTAGCTAACTCTCTGCAGGCTAGACACGACTACGAGGGTGCTTTGCGCATCTCGATTCCTGCTCTCAAGAAGATGAAGAAATCGGCTGTAGGTCTGCCCATGGATATAGGTCTGCAGCTGGGCGATATAGGTATCTGCCAGCTCAAGATGCGTAGATATGATGAGGCGATGAAGAGTTTCAACGAGTCGTATGAGTATTTCAAGAAGGCTCTCAATGGTGATACCTTGGCTATAGCTCATCAGAATGCACTTATCACATTCAACAACACTACACTGTTCTGCATCGATGCTCATCTATACAATCAGGCATTATTCTGGTCAACACGTGTTGACACCTTATTAGATATATATAAGAAACATCCTAAGGCTGATGCTAAAGTGGTTGATCGCCAGTATGCTCGCCAATGTAGCTTCAGGTCGCGAGCCTATCTGGGACTTGGTCAGAAGGAGAAGGCCGAGCAGATGTTTGAGGCATATCAGAATTCTGAGAGTTATAAGAGTGGTATAGAGCATGCCCCAGGCGAGTATCAGTTGGCATCAGGTCGATATGCTGAAGCGGTAGAGAGCTATGCCAACATCGAAAACGATATTCATCGTCGTATGGCCAAACCCACACTCGACATCATACAGCAATATGTGTTCCCCAAATATCGAGCAAACGCTTATGCTGGCTATCGCGATTCTACCATAGCCATAGGTCTTAGAATACTCGATGCGCTTGACTCTGCTATTGTTTGGCAGAAGATGGATGATGCTGCTGAACTGGCAACTATCTATGAGACACAGGAAAAAGACCATCAGATAGCAGAACAGGAGGCTTCACTTTCTAAACAGAGGTTTATTGGTACAGCCATAGTGTTTGGACTGATAGTATTGGCTATGGCTATATTTATGTTCTTCCGCCATCGTGCGGCTAAGCGACTTGAGGTGGCGCATAAGCAGCTAAAGGCGGCTTACGACCAACTGGAGGAAACCACAGCTGTAAAGGAGCGAATAGAGTCTGAACTACGTATCGCACGTGATATCCAGATGAGTATGCTGCCAAACAAGTTCCCTCATCGCGACGGACTGGATCTTTATGCCTCGATGACTCCTGCTAAGGAGGTTGGTGGTGACTTGTATGGCTATCTTATACAGAATGACAAGCTATACTTTGCTGTAGGTGATGTATCTGGCAAGGGTGTGCCTGCATCGCTGTTCATGGCTCAGGCTACGCGTTTGTTCCTTACACTTGCAAAGCAAGGTATGATGCCGGCAGAGATTTGTACACGAATGAACGATGCACTTAGCGACAACGACAACCAGAGCGGAATGTTTGTTACGTTCTGGTTGGGATTGCTCGATCTGCAGACTGGGCATCTTGACTTCTGCAACGCAGGACATAATCCACCTGTGATTGGCGGGGGCGACAATCAGGGCGACTTCCTGAAGATGGAACCAAACGCTCCGATAGGATTGTGGAAGAACCTGCAGTATGTAGGCGAGCAGATTGATAGTATTAAGGGTCGTCCGCTTGTAATATACACCGATGGACTGAATGAGGCCGAGAATGCAAAGCAACAACAGTTTGGCGAAGAACACTTGCTTTATGTTCTCCGCCATACTAACTTTGATTCCGCACAGCAGGTTATTGAAGCCCTTAAGGCTGAAGTGGATACACATCGCGAAGGCAACGAACCAAACGACGACCTTACGATAATGTGCCTGCGTGTAAGCTAAATATCAATATTTAAAACTACTGCCGCCTACGAACTCTCGCATGATGCTCGTAGGTGGTATCTCTTTATCGCTGATAGGGATGAAATAGCGCAGGAACTTGAGTAGTCTGTGGGCCTCTGCATATTCGGCACAATTCTTTGGAACAGATGACAGGATAAGTTCGGCGTGGGTGCGCAGCACGGCAAACTCGATGTTAAGTGCCGAGTTGAACATCACATCGGCCGTTTCCTGGAATGGGAATATCCACTGATCTTCAGCCTCGCACACACTCTTCCATTGACTGATGGTTTCGCGGGCAGAGAATGCTCCCTTGTTGTAGTCGCGAATGATACGGCGCAACAGGCGATTATCTTGTGTGGGAATCCAGTTATGATCGTCGAGCGATATGCTGGTCAGGGCCGAAATGTAGATACGATACTTGGATGAGTCGGGTATCTGCTTTGTAAGCAGCGGGTTGAGTGCATGTATACCTTCGATGATAAGTACGCTGTCATTGTTCAATTTAAACTTCTTGCCATTCCACTCGCGCTTACCTGTCACAAAGTTGTATTCAGGTACTTCTACTACCTCGCCCTTCATCAGTCTTTCTAGATGCTCACCTAGTAACTTGTAGTCTACGGTCTCGATGTTATCGAAGTCGTACTGGCCGTTAGGCAGTTTGGGGGTGTCGACACGATTAACGAAGTAATCATCCGTAGAGAATGAGTATGGACGCAGTCCGCAAGCCAAAAGCTGTATGCTAAGGCGCTTACAGAATGTGCTCTTACCCGAGCTAGATGGACCAGTGATAAGCACTAGTCGGATTGGATTTTTGGGCTGATGGAATCTGCGGTCTATCTCTTCGGCTATCTTTACAATCTTCTTTTCCTGTAGCGCCTCGCTCACCTGTATCAGTTCAGATGCATAGCCGCGCAGTATGGCTTTGTTAACATCGCCCGCATTAGATAGTCGCATGATGATGTCCCAACGGGTCTTCTCAGCAAACATCTCGAATGTTCGTGGCTGGTCAACCTTTGGCGACAGCTGTGTAGGGTCGTTCTTATCGGGTACTCGTAACAGCAGTCCATCGTAGAGTCGCTCAAGTCCCCATACCTTAAGATATCCTGCCGATGGCACTAGCGGACCATAGTAATAATCCACCGTGTCGCCCAGTGTGTAGTATGATGTGTATACATGTCCACTAGTCTCTATCAGCTTAACCTTATCGGCAAATCCACGCTCGCTGAACACACGTACGGCCTCTTCGGTAGTGGCCTCAGTCCTGCGGAAAGGCATATCCTGATCGATAACCTCCTTCATTCGCTTACAGATACGCTCCACATCGTCGTCAGTCAGTGGGTCGTTACCACGCTTCTTGAAGTTGCAGTAGTATCCGCCCGATATCGGGTGTTCTATGAAGAGTTTACTGCCTGGGAATACGTCGCTGGCAGCCTTGTACAGTACAAAGCATAGCGAACGCACGTAGACGCGCTGGCCAGAACCATCGCAGGCATCGATAAACTCAACGTCTCTGTTCTGATATAACCTGAACTTAAGTCCCTGCGACGTGTTGTTTACTTTGGCCGATACCACTGGATACTTCATATTCAGTTCGTCGGCGTATGCCTGATAAACATCTACTAGTGATGTGCCTTCTGGAAAACTCTTTGTGATGTTGTTGTTCTTGCAACGTATCTGTAACATAAAGCGTATAATGTTGGATATGTTCTTAATTTACATGCAGACATAGCATAGTGAGGTCGTCGCTTGGATCGGCCCCGTTGCGATGGCGCTTAACCTCGTTCTTCATGGTCTTAATCATCTCGCTGGCACTCATCTTGCTGCTGCGCTTAACGATGGTAAGCAACTGCTCATCGCCAAACTGCTCTAGCTCAGGATTCTCGGCCTCGTTCAGTCCGTCGGTATATACAAAGAACAAACGTCCGCGTATGTCGTCGATTACCTCGCCCTGATACTTCAATCCTTCCCAAAGTCCTATAGGTGCATTGGGCTCCATATCTATAAAGTGGCTCTCGTTGCCGTTGCCTATTACTGGTGGGTTATGACCTGCATTACAGAAGTCGAGTTTGCCTGTTGGTAGATGCACCATGCCGATAAACATAGTGATAAACATACCATCTTCGTTGTTTTCTACCAGTTCGGCATTAAGTTCGGTTGCTATCTTGGCAGGTGTATAGTTACGCTTAACCATAGCACGGAAAAGTCTGATTACCTGTGCCATAAACAGTGCTGATGGCACTCCCTTACCGCTCACGTCGCCCACGCAGAAACATAGGTTGTCGCCGATGATAAGATAGTCGTACAGGTCGCCACCAACCTCCTTGGCTGCTGTCATCGAAGCGTACAACTCAAAGTCGTCGCGCTGTGGGAACTCGTTTGGTACCATCGACTCCTGGATGTGTCGCGCGATACGCAACTCACTTTCAATACGTTCTTTGGCCGATGTTGTTTCCTCTAGTTGGTCATAGGCCTGTTTCAGGTCTTCGTGCGCTTTGTGCAGTCTTGCTGACGCTTTCTGCTTGTAAAGTGCGTAAACCACGAAGAAGCCGATAATGAGGATAATAGTGATGATTGCTGCTATCTGTCGCTCGCGCAGCAGCTTAGCCTCTTGCTCAGCTATGTGGGTTTCTTGTTGCTGAGTGTTGTATATGGTAGCAAGCTCGGCTGCATCATCGGCCTTCGAACGATCGATGGCAGCGTTAAGCGAGTCGCAGATGTATGTACTGATAGCATATACGGAGTCCTTCAGGCCAGCCTTAAGGTTGGCCTCGTATTTCTTCAGGAAGTAAGTCTGGATGTTGTCGAACGAGAACTCCATGTGGTACAGGCTTACCAACTCGTCCAGTCGCTGGAAGCACTCTGCTGCTTCTTTCCATCTTTTGGCGTCTATCAGGTACTCGCCTGCATCGAATATTCCCTCAGGGCTCTTGCTGAACTTTGTGTTCTTAAAGTTGTTATAAGCCAGTGCCGACTCCTGTGTACGACCAAGACTAGCCAATGCTGTGGCCCGATAGATATTGTGGCGTGCACGCTGCTTGTCTATATAACTTTCATCTTCAGGAAATCTACCCTCGTATTGGGTTACCATTTCCTCGTAGCGCTCACACCAGTACAATCCCTCCTTATACTGATGGGTGGCATTGCATGAGTAGGCCATATTCACTATGCCAGCGATAGCTCCCTTGTAAGTAGCTTCGGTGGGCGAAGCGTTGATATGCTCAAGGTGTTTGGTATAGGCACGTTCGAACGATTTCTTGGTGGCTTCTTCCATGTGGGCATAACGAGCCTGACCGCAACCTATGAAAACCAAAAGGTTAACATAGTCGGTAGTGGTGTCGCATCCTAGTTGTTCCAATTTGTCGGCTGCATTAATGGCTTCTTGAAGCGAGCCGTCGTAGTCGCCCTTCAGGTTCAGTAGGTTTGCTAATCTGCTGGCAGTCTTTGCATAGTAGTTTACCTCTTCTGGGTTCTTGAAGTCTTTTACCTCGCTCTCAGCTTTCTTCCAATAGTACTCGGCTGCGCGCTTTTTGCCCATACGGTCGCTGGCATATCCGCGCCAGTAGTATGACTGGGTTTCGGATATGGCTCCAATCTTAGAAAGACTATCAGCTAGAGACAACAACAACGGATAGTCCTTGTGCTTGTATGCATCAAGGACCAATCCGTCGGCTGTTTTATTTTCAAGTCCTGTCTCCTTCCGTTCTCCGCACGCTGCCAGGAGTACGACAACCAGTAGACAAGCTAGTAGTCTGACCGTTCTTTGGCTCATTCTTCTGCCCTAATATTCATTTGTTGTGGGCAAAGATACGGAAAAAGTTTGGAACTTGCAAGTTTCTTTAATAAAATATTCAAAAATTATCCGCGCGCTTCGATTTCCTTGTTAATCTCGTCGAGTCGTTCATCAGTGAGAGGATACTTATAGATAAGTGCTCCAACGACTATGAGCAGAGCGGCAGGAATGATACATGTGAACACCAGAATGGCATTCTGTGCAGTTGCTGAATACTCGGCAAGGTGAGTATAGTAAGCATTTACAGGTGCACTGATGAACGATGCCAAGAACACTGTGACAAAGATGCTCAGTACCAGCTGCAGGCACTTGTTGGCCTTGAACTCTGCAAACATCTCACCATATGTAACAGGCTTCTCTGGTGTTGTGGCAATTCGTTCCTTACAGCCAGTGAAGCAGTAAAGCAGCAGTATAAATCCGATAATGGCAAACACGCAGGTAACGGTAAACCATGCATTTGGATCGATAGGCAGAGCCGACTCCTCACTTGCCAGGTCGAAGCCAATCATACCCATCACCAATGGGGTAATCCAGCCTGCGATTGAGAATCCTGCCTTGAAAGCAACACCTGCCAGTGCGTTTACAGTTGCTGCAGGACGGTTGCCTGTACGATACTCGGCCTCTGTGATTACCTCAGGCACAAGTGCCCACATCAGCGAACCTACCAGCAGACCAACACCTGTCATTACCTTAGCTGTCTGAACTACGGTGTTGAGACTAGCAACATCAAAGAATTTACCGATGGTAAACAGGATGGCAAAGCCTACAAAACCGATAGAGAGAAGTAAGTAATATAGTCCCTTCTTACCGAGTAATCTCTTAAGCATAGGAAGAGAGGGCAGGATGATGAATGCAGGGATGGTGCCGATAGCCATAAACAGAGCCTGGTTCCAGTCGATGACGGTGTGTGCTACTATAGCCAGTCCGATGGGGAAGCCGGCCTGAACTACTATCTGGCCGATGTTGGCACATACCATACGGGTAGATGTAAGCTTAAGCACCTCATCATTGTCGCGTGTCATACTGGCCATGATAGATCCATAAGGTATGTTTACTACCGAGTAAATCATACTAAGCACCGTGTAGCTTACGGTGGCATAGATAAGTTTCATGCTGGTAGACCATGTTGCGGCCTGAGGCAGCATAAGCAAACAGGCTGCTACTGTAAGTGGGATACCACCATAGAGCAGATATGTGCGATATTTTCCTAACTTAGGGTTACGGTTGTCGATATAACGTCCGACTACAGGACTCCAAAAGCAGTCGATGAGTCGAACAGATAGTATCAGTCCACTCACAAATGCAGGATTGATCTTCAGTACTGTAGTAAGGTAAAGCATTAAGTAACATGCCACCGTCTGGAAAATCAGGTTTTGCGCCAGGTCGCCCGATCCATAGCCGATGCGCTGGAGCCACGAGAGCTTGTAAAAGCCTTTGGTTTCGTTAGTTGTACTCATAATTTTTTATTTGTTATTTAATTGTCATTTCAAAAGAGCTCATTGGTAGTCCACTCAGCGAACGTACGTTTGCCTGTTTGGGATCATCCTTCCAGGCGTAGCGGATTTTTATACCTGATGCCTGAGATACCATAGGAACAAGAAGGGTAATAACATTGCCCCTGCCGACAGCATGCACATTTTGGTATTTGTTGCTACCATTGTTGCAAACCTCGAATGTATAGAGGTCGCCTTCTTGTATGGGCTGGTCGAGTGTGAGTTGAATAGCAGCATCGCTAACTTGAGTAGATACCACCTCAGGTGAAAGTTTCACCTTATTATTATATATAAGTTTGTCGAAACAAAGGGCGATACGTTCGGCTACCTCCTTTTTGCGCAGGGGATGGATGTCTACGGTCTCGCCCAGGTCATTGATTACTGCCAGTTCGGCGTGTGCGTCGGCCTTGGCGGCGGTGCGCTGAGCCTCGCGCAGTTGTGCCCAACCACTATTTACTGGCTCTGTCTGTGGTGTGATGGGGCGTGGGAAGCCTGTCTGTTGGCGACCATCGTAATTAGCCAACTGTACTATCACAAACGGCATTTGCTGGTCGTGCCAGCAATCACGCCAATTGCCCATTAGTTTCTTCAGATAGTCGGCGTATGGGGCAGGGTTGCCTGTGTTCGATTCGCCCTGATACCACACAATGCCATTGATAGCGTATGGTGCCAGTGGATAGAGCACTGCGTTGTAGAGTGTGGTTGGCAGATTCTGGAGCGAAACATCACTACTGGGGCACTGAGGCATCTCTGCACCCACCTTCATCTTCCACTCATCGCCTAGTGGCAACACGTCCTTAGGCATAGGGTTCTGCGACATTCGGTCATCGCCAAAGCACAGCATATATGGCTTCTCTGGGATGAAGTGACATGCACCGTATTTATTGATGAATCGGATTGCAATCACGTTGTCGCCCTCACGCAGCAGTCCTTCGGGTATGTCATAGCGGCGAGGAGGATACTGATAGCCTGTCTGGCCTATTTGTTTGCCGTTCAGATAAGTTACATCGCGATCGAAGAGTGTGCCTAGCAGTAGTCGTGCAGGCTTGCCAGCATGCTCCTTGTCTATAGTGATGTGCTTGCGCAACCATACACTACCTGTGCCGCGCCACGTCCAGTTGTTCTGGTTTATCACTGGCCACTGACTGTCGTCGCACTGTGTGTCAGCATATCCAGGGTCGGCCTCGTTCAGCATTGTCTCCCACTGATGGTTGGCAGCGCCGTTGGCCTGCATTTGAGCGCGCACATAATTGTCGCTTTGGTATATCTGCATCTTTTTTATCAGCATCGGATAGTCGGCCTTCAGCGAGTCCTCGCTTATCCATGCCTCGATGGGTGTGCCACCCCAGCTGTTTACTATTATGCCCTGAGCTACCTTATTTTTCTCGAACATCTTCTTGCCCAAGAAATAACCTATTGCTGAGAATGGCCATGCGTTCTGCTTGTTGAGTGGCTTCCAGTTGATGCTGGTTGGACGAATGTCATCCTTTACACCATGTGTACTGGTCTCGTTCTGTACGCGGAACAAGCGGATGTTGGTATTCTCGTAGTTGTCTACCTCGGTAGTGTACTGCGGATAAACACGCTCTATATGTACATCAATGTTGGATTGACCCGATAGCAACCACACGTCGCCTATCATGATGTTATCGATGGTCAGTTCATTGATAGCCATCTGATAAGGGCCGCCAGCCTTCATCTTTGGCAGGTCAACTTGCCATCGGCCATTGGCATCAGCTGTGGTCTGAAATAGTTTCTTGTTGAATCGTATGGTTACGGTTTCGCCGGCATCGGCTTTGCCCCAAACGGGTATGATTTTTTCGCGCTGCATCACCATGCCCGACTGGAATAGTCGGGGCATAGTAACTTTGGCATTGATAGTGGTCAGGCAAAACAGTGTTGCGCAAATAAAAAATATTTTTTTCATAAAAAGTTGCATTGATGTTGCAAAAGTAACAAATTTCTTCGTTGAAATGGCGAAAAAGTGCCATTTTCTTGCCCGATGACACATTTGAAAAAGCATCTGTAACAATTTAGAATGTCGGACAACCGATTTTTCACTATCTTTGCACCAGTTTTTGTAATCAACAGTTATGAATAAGATAGCATCACAACAGGTTTCATTGGGCGAGAAGGTAGGTTACTCCTTGGGAGATGCTGCCGCTAACCTTGTGTTCCAGATGATGATGATCTTCCAGCTTAAGTTCTATACCGACGTGTTCGGGCTGGATGGAACTATAGCAGGCAGTGTATTGATGGTGGCCAGTCTGTCGGCTATCATTGTCGATCCAACCATAGGTTTACTTTGCGACCGTACCAACACCCGTTGGGGCAAATTCCGTCCATGGATGCTGTGGACGGTCATACCTTTCTGCGTGTTTTATATCCTGGCATTCTACAATCCGGGTATACATCAGAAGGCTCATGTGGCGCTTTATGCCACCGTCAGCTACGTGTTGCTGATGACCATCTATTCGTTTAATAACGTTCCGTACACATCGCTTGGTGGTGTGATGACCAGCGATATACGCGAGCGCACCAGTATATCTACGGTGCGATTTGTAGTGGTTACGATTGCTCAGTTTGTGGTTCAGGGCCTTACGCTACCGATGGTAGATCACTTCTCCGATGGTCATACTTTGCAACACGGCTGGACTGTCACTATATGTATATATTCTGTCATAGCATTTATGTTCTTTGTGATTACATTCTTATCGGCCAAGGAGCGTATTCAGCCGCCGCCACGCCAGACTGTAAGCATACGTGAGGACTTAAAAAACACTGTATCTAGCGTGTCGTGGAATGCTATGGCACTGCTCACATTCTCGTTGTTCGTTACGCTGGCCATGTGGGGTTCGGCCATGAACTTCTACTTCCAGTACAATGTCGATCAGAAGTCATTATATGATTTCCTTGTGCATTTCATCAATCTCGACCCGGAGGATGCTTATAGCATTGGCTTCTCTGTATTTAATATGATGGGGGCCGTGGTGCAGTTTGTTGGTGTTATCTGTCTGTCGCAGTATCTGGCCAACAGGTTTGGCAAGCGCAATACATTTAAGGTGTGTCTCACGATGACAGCCTTTCTCACCGCTCTGTTCTATATCCCAGAGCCTACCGATGTGGGACTGTTGTTTGTTATCAACTTCCTGCGCTCGCTGGCCTATGCGCCCACCATTCCACTGCTGTGGGCTATGATAGGCGATGTGGCCGATCATATCGAGTACGAGAACCATCGCCGTGCCACAGGTTTCTGTTTCTCGGGCATTGTGCTGGCACTCAAGCTGGGATTGGGCTTTGGTGGAGCCATCGCCGGCATATTTATCTCGATGTTCGGCTACGTATCGGGTGGCGATGCCACTATACAGAACGAGGGTGCCATGATGGGCATCAAGCTAGTATCTAGTATTGTACCTGCTGCTCTGTTTATGGTTGGTGTGGTTGCACTGCACTACTATCCGATAACCAAAGAGTATAATGAGAATATGCAGGCCGAGTTGGCAGCACGCCGCCGGTTTGCTAACCAGAATAATAATGTTTAATAACTAAAAGTGAAACGTATATGAAACCACGTTATCTTTATCCAAAAGACTTTTATGCAGATCCTTCTGCTAATGTATTCAACGGTAAACTCTATGTATATCCCTCGCATGACTGGGAGGCTGGTGCTGCATTCGACGACGATGGCGGCCACTTCCAGATGAAGGATTACCACGTAATATCTATGGAAGATGTTGAGAATGGCGAGGTGACCGACTATGGCAAGATACTTGATGTGGCCGACGTGAAGTGGGCAGAGAAACAGATGTGGGACAACGACTGCGTAGAGAAGGATGGCAAGTACTATCTTATCTTCTCGGCCAAGGACTATAATGGTGTGTTCCATCTGGGGGTGGCTATAGCCGATAAGCCTGAGGGACCATTTATCCCTCAGAACCAGCCTATCCGCGGCTCAATGAGTATCGACCCTAGTGTGTTTAAGGACGAGGATGGACAGATTTACTGCTACTTTGGCGGCCTGTGGGGTGGTCAGTTGCAGTGGTATCAGGCTCCACAGAAGCTGGTTAAGAATGGCGAGGGTGTAGACCTTGGTCCTGCTGCCGACAAGCAGACACAGCTGTTTGCTCCTGCCGATGTGCCCGCATTGTCTAGCTTTGTAGTAAAGATGAGCGATGATGTGCTGCAGTTTGCTGAGGCTCCACGCAGCGTGCTGGTTGTAGACAAGGATGGACAGCCACTTAAGGCTGGTGATCCACACCGATTCTTCGAAGCTTCGTGGATGCACAAGTATAATGGTAAGTATTACTTCAGCTATTCTACTGGCGACAGCCACATGCTATGCTATGGTATTGGCGACAATCCTTACGGCCCATTCACCTATCAGGGTGTAATTCTCGATCCAGTAGTGGGTTGGACTACCCATCACTCTATCGTAGAGTACAAGGGCGAGTGGTTCTTGTTCTATCACGACTGTGTACCTTCAAACGATATAACCCATCTACGTTCGCTAAAGGTTCAGCGCCTGTTCTACAACGAAGATGGAACTATACAGAAGGTTATCAATGAGTAACAACCAACTTATAACCAATTATTATATTACTCATCGTGACGAGTTGCTGGCTTACGCCAGTTCTCGTCTTGGTGGTAGAGCAGAGGCAGAAGATGTGGTACAAAACGTCTTTCTGCGTCTGCTCACTTCCACCAAACTCATCACTGAGGTGACGCTGCCTGCTCTGGTTTATACCACAGCACGCAATATGATATTCGACATCCATCGCCGTTGCTGTCATGCCAACGATTACGAGCACTACATCCGCGCCGTTTGTAGCGAGGAGTTGTCGGCCGATTCGATCTATTCTATGCATGAGATTGTTGAGCGATTGGAGCGCGGACTGGCCCGGTTGCCCGAGAATTTCCGTGAGGTTTATCGCCTGCACATCTATGATGGCATGAAGGTAAGCGAGATATGTCAGCAAACGGGCGATAGCTACAAGAGTGTTGAGTATCGCCTGGGTACAGCTCGCCGAGTGGTGCGTAGTTACTTAAAGGCTATTTAAATATTAGGGTAGACAACCTATCAGTGGCAAACAACTCGTTTGCCACTTTCTGTATGTCGTTGGCTGTCACCTTGTCGATGCTTTCAAACAGTCGGTCTACATTTTTCTCCCATCCGTAGTGCAGATAGCTTTTGCCGAAGTCGAGTGCAAACTGCTCGCGATTGTCGCATGCTATGGCTATCTGTCCCTTCAGTTGCTGCTTAGCTGTACGTAGTGCGGTAGGCGTCAGCGGTTTCTGCATCACCTTGTCCAGCTCGCGGCGTACCAGTCGCAGGCAGCGCTTCACGTCGTGCGGATCGCAACCAAAGTATATGCTCCACATGCCCGTATCACTATAGCTGACCATGGTGCTCTCTACGGTGTAAACCAGTCCGTTGCGCTCGCGCAGAGCCAGGTTCAGTCGGGCGTTCATGCTTGGTCCGCCCAGTATATTATTAAGTAGGTATAGGGCTATGCGCATGGGGTGATGTATGTCGTAGCTGCGGGTCCCCAGCATCACATGAGCCTGATGTGAGCCGATGTTCCTAGTAATCTCTCTGGCATCCTTGTCAATTCGGCAAGGCGTGCTTGTGATGCCAGCGCTACTAGAAGATTTGGATACACTGGTGATACCTGCTTTGCTAGCCGCTGATGATACCAGTTTTACTACCCGTTTAAAGTCCACGTCGCCGTAGATAAAGAATACGGTGTTGTCTGGTCGATAGCATCGGCTGGTAAACCTTAGTGCATTCTCGGTAGTGTATGTGCGCAACTGGTCGACCTGGCCCAGTATGTTGTGGCCAAGGGGATGGCCTTCGAATAGCATATTCTCAAACTCATCGTATATCAGTTCGGCGGGCGAGTCGTTGTAGCTTTCTATCTCATCGCATATAACCTCAACCTCCTTGTCTATCTCGTGCTGCGGATATGTGCTGCAGAACACGATGTCTGTAAGCACATCGATGGCTTTCGTGATGTGGTCCTTGTGTATGGCCGCGTAGAATGTGGTGTCTTCTTTGTTGGTAAACGCATTCAGGTCGCCGCCCAACTGCTCCAGAGCATTTATTACTTGCAGCGCATTACGACGGCGAGTGCCCTTAAACGTCATGTGTTCGCAGAAGTGGGCCATACCCTCCTCGCCAGGCAACTCATCTCGAGTGCCCGCAGCTACCTGGTAGCCGCAGTACACCACCTGTGCCACACTCGGCTTATGTATTATCCTAAGCCCGCAGTCGAGCGTTATCGTATTATAATTTGCCATTTCCCCGTATAACAAACTTCTATTTCCAAAAGAAGCCCCAAGATTCATCTTGAGGCTTCTTTGTTTTGTGGACCAGCCTGGGCTTGAACCAGGGACCTCCAGATTATGAGTCTGTTGCTCTAACCAACTGAGCTACAAGTCCGATGCAAATGCTTTTTGCGGGTGCAAAGGTAAGGTAATTTCTTTAAATATCCAAATTTTTAAGAGGAAATAACTAAAAATGATTGAAATCAGGCCCTAAATTGCAGATTTTTAGCTAACTTTGCGGCCTAATATGGAGATAATAGTCGATATAGACATAACAAAAGGGCTGCCTGAGTGCATAGCTACCATCGGCGTGTTTGATGGTGTGCACCGCGGACATCAGCACCTGATAAGCATGGTTACAGCCGAGGCCAAGCGCTGCGGTGCGGCATCAATGGTGATTACGTTCGATCGCCAGCCACGACAGGTTTTCGATGCTGCGTTTCAGCCGCAAGTACTGTCGACACTCGACGAGAAGCGCACCTACGTAGAGCAGTTGGGTGTGGATTATTTGGTGGTACTACCCTTTACGCGCCAGATGGCAGAGCTGTCGGCACGCCGGTTTATGCAGCAGATGCTGCACGACAAGCTGAATGTACGCACACTGATAACCGGCTACGACAACCGATTCGGTCACAACCGTGCCGAGGGATTCGATGACTACGTGAGGTATGGCCGCGAGATGGGTATGCATGTGATGCGTGGCGATGCAGAGATGATGACCGACGGAAAGCAAGCTGTGAGTTCATCAGTGATACGACAGTTGCTGAGCGAGGGCCGTGTAGAGTTGATGCCCGTCTGCATGAATCGAAACTATCAGCTATCGGGCCGTGTGGCCAGTGGCGAACATATCGGCACAGGCCTTGGATTTCCCACGGCTAATATAGAGCCCAGCGATCCTAACAAGATGGTGCCTGCATCGGGTGTATACGCCGTGTGGGCAAGCATTGGCTGTGGGCGCAGAATGCCGGCAATGATGAATATAGGCACGCGCCCAACGTTTGAAGGTCACCATACTACGCTAGAGGTGAACATATTGGGCTTTACTGGCGACATATATGGCCAGACGGTAACAATCGATTTTGTGGCTCGACTGCGCGATGAGCGACGATTTGACACGCCCGAGGCGCTGGTGGCACAGATAGAAGACGACAAACGAAAAGTAGAACAGATATTAGACCAGACAAAATGAAGAATGCAATAATCTATACGATAGTGTTTATCTCATTACAGGTAGTGTTTGGTGGCATAGTGATGGTCGTGAGTAAGCTGATGGGATTTGCCCCAATGGGATCTGTGAGCCTCATTACTGCTAGCATACTTTGTAATTTAGTGGCGTTTGCACTGTTTCTGAAATGTAAATGGGCAGAAGTCAGCGGACATTGGCTGCGTACTCGCCCTTGGACAGTGTTGCTGTGGACAGTTGTGGCATCGCTGGGTGCGATTACACCATCGGTATGGTTGCAGGAGATGCTGCCCGAGTTGCCCAATGTAGCCGAAAGGGGGCTGGATAGCTTAATGAGCAATCGACTGGGATATGTAGTGGTAGGACTGCTTGCACCACTGGTAGAGGAACTGGTGTTTCGTGGAGCAGTATTGCGCAGTCTGCTGCGTTGGCATCATAATCATTGGGTGGCTATTGCCATATCGGCAGCGCTGTTTGCTCTGACGCACATGAATCCAGCACAGATGCCGCATGCATTCTTGATAGGTATGTTGGTGGGATGGATGTACTATCGCACAGATAGCATTATACCAGGAGTGGTGTATCATTGGGTAAACAATTCGGTAGCCTATGCTATGTATCATATATCGGTAGTATTATATGGAACAGCCGATCCTACACTCGAAGACATGTTTGGCTCACATGTGCTATTGGAGGTTGCCTTCTCGTTGCTGATACTGATGCCAGCGATATATCAGCTTAACCTCAGAATGAAAAAGTAATCGAATCGTATAGCATTGAAGAAGGCTGCAGCCCCATCGTAGTGGGAGTGCAGCCTGAACTTCAGCGTTAGTATTTCCTGAAAATTTGAGAGAAATGAAGCTTCACAGCTTCTACATAATTGTTTTACTTGTTTTTATTATAAAGAAAGCATAGAAAAAAATATCTTATTCAACTATGGTGGGAGTGTCTGTTGTCACCTTCACCGTGTCGGTGATGTTCTCGGCCTGTATGGTGCCGAGGGTATTAACAGAGTCGGCCTGATGCTGCTCCTGGAATCGGGCGTAAGCATCCTTCGGGTCGTCCCATCCTCGATCCCATGGTGCCTGTGCGGCATTACCTATGGTAAGGATGATGGCCACCACGGCTGCAGCACGGAATAGTGGCATGAGGCGATGGGTGAACGATACCACCTTGGCCTTCTTGTCTTCCTGCTGTCCCACCATTGCGAGAATACGGGCATCGAAGTCATCGCCAAGAGCCTGCTCCTTATCCTGCTGGATGGTAAACAGGGCCTTGTACTGCTGTAACTCGGCAGGTACGTCGTCCTGACTGAAGAAGGTGCGCAGAATGGCCTCTTCCTGCAGTGTTGTTTCACACTGCCAATAACGCTCCAGCAACTGATTGATGTACTTATAGTCCATATTTCTCTGATTCTATATATTTTTGTCGGATGGCCTGTCGGGCGCGGAAGATGTTTACCTTTACCTGCTCTTCGGTTATAGCCATTATCGACGCAATCTCTTTATAACTTTTGCCTTCAAACTCTCGCAGGTGCATTGCACTTCGCTGTTTCTCAGGCAACTCATTTATCAATCGGCGTATCAGCTCAACTCGGTCGCGCTGCATAGCCTGTTCTTCAGGATTCGAGGCGTAGCTCTGGTCGGGCTTTTCGTGTTCGCCCTCCTCAAGACTCTGGTTTTGGTTTTCCATCTTGCGCATCCTGTCGAGTGCCAGGTTTCGGCAGATGGTCAAGCAGAAGGCTTCTATCGATTCGATTTCATCCCAGCCGTCTCTGCGGTTCCAGACTTTTATCATCGTGTCTTGTACTACATCCTCTGCCTCTGCAGGGTTGAGGGTGATGCGGAGGGCAAGCCTGTAGAGCTCGTTCTTCAGCGGCAAGATGTCGTTTTCGAAACTTATCTTTTTCATCCTCTTCTTCTTATATGACGAATAGCCTGGGGCAAAAGTTACAAGTAAAACAAAAAAATTAAGAAATAATTGTTCCGCTGTGTCCGTCGATGGCTGTGGCCAGGGTGATGATCACTCGGCTTACGCCTGCATCGATGGCGCTCAGAGCGTTCTCAATCTTAGGCAGCATGCCACCGCTGATGGTGCCATCGGCCTTGTAGCGCTCAAAGTCGGCGCGGTTGATGGTCGGGATGACCGAATCATCATCATCGGGATTGCTTAGCACACCTTTCTTCTCGAAGCTGTAAATCAGCGTAACGTCGTAGATAGATGCCAGAGCCTTAGCAGTCTCGCTGGCGATAGTGTCGGCATTGGTGTTAAGGATGTTGCCCTGACCGTCGTGGGTTAGCGGGGCCATCACTGGTGTTATGCCAGCCTCGATGAGTCGGCTAAGCATCTGGCCATCGGCACGATCCACATCGCCTACAAATCCGAAATCGATACCATCTTTAAGCGGACGCTTGTGGCTGCGGATAACATCGATGTCGGCACCAGTAAGACCCAGTGCGTTTACACCGTTGGCCTGCAGACGGGCTACAAGATTCTTGTTTACCAGTCCGCCGTAAACCATTGTTACCACGCTTAGCATCTCGGCATCGGTAATGCGGCGGCCACCTACCATTTTCGACTCGATGCCCAGACTGGCAGCCACCTGTGTGGCACGTCGCCCCCCCCCATGGATGAGCACCTTGCGGCCAGGTATGGCACTGAAGTCCTTAAGCAACTGAGCCAGTTGGACTTCGTCTTCGACTACGGCTCCGCCAACTTTTACAATTGTTAGTGTTTGTTTCATTTATTAATAATGTATATCACTTACTTCTGACCTATAGCTGCATACTGTCGTATGATGCCGTCGGCCAGCAGTGCGTTAGAATCATTATTGCCGTACAGCTTGTCGTAGATATACTTAACATCGTCGCGCGTGCCACCATGCTTCAGTGCGTAGACCACGCATAGATTCTGCATACCAACTGTCTCTGACAATATGTCGAGGTCGGTGATGGCCAGCTGCGACAGCGCTAGCTGATAAGCCGCATCGCTTAGCTCGTCGACCATAGCCTGAACCTGACCAAGCGACTCCATGCCGAAGTGCTCCAATATGGGCAGGAATGGCATGAGCGAAGCAGGGAACAGTTCGGCCTGATTTACAGCTGCTATGCGCTGGTTGAGCCTGTCGAGCGGACGCAAATCAAGATAACTGCGGAACGAATCGGTGGACAGTGTCACCTCGCTCAGATTGCCCGACTTGACCAGTGTCTGAATCTGTCGACGATACTCGGTCATAGTGGTGCGCAGACGGCTGAACTCATCATCGGCCAGCTCCAGCATACCTGCCAGACGACTGAACTGACGCCTGAACTGTGGGGGCAACTTGACGGCACCCTTGTAGCCAATGTCGTGCTCGATGGCCGACCACGTGTGCTGCAGTGCTGTACGTATCTGTATCTCGAATGGGATGCTGCCTTCGTGCAGACTGCAGATGTAGTGTAATGAGTTGTATCCAAAGCTGGTCAACTCGTGCAGCTTGCGCTTATCTACTGAGTTGCTCCAGTCAACATTAAACAGCTGGCTTACGATGGCTGCCACCTTGTCTACATCGTCGGTATAGAACGTAACGATGCGCAGACCCACCAGATCGGTGATGTCGCTCAGTTCACGATACTTCTCGCCCTTTAGCTCCAGTTTGCCCGCCAGCGACTTTTCGGTCTTTACACGGTGCTCTATGCTATTGAGTTCGATGCCCTGCTGGCTAAAATGCTGGCAGAGCAACTCGTAAACGTGGCTATCCAACTGCAACAGTTCGTTCCGCTTGTCACGGAACTCCTGTAGCAGCATTTCGCAATGTGGCGATAATCGCATCATTTAAATTCGAACAGGTTAATAAATCCTGTCATGGCAAACACCTGGCGCAGGTCTTCGTTGATAGCACGGATGTAGACATGACTGCCCTTTGGCTTAGCTGTCTTAAGCAGTCCAAGGAACAGGCGCAGGCCACTAGATGAGATGTACTCAAGGTTAGCACAGTCCAGAATGATGTCGTGACCATTGCACTCGTACAGAGGCTTCATCTCTTCTTCTACCTGGGCAGAGGCTGCCGTGTCGAGGCGACCTTCGAAGTACATTACATAGTAATTGTCTTCTTCTTTGAATGTTGTCTTCATAACTTTATGAGTTTTTAGTGAGTTTTTTGCGGAGCGTAAGAACGTTCTTTCCGTCCACTCGTTCGTAATTAATTGTATCCATTATCTGTCGGATTAGATGGATACCTAATCCTCCGATACCTCTTTCTTCGGCCGACAGTGTGGTGTCGACCTCAGCTTTGGCCGTGGGGTCAAAGGGGGTACCGCTGTCACTAATGACAAACTTAAGGCGTTCATCATTAATCTGAGCTTCGATGTCTACATCGCCTTTCACACCGGCCGGGTAGGCATAGTTCATCACATTAACCACAGCCTCTTCGATGGCCAGATTAAGCTTCATCGTAGTACTCATGTCGAAGCCTGCTTGCTCACAAACCTCGTCAACGAAACCATTGAGTTGTGGTACTGCCTGCACATCATTGGGCAGGGTGATGTGGCTTTGGTAGCGCACATCGAGTTGTTTCTTTGTGTATTGCACTGCTAACAAGGTTAAGTCATCACTCTGTTCGGCCTCGCCCACAAAGGCGTGTACGGCCTGTTTCATCTGGCTGATAATGGCATGCGGGCTGACGCTGCCTGAGGCATGTATGCCACGGGCTTGATCGATAATGCGCTGCATGCCGAACTGACCATGCTCGATATTTTCGGCCTCGGTCAGTCCATCAGTAAACAAGAAGATAGTGGTGCCGGGTTCGATCATTGCCTTTTGGGCAGTGAACTTCCAGCCTGGCATTACACCTACAGGTATATTCGAGTCGCAAGGCAGTTCGTCTACCTTTGCCACATCGTCAAATCTTACTAATAATGGTGCATCATGACCTGCATTGCAGTAGTGCAGACGGCCAGTAGGCAGGTCGAGTACTCCTACCAGCAGGGTAACAAACATGTTTGAGTCGTTGCCCTCGGCCATAGCATCGTTAAGGGTTGTGATGATACGATCGGGCGCAGCCTGGTGGGCAGAAACCGTGCGGAATTGTGCTCTGGTCACAGCCATCACCAGCGATGCAGGCACACCCTTGCCGCTCACGTCGCCTATACAGAAGAAAAGCTTCTCGTCGCGGATGTAGAAATCGAACAAGTCGCCGCCAACTGATTTGGCTGGTGTAAGCTCACCATATATATCGATATCATTACGATCGGGGTAGGGTGGGAATATCTTTGGCAGCATCGACATCTGTATGTTGCTGGCCACATGCAGCTCGCTCTCGATAGATGCCTTCGAGGCTGTGGTGGTTTGCAGTTCATCGATGTATTTAGACAGCGACTGCTGCATGTCTACAAACGAGTCGCGCAGGTGGCGTATTTCGTCTTTCGAATCAAATTCGGGCAGTGCTACGTTGAAGTTACCCTGTGATATCTCAACGGTCTTATTGGCTAGCAGCTTGAGTGGTGACAGTTGCCAACGGATAATGTAGAACAGCGATATGGATATGGCTATCAGCAGGATGATGAGCCATACTATCATATTGTTTCTAATCTTATTAGGCCCCTCCATTATTTTATCTTCTGATATCGAGAAGCATACAGACCACTGCACACGTTCTACAGGTGCGTAGAATACAACTGATGACGAGTAGTCGTCCTTCTTATTATCATCGTTGGCCAGCAGACAGGTCATATCAACAGTGTCGGTACCACGCTGCCAACTCATGATGCGTTTGGCCATTTCGATATAAGCCGGATTCTTCATTTTCTTTGTCTGATCGATAAAGTTGATAGATTGTATCCAGTCTATGTCCGGGTGGCACACGTATTGCGAGTCGCGGCCTATTACAAATGCAGTAGAATAAGCATAGGGCTTGGCCTTGTCGACAAGGCGCTGTACCCAGTCAAGCGCTACATCGGCACAAAGCACAGCATAGGTATGGCCAGAGTCATCGTGCAGTGGCACAGAGTAGGTTACCATAGCACGCTTGGTCGACATCGAGTCGACATAAGGCAGGCACCAATAGCCTGTGTCGAGCTTGTTGGTATATATCCAGTTGCTATCAGTTTCAAGATAGCAAAAATCGTTTTCTGGTCCTCCTATCTCATCAGTCTCCAGACTACCATCCTCGTTGCGTACAATGGTTGGTGCGAAGTATTTGCCTTCTTCAGGAAAATAGTTGGCTTTGTAAAGCAGTGTAACGGCCGAAATGTCCTGATTGACCTTGATAAGCCTCTCTATCAGCAGTTCGTGAAGCTCTTTGTGTGGTGCAAACATGTGTGCATACGATGCAGCTGTAGTAACAGCAGTCTCGACAGTGGATATACGATTGTCGATTTCCTTAATGGCGTTTTCCATTGATCGGCTGGCCTGGCGGTTGGTTTCTTTGGCCACCGCATCACGTATATATTTTACCTGGAAAGTGCCTCCTATCAGCAAGATGGCTATCACCACTACAGCTATAATTACTGTGGTGCGTGTTGCCACCGATTGGTTTAGGATTCTGAATAGTTTGCTTTTATAGTTTTTCATTCGTTACAGTTTTTAGTCATTTCGTGTTAATCTGGCGTAGGGTTGGCCCATCAGAGTCAATTCAAAACCGTGAACGATGTTGACATCTATTCCCTTTTGGAATATCATCACTACATCAGAGCCGCCAAACTGGAAGAATCCCATCTCGTCGCCCTGTTTTAGCTGTTGCCCCACGTGGAGCGATGGGAGCCAGTTGACGCTGCATATCTGCGACATGCCTACCGGCATCATTGCCACCAGACCATATTTCTCTGTTTCGATGATGGCGCAGGCGCGTGTCTCTACCATCTGGAATCCAAGGTCGTTTATATAGTAGTACAACTTCGTGTCGTCGTCCCAGAGTGTATAGCCGCCTCCTGCCGATACGCCAGGCACCTTGCGTAGTTCCTTAAGTACACCATTCACAGGTGAGTGGTAACGATGATAGAGGTTCACATCCAGGAATGTGTGGGTGAGCGTGCCACCTGCAAAGGCATCCTTATACTGTGAGTCGTCGCCTATAAGCTGTGCTATATCAGATATCTTAGCTGTCTTAATCTGCAGGTCCTGTGGATATTGCAACTGGTTGTTGTCGTCTATCTTCCAGGTTTGCTTTGGCCATGAGTCAACAGGGCATACCACTTCATAATCAGTAGCTATCGGGCGTACATCGGGCGATACCAGGCTGCGAGCAAAGAACTCATTGTAGGTACGCCACAGGTTGCCCTCGCCATACCATCCTTTGTCCAGTCCCCAGTCAGGGTCGTCCTTCACCATATTATAATAGGTGTCATTCCAGCTTTCCTCTGTGTCGAGGAATTCGGCCCACGTGTTGCTGTAGGTGCTCAGCCACGATGCAAAGGGCTCAACAAACTCTACTGTGGGATAGAAGAATCCGCGGTCCTTCAACTCGTCGAGCGGCTGGTCTACTATGAACCAGAAGTAGCCTACGCCCTGATCGGTACGGCCATAGAGTGTTCGGCCATACTCGTCGGGCGAATGATGTATCATCACGTCCCAAGGCAGCTGGCGAACGTTCCAGTCGATGAAATCGTAGAACTCATCGAGCGACTGGGCAGGATTGTATCTGCGGTCTGGGTTAATCTCAGCAGCCTGGGCTATGGCGTGCTCAAGCAGAGATTTTACCTCGGCATTCTCGTTGCAAATCTTGATTAGTGCCTTCGAAGCTTCTGTGCGCTGTTGTGTGGGTGGCACTACAGGGTCATCATCGTTTGAACAGGCTGTAAACAGCGTGCTACACAATACTACGGCTAGCAACAGCCAAAGGTTGATTCTCTTATTCATATGCTATATTCTATTCAAGGTATGTATATCCGTAAAGTCCTGAGCGGTAGTTAGATAGGAACTCCTTACCCTCGTCGAGGCTGATCTTGCCCTGCTTAACGCTCTTGGCAACCCAGACCTCAAGCTGGCGTACCAGCTTTTTGGGGTTGTACTGTACGTACTCCAGCACCTCTTCTACAGTCTCACCATCGATTATCTGATCGATGTGGTAGCCGCCATCCTTCTCAGAGATGTGTACGGCATTGGTGTCGCCAAACAGGTTGTGCATATCACCCAAAATCTCCTGATAAGCGCCTACCAGGAACACACCCAGGTAGTAAGGCTCGTTCTTCTTGAGAGCATGAACGGGCAGCGAGTGAGTGTTGTGGCGATTGGTGGTAAAGTTGGCTATCTTACCATCGCTATCGCATGTGATATCCTGTATGGTAGCATTGCGTGTGGGGCGCTCGTCGAGTCGTTGGATAGGCATAATAGGAAATACCTGGTCGATGGCCCATGAGTCGCTAAGACTCTGGAACAGCGAGAAGTTGCAGAAGTACTTGTCGGCTAGCAGCTTATCAATCTTCATCAGCTCCTCAGGTATGTGCTTAAGACTCTTGGCCAGAGCATGTATCTCATGACAAACACTCCAGTACATAGCCTCTACCTCAGCACGTGTCTTCAGGTCAACGATACCATGCGAGAACAGGTCGAGAACCTCTTCGCGTATCTGCTCAGCGTCGTGCCAGTCCTCAAGCACGTTGCGTGGACTCAGGTTGTCCCAAATCTCATACAGGTCCTTAACCAACTGGTGGCTGTTCTCATCTGGTTCAAACTCCTCAGGCATCTCAGGCAGCGATGCAGTCTCGAGCACATCGATTACCAGCACTGAGTGGTGAGCAGCCAGCGAGCGACCGCTCTCTGTGATGATGTTTGGATGAGGCAGATCGTTCTTGTTGGCAGCCTCAACAAAGGTGTAGATACAGTCGTTTACATACTCCTGAATAGAGTAGTTTACAGAACTCTCGCTCGATGGTGAACGTGTGCCATCGTAGTCCACTCCAAGTCCGCCACCGCAGTCAACAAAGTCTACGTTGTAACCCATCTTGTGCAGCTGGATATAGAACTGCGAAGCCTCGCGCAGTGCAGTCTGTATGCGGCGTATCTTGGTAATCTGCGATCCGATGTGGAAATGGATCAGTCGCAGACAGTCGTTCAATCCCTTCTTATCCAAGAAATCGAGTGCTTCCAGAAGTTCAGCACTAGTCAGTCCGAACTTGCTGGCATCGCCACCGCTCTCTTCCCATTTGCCTGAGCCGCTAGAGGCCAGTTTAATGCGGATACCGATGTTGGGGCGTATGTTCATCTTCTTGGCTTCGCGAGCGATGATTTCCAGCTCGTTCATTTTCTCAACCACGATGAATATCTGCTTACCCATCTTCTGTGCCAGCAGGGCTAGCTCGATGTAACTCTGGTCTTTATATCCGTTGCAGACGATGATAGAGTCGCTCTGACACTGCATGGCGATGACGGCATGAAGCTCTGGCTTTGAACCAGCCTCAAGGCCAAGATTGAACTTGCGTCCGTGTGATATGATCTCCTCAACCACAGGTTGCATCTGGTTTACCTTAATGGGGTAAACCACATAGTTCTCGCCCTTGTAGTCGTACTCCTCAGATGCCTTCTTAAAGCAACTCCAGGTCTTCTCGATACGGTTGTCAAGAATATCGGGGAATCGGAGCAGTACTGGTGGTGTGACATCACGCAGCGCCAGCTCGTCCATCACCTCACGCAGGTCAATCTGCGTGTTGTTCTTACATGGAGTGACGTAGACATCGCCTTTGTCGTTGATGCCAAAATAAGAAGTACCCCAACCATTGATGTTGTAGAGCTCCTTCGAATCCTCAATTGTCCATTTCTTCATCTTCTAACGGATATAATGAATATGTTTTATAATTCCAGTAATTCTTTTAACTTCTCAACGCTTATCTTGATTTTCTCGTAGTTGTCCATCAGACTCACGTCGAGTGTATATTTGGCCTTGGTGTAGTATTCCTCGCGCTTCTTCAGCTGTTCGCGAATATAGGCTATCAGCTCTTCAGGACTCTTACCTTTAATCAGCGGACGCTCCACCTTGCCCATCAGCAGATGGTTGTAGAGCACTTCAGGGTCGGCCTTCAGATATACGGTCTTTCCCTGCTGATTCAGGTAGTCCATATTGTCAAAGAAACAAGGTGTGCCTCCACCGCAGCTGATGATGACATTCTCGAATTCGGCTACCTCGTGCAGCATGTTATACTCCATCTTGCGGAAACCTTCTTCGCCCCTTTCGGCAAATATCTGTGCCACTGTCTTGCGCATTCTACTCTCGATATACCAGTCGAGATCGTAGAATGTTGCTCCCAACTCTTTCGAGAGGGCTTTGCCGATAGTGGTCTTACCGGCTCCCATGTAGCCTATCAGGATTATTCGATTCATGCCTCAGCTGTTTCCTTTTTTGTTGTCTTCTTGGCAGTTGTCTTTTTAGCGCCAGTCTTCCTGGTAGTCTTTTTACCACCCTTCTTCTCCTGTGCGCTCTTCAGAGCCTCCATATCCTCGATTACCTTCATGCACTGCTCGTAGGTCAGGTCCTTGGCATTCTCGTGCATGTCTTTGGGCAGACGATAATTCTGACCATCGTACGACAAGTATGGACCATACAGTCCCTTCATTATTTCAAGTTTTGGATCCTCCAGGAAGAACTTCATATGCTTTTCGGCCTCCATTCTGCGCTTCTCCTGAATAAGTGTGATAGCCTCATCCAGAGTTACAGCCATTGGGTCGGCATCCTTTGGTAGCGATGCAAACAGATTCTCGTGCTTGACGTATGGGCCGAAACGACCAGCACCTACGCTAATAGGTGAGCCTTCGAAATCGCCAAGTTCGCGAGGCAACTTAAACAGTTCCATTGCCTCCTCGAATGTGATGGTCTCCATGCTCAGCTCCTTTGGCAGCTGGGCAAACAGAGGCTTCTCCTTGTCTTCTACAGAACCAATCTGTATTACAGGTCCGAATCTACCAATCTTTACGTATACAGGACGACCAGTCTTTGGATCTACACCAAGTTTGCGCTCACCGGCCTTGTACTTCTGGCGGCTGTTCATTGTCTCCTCTACGGTTGGCTCAAAGTCCTTATAGAAGGCGTGCATCATATCCTTCCACTGCTCATCGCCCTCGGCTATCTTATCGAAGTCCTGCTCTACCTTGGCTGTGAAGTTGTAGTCCATTATCTCACTGAAGTTCTCCATCAGGAAGTCGTTGACTACTGTACCGATATCAGTTGGTATCAGCTTGCCCTTATCCGATCCAGCCATCTCCTTGCGGGTCTTCTGTGTAACCTGCTTGCCCTTGAGCTGATAGATAGAGTAGAAACGCTCCTCGCCCTTCTTGTCGCCACGAGTCACGTACTCGCGCTGCTGGATGGTAGAGATGGTTGGAGCATAGGTCGAAGGACGTCCAATGCCAAGTTCCTCCATCTTGTGCACCAAGCTGGCCTCAGTGTATCGCTGTGGACCAGCGCTGAAACGCTCTGTGGCCAGAATCTCGCGACGTGTAAGCTCCTGATTTTTCTTCATTGCAGGCAGGCTGTGGCTGTAGTCCTCTGATGAGTCGTCATCGTCTACACTCTCGCGATAAACCTTGATGAATCCGTCGAACTTCACTACTTCGCCTGTAGCTGTGAATGTCTCTTTGATATCATCGCTCTTGATTGTGATAGTGGTCTTCTCGATTTCAGCATCAGCCATCTGGCTGGCAATGGTGCGCTTCCAGATGAGTTCGTACAGACGTTTCTCCTGTGCGCTACCCTCAATCTTATTCTTGTCCATGTAGGTTGGACGGATGGCCTCGTGAGCCTCCTGAGCACCCTTCGAACTGGTATGATATTTGCGGGTCTTGCTGTAATTTTCGCCATACAGGTCTACAATTTCCTTCTTGCTGGCGTTTAGACATAGCTGCGAAAGGTTTACAGAGTCAGTACGCATGTATGTGATACGTCCGCTCTCGTACAGGTGCTGGGCTATCATCATGGTCTGACTAACTGAGTAGCCAAGCTTGCGGGCGGCCTCCTGCTGCAGTGTAGAGGTGGTGAATGGGGGAGCGGGCATGCGCTTCATTGGTTTCTTGGTGATGGTCTCGACAGTAAACTGGGCTGTCTTGCACTTCTCCAGAAACTCCATTACCTCGTCTTCAGTCTTGAAACGGCTGTTGAGTGTGGCCTTAACCTCTGAAGCCGAACCGTCAGGATTCTCAACGGCAAACACTCCACTCACGCTATAGTATGGCTCGCTTACAAAGTTCTGTATCTCGCGCTCGCGTTCTACTATCAGTCGTACGGCAACACTCTGCACACGACCAGCCGAAAGGGCCGGTTTAACCTTACGCCACAGTACTGGCGAGAGTTTGAAACCTACCAGACGGTCGAGTACTCGACGTGCCTGCTGGGCGTTAACAAGATCCATGTTTATATGACGTGGATGCTCGATTGCATCAAGAATAGCGGGCTGGGTAATCTCGTGGAACACGATACGATTTGTCTTGTCCTTGTCAAGTCCCAGCACCTCGCACAGGTGCCATGAGATGGCTTCTCCCTCGCGGTCCTCATCGGATGCCAGCCATACTGTCTCTGCATTGGCAGCTTTCTGTCTCAAATCTTCTACAAGTTTCTCCTTTTCTTCTGGAATCTCATATTCCGGCTCAAGCGTCTTGTCGTCGATGCTTATTTCTTTCTTCTTTAAATCGCGGATGTGGCCGTAGCTCGACATCACCTTGAAGTCCTTTCCCAAGAATTTCTCGATGGTTTTTGCCTTTGCTGGCGACTCCACTATCACTAAGTTCTTTTGCATATCTATTTTGCGTTATATTTCTTTCGGGCTGCAAAAGTAAGCAAAAAACTCTCTTTCACCTTATTAATATAGAAGATTTTTGGTTTTATTAACATTTTTGGGCCAGAAAGCGATGCACGGCCTGACGGATGGAACGTAGTCCAAACCGCTCTACATACACCTGATTTAGCGGTATCCACTGCAGTTCGGCGGCATCATCGCCTGCCTTTACCACTTGCTCCTCACTTACACGACAGGCAAAGAAGAAGTCGAGCGTGTGTATGTCCATGCCTGAGTAGCGATACACGTTGGGTATTGAGAACTGATATTCTACTGTCTCTGGGTCGATGACCAGTCCTGTCTCTTCCAGTATCTCGCGCACCATTCCCTCTTCTGCATTCTCGTCGTTGTCAACAAATCCGCCAGGAAGATCCAGAGTGCCCTTGGCGGGTTCCTTGCCTCGAGTGGCTACCAGCAGTTCGTCCTTATCATTTAGGATAAACGCGGCTGTAGACGCGCGCGGGTTCTGATAGAATGTAAAACCACACTGGGCGCAATGGCGGCTCAGTGCATTGTGGATCTCAAAGTCCTGACTGCCACACTTGGGGCAGAATCGGAACACTTCTAATGGATGTTCGGTCATAAGGCTTACCAGTTATCAGTTCTGAATGGGAATAATGGCAGATTGGCGCCGTTCCTAACGTTGCCTATCTGAAAGTTCTTGAAGCAATAGCGCACAGCTACTGGCTTTTTTACTTTGGGCGATGATACCTTTATGGCCTCGTCCCAATAGCCTCCGCCAGGTTGCCAGAAGTGCACGGCTGTGGCAGGATAGAACACACGGTCGTCGCCTGCTATCTCAAATCCCTGTATGTCCTCGAATGGGGCATCGGTATGATAGTTGTCGTCCAGATGGATAAAGATGGCATCGTCCTTTATGGTCATATCCTTATAGCGCGAACTCTTGTAGAGTATGCCTTCGAATCCATAGTCGCGATTCAGGGCTGTATATGCCAGTCGCTCGCCCACCTGCTGCTTCTGTGCAGGGTGAATCTGACTGAACTCGTAGGGATAAACCAGGTCGTTGATACATACCAGCGAACTGTTTGGTATTATCTGCTGGGCCTTGAACTGCTGTTCGCGCAGAAGTGCCCCGCTCAGTGCATTGTTGTCATCGTCGTAGCGATAGGGGGCTATCTGCACAAAGTAGAATGGTATCTCGCCCAGAGCGAACTGACTGCGCCACTGGTCTACTAGCAACTTCAATCGCTGAGAGTACTGATCGCCAGGATCGCCCACGTTAGAGCAACCCTGATAGTACAGAATGCCCTTAACGGTGAAGTTCAGGATGGGATTAAACGTGCCGTTGCCCCACAGCAGCGAGCGCAGATAGTCGTATTGAGCCCACTTCTGGCTGATGGCTACAGAGTCGGTTGGGTCGCTGGTGTACTTCTCCAGATTCTCCTTGGTCAACCAGCTCTCTACACGCGAACCACCCTTGTTGGCCTCAATCAGTCCGATGGGGATGTCGAGTGCCTGGTGCATGGTGCGAGCAAAGAAATAGCCTGTGGCAGAGAACTCTCCGACGGTCTTTGGCGAACATACACGCCACTCGCACTGGGCATCAGTCAGTGGTTTCGACGACATCACGCTGGGTATCTTTACTGATCGCACACCTTCGTGGTTCTTGGCATCGATCACCACCTGATTGTAATCCTTCACAGGACACATCCAGAATCCCTTTACAGGCATCTCCATGTTCGACTGTCCTGCACATACCCATACCTCGCCGCTCAGCACATTGTTGATGGTCAGCTTGTCGCCATCGTCGAATGTTATCGACAGCGGAGTGTAGCTTGCCTTTGGCGTCTTTACCTTTACAAGCCATTCACCCTTCTTGTCGGCCTTGGCTGTCACTGCCTCCTTACTCCACGATGTGGTTACTTTCACCGTTTGTCCAGGCTTGGCCCATCCCCACAGACGGGCGTCAGTCTGCTGTTGTAGTACCATATTGTCGCCTATCAGGTGTGGCAACCTTACCTTTGCCTGAGCGCCGAGTGCCATCACTGCGAGTGCTACGATTGCTATAGTTTTCTTCATTTTTGGTATAAAGTTTCAAGTTTCTGGCTACAAAGATACAAAAATTTAAATAAAATGATTACCTTTGCACCGCGATTAACATATTTAAAGCAATGAAGTGTGTAAAAAAGGTAATATCTGCACTGTTGTTGGCCTGCTGTGCCACAACTTTTGCACAAAAAGGTACAACTATGAAGTTATGGCCCAATGCTCCTGAGGTGGTGAGCAGTGATGAGAAAGACGAGGCAGAAGTAACAGTCTATCTGCCCGATGCTAAGAAGGCTACAGGTAGAGCCGTAGTCTGCTGTCCTGGTGGCGGATACCAGCATCTGGCTATGGACCACGAGGGCCATCAGTGGGCTCCGTTTTTCAACACTCAGGGCATAGCGCTCATCGTGCTGAAGTATCGTATGCCTCATGGCAACCGTCTGGTGCCCATCAGCGATGCTGAGGAGGCTATGAAGCTTGTTCGTCGCAATGCGGCTGAGTGGCATATCAATCCTAACGATGTGGGCATTATGGGCTTCTCGGCTGGTGGTCATCTGGCTTCTACCATCGCCACCCACTCTAAGGGCGATGCTGCACCCAACTTCCAGATACTCTTCTATCCTGTCATCACTATGGATCCAGGTTTCACCCACATGGGTTCGCACGACAATCTGCTGGGTAAGGAACTTAGTAAGAAGGAGATGAAAAAACTTGAATTCGAGTTTAGCAATGACCTTCAGGTAAATCGCACCACTCCACGAGCCTTCCTGGCGCTGAGCGATGATGATAAAGCTGTACCTGCAGCCAATGGATTCAACTATTACCAACAACTATACAAGCACGATGTTCCGGCCTCTATCCACATCTATCCTACAGGTGGTCACGGTTGGGGCTATCGCGAAACGTTTGAGTTCCACTACGAGATGGTATTCGAACTCAAAGCTTGGTTGAAAAGTTTTTAACTAATCGATTATGTATTTCACAGGTATCATCATAGCCGCCAGCACATTCCTGGCCATAGGCATCTGGCATCCTATCGTCATCAAGACAGAGTATTACTGGGGCACTCGCCCTTGGATCGTATACCTTATCGTAGGTCTGGCCTGTATAGCTGGCGCACTATTCATCGAGAATGCCATCATTTCATCGATAGTAGGAGTATTTGGCGCTTCTGCCCTTTGGGGCATAGGCGAGTTGTTCGCCCAGAAGCGCCGAGTAGAAAAGGGTTGGTTCCCCAAGAATCCCAACCGTAAGTACTAAACCTTATTTGTTTTAGAGAATATTCCCACCTTGGGAACGACTTGTTCCCACGTTGGGAATCAACTATTCCCACGATGGGAATAAAGTGTTCCACCGAAGGGAATGCCCCCTAAGGACTCGGTCGAACACCTCGTTAGCATCAGTCGAACACCTCGAAGACATGATTCGGACAACTTGTAAACATGGCTCAAATTAAATATTCGATTCGAGTTTTTAAAAAGATTTTCAAAAAAACTCTCATCTCTCACTTAAGTCTTCTGAAACCCGCATAAACAGGGAGTTTTTGAAAAATTATCCCTCACTTGATCCCTCACCTCATCCCTCCCTAATCTCTCACCTAATCTCTCACATGGCGATTCTGTATCAGGTAAAAGTGAGGTTTGATGTGAGGGATTAGTGAGAGATAAGTGAGGGATAAAAAGAATCTCTCACATCCCGAAACGCCTGTGTTTATGCGGGTTGTGAGAGATTATGTGAGAGATGAGGGATTTTTCTTTGTATTACAACAATTTCTTGATTTCTGCTTCGAGGTCTTTGATCTGGGCGGCACGCTTTACTAGGTTGTTGCCACGGTCGATCAGGAAGAAGTCGGGTACGGCCTGAACGTTGTAAAGCATCAGGCGCTGTGAGTTAACACCCTCTTCGTCGCGAACGCTTACCCAAGGCAGGGCTGCGGTCTGCTGCTTCCAGAAGTGCTCGTCTGAATCGAGACTAACCTGGAATATCTCAAGACCCTGTGCGTGATACTTGTTGTAGATTTCGCGCAACTGGAGGATGCGAGCGGGCGAATTCTCCATTGCAAAGATGTGGAAGTCGAGCAATACTACCTGGCCCTTCAGGTCGGTAAGATTGCGCTGCTGCCCCTTGTTGTCGAGCAGTGAGATATTGAGCACACCTGCCTCCTGAACCTTATTGGCATCGATCTGGATATCAGCATTCTGAGCCTCTACGATGCGCTGGTTCTTCATGCCCTCGATGGCGATGTTGTGCAGATTCTGTCCGCGCTCAGCGTGTGGGTAGTAAGTGTCCCAACTGGTGGCTACAGCAGCAAAAGCCTTGATATCATCCTTGTTGGTGCGAGGATTGAAGATAAGGTAGTTGCCGATGGCCTGGAACAGAGCGAAATAAGCATAGGCCTTGAATGGCTCCTTGTAGATGTAGTTGCGCTTAACATCGTCCTTGTAAGCATCGATAAGAGTCTGGATACTATCGTTGGCCTTAACGATACCAAGCTCTGTGTTGCTCTGCAGAGCGATGGCCTTGGCCTGCAGATCTATCTGCTTCAGGGCCAACTCGCGAATCTTAGAGCAGTTGTCTGAACCGCTTACTGTGTAATTAGATGCCATACCTGGGTACTCGCCCTTGATCTGTACAGTCTCGGTAGAGTCGATGCTGACATTGATAATCTGGTCGGCAATACGCAAGCGATAGAACTCAGGAGCCTGAGTGGCTGCCTCGCTGAACGAGAAATCACCATTATCGCCAAGCTTAACAGAGTCGAGCACATTGATGCCCTCGATACCTACATTCTCGAAGTAAAGCACAGAGTCCTTAGCACCAGAAATCTGGCCCTCGACGGTGAACTTATTGTTGTTGCACGAAGCAACCGTCAATGCAGCCAATACTACGGCTGCCAATTTGCTGATATGTTTCATTTTCTCAATTAGAATTTCGTTTTGCGGGTGCAAAGATATAACTTTTTTAGTGAATAGTGAATAGTGAATAGTGAAAAATTAAAAAAAATATCGAGTTTTCTCGTTTATTAATATAAATATGTGTAACTTTGCGGCTGTTTTTTATATATTAGATGTTTTAAACAAGATGAACGTAATTACGAAGACCCTTCAATTGGCTGATGGAAGAACCATCACCATTGAAACCGGGAAAGTGGCAAAACAGACCGATGGTGCTGTCATGTTGAAGATGAACAACACCGTACTACTAGCCACTGTTTGTGCCGCAAAAGATGCAGTTCCCGGAACAGATTTTATGCCTTTGCAGGTAGATTATCGTGAACAGTACAGTGCAGCCGGACGTTTCCCCCAAAGCCAGCGACAACGAAATCCTGACATCAAGACTGGTGGACCGTGTGCTCCGCCCACTCTTCCCCTCGAACTATCACGCTGAGGTGTTTGTAAATGTAATGCTGCTCTCAGCCGATGGCGTAGATCAGCCCGATGCTCTGGCAGGTTTTGCTGCCTCGGCTGCTCTGGCTTGCTCTGACATTCCTTTTGAGTGCCCCATCAGTGAGGTTCGCGTAGCCCGTATCAACGGTGAGTATGTTATCGATCCTACCTTCGAGCAGATGAAGGATGCCGACATGGATATCATGGTAGGTGCATCTGCTGAGAACATTATGATGGTAGAGGGAGAGATGAAAGAGGTGTCAGAACAGGATATGATCGGCGCCCTGAAGGCTGCTATGGCTGCTATTAAGCCCATGTGTGAGCTTCAGACCGAACTCTCAAAGGAACTTGGTAAGGATGTAAAGCGTGAGTACGACCACGAGGTGAACGATGAGGAGCTGCGTGAGCGTATGAACAAGGAGCTGTATCAGCCCGCTTACGATGTTACCAAGCAGGCTCTGCCCAAGCAGGACCGTGCTGATGCCTTCGAGAAGATCCTGGCCGACTTCAAGGAGAAGTATGCTGCTGAGCATGCCGACCTGACTGAGGACGAGATGGAAGAGAAGTACGCTATGATGGATCGCTACTACCACGATGTAGAGCGCGACGCTATGCGCCGTTGTATCCTCGACGAGGGTATCCGTCTGGATGGTCGTAAGACTGACGAGATCCGTCCTATCTGGTGTGAGGTTTCGCCTCTGCCAATGCCTCACGGAAGCTCAATCTTCACTCGTGGTGAGACACAGTCGCTCTCTACATGTACTCTGGGTACAAAGCTCGACGAGAAGCTGGTTGACGACGTGCTTGAGCACGGCTATCAGCGCTTCCTGCTGCACTATAACTTCCCACCATTCTGTACTGGTGAGGCTAAGGCTCAGCGCGGCGTAGGTCGTCGTGAGATTGGTCACGGTCACCTGGCATGGCGCGGACTTAAAGGCCAGATTCCTGAGGACTTCCCTTACACAGTACGTCTGGTAAGCCAGATCCTCGAGTCAAACGGTTCTTCATCAATGGCTACAGTATGTGCTGGTACACTCGCCCTGATGGACGCTGGTGTTCCA